>NZ_LPXK01000011.1:0-755335 GCF_001618185.1 Thalassospira sp. MCCC 1A02898 | reverse complement strand
ATGGCGGTTATGGCAATTACATCCAGATCCGCCACAATGATTCTTATGCCACCGCCTATGCCCATATGAATGGCTTTGCCAAGGGCCTCAAACAGGGATCGCGGGTCAAGCAGGGCGATATCATCGGCTATGTTGGCACAACCGGCCGCTCCACCGGTCCGCACCTGCATTACGAGATCCTGCAGAACAATGCACAGGTCAACCCGATCCGCGTGAAGATGCCAAGTGGCAAGACGCTTAAGGGTGAAGAGCTTGATCGCTTCCTTGCAGATTCTGATGTGTTGCGCAAACAGTATGCTGAACTGTCAATTGGCAACCGCAAGATCGCCAGCGCCGAATAAGACCCCGATTGGTCCAAAATCAAAAACCCGCCCTTGTGGCGGGTTTTTTGTTTCTGCGACATCAAGACAGATGTCCGCACTGTTGAAGCCTAGGCTCAGCGTTTTGGGTCGGGAGAATGTGGCAGTAAAGAAACCGAATAGAAGACAGCCATACAGCGCGCTTTGGCTTTATCCTGAGATCAGGCTGCGTCGCGTTCAAACTGCAGCTTGGCCAGACGCCCGTAAAGCGGGGAGCTTTCGAGCAGTTCCTGATGCGTCCCGACTGCTACCAGCTTGCCATCATCAATCACAGCAATCCGGTCTGCATGCAGAACTGTTGCCAAACGATGCGCAATCACGAGCGTGGTGCGCTCTTTCATGATGGTTTCAAGTGCCTTTTGAACAACCTGTTCACTTTCAGCATCCAGCGCACTGGTGGCTTCATCCAGAAGCAGGATGGCCGGATTGCGCAGGATCGCGCGCGCAATCGCAATGCGTTGACGCTGACCGCCCGACAGGCGCACGCCCTTTTCACCCAGGAAGGTATTAAAGCCATCCGGCAACCGGTCAAGGAACTCGCTGGCATGCGCGGCGTCAGCAGCCGCACGCACATCGGCATCACTAGCCCCCGGACGGCCATAGCGGATGTTGTCCCATGCACTGGCAGCAAAGATCACCGGATCCTGTGCGACAAGTCCAATGCGTTCGCGCACCGCGACCGGATCGGCCGTCTTGATATCAACCCCGTCAACTTTGATCACGCCACTTGACGGATCATAGAAGCGCAACAACAGCTGGAACACGGTGGTCTTGCCTGCCCCCGAAGGGCCAACAAGCGCAACCGTTTCCCCCGGCTTGACCGACAGGCTGAGGCCCTCAAGGGCCGAGCGGTCCGGGCGTGCTGGGTAATGGAAGGTGACGTTTTCGAAACTGACATGACCCTGATGGGGTACTGGCAACGCGATGGGGTTTTCCGGGGCCTTGATTTCAGGTTCCGTCGACAGCAACGCAACAAGGCGCTCCGCCGCACCGGCCGCGCGTTGCAAATCGCCGATCACTTCACTGATGGCGCCAACCGATCCGGCAACCACCACGGCATAAAAGACAAAGGCCGAAAGTTCCCCCGCCGAGATCGTGCCATCAAGCACATCATGACCACCAATCCACAGGATGGTGCCAACCGCACCAAACACCATGACGATAACAATCGCGGTCAGAAGGGCGCGGGCAGAAATACGCGCAACCGCCGTTCTGAAGGCCCCTTCGACATGGCCACTGAAACGTTGGCTTTCGATTTCTTCGTGGGTATAGGCCTGCACCGTGCGCAGCGCATTGAGGGTTTCTTCGGAAAAGGCGCTGACGTCGGCAACCCTGTCTTGGGACTCGCGCGACAAACGCCGGACGCGCCGACCGTATCCGACAATCGGAATGACAACCAACGGCACAACCAGCAAGACAAGTGCTGTGAGCTTGGGACTGGTGATGGCCAACATCGTCAGTCCCCCGACAAACATCAGGGCATTGCGAAGGGCGATCGAGACGCTTGAGCCAATGACCGCCTGAAGCAATGTGGTGTCGGTCGTCAAACGCGAAAGAACTTCACCGGTTCTTGTGACTTCAAAGAAGGCTGAGTCCAGTCGGATGATATGGCGGTACACGGCGGAACGGATATCGGCAACCACGCGTTCCCCGATCCAGGAAACCAGGAAGAAGCGCATATAGCTTGCGCCCGCCAGCAACAGGGTTACCGCAAACAGAACGAACAATGCCCGGTCAAGAAGCGCGCCATCACCTTCGGCAAAGCCTTCGTCAACCAGCATGCGCAGGCCATTGCCAAGCGCAAGTACGGTTCCAGATGCTGTCACCAGTGCGATCAGCGCGCCGAACAGCTGCAAACGGTATTTTGTGACGAACGGGACAATGGCACGGAGCGACGATAGGTTCCGGCTGGTTTCACGATCGGTGAGTTTTGCAGAAGAAGTCGGTGTACGCGCCAAGGCACTTTATTCCGTATGCAGTGGTAACCACGCGGCCGATATAAAGAGATCAGCCAAGATCAAGCTTGTTCCCGGTTTTGACAGCAAGATCAGCCGAAAGCTGATCATGGAGCGTGGTCGAACCGCGGGTCGAGGTCCAGGTTTCGTTGTCTTCATCAAAGTCATAGTGGCTTGCCCCACTGACCGGCGAAGAAAGCCAGACCTGACGGTTCGGACCATGCTTGTTGATGATGAATTGTTCGCCCGAATCGAGTTCGATGGTCAGGATGCCGGACTGCAGATCAACATCAAGGTCATCGCCCAAGGCATCATCAATAACATCAGACAGCGTTTCGATGGTTTCGTCTGCAAGCTGATGGAAGCGGGTTTCCTCAAGGGCCACAGTCATATTCTCCGTCTATCATCGGGGTCCAATGCCCCGGCAAGGCGACAATCAATTGTTGGCGCACCATACTATATAAAGAGGCCTGTGCAAGTATGCATAAGCACGGGTGCGAGAAAAGCTTGAAACATGGGTCAACCACTGTTAAACGACCGCCTGATCGCTACTGCACTCCCCTCATTTGGCGTTAATCGGATAATTACCGGTTACAGGGGTTGCGCGAGCCGATTTTTTACACTATACACCGCGCTTCAAATTCCGGAGTGATAGGCGATGAAAAAAGATATCCATCCCGATTACCATGAGATCACCGTTCAGATGACTGACGGCAGCACCTTCACCACGCAGTCGACCTGGGGCAATCCGGGCGATGTGTTGAAGCTCGACATCGATCCGAAAAGCCACCCGGCTTGGACTGGTGTTCACCGTCTTCTGGACAGCGGCGGGCAGCTTGCTAAGTTCAAAAAGCGCTTCGCTGGTTTCAATATCGGCAACTAAGCAAAGAACACGCTTCTGTGTTCTGTGGGATCAGCGCCCGTCGCATCTTCTTGATGCCGCGGGCGTTTTTCTTTGTCTAAACCCTGAATTTGCATAGCTGCCGACGGTAAAAAGCTGTGGTTGGAACAACTCTTGGCTGTTATTGAGCATATCTGATGGTGATTTCGGCATTTTTTTGCCATAATCCCATTCGTTAGGATAAGGCGGCACCGATTCTGCTGCCCTGTTCTGCTTGCACGCATGATCAGGCTCTTAGATGAATCAAGTGACAGCACGTAACCAGGTTAGCTATGAGGTCTATGTTAAAGACCGTTCAGGCCGGTGGCAGATCCACGGTCACTTTACTGGTGCGCAAAGAAAGCAGGCAGAAGAAGAAGCCAAACAGATCGAGCGCGCAAATCACGTGTCAGGCGTGAAAGTCATTCGCGAGGTTTACGACCACGCAACCAACAGCTCTGACGAATACGTGATTTACGAAACGCGCGGTCAGGGCAGACTGGAAAACACCAACCCGCAGGCAAAACCAAGGCGGTCAGCCCCGCCCAAGGCCGATGCGCAGCGTCCTGCCCCCGCCCCAATGATGCCAAAGGCAGATACATCTGCCGACAAGCCCAACGATGCGGCACCTGCGAGCGAAAAGAAACCCGCAGCTGTTCGCCCAACTGCATCGGTTGCAGAAAGCCAGACCCTTATTGGTCTAGGCCTTAAGATGATGGTCGCCTTCTGTGTTGCGATTGCGGTTGGCCTTGCCACCATGTTGCTTGCGGCCAAGGGGCTTGAATTCCTGCCGGGGATGGGGCTCAAGATCAGTCAGGGTTTTTATGACAAGGCCAACTTCCTGTCCTTCACCGTTGGTTTTTTGGCCAGCGTCGTACCGATGCTGATGGCGCTGACCAAAAAGTTCAAGGGACGTGCACGCAGATCTTCGATGGCGTCTTTTCGTTCGACAGGATCGAAAACGGCCCGCGCTGGCAATCGCCCGGGCGTCGCACAGGGATCTGGTTCGGATGTGCGCCGCAAGTCAGCTGCGGAAATGGCGGCCGAAATGGCCCGTGAGGATGGTGACACGGACGTAGAGGTCGCAGAAGACGCGCAGGACGACACACCGGCAGAGGCCGCACCGGAGCCGATTGACGATACGCCGGAAAAACCATTGGTCGAAACACGCGAAATGCGGGCGACACGCGAACAGATGCGCGACTTCATCACCGGATCGATCGAAGCTATTCAGCGTAAAGTGACGTCGCTTGATGCCTATCACAAGTTTGGCGTGAACCTTTATGTCGCCGGGGCCTGTGACGCATGCAGTGAAAAACACGCACTGGATCAAAAAGACGGGCGCGTCATTTTACGGGATTGCATTTCGGCAATGGGCGCAAACAAAAGCATGGCCGAGACATTCTGCAAGAATGTCGACGACTATATTCTTGAGCCGAAATACAAGGATATGTATGGCGCGGGCCGCCAGTCGATGGACGCCTATATCAAAGATGAAAAGAGCATCACGTCATCAGTTGCCAAAGCAATCAATGACTGGAGCGACAAGCCCGCGGCTGGCCCACAAGGTGCTGGTGGCAAAAAGCTTCATGCCCTGATGTTTACCGACATCGTCAATTCCACGGCCAAGACCCAGGAACTGGGGGATCATGGCGCGCAGCAGATGGTCCATATCCATAACCAGATCGTGCGCACGGCCCTGATCAACAACTATGGCAAGGAAGTCAAACACATGGGCGACGGCATCATGGCCGTATTCCCGTCCTCGGCGAGTTCGGTAGAGGCCGCCATTGAAATCCAGAAAAACATGGCGTCCCACAATGCCAGCCAGGATCTGAAATTCCAGATCCGCATCGGCATCAATGCCGGTGAAGCCATTGCCGAGGAAAACGACCTGTTTGGCAGTGTGGTGCAGCTGGCCGCACGTGTCTGTGCGCAAGCAGGCGGTGACGAAACACTGGTTTCAGAAAACGTCAAGAATACCTATAGCGGCAGTCGGGCAAGCTTTGTCTCGCAAGGTACACGCCAGATGAAGGGCTTTACCGACCCGATTGAGGTCTTCCAGGTTCAAGCCCGCAGCTGAGCTGCCCCTCTTCTATATCCCGTGATCACCAGAACGCGCTATGCGCGGTTATCAACCAACCGCGCCGCAACCAGTCCTGGGCAAAAACGATGTTCGGGTAAGGCTGCAGTCTATTAGCCGTTGCAGCGCGCGGCGACCTGCAATTCCATACGGGCGGTACGCATATAAAGTGAATGGGCACGCCCCATCAGATCGAGAAGACCGGGCGAGAGGAAACCATATTCCTCGTGCGGATTGACCGTACAGACCCGAAGATCGACCATCAGATCATCGATATCGACAGCCTCATCCCAGGGGATTTCCCCCGCTTCAACAGCACGCACGGCAAGAAGCCACGCCATTGCCCGTATCAATCGCGTGGTCATGCGCATCTCTTCGACGCATTGTGCAACGGCTTCGCGACTGCCCTGTTTCTTGCTTTGGCCTCGATGGGCGGAAAGGTAATTCCGTGCCTCTATCAGCAGTGTAAAGGCTTCATCGTAGGTACGCGAAAAATGAACAACCGAGAAATTGCTTTGATACGACGCCGCCTTTGACGTCGGGGGATGCTCGTGAGTCATCCTGAATATATTGGGAAGGTTTTGAGCGGCTTCAAGACGGGAGTTGCGCAAATAGAAAGACCGCCCACTTTCGGGGCGGTCTCACCTCAACCTGCTAAACTTGCCGGACTTTTTTTGGTTTTGTTTTTGTTGTGTGCGAACTTTAGCCAGCGCTTAAGAGGCGGTCAAGGCTATTCATGGCACAAATGTGACAATACGTATTAACCCGTACCTTTTTGCAGAATAATACGCACACACAGATGCGCACTGCCTTAATTGGCAGGCTACTAAGTCGCTAAAAATCAATCACAAAGAAAAAGAACCGCCCCAAAAAAGGGCGGCTCAGTTTAACAGGGAGGCATCGAAACATCACGTTCGACAAGAGAGCCATCAGATGACCCTCTATTCCACATATAAGACGGCAAGTTTAATTTTCAATTAACCGCAGGTTTAAAAAAACCATCCTCACGTCTAGTAATCGAACATGCCGCGCCGAAGCATCCAGATTAGGTTTCAGCTCTTGAACAATGCTTCTGCACCTTCGGTCACACCTTTGCGGTGTTCGAGCGTCTCATCCACATGTTTAATTTCACGCTCCAGCGCGGCGCGATAGTCTTTGAGACTGGTGATCGACATTCCTTCAAGATTGCGCGGCAAGCCAAATTCACCCGATTTGAGAACAGCAAACTCTTCTTCGTCCACAATCATCCTCCATTATTCCCTGTCAGGTCAGGGGCATTGAATTTCCTTCATGTCCTAGATAGGTATAAAACGCTATTTTCGCCAACGAGGTCCCGATGTCCAATCCAGAATTTCCCGAAAAGATGAAAGCCGTCGAGATCACGAAAGACACCGACACCCCTGCCCTTGTGCTGGGTGATGTCGCGGTGCCGAACCATGGCCCGGATGATGTCTTGGTGCGGGTTGCGGCAAGTGGGGTGAATAGACCGGACCTGATGCAAGTTGCCGGCATGTACCCGCCCCCGCCCGGTGCATCGGAAATCCCGGGGCTTGAACTGTCGGGCGAAATTGTTGCCGTTGGATCAAACGTCACCGACTGGAAATGCGGGGATAAGGTTTGCGCACTGGTTACCGGCGGCGGCTATGCCCAATATGCTGCAGTGCCAGCGGCGCAATGCCTGCCGGTACCCAAAGGCATGTCCATGACAGCCGCCGCCGGGGTACCCGAAACCTTTTTCACGGTCTGGCACAACGTCTTTGACAAAGCTGATCTGAAGGCGGGCGAGACATTTCTGGTGCATGGTGGCACATCGGGGATTGGGACCACCGCCATCCAGCTTGCCAAGGCATTTGGTGCCAAAGTCATTGCCACCGCCGGATCAGACGAAAAATGTCAGGCCTGCCGTGACCTTGGCGCGGATGTCGCGATCAACTACAAGACCCAGGACTTTGTCGAAGAGGTCAAAGCCGCAACCGATGGCAAAGGCGCAGATGTTATTCTGGATATGGTCGCAGGCGACTATGTCAGCCGGAATTTCAAGGCAGCTGCCTTTGAAGCGCGCATTCTGATCATCGCCTTTTTGCGCGGACCCAAGGCGGAAACCAACTTTACCCCGCTGTTGCTCAAACGTCTGACGCTGATGGGATCAACCCTGCGTGCGCAGCCGGTTGCCAACAAAGGTGCAATTGCTACTTCGTTGCGCGAAAAAGTCTGGCCGCTTCTGGAATCCGGTCAAGCTGCGCCCGTAATTTACAAGACCTTCCCTCTTGAACAGGCATCGGAGGCACATGCCACATTGAAGGGTGGCGCACACATCGGAAAAGTGATACTGGAAGTCGACTGATCGCGTATGGACGAAGGTCTGATAAGTTTTATCTGACCGATCCAAGGCAACATTGCTATGCTTGCGGTCCTGAAAGAAATATTCTTTTCAGAACACCGCAACAGATTGTTGCATTTACCCGCACATTGATCGAAAAGAACGCAATGGCGGATCCGATGATGCGCAGCAACCCCCGCGGTTGACCTTGCTGCATTGCCGGACCACCTAAAGAGATTATATTCTGGGGCAGACATTCCCGCGCTTTTTGGGCCTTATACCCATCGCCGGTCTCCAGAGAGAAAGAAGGAAACAGGAGGAAATATGGCACAGCCCCTCATGCCCAAAGCAACCGCCGTATGGCTTATCGACAATACCGGCTTGTCGTTCCGGCAGATTGCTGCCTTTACCGAACTCCATGAGCTTGAAATTCAGGCCATCGCAGACGGTGACGTCGGCCAGGGTATCGTTGGCCTCGATCCGGTTGCCAATGGTCAGCTGACCAAAGAAGAAATCGCGCGTTGCGAAAAAGACCCGCGCGAATTCCTGAAAATGGCGAAATCCGACCTGCCGCGCCCGCGCGCGCAGTCGAAGGGTGCACGCTATACCCCGGTTTCCAAACGTCAGGATCGCCCGAATGCGATTGCATGGCTTCTCAAACACCATCCGGAACTTTCCGATGCGCAGGTTTGCAAGCTGATCGGCACCACCAAGGACACCATTGGCAAGATCCGTGATCGTTCGCACTGGAACTCGGCCAACCTGACGCCGCGCAACCCGGTCACCATGGGCCTTTGCACCGAGCTTGACCTTGAAAAACAGGTCGTGATTGCCCGTTCGAAGAACCCGGAAAAGATCGCCAAGGATGTCGAGCCGGATCCGCTGCCCGAAGAACTGCAGATCAATCCGGAACCGGATTATCCCGGCAAGAAAAAGGACGAGAAGAAAGACGAGCCGAAAACTTCCGATTACATGGAAGCGGCCGAAAACCTCTTCAAATCCTGATCGAATTTCAAAGGCCGCCCACCGGGCGGCCTTTTTCGTTGGGGTTTAAGCCCTGCTTGCGTAAGGTTTGTTTCACAGTAATGCAGCGAAACGGTAACGCAACCGACATGGTGGCGACATACCATTCGGCTGCTTTTCAAATGAACAACACCAAAGACACGTTTCCATGCAAAAACGCCCAACCGAACGCCAGGCAGGCATTGTCGAACTTGTCCGTGCTGATGGCTTTCGCACCATCGAACAACTTGCAGAACGCTTTGAAGTCACCCCGCAAACCATTCGGCGCGACGTGAATGCGCTGTGCGATGAGGGCTTGCTCCGCCGTCGCCACGGCGGTGTTGAACCCGCCCTTGAGCATGAAAACATCGCCTATCGGGCGCGCAAGGTCCTGAATGTCAATGACAAGCGCAAGATCGCGGCCCTGGTGGCGCGCGAAATTCCCAACGGGGCGTCGCTGTTCTTTTCGATTGGCACCACCCCGGAACTTGTCGCCAATGCGTTGTTGCAACATCGCGACCTTCGGATTTTCACCAATAACCTCAATGTCGCCTATGTCGCTGCCACCAATGACAGCTTTGAGGTGACCCTGATTGGCGGCCGCCTGCGCAATCGTGACCGGGATGTCCTTGGTCCTGAGGTCGAGGCGTTCTTTAACAGCTACAAGGTTGATTACGGCATCTTTGGCGTTGGCGGGATTGATCCGGATGGCAGCCTGCTTGATTTCGATGAACAGGAAGTCCGCGCCCGATCTGCCATCCTGAAAAATGCCCGGAAATCCTATCTGGTTGCCGATCACACAAAGTTTGGACGCAACGCCGTTGTCCGCGGCGGTTCCATCCGCGATGTCAGCGCGTTCTTCACCGATTGCCCGCCGCCGGATCATATCGCCGAAATGATCACGACGGCTGGTGTGGCGCTTCACGCGCCGGAGCCGGATGCGGATTTTCCAACCTTCTTCATTTCTGAGGAAGACTGACCGGTTTACCGATCAGTTTTGCGCCTGTCAGCGGCTGCTTTCAGGCTATTGCAGACGGCCTGTAGTCCCGGTGTGAGAGTCTTGTCGCGACGCATGATGAGAGCAAGTTCGCGCACGAGTGGCGGTGACAACGGGCGGGTCTTGATGGGAAACTGGGTTCGATCTGGTCTTGCACCCATTTCAGGCAGGATCGTCGCACCGATGCCTGCCCCGACAAGTTCCCTGATCGCCTCCACACTGCCAAGCTCCATCACCGAACGACCATTAACCCCGGATTTGCGCAACCAATCATCGACCAATGTGCGCGTCAATCCACCGCGTTCATAAAGCACCAATGGCATCGCTTCCAGATCGACAGGGCGAATAACATCCCCGACATCGGCATCTGCGTGAAAGATTGCGACAAACGGATCGGTCATGATCGGCGTTACCGAAAGGCTCCGCCCACTGCATGGCATGGTCACAAGGCCGATATCGAGCTTGTTATCCTCAATCGCACGAACGATATCGCCAGCATTGCCAGTACGAACCATGATTTCGAGTTTTGGGAAGCTGCGTTGAAGCCTTTCCAGAATTGCCGGCAGGAAATAGATACAGGCTGTTGCCCCGGTTCCGATCCGCACGCGACCGGCTGCACCACTTGAAAATCCTGCCACGGCATCCTCGGCCGCGCGCACAGATGCATCAATGTCGCTGATATGGGCCAAAAGGGCCAAGCCCGCCGGTGTGGCTTCGGCACGTTTGCCAACGCGTTCAATCAATTTGACACCCATGCGGGTTTCAAGCTGCCGCACCTGTTGGCTGATGGCAGGCTGACTGAGATTAAGCTTATCGGCTGCGGCCGAAAAACTTCCCAGTGCGACAACATCGGCAAAGGCATGAAGCTGATCAAGGTTAAGTGCACGCATACCAAATTTTTCCTTATGCTGTGCATAATTTATCAAAGCTAAACTTATGCTGCATTTAGGCGTAATGTCAGCTCAAACATCATCATGCCGGATAAAAAACATGCCTTCGAACGCCGCGACTAAAGACGTTGCCCCAGCCCTGTCACCAAACATCACCATCCGCGACGCCGGACTTGAAGACATCCCGGCCATCACGGCAATTTATCGCCACCATGTTCTGCATGGCACGGCATCGTTTGAGGAAACGGCACCTGACGACGCCGAAATTTCCAATCGGTTCGCCGCCATTCGCGATAAAGGCCTGCCCTATCTTGTTGCGGTCCGCAGCAATACTATTGTGGGTTATTGTTACGCTGGCACCTATCGACCGCGCACGGCCTATCGCCATTCGGTCGAAAATTCGATCTATGTGGCCCATGACTGCGTCGGAAAAGGGGTTGGCAGCCTTCTGATGGCGGCTCTGATTAAACGGTGTGAAGAGGGCCCGTGGCGCCAAATGGTTGCCGTGATCGGGGATAGTGCGAACAAGGCATCGATCAGCCTGCATCAACGCCACGGCTTTGAAATGGTCGGTACGTTTAAAAAGGTCGGCTACAAGTTTGACCGCTGGCTTGATTCGGTCCTGATGCAACGGCCGCTTGGCGACGATAGCCCGATCATTCCCAAAACTTGATCCTAAAAAAGCACCCGCTTTTGAAAGCAAAAGCGGGTGCAAGGATGCTCCGTTAAGTTGGGAGCGGGAGTTTGCATCTGTGATGGACGGGTCTATCTATTTTGCATAACCGATTTCTTTGAGGACCTCGGCGATTTCGGGAAGGATTGCCGGATCATCAATTGTTGCCGGGGTGTTATAGCTTTCACCATCGGCGATAGAACGCATGGTCTTGCGCAGGATCTTGCCCGATCGGGTCTTGGGCAGGCGTTCGACCACAGTCGCCTTCTTGAATGCCGCCACCGGGCCAATCTGATCGCGGACCATGGCAACGACCTCGGCCAAGATCGCGTCATGCGGGCGGGTGACCCCGGACTTCAACACGATAAAGCCCAGCGGCAATTGCCCCTTAAGATCATCATGCACACCAATGACCGCGCATTCGGCAACATCGGGATGGCTTGAAAGGACTTCTTCCATCCCCCCGGTCGACAGGCGATGCCCGGCAACGTTGATGATGTCGTCAGTGCGCGACATGACGTAGATGTAGCCATCTTCGTCAATAAAGCCGGCATCCCCCGTGGCATAAAAGCCCGGGAATTCTTCAAGATAGGATGACTTGAACCGGTCATCATTCTGCCAAAGGGTCGGAAGCGTCCCCGGTGGCAGCGGCAATTTGGCGGCAAGCGCGCCGATCTGACCGCGTTCAAGCGGCTTTCCGGCCTCGTCCAGAACCTGCACATCCCAACCACAAGCCGCCACCGTTGGCGAGCCATACTTGATCGGAAGCAATTCAATACCGCGCGGATTGGCACAGATCGACCAGCCGGTTTCAGTCTGCCACCAGTGGTCAATCACCGGCACGCCAAGGCTGTTTTCCGCCCATTGCAGGGTATCGGGATCAGAACGTTCACCCGCCAGATACAGCGCCTTTAGGCTGCCAAGGTCGTAATTGGCCATATGGGCAGCCTTGGGATCATCGCGTTTGATCGCACGGAACGCAGTTGGTGCGGTAAACAGCACCTTGACCTTGTGCTGGGAAATGACCCGCCAGAACGCACCGGCATCCGGCGTTCCGACCGGTTTGCCTTCATACATGACCGTCGTGCACCCGGCCAGAAGCGGCGCGTAAACGATATAGGAATGGCCAACCACCCAGCCAACGTCGGACGCCGCCCAGTAAACGTCACCGGCATCAACATCATAGATGTTCTTCATCGACCAGTTGAGGGCCACCATATGCCCGCCATTGTCTCGGACAACGCCCTTGGGCTGACCGGTCGTGCCGGACGTGTAAAGGATATAAAGCGGATCGGTGGCATCAACCGGGACACAGTCAGACGGTGCGGCCTTGGCACATTCGACTTCCCAGTCGTAATCACGGCCATCCATCAGCAAAGCATCGCTTTGCGGCCGCTGGAACAGAATGACGCTTTCGGGTTTGTGATCCGCCATGGCGATGGCTTTATCGAGCAGCGGTTTGTATTCAATGACGCGCGATCCTTCGATGCCGCAGCTTGCGGTCAGGATCAGTTTTGGTTTGGCGTCATTGATACGGGTCGCCAGTTCGTTGGATGCAAAACCGCCAAAGACAACAGAATGGATCGCGCCGATCCGCGCACAGGCCAGCATCGCCATCGCCGCCTGGGGGATCATCGGCATATAGATGATCACCCGATCGCCCTTGGTCACCCCGCGCGCATGCAGTGCCCCGGCAAGGCGGGCGACGTCGTCGCGCAGATGAGAATAGGTAAATGTCTGAACCGTGTTAGTGACCGGGCTGTCATAAATCAGGGCCGCCTGATCACCCCGGCCATTTTCAATGTGACGATCCAGTGCGTTATAGCAGGTATTGACCTTGCCACCGACAAACCAGCGGTAAAACGGCGCGTTACTGTCATCAAGAACGCGATCCCATTTCTTGTACCAGGAAATGTTTTCAGCAGCTTCTGCCCAAAAGCCTTCCTTGTCGGCGATCGAACGTTCGTAGATTTCCTGATAGCGACCGGTCATTGGTGAAATACCCTCCCGCGGCGTTTGGTCTGGCGTCGAATTCGGACGCATGCGGAGCCATAAGCTCGTAAATCGGCATCATAATACCGATTTAATTCGCACATACCCCTTAGACATTGGTAGCGCCCTGTAATCCTTGGTTTCTGCGGATTACAATTACTCAAAACAGACACGCGATTGATCCCCTCAGTCAGGGGTTTCGTATCTGTTTGCAGCGATATGATGAATGTGGGAAGTTGCCCGTGATTTTGAAGTGCAGACATAAAGTTGCCGCCTCAAGCGTGGGCGTTAAGATGAGGCGGCAAAAGCAAGAGTTAGGAAATCTTTGAGGTCGTCAAACCGTTCGCATGGGGGATCGCGTGTTCTTGATCACGCGTTTGGCCATGCCACAACGGCTAATGGGTTATTCGGTTTATCTCGTCCTTGATTTCAAGCTTGCGGCGTTTAATGTCTGCAACAACGGAATCGTTGGGCGCCGGGCGGCGCGTCTCGAGGTGGAGTTCCTGCTCTAGTGCAGCATGTTTGGCAGTTAGAGCTTCGATATGGCTTTGAACGCTCATTCGCCTACTCCTTATATCTGACATTGCCCACAACAAGATGGTATTAATTTCGTAACATGATTTCCAGTGTTTCGATCAGAAACGTGAACAAGAACACAGCCCGGCAAGGATTGGCATGACGCAAAAAGATCGACTTATCATTGGCATAACCGGCGCATCGGGTGTGATTTACGGCATACGTTTTTTACAGTTGCTGAAAAATACGCCAATCGAGACTCATCTGGTTCTTTCCAAAGCAGCCGAGCGCACCATCGCCTATGAGACCGATTTTAAAATTCGCGAAATCAAGGAGATGGCTGACGTTGTCCATGACAATGCCGACATCGGTGCATCGATTGCATCCGGTTCTTTTCGCGCCCGCGGTATGATCATTGCCCCCTGTTCGATGAAGTCTCTGGCCGAGGTCGCAAGCGGAGTCGCAGATAATCTGATCGCGCGTGCCGCCGATGTGATCCTTAAAGAGCGTAAGCGTCTTGTCCTGATGGCGCGCGAAACACCGCTTCATGCCGGCCATATCCGCAACATGGCGCTGGCAACGGAAAACGGCGCGATCATTGCCCCGCCGGTCCCGGCATTCTATGCCCGGCCGCAATCCCTTGATGAAATGGTGACACAAAGCTGCGGACGCATTCTTGATCTGTTTGAGATTGATCTGCCCGAAACCGCCCGCTGGGGCGATACCGAGGCCGCCAACCCAATCCCGGTCACCGGCAAACCGAAAACACGCGCATAGAATAACCGGGCGTTAGGCGATCCCCATCATCCGGGTCAGGTCGCCAAGCGCCTTGTCACAGGCCTGCTGATCCAACGCAAACCGGTTGGGGGACAAATAGGCGTGGGCGGCGGCTATCCGATCATCACTCGGCACGGTTTCCACCGCGTCGCACAGAATGTGCTGCTCAATCCGTTCGGCCTGCAATTCGTCTGATTTGACCTTCTGGCGCAGTTCCTGTGCACTGATGCGCGGATCATCGCGCAGGTGTCGCCGTGTCTGGCGCAGTGGCTTGATCACGTTTTCGCGCCAGTCGCGTACAGATGCCTCAAGTGCTGAAATGCTTAGTGGTGCCAATCCCTTCTGGCCCAGAAAGAACATGAAAAGCAGCATGTTCACATCAAGGTCACAGCGTTCCTGAAGATCAAGGCACAGCTTGGCGACGCCATCGCGACCGTACATCGCGACCGTAAAGGCCCAGACTTCTTCCTGATCCATTCCCAACCTGCTGTGTTTTTATTGGATATCAAACGGTTTTGGCCGTTCTGGCGACTTTCGGCGGATGCCCCATATAGGCACCGAGCCCCTTGGCGGTCGAGACCATCGTGCCTTGGGTATCCACAAGCCGCGGGCCGACAATAACATCTTCCATCGCAACATCGACGACTTTGCGTTGCTGCCAAGCGCAGACACGATCAAATTTCTTTTCTGCGATCAAATCCACCGCATGCACCCCAAAGGCCGATGCAATCACACGGTCACGCGGCGATGGTGTGCCACCGCGCTGAACATGCCCCAACACGGTCACTCGGGTTTCGCAGCCGGTTCGCGCGCCAAGCTCATCGGCGAGCCAATGGCCGATGCCGCCATAACGGACTTTCTGGCCGTCATCGCCAAGGGTTACCGCCGATCCATCATCACGTTTGACCGCCTCGGCAACGATCACCAGCGCATGGTTGCGGCCGCTTTTGCGGATATTGAGGCAATGCTGGCTAAGCTCATCAAGATCATAATCCATTTCCGGGATCAGGATGACATCCGCCCCGCCCGCAACCCCGGCAAACAGGGCGATATGCCCGGCATCTCGGCCCATGACCTCAAGGATCATGATCCGTTCATGGGATGCCGCGGTTGGCTGCAAACGATCAAGGGCGTCTGTTGCGACATTCACCGCCGTGGTAAAGCCAATGGAATATTCCGTCTGGGCAAGGTCGTTATCAACCGTCTTGGGAATACCTACCAGATTGATCCCGCCCATCTTGGCCAAACGATGCAGGATCGCCATGCTGCCATCGCCACCAATGCCAATCAGCGCATCAAGGCCAAGCTTGTGATAGCCTTCAATAACTTCGCTCGATCGGTCGGCGAAGCTGCCATCAGGCATCGGATAATGGAACGGATCGCCCTTGTTCACAGTGCCAAGGATCGTACCGCCAAGGCGCAGCAACCCGTCACTATTGACCTGATCATTAAGGTCAATGGCCTGGGGCGGGTCCTGCATCAGGCCATGGGTTCCCTGACGAATACCGACAACATCCCAGCCATAGCCAAGAACCGCACGGCGGACCACTGCAAGAATAACCGCGTTCAATCCGGCACAATCACCGCCACTGGTCAAAACTCCGATGCGCATTTGTTTCCTTCCCGATCGTGGCAAATTTGTTTTACAGGGTGGTACAAATCATATGGGTTGCCAACATGATATCTGGTATTATCACTGTCCCCTCGCATTGGTTATTAAGCTGGATCAAAAATGGACGAAATCAATCAGATCGAGATTGAAAAGAGACTTCTTTCGCTCCGCGAGGAACACCGTGATCTGGACGTCGCCATCGAACAAATGGTTCAGGCCCCCCATCATGATCAACTGCGTCTTGGCCGCATGAAAAAGCGCAAATTAGCCCTAAAGGACGAAATCCTTTATATCGAGTCGCAGCTGGTCCCAGACATTATCGCCTGATTTGCGATTGGCCACGTCAAAATCTGCCTGATGTAAAATGGGAAGTAATCAGATGCCCTGCGGAATGCGATCCAGCCGGGCCAGATACATTTCCTTGTGCGCACGCAATGCCGCATCTGTCGCCTTCAGGGCCGAGGCCGGCGTATCGCCGCTTTGGGCGTGATAAAGGCCGAATACCGGCACAACCGGGATCGGTTTGCCCTTGTGAGTATAGGGATGTTGATCAAGCCATCTTGTGATGGCGTCAACGCGTTGCCAGACATCTTCCTCGTCAACATTGTACATCAGGGCCGCAAAGTCATTGCAGCCAAGATATCCCAGATGATGCGGCGCCATGATGAAGTCGGCCATGATGCGTCGGACATAGTTAAACAGGCCGTCTTTGCAGTCCTGCCCGTGAAGTTGCAGGATATCGTCAAGATTGGCCAATTCGCACATCAACACCATGCGGCTTGTCCGATCCGCACCAACCAGTGACATTTCGTTTTCAAGGATCTGCATGAAGGCCGGTCGGCTGATTGCGCCGGTAAAGGGATCGCGGCCCTCATTGCGGGCCAAATGAGCCTGGCGTTGCTTCAGTTCATTGAGATTTTCGGTCAGACCATTGATGCGCACCATCAGGCGACCAATTGCCTGTTCTACCGCAGGTGTAACCTGCTGATCCGGAATACCCAGAACGTTGGCGATATCGGGGGTGTGATAGGGTGTCTTGTCGACCGGATCGGGTATGTCGTCGGTGTCGATATCAACCTGATGGTCCTGATTTGGCGCACGTCGACGGCCCGCATCCTTGCCATATGCAAGAATCCCGTAAGGGCTTGATGGATATCGTCCATCCCCGCCCCCCATAGAGGGTGTCATTGATCCTGGTCTTGTGACTTTCATGTCTGACCTTCGCGTGCTACCTGCACAGTTATATAAGGCAATGGTAAATAATAGATCAAAAACGCAATTAATTCACCAAGATTTTCAATTCTGAGTGACATTGGTCGCGATTTGCCATTACTTCATGAATTTCTTAATAAGGTCAACATCATATACAAGGCTTTTCCCGATAAGACAATCCCGCAAGCAAGCTTGCATGATAGAACTTGCTGCATATAATGCGGGCCTTCATGAAACCGCCCGAAACGGAGCCGCCACTATGAGCGATCAAACCCCGGTCATCGGCATTATCATGGGAAGCCAGTCAGACTGGGAAACCATGAAAAATGCGGCAGATGTCCTTGATGCGTTGAACGTCGCGTACGAGACCAAGATCGTCTCCGCCCATCGCACGCCTGATCGCCTGTATGACTACGCCAAAACGGCAAAGTCGCGCGGCCTTAAGGTCATTATCGCCGGTGCTGGCGGGGCGGCCCACCTTCCGGGCATGGCAGCGGCCATGACCCCGCTTCCGGTTTTGGGTGTTCCGGTTCAAAGCCGCACGCTTAAGGGCCTTGATAGCCTGCTTTCCATCGTTCAGATGCCGGGCGGCGTTCCGGTTGGAACCCTTGCCATTGGTTCTGCCGGTGCCAAGAATGCTGGCCTGATGGCGGCCGAAATCATGGCGCTTATGGATGATGGCCTTGCAGCCCGCCTTGATGACTGGCGCGCAGCCCAGACCGCATCGGTCGCAGACGAGCCGGTCGACCCGGCACCCTGATATCCTGATCTGAAAAAGGCGCCCCCGACGGGGCGCGTTTTTGTTTGATTGCACCAGATTTGACGATTGCCCGACAGGTGGGCGAGTTTTGATCGAGGAATACATGACGGATTTCGACACGCGCATCATCGCCCCGGGCAGCACCATCGGCATTATGGGCAACGGCCAGCTTGGCCGCATGGCTGCTTTCTGTGCGGCGGAGCTTGGCTATAAGGTCCATGTGTTTGGCCCGGGTGCCGATAGCCCGACCGAACAGGTCTGCGCCAAGGCGACCGTTGCCGATTACAGCGACCTTGATGCGCTCCGCGCCTTTGCCGCGGACGTCGATGTCGTGACGTTTGAATTTGAAAACGTCCCACATGACAGTGTCAAACTGCTGGCCGATCTTGTGCCGGTCCGTCCGGGCTGGAAATGCCTGCATATTTCGCAAAACCGCCTGCGCGAAAAGACCTTCTGCAATGATCATGGTATTGGCACCGCACCGTTTGAGGCGGTTCGATCCCTCGCCGATCTTGAAGCCGCCGTTGCCAAGCTTGGCCGTCCATCGGTTCTGAAAACCACCGAACTTGGCTATGACGGCAAGGGACAGGTCAAGATTGCCGCTGATACCGACCTTGCCGAAGCCTGGTCTGAAATGGGCGGGGCCGAGGCCATCCTTGAAGGCTTCATCTCGTTCGAGCGCGAGATTTCCGTGATTGTTGCCCGTGGCGTAAAAGGCGACACCGCCTGTTTCTGCCCGGTTGAGAACGTGCATACCAATCACATCCTTGATGTCACCGTTGCCCCGGCTGAAATCGCAGACGATCTTTCGAAAAAGGCCGAAGACATCGCAATCAAGCTGGTCAGTGCGATGGAATTTGTCGGGCTTCTGGCGGTTGAAATGTTTGTCACCTCTGATGGCGACATTCTGGTCAATGAAGTTGCACCGCGCCCGCACAATTCAGGTCACTGGACGATTGATGCCTGCATTACCAGTCAGTTCGAACAGTTCATCCGGGCTGTTTGCGGCCTGCCGCTGGGCGATCCGGCCCATCATTCCAAGGCCCGCATGAAGAACCTTTTGGGTGATGACATCAATGACTGGCAGGCAATTTTGACCGAGCCAAATGCCAAACTGCACCTTTACGGCAAGACCGAAGCAAAGCCCGGCCGCAAGATGGGCCATGTGACCTGGGTTCTGCCGAAATAAGGCAAACTTGACCACCGACCAAAACAACAAAAAGCCCCGGATACCACACGTGTCCGGGGCTTTTTCGTATATGATTCATAACGTTACACAAAACATCACTCGACTGGCATTTTATGCCCAGTCGATTGGCATCCGGTTTGCTGTTGAAGGCGCAGGAAACTCTTTACGGATGACATGTGATGAAAAAACTTCTGATCATTCTTTCACTGACCCTTGGCCTGATCGCTGTCGAAAGCCGCACGAACCAAGCCACGGCCACACCGGGGGCCGCGGGCTTCCCGGATGTGATCGAAGGCGACAAGCTGCGCTTTGGCAATCTGATTGTCGAACTGTTTGGCATTCGCGCGCCAAAACCCGGCATGATCTGCCGGGCCGGATCGGTCGAATTCCAGTGTGGTGCGGCGGCTGCCCAGGCACTTGATCGGATCATTGAAAACTATGCGATCAAATGTCAGCAGGTCTCGGACGTTCAACTGTTCCCGATGCTGACCGAATGCCAGATGGGTCAGGTCGATCTGAACCGTCTGATCCTGCGCGCCGGTTGGGCAATGGTCGATATGGTCAGCTGCGACACCCATCCGAGCTGCAGCACCTATTTGCGCGATCAGCAGTTCGCCAAGGACAACAAAAAGGGCATCTGGATGGGCACCCCGCCCTCCGAACTGGTCGCGCTTGCAGCCAAGCCGGCAAAATATGACCTTCAGGAAACCGATGACACCAACGCTCTTAAAACCCTGATTGAGGATGAGCTTGAACCACAGCGCCCGGAAAATCCGATCGAGATTGATCTGGCGTCTGAAATGGAAGAAGCCAACAAACCTGACATGACGCTTCTAAGCTTCCTGACCAATACGTTCTGATCAGGCCGCATCACAGCACCCGCAAAAGTTTCCTTCCCTCAAAACTCAAAACGCCACCGGCACAATGCACGGTGGCGTTTTTGTTTTCATCGGGTTTTTTGACGGCCTTTGTATCAGCCACCAAACTGGCGGCGCATCCGGCCCGGTGTTGGCATGCAGCGCGCAATCTTTGCCCCCATCTTGAAGGGTGCTGCGGCAAACTTGCCGGCCTTGCCAATCTTGGCGGTAATTTTCGGGATCTGCATGACATTGCCAATCCGGCGATCCAGAAATGCCCAGCTATCGGCATGGCCTTCGGACGTGTCATCCAGCCAATAGGCAAGCGTTGATCCATAAACACCAGCCAGCAACATGCGCTTGGTGTACCAGTTATGATCGGTCGAGGTGTCACCAGCTGCAACCCACATCGCATCCACCGTACCATGGGTCAGTTTCAGACCAAGGGCGGCATTTTGCGGCAGGGTCATGAAGGCAAGGGCGGCCCGAACAGTGTCCTTTTGCCCCTCGACCAGCTCAAGGCGGGTCTTGACTGCGGTCGCGATGCGGTCACGAATTTTCAGGTTCTCAAGGCCCTTTTCATCAAGGGCGGCGATCATCTTGCGGTCTGTCATCTCGACATACGTAACGATGGCCTGACGAATGCCATTGGGAAGCAAACGGTCTACCTCGCCCGGTGCAAGGTCAAGGTCTTCTGCCCCGGCATGAAGTGCCTGTTTGGTCCAGCCATCGAACGGCACATGTTCAAGGGCTGCCTCGACCAGTGCTTCGCGCTGGGCTTGCAGACGGGTCATGCTTTCAGTAACAGACATTCAGGCCTCCTCGTCATCAGATCCGGCGTCGGTCGCAACCGACTGCCTAAAGGTAGTCTCGGGCGGGTTTTCGCGCAATTCCTCGTTAAAACCAAGCAACGACATATCTTCCATACGTTCGGGATACATCACCCCGATCAAATGATCATATTCGTGCTGAACCACGCGGGCATGGAAACCACCGGCGGTGGTTTCCACAGCTTCGCCCTTCTCATTTAACCCGCGGTAACGGATTTTGTTCCATCGCGGCACCACACCCTGAAGGCCCGGGATCGACAAACATCCTTCCCAGCCATCAACGATTTCATCGCCAATCGGCTCGATTTCCGGGTTGATCAGAACACTTAAGGGCACCTCGCCATCGTCGGGATCGTCGCTTTTGCGAAGGGCTGGCACGTAATAGACCATGATCGCCACGGACTGAAACACCTGCGGTGCCGCAAGGCCAACGCCCCCGGCATCCTTCATGGTGTCCTTCATATCAGCAATCAGGCGCTGAATTTCGGGATCAAGCGGGTCTTCGACACGGTCTGCAACGCGGCGCAGAACCGGGTGGCCCATCCGGGCAATTTTAAGGATCGACATGGCCCTATATCCAACCAAAAACGACCGGCTGTAAAGTCCTAATGCCCTGCCCCTAGTGTCCCGCAAAGACCAGAGTCTGGATCGGCCAGATCAATGCCTGCACGCGCAACAGGATGGCATGCACGGCACCCACTGTTTGCACCATATGCAAAAACAGCCACCGCCCCGTTCCGATATCAGGATCTTCAAGCTGATCATGGGTGTTGGTATAGGCATTGGCGACACATTTACTGCCAAGCGGCACATCACGGATCGTTTCCGGATAAAGCGGCACCATCTTGGCAAGGAAGGTGCCCGGCCTTGCGCGATCAGTGATATCAAGCAACTGGTCCGTTGGCCGGAATTGGCCGGCGGCAATCACCGGCTGCACGTCGGTTACCACCATCGGGATGATTTCAAACGGCAATGAGGCACAGGTGACCTCGGTAATCACACCGGGCTTGACCACCTGTGTTGCGATTTGTGCAAAGCCCGCCTGATAGATCGTCTCGCCATCCTTTTCCGGGATCAGGATTCCCGCCGGACGCAGGACCGGACTGACATAATCACCAACTTGCAGGGCAAATTGCTGGATCTTTCCGGCCACACCGGCACGTACCACGGTTTTGGAAAGCTCCGCCTCTGCCGACCTTAGTGCCGCTTGTGCATTTGCAAGCTGTGCCGGAAGCAGGCTTTGAAGCTTGGTTTCAATCACCGTCATGCTGGCAAGCGCGGCGTTCAGCCCGCCTTGCCGGGTTGTCAGGGAAACTTCCAGGCGTTCGACCTCACGCCGTGATACCGCGTTGTTCCCGCGCGACAAAAGATCGGCTTTGACTTCAAGCTCGTCGCGCACCTGATTATAGGCACCGCGGGCCTGTTCAACATTGCCCTCGGCGACGGCAAGGTCGGCACGGGTGACATCCATCTGGGCGCGGATTTCGGCAATGCGCTGCTCGGCCATGGCGACGGCTTCGCGTTCGACCCGGTTATCAATGCGAAACAGCGGATCACCGCCCGCGACGACCTGATCATTATCGACATAAATCTCGACCACGCGCCCGCCCTTTTCCGGCAGGATCGTCACGGTTCTGAAAAATGACGACACATTCATGGTCGATGGATGGAAATAGAAAATCGTCGCAATAAGCGTGATCGTCAGGATCGCACAGCCAACAATGCCATAGCGCAGCTCATACCAAACGGAAAACAGGGTGATTTCCTTGCCGATCCGTTTGCCCTGCTTGTAACGGCGAAACAGGTAATCGGGCAGGATGGTGAACAGCGAACACAAAAGAAGCTCAAACATCTTTGGCATTCTCCTGCGTCGTTACTGGCTCTGACGCAACGGGCGAGTCGTCGACAACAGCCCCCCTGTTGCGCGCCATTGCCTTTACAGACTGCGCAATCGACTGCAGCGGGCTATAGAAATCCGGCACCTGCACCACCGCAATCACAAGGGCAGCCAACCAGAACAGGTTGTTATGGGTAAACAATGCCAGAAGGGTCAGGATACTGATCAGCTGAATTTGCGTATGGTTGGCGTGATGGGCCATGCGTTCGGGCAGTGCATGCAGGCTAAGATAAAGCGCCCCTGCACCGAACACCGCCAGCACCACGAACCAGACAACAATGGTGAATAAAACATCTGTTTCACCGGGGGCAGTGACAAAAAACGGCGCATGTGCAATCGCCGTTTCGCGCAAACCACCTACCATTTCCCATCCTCCGAGCTGTTTGCATATCCCGCCCGGAAACCCGGGGAAACCAGATCATCTACCCGATCAGGGTCAGGCAATAGATGTTGTTATCTCAAAGCATTATAGCAACCCTTGATGTATTTTTACCATGCGGTTATCGCCGCATGGTTTCACGACAGCCAAACCGGAAAACCCGGTAATTGCCCAAAGGGTTCGCCAAAACGCGCCCAATAAACGCCCAAGGCGAATATCCCCTTCCCTCTTTTCTTTTTGCCCGATTTGCACTATATACAGCCCACGGTCAGTTTGACCGTAAATCCAACCGGGGGGCATTCCGCACTCCGGGTGTTTTTGTTTTTTTGAAAGGAGCGTGGTTTCCGTGCAGGTAATCGTTCGCGACAACAATGTCGATCAGGCTCTGAAAGCGCTTAAGAAAAAGATGCAGCGCGAGGGCATTTTCCGTGAGATGAAACTCCGTCGCCACTTTGAAAAGCCGTCGGAGAAGAAAGCTCGCGAAGGGGCGGAAGCAATCCGTCGTGCCCGCAAGCTGGAGCGTAAGCGCATCGAGCGCGAAGGCTTCTAGTCTTTTTCACTTTCGGGGTATCTCGAACGTGACTGTACGATCGAATTTAGTTCGCTAAATTCGGACCCGTGCGCCAAGCCCGCCTCGGAGCAATCCGGGCGGGTTTGGTTTTTCTGGGCCATGGCCGCAATCATGACCACAGTCATGGCCTGATCAAGAATTGATCAAGCGGCCTTGCAGATCGAGTTGCCACCATCGGCCATCATGGCCGAGCCGGTAACAAAGCTTGAATGATCAGATGCCAGAAACAATGCCGCCTTGGCAATTTCGTCTGGCGCGGCGATCCGGCCGAGCGCATGGAACTTTTCCACCATTGCCCGTGCTTCCGGATCATTGGCAAAGCTTGCCGCCATCGGGGTATCAGTCCCACCCGGCAACAAGGCATTTACCCGCACATTGGCGCTGCCATATTCCACGGCCAGACATTGCGCCATCCCGATCAGGCCCATTTTACTTGCCGCATAGGCCGTCATACCCGGCAGGCCAATGGTATGTCCAACAAAGGTAGAAGTAAAAATAACCGATCCGCCGCCGCGTTTGGCAATTGCGGGCATCTGGTATTTCGCCCCGAACATGGCAGATGTCAGGTTGGTTCGAATGGTTTTCTCCCACTCCCCAACATCAATATCACTCAGCGCACCGGGTGATCCGAGGGTTCCGGCATTGTTGAACCCCACATCAAGCCCACCATATTCATCAATCGCTGCATCAACCAATGCCTTGGCAAACGCCTCGTCGCAGACATCCCCGGCAAGGGCAAATGCCTTGCCGCCTGCCCCATTGATTTCCGTCACAACCTGATCAAGTCGGTCTTCCGAGCGTGCCGCGAGCACAAGCTTTGCCCCTTCCCGGGCAAACAGTTTGGCCGATGCAGCGCCGATCCCGGAACTTGCACCGGTGATGATAACAACCTTGTCTTCAAGCAACATGATCTATCCAATCCATCTGGCACCGGTTCAGTTGACTGAGCGGTGCGGTTAACGATGGCAAAAGGATATGGGGCAGAGCCCAGTGTTGCTCGCCGGTTTCGGACCTCACGTTCGTGTCGCGCAGAAACCCGGATGTATCAGTTTCCCGATACCCACGCCCGGATGTCATCCATCATCGTCGGCTCATAGCCAATCGGGTCTGGCATCGGCTCAGACCGGACAATGATGCCCGACTGGGTACGATAAACGGTATAAAAGGTATCTTGGCTGATATCGGTAAAGGTCGAACTGCCATATTCGGCATCGACCAGAAAATTCCATTCCGCCAGATAGTTCATCAGATCAAGCGCATCGCCCTGCCCCAGATCATAGGCCATCTTTGGCTTGGTGTTTTCATCATTGATATCGCGGTAACGGCCTTCAAAGCGCACCAGCTTATAGCGCGCATCCATGCCCATCACATTGGCCCAGGGTTTCAGCTTGATGAACTCGGCATCAATCCGCCACTGATCACCATAAATCTCAAAGATGCCGACATCCCCACCTTCGCCCGCCGCCAGATGCGCCTCGAACAAATCCTCCTCAAGCGGTTCGAAATACATTTTGGCAATCGGCTCCTCGGCCGTCAGCCGGACATAGGTCAGGATCGTCAGCCCCATGGACGCGACCAACGCCACGGACAGCACGACCACCAAAAACAGAGAAACCCTTACCAACCGAAACATGCGACCTTCCGAACCAAGATTGACGGCAACATCCAGTACAATCCGCTAGGAACAACTAAGAATAACGTAACCTTTCACTTTTTCTATTATTCTAATACAATCGAATAGGGATTAATTTTCGAAGGTTCAAGTTGCTGATGAATTGGGTTGGTATCGTCGTCTCCGGCGACAAAGTTATTCTTGTTCACGCAGATGTTGGCGGCAAAGAAGGGCCAATTTCCATTGTGGCCGATCAAATTTTTAAATTGCAAACTGGACCAAGACCCCCCGCCTATCCAATCGTATTTCAGCAGATATGTAAGTACCTTAGCGATAATAAAATCGAAAAGGTAGTTATCAAAGCTTCTGCAACCAGCAAGAGTACTACAGTCGCCCATCTACATGCGGCCGAACTGCGAGGTATCGTTATAAACGCCGCCGCGATCAGTTGTGGCGACGTTGTTCTTCGCGCGAAAGGAGTAATAAGTAAAACATTCGGAGATAGAAAAGCCGATGAATACATAAAAGATCATGACTTCTGGGATGACAAATTGATCGGAAAAAATCTGCGCGTAGGAAGTCGAGAAGCAGCGTTGTTGCTCTTAGCTGAAAGAGACAAGCTATGAACTTCAAATCAAATTTGGTTTTAGGTGACTACCTTGGCTCGGGGCACTTCGGCGCAGTATACAAATGCCAAGATGAATTGCATGGCGAAGTAGCTGCAAAGATAATGAGTCAAAAGAGGGACGAAACAGAAGAGGAATGGGAGCTTCGAAAGAAGGCACTGCTATCGGAAGCCCAAAACCTCAAAAAAGCAACCGACCACAACGTCGTACCCGTCCACTACATAGTATATAAGGATAAACAAGAGGTCACAGTTGATGGAGAACAACTAGATCAGGTTTCAACAGAAACACCAGACGGTAACAGCCTAGCAGATAGCGTGTTATTCGTCATGAAACTCTGCGAAGGCGGCTCTCTGCAGGAAGTGTACGAGTTCGGCCCCAGCAACATTGAATTCACTAGAAAGGTCGCTACCGAAATAACACTTGGCCTTCAAGCGCTGCATGCAAGAGGCATGATTCACCGAGATATCAAACCAGGGAACATCCTTATTGATGATGATGGTTCAGCTAAACTTGCTGACTTTGGGCTCGTCACCGATGAATTGATATACGGCTATGCTGACAGGGCAGGATACTGGGATCATTTGGCTTATGAACTCTTCAAGGGTTCTGGAACCAGTGTAAAAACAGACATTTGGGCACTCGGAATGACTCTCTACCGACTGCTGCATGGTGAGAAGTGGTACACCGCCTTACCACGTCCTGCCGTTTCAGTACCAAAAGGGGGGTTTTCAAACACTCTCACTTGGTTACCCCACGTCCCACAAAGATGGCGTCGAGTAATTAAAAAGATGCTCAATGACGATCCTGACTCTAGGTACCAATCCACACATCAAGTACTTCACGCTTTTGCAGATCTCCCAACCAGCCCATGCTTCAACTGCACAGTTGAAGACAATTTTATATCTTGGGAACGAAAAGCAAATTCACGGATAATCGAAGTCACATGGGAGCAAATAAGCTCTCGAAAACACCATTGGACTGCCGTTTCGAAGCCAGCAAACGGCCAAGGGCGACTACGCACTCTCGGAGGGTCTGAGGGAGTTGTTTGTAAAACTCAAGCTCTTTCAGGGCTACAGGAGTTCTTTAGAGCCCAGAAATAGGTTCAACGCAAGAGTCTAGAATCCACCAGATACTTCCCGACTACATCGAATTCCTGAATTGGCCTCAACGAAAGCTTTTCAGAGGCCCTCTTCCTTCGTAATTGAGAACATTTCGGGCAGTACGATTGGGTACCGACAACGCCGGTCTTTGGCTGCCAACGCAAGCCACAATACCTGCATTTGCAGGAGAGTATATGTTTTGAGAACATCCCAATCTCCTCCTGTTCCTAAGGAGAACATACCTGGAACAAATGGTGACTTCAACTGTTTTCCATTTATGCGTGAGTTACGCACAAATCTTCCAACCAAAACTTACCCTAAATAGCATTTGCGATCCGACACCCGCCCAAACGAGACACATTATTATAAGTTATTCAATTTTCATTCTCTCTATGAGATCGAATAGGACAGGAATCCAGAACAAAAAGGCGGCCCCATCGGAGCCGCCTTTTGTCTTTTCAAACCGGATGGTTTGATCAGTTGTCGAGATGCATGACGATTTCTTCGCACATCTTTTTGGCATCACCGAACAGCATCATGGTGTTGTCCTTGAAGAACAGCTCGTTCTGGATGCCAGCGTAACCGGCTGACATGCCGCGTTTGACGAACAGGACCGTTTTGGCCTTTTCGACTTCAAGGATCGGCATGCCGAAGATCGGGCTGGCCGGGTCGGTTTTGGCTGCCGGGTTGGTGATATCGTTTGCACCAATCACGAAGGCAACGTCAGCCGATCCGAAATCACGGTTGATTTCTTCCATTTCCAGCACGTCGTCATAGGGCACGCTGGCCTCGGCCAGAAGCACGTTCATGTGACCCGGCATACGTCCGGCCACCGGATGGATGGCATAACGGACTTTGACACCCTCGGCTTTAAGGATATCAGCCATTTCACGCAGCGCATGCTGTGCCTGTGCGACGGCCATGCCATAGCCCGGCACGATAATGACGCTCGATGCATTCTTCATGATGAAGGATGCATCATCGGCCGATCCGGATTTGACCGACCGATCACCATCACCGCCAGCACCGGCGGCTGCTTCGCCCTCTGCGCCAAAGCCACCAAAGATGACATTGAAGATCGAGCGGTTCATGCCCTTGCACATGATGTAGGACAGGATCGCACCCGACGCACCGACAAGCGCCCCGGTAATGATCAGCGCACTGTTCTGAAGCGTAAAGCCGATGCCACATGCCGCCCAACCCGAATACGAGTTCAGCATGGAAACAACGACCGGCATGTCTGCGCCGCCAATCGGAATGATCAGCGTAACACCCAGAACTAGGGCCAGTGCCACAAGGATCCAGAATGCCGTATGGCTTTCAGTCACCACCAGAATGACGCCAAAGACAACAATGGCAATCCCGATGGCAAGGTTAAGCATATGCTGCCCCTTGAACCGGACAGGCGTGCCTGAAACGATGCCCTGCAACTTACCAAACGCAATCAAGGAGCCGGTAAAGGTAATCGCACCAATCGCAACACCAAGCCCCATTTCAATCAGGCTGGCCGCACCGATATTGCCCGCCGTTCCGATGCCATAGGCACCCGGCGAATAAAGGGCGGCACCGGCGACAAACACCGCCGCCAGACCGACCAGCGAGTGGAAGGCCGCAACAAGCTGTGGCAGGGCGGTCATCTGGATCTTGAGCGCGATGACGGTACCGATAGCACCACCGATCAGAATACCGACGATGATGGTTGTGTATGACAGCACGGCCGGGCTTGCCAGCGTGGTAAAGATGGCGATCGCCATACCCACCATGCCAAGGATGTTCCCGGTTCGGGCCGATTCAGGTGACGAAAGTCCGCGCAACGAAAGAATGAAGCAGACCGAGGCCACCAGATACAGGAAAGCCGATAGGTTTTCCGACATTGTGTGTTCCCCCTACTTCTTTTTCTTGAACATATGCAGCATGCGCTGGGCGACGATGAAGCCACCAAAAATGTTGACCGAGGCCAACACCACCGCAATGAAGCCCATCATCTTGGAGAAGTTCATCTCCACCGGGCCTGCTGCCAGAAGCGCACCGACGATAATCACCGACGAAATGGCGTTGGTCACAGCCATCAGGGGTGAATGAAGGGCCGGGGTAACTTTCCACACGACGTAATAGCCAACAAAGCAGGCCAAGACGAATACGGTCAGGCCAAGGACCGTCGGGCTAACGCCTGATCCCTGTACCGCAACCGCGGCCGTGCCTGCGGCATCGGACGCACCACTTGCCAGACTGTCGGCAAGCTTTGCGGCCTTTTCCGCAAGGCCAAGGGCGGCATCGCGGAGTTCATTTGCATTCTGGGCTACGGATTGATCAGCCATTTGCGACCTCCTCCCCGCCGAATTTCGGATGAACGACCTTTCCATCATGGGTCAGGCGCGTCTCGGCGATGATCTGGTCCTCGCCATTAAACGACAGCGTGCCTTTGTCCTTATCGACAGAAAGGGTGATGAAGTTCAAAAGGTTCTTGGCATACATCGCCGTTGCATCGGTTGCGACGGAACTGGTGATGTTGGCAGGACCAATCAGCTTGACGCCATTATCGGTCATCACCGTTTCACCAAGTTTCACACCGGCAACGTTGCCACCACGTTCAGCCGCCAGATCAATAATGACCGAACCTGGCTTCATGCCCGCCACCATATCGGCGGTGACGATTTCCGGTGCCGGACGGCCCGGAATAAGCGCCGTGGTAATGACGATGTCGGTTTTGGTCAGAACCTCTTTAAGCTTTTCAGCCTGTTTCTTTTTGTAGTCGTCTGACATTTCCTTGGCATAGCCGCCGGAAGTTTCGGCATCAGATGCCGTGTCGTCTTCGACTTCAATAAAGGTCCCGCCAAGCGATTGAACCTGTTCCTTGACCGCCGGGCGCACATCAAATGCCGATACAACAGCACCAAGGCGCTTGGCGGTTGCAATCGCCTGAAGGCCGGCAACACCGGCCCCGACCACGACAACGCGTGCAGGTGCAAGTGTGCCCGCCGCCGTCATCATCATCGGATAGATGCGGCCAAATTCATGGGCGGCATCCAGAACGGCGCGATAGCCCGCCAGGTTGGATTGCGAGGACAGCACATCCATCGACTGTGCGCGTGAAATACGCGGCATCAGTTCCATCGAATAGCCATCAACACCGGCCTTTGCCATCGCCTCGATCAGGTCCTTGCGGTCATATGGCTCAAGCAGGGCCACAACGGCGGCCCCCTTTTTATAGGCGGTTAATTCGTTGGTTTTGCCGTCAATGACAGGTGGGCGCACCTTGAAGATGACATCGGCATCCTTCACGGTGGTTTTCATTGTTTTGGCAATGGTTGCACCAGCATCGACAAAGCGATCATCCGGTATGGCGGCGTCTATTCCGGCGCCAGCCTCGATTGCAACGTCAAACCCCAGAGCCTTAAGCTTCTTAACGGTCTCTGGCGTGACGGCAACGCGCTTTTCCCCGGGCCATATTTCCTTTGGAACGGCCAGTTTCATCGCGTTTGACCTCCTTCCCTAAATGATTGGTCAGTTTGACAATCCGTCTTCATTCAAAGCAACCGGTTCCAGAACGTCATGTCGCGTTCCTTTTGGACCGATCACCGGGCAACCCTTGTCCAGTTCAAATCATCCGGGCCAGCACACCTACACCTGAAGCGGCCCGAAAAAGAAAAAGGCGGTTCTTCAGCAATCGCAGAAGAAACCGCCCACTTTCCCACCACGCATTACAAGGCAAAAAACCTTGCTGACATATCAGGTCCCACCCGCCATTGGTGCTCAGGACAAACAATCAATGACGCCCTGCATGTCTGCGTTGAAAGCAAGATGCGATTTCTGATCGGCAACCACAATCCGAAAAACCGACAAAAAAGCAATTTAACTTTAAATCAGTTAATACATCGAAAAATCCATTATGTGCGGAAATTCGCACATTTCATTTCCATTATGGAACAGGTCCTGATCCGGATCGTCACACAATAGAACGTTGATTTTTGGCAGTTTCCCCTGTTTTCGCCTCACGTTGTAAGTGAATATTATCTTACAAATAAACGCCCAAGTCTTCATTTATTCCCAAATGGGCACGCAATAGGGAACGTTGCAAACGCAAAAAGGTTCGCAAAAATATTCTCGATTTTTGGGAAACCAAACCGGATCAGACATCAAAAATCGGATTTTCCATCGCGCAATTTGCCCAAACGGGCGCTCGACTCTGCATTGAAAACCCGACTCGCTTGGCGGGCCGGATACGTTGGTGAATGCGCCTTGCGCGCCTTATTGGTCGGGGCGCTCCAAACCGATCTGGGTCAGTGCATCTTTTTGACGGGCTTCAAGTTTTGCCAAGTCAAAATCGCCGACAAGATCGTTAAACAGGCGATACCAGTTCACCTCTGCATCAAGACGCAGGAAAACCGCGCCAAGCCCGACCGCCGCACGGTCAACCAGAACGAATTCGCGGGGTGGTTTGACGCCGCCAACACGGCGCAGTTCCTGATGCACCTTGCCCGCGACCTCCGCGCCATAGGCGACAGAGTTGGTTTCGCCCATCTTGCGTTCACGGTCATCGAGGATCGGGCCGTACACGAAACTAGCCCAGATATTCAGCACATCAATCAGTTCACGTGATGGATTTTCAAAGCCCCAGCTTTCATAGGCTGAAACAGCCTTTTCTTCGTCCTCGTCACGAAGGGCTTCATAAAGTGTAATCACGGCTCTTACGAAGTCGGGCTTGAAAATACGGATACAGCCGAAATCCAGAAGATTGACCGAAAGGTCATCCCGCAGGGTGTAATTGCCCAGATGCGGATCGCCATGGATCACGCCGTAACGATAAAACGGCACATACCAGGCGCGAAACATATTAAGTGCCACCTGATTGCGTGCATCCTGATCGGGATCGCTTTCAAGGAAGTGTTTGAACTTCTGCCCGGTTTGCCAGGTCATGGTCAAAAGCCGCTTGGTGGTCAGTTCGTCAACCGGTTCAGGCACATGAACACAATCTACGTCGGCCAGCATATGGCGATATAGCCTCATATGCTTGGCTTCACGCTCATAGTCGAGTTCTTCACGCAGGCGGGCGGTCAGTTCTTCCTGAATGTTTTGCGCATCAATCGCGCTGTCATAGCGTTTATATATCGCAAAGGCTGCGCGCAGCTGCTTAAGGTCGGCCTCAACCGTTGCCGACATATCCGGGTATTGCAGCTTGCACGCCACATCGCGCCCATCGGGCAGTGTTGCCTTGTGTACCTGCCCAAGTGACGCGGCCGCCACGGCATCGTGGCTGAATTCTGTGAACTTCGATTGCCATCCCGCCCCCAGTTCGCTTCGCATGCGGCGTTTGACAAACAGCCAGCCCATGCTGGGTGCATCCGCCTGAAGTTCGGCCAGGGCCTGGGTATATTCCTTGGGCAGGGCATCGGGGATGGTGGACAGGATCTGCGCGACCTTCATCAACGGGCCCTTAAGCCCACCAAGGGCCGAGGTCAGTTCGGCGGCGTATTTGGCGTGATCAATCTCGCCGCCGAACATTTTCCCGGTGGCAAGGCGCGCGGCCAGCTTGCTGGCCGATGCGCCCACCCGTGCATAACGACGAACCCGCCCGCCAAACCTGTTTTCCTCGTTCGCGGCGGTATAATCATCGTCGTTATCACTCATATCAGGAAAGCTCCTCCAGCTCGTCGATCATGCGTTTGATCATATTAAGGCCCCGCTGCCAGAAGGCCGGGTCCGATGCATCAAGTCCGAACGGTGCCAGAAGTTCCTTGTGCCGTTTGGTGCCCCCGGCCTTCAGCATATCAAGATACTTCTGCTGGAAGCCGTCTTCGGCACCCTGATAAACGTCATAAAGCGAGTTCACCAGGCAATCGCCAAAGGCATAGGCATAAACATAGAACGGCGAATGGATGAAGTGCGGAATATAAGACCAGTAGTACTTGTATTCGTCTTCATAACGGATGGCATCGCCCAGGCTTTCATGCTGTACGGCAATCCAGATCTCGCAGATCTCATCGACGGTCAATTCACCTTCGCGGCGCTTTTCATGGACGCGCTTTTCAAATTCAAAGAACGCGATCTGACGCACGACGGTGTTGAGCATATCCTCAACCTTACCGGCCAGCATGATGCGTTTCATCTTCGGATCGCTTTCCGAACGCAGCATCGACTGGAAGGTAAGCATTTCACCAAACACCGATGCAGTCTCCGCAAGCGTCAGCGGCGTATCAGACAGGAAATAGCCCTGCTCTGCCGCCAGCACCTGATGCACACCATGGCCAAGCTCATGGGCCAACGTCATCACATCGCGGGTTTTGCCGTGATAGTTCAGCAAAAGGTAAGGATGGGCTGAGGGCACGGTCGGATGGGCAAAGGCACCCGATGACTTGCCCGCACGCGGCGGCACATCGATCCACGGATTGTCAAAGAATTTCTGACCGACTTCTGCCAGTTCCGGCGAGAATTCGCCGTAAGCTTTGAGCACGGTCGAACGCGCGGTGTCCCAATCGATCTGACGATCATCATCATCAGGCAGCGGCGCGTTGCGATCCCAGTAATCAAGCTGATCGACACCGAACCATTTCGCTTTCAGGCGGTAATAACGGTGCGACAGATCGGCATGGCTGTTTTTAACGGCGGTATTGAGCGCATCGACAACCTCGTCCTCGACCTGATTGGACAGGTTGCGCGACGATACCGGGGTTGGGAATTTGCGCAGGCGATCATCAATTTCCTTGTCCTTGGCAAGGGTATTGGTGATGTGCGCCAGAAGCTTGATGTTCTTGCCCAGAACGTCGCCAATTGATTTCGCGGCTTTCTTGCGATCTTCGACCTTGTTTGATGACAGCATGTTGGCGGCATCCGACATGGTCAGTTCTTCGCCATCAATCGGGAAGCGGAGCTCCGCCATGGTCTGATCAAACAGGCGCACCCATGCGGCTGATCCGGCAACGCGGCGTTCATGCAGGACCTGCTCGACCTCGTCGGACAGCTGATGCGGGCGGAAGGCACGGTTTTCATCCAACCATGGGCGATAACGACGAAGCGCTTCGCTTTGTTCGTATTTCGCATCAAGCGATGCTTCTTCGATCCGGTTAATCTCAAGACCAAAGAACAGCGACAGGCTGGAAATGCCGGTCATTTCTTCCTGAACGAACTGATAGAACTGGCCAATGGCCGCGTCCGAGCTATCGTCGGCATATTTAAGTTGGGCGAACGAGCCGATCTTGCCGCAAATCTCGCTGATGGCTTCGTATTCGACAATGGCGGCTGCCAGTTCATCGCCCGACAGGTCATTGAGTTTGCCCTGATAGCTTTTCTGGAACGCCTGAGAGCGGCTTTTGGCATCATCAAGATCGCGCCGAATATTCGGGTCTTTCAGATCGTTATAGAGATCGGTCAGATCCCAGGTCGGCAAATTCTTGTTGATCGCGTTCATTTGTCCTCCAGACAGTCTCTTTGATCATCCTGACCCGATATATAGCCTGTCAAAGCCATAGCACCAGACCTGTTGACAGATACGGTTTCAAATTGCTGGCTCGATCATATCGTTCCTTGCACCATCGACAACCGCAAAGCCATATCCAGCCCAAACAAACTGCAATTTGCAGTACACTTGCAACGGAACAAGGCATTGAAACGCACGTTGCTGTGATATCGGTGACAATTCGGACTTTAAAATATCATTTTCAGGCTGCGCAATTGTGCAATCCCTGATAACAAATTCATCTTGGAACGTTCGTTTATTCCAATCTGCGCGGCCGTTGTGCAGGTATAAGGTTTATTGCAACGTCCCCATCAGGGCAGCGCAAAGATTGCCCGTTCCCGGGATCAAAAAGTGAGGCAAGGAAACGTCATGACGAGTTTGCAGGATTATGCCGACTGGCAAAACTTGCCGACCATGTTTTTCGACAAGGCGAAGAAACATGGCGATACGCCGTTTCTTTGGACCAAGGACCCCGAGGGCAAGGAATTTGTCCCCACCACCTGGCAAGAGGCGGCCGATCAGGTCCGCGCACTTGCTCGTGCCCTTTATGACATTGGCGTGCGTCCCGGTGACCGGGTCTTGCTGGTTTCGGAAAACCGCACCGAATGGGGCATAGCCGACCTTGCCATCATGTGCGTTGGCGCAATGACCGTTCCGGCCTACACCACCAATACCGAGCGCGACCATCTGCACGCGATCGAAGACAGTGGTGCGGCGATTGCCATTATCTCGACCAAGAAACTCGCCCAGCCCTTCCTGCACGCCGCCCTTGATAGCGGGCGCTGCCGCCATGCGATCATGATGGAAGAATGGGGCCAAAGCTTTGTTGGTGATATCACCATTTCACGCTGGGACGATCTGATTGCCAAGGGGCGCGGCCTGACCCATGACGTTGATGCCTGGATTTCAACGATCAAACGCGATGATCTGGCCTGTCTGATTTATACCTCCGGCACGGGTGGCTCGCCAAAGGGTGTGATGCTAAGTCACGGGGCGATCTTGTCGAACTGCATGGGGGCGTTTGACATCATCGAAACCCTTGGCATTGATGAAGAAATCTTCCTGTCCTTCCTGCCGCTGTCGCATTCCTATGAACATACTGCGGGGCTTTATTTCCCGATCAGTATTGATGCCCAGATATATTATGCCGAGGGACTTGATAAACTGGCGGCCAACCTGGCCGAAGTCCGCCCGACCATCATGACAGCCGTGCCGCGCCTGTATGAAATGCTTTATCAGCGCATGAGCCGCATGGTCGAAAAGGAAGGCGGCATTAAGCAAAAGCTGTTTAACCTGACCCTGCGTCTGGGACGCAAGAATTACGAAGGCGAACGGCTTAACCTGCTTGAAAAGCTTCAGAACCTTGCCTGCGAACTGCTTCTGCGTCGCAAGCTGCGCCAGCGCTTTGGCGGTCGGATCAAGGCCATGGTATCGGGCGGCGGGCCGCTGAATTATGAACTGGGTGTTCTGTTCGTGTCTTGCGGCATTCGCATTCTTCAGGGCTATGGCCAGACCGAATTTGCCCCGGTGGTTTCGTGCAACCGTGCTGAAAACAACAAACTGCGAACAGTCGGCCCGCCGATGGTCGGCGCGGAAGTCAAAATCGCCGAAGATGGTGAAATCCTGCTGCGCGGCGAAAGCATGATGAAAGGCTACTGGAACCTGCCCGACGTAACAGCTGCCGCCATCATTGATGGCTGGCTCCATACCGGTGACATCGGCAAGTTCGATGAACAGGGCAGCCTGATGATCACTGATCGCAAGAAGGATATCATTGTCAATTCCGGTGGCGACAATATCTCGCCCCAGCGGATCGAAGGCCTGATGACGCTCGAGACCGAGATTTCACAAGCCATGGTCTATGGCGATGACAAACCCTATCTGGTGGCGGTTGTCTGGCCGGACGAAGACTTCATGCGCGAATTTGCCCGCGATAATGGACTATCCAATGATATTGAAGTGCTCGGCAAAGACGAAGAATTCCGCAAAGTCATCCGCACTGCGATTGATCACGTCAATCAACGCCTGTCGACCATTGAAAAGGTACGCAGCTTCATGTTTGCCGAAGCAGCCTTTACCATCGACAACGAAATGCTGACGCCGTCGATGAAGATCCGTCGCCACAAAATTCGCGAAGCCTATGCCAAGCAGCTTGATGGCCTTTATCAGCGTAAACGCAGCGGCCAATAAAAAGTCAAACCACTGACCAGATTGACGATGACCCGCCCCAAAGAAATCAAACAAACCCTTACCCTGGTCCGGGGTCTTCCCGGATCAGGTAAATCGACCCTTGCCAAGAATCTCTGTCAGGCGACTGGTGCTGTTCATCTGGAAGCCGACATGTTCATGGTCGACCATGAAGGGTTTTACGAGTTTGACGGCACCCGCCTGTCGCAAACCCACGCCCGCTGCGAAGCCGAATGCCATAACGCCCTGTCGGAGGGATATGACGTTGTTGTGTCCAATACGTTCACCCGTTTCTGGGAAATGAAGGCCTATATCGACATGGCCGAAAAGCACGACATTCTGTTGCAAATTGTCGAATGCCATGGCCGTTTCGGCAGTATCCATATGGTGCCCGACGAAACCCTTGCCGACATGCGCGATCGCTGGGAACCGTTGCCGGAAAAATACCGCTAGGGCCACGCCCCTAGTTTACGGTTGAGAAGACCTTTTTGAGAATATCGGTGGTCCAACGCGTCGGGTCGCTTCGGATATCAGCTTCCTGCACGGCGATATAATGGAATAAACCATCCATCGCCTTGGCGGTTGCGTGATCGGTCAGCGATGCCTTTAGATCCGGCACAAACGGTAGCTGGTCATATTGTCCAAGCATCTGATCATACAGCGATAACGCACCGGTGTCAGACAGAGCATCGGTGATCACTGGCCGCAGACGCCCTTCGATATCAGTGCCCGATACGCGTCGCAGATACTGGGTCGCGGCATCATGCGGCCCCTGCAAAATGCCCTTGGCATCCGCGACCGTCATCTGGCGCACCGCATTAACCAGAATATCGCCGGCATCCTGCATGGTCTGTTCGGCCGCACGGTTCATGCGCAGTTCGATTTCATCGGCATAGCTGCCAAGTCCGGCCACGCTTAACAATTTCTGCGCGGTCTGAACTTCGTCGGGCAAAGGAATATGTGCAACCGGATCGGCGTTAAAACCGTCAACCGCGCCAAGTTGGTCGGTGACCAGTTCAACACCCATATCAAGCGCCTGTTTCAGCCCTTGCTCGACCGTGTCGGATGAAAGCGCGGAAACGCCAGAACCGCTGCTTGACGCACTTCCCGACCCCGATGAATTCATCGCATCGCCAAGGGCCTCTTTGGCCTTGTCAAAGAACGACTGGGCATTTGCGGGAACGATTGCACCGGCAGCCATAACACCCATGACAAGTGCCACAGCACCGGTTTTAAAAAGGAAATTGGAATTGCGTTTGCGCATCTGCGGCCCTGCGGTTTTTGATTGTTGTGTATAAGCAAACAAGACAATGGCCAAAAAACATGGCCCGAAAAAGACAAAACCCCGGTTAACGAACCGGGGTTTTGCATGTGAGGTATCAGGCGACCTTATTCAACAACCTCGACCTTTTTACCATTGAGCAAAAGGTCATTGGCCTCGGTCGAGACCGGAACAGTGTCACCATCCTTGATCCCGCCTTCGAGGATCTGCATCGCCAGCGGGTTCTGCAGATAACGCTGGATCACGCGTTTGAGCGGACGGGCGCCATAAACCGGGTCATAACCTTTTTCAGCCAACCAGTCCTTGGCAGCATCATCAAGTTTCAGGGTGATCTTGCGATCAACCAGCAACTTATCAAGGCGACCAAGCTGGATATCGACAATCTTGCTCATCTGATCGCGATGCAAACGATGGAACAGGATGGTTTCATCCAGACGGTTGAGGAATTCCGGACGGAACGATGCCCGAACAATTTCCATGACCTGGGCCCGGACTTCGCCGCTGTCGTGACCCGGTTCCTGATTGGCAAGGATTTCCCCGCCCAGGTTCGAGGTCAGAATAATCAGCGTGTTGCGGAAATCCACAACCCGGCCCTGTCCATCGGTCAGGCGACCTTCGTCAAGAACCTGCAGAAGGACGTTAAACACATCGGGATGTGCCTTTTCGACCTCGTCAAACAGGACAACCTGATACGGACGACGACGCACCGCCTCGGTCAGGGAACCGCCTTCCTCATAGCCGACATAGCCCGGAGGCGCACCGATCAGGCGGGCCACCGCATGCTTTTCCATGAATTCGGACATATCAATCCGCACCATGGCCTGTTCATCATCAAACAGGAACTGGGCAAGCGCCTTGGTCAGCTCGGTCTTACCGACACCCGTAGGACCAAGGAACAGGAACGAACCGATAGGTCGGTTTGGATCCTGCAACCCAGCACGCGCACGGCGCACCGCGTTCGAGATTGATCGAACGGCATCATCCTGACCGACAACCCGTTTGCGCAGCGTGTCTTCCATTTCAAGAAGCTTTTCACGCTCACCCTCGAGCATCTTGTCGACCGGAATACCGGTCCAGCGCGAAACCACGGACGCGATGTGCTTTTCGGTAACCGCTTCTTCCTTGATGCCACGCGACGGATCGTTTTCCGCCTTTTCAAGCAGTGCCTGAAGGGCCGGGATTTCTTCGTATTGAAGCTGTCCGGCGCGATCAAGCTTGCCATCGCGCATCGCACGTTCAAGTTCACCACGTGCCTGGTCAAGCTGTTCCTTGATGTGGGTCGATGCGGCAAGTTCTTTCTTCTGGGCTTCCCACTTCGCGGTCAGCTCAGCCGATTTGCCTTCCAGCTCGGCCAGTTCCTTTTCCAGACGGCCAAGACGGTCCTTGGATGCACTATCCTGCTCTTTCTTGAGCGCTTCACGCTCGATCTTGAGCTGGATGATCCGGCGATCCAGTTCGTCGATTTCCTCTGGCTTGGAGTCAAGCTCCATGCGCAGACGCGACGATGCTTCGTCCATCAAATCGATTGCCTTGTCAGGCAGGAACCGATCCGTGATGTAACGGTTCGAAAGCGTTGCGGCTGCGACCAGTGCGGCATCGGCAATACGAACCCCGTGATGAAGCTCGTACTTGTCCTTGATCCCGCGCAGGATCGATACCGTGTCGGAAACCGACGGCTCGCTGACAAATACCGGCTGGAAACGACGGGCAAGGGCCGCGTCCTTTTCGATATGCTTTCGGTATTCATCAAGCGTCGTCGCACCCACACAGTGCAGCTCGCCACGGGCCAAAGCCGGTTTCAAAAGGTTCGATGCATCCATCGATCCTTCGGCCTTACCAGCCCCGACAAGCGTATGCAGTTCGTCGATAAACAGGACGACCTGACCAGCCTCTGATTCAATCTCGCTCAGGACCGCTTTCAGGCGTTCTTCAAATTCACCACGGAATTTCGCACCGGCAATCAACGCACCAAGGTCAAGCGACAGAAGTTTCTTGTCCTTAAGCGTTTCGGGAACGTCACCCTTGACGATACGCAGTGCCAGACCTTCGGCAATTGCGGTTTTACCAACCCCGGGCTCACCAATCAGAACCGGATTGTTCTTGGTCCGGCGTGACAGAACCTGCACCGCACGACGGATTTCCTCGTCACGGCCAATGACCGGATCAAGTTTACCTTCGCGCGCCGCCTCGGTCAGGTCACGGGCATATTTCTTAAGCGCGTCATACTGGTTTTCGGCACCCGCACTATCGGCCGTGCGGCCCTTGCGGATGTCATTGATCGCACCGTTCAGCGCCTGTGCCGTAACACCGGCATCGGCCAGTACCTTGCCCGCGGTTGACTTCGGATCAAGTGCAATAGTCAAAAGCAACCGTTCAGCCGTGACAAAGCTGTCACCGGCCTTCTTGGCGACTTCCTGTGCCTGATCGATCAGGCGGGCAAATTCAGATGAAAGATAAATCTGACCATTGCCGCCGGAAACCTTTGGCAATTTCGCCAGTTCCTGCGCGCACCGTTCCTGGGCAAGCTTGGGCTTGCCGCCGGATGCCTTGATCAGATTGGCTGCCAGACCTTCTTCGTCATCAAGCAGCACCTTAAGCAGATGAATCGGGACAAATTGCTGATGGTTTTCACGCAACGCAAGCGATTGCGCTGACTGCAGAAAACCTTTTGACCGATCCGTAAAGTTTTCAAATTCCATTCCTGTCACTCCTTGAGCCAACAGTATTCAAACGATGTGGACCTTCTTGGAAGCGTCCACGGCATTGGTGTCATTACCGAATTCTAAAATTATAGATTATTTCGACAGCGACAACATTGATATGTCTCAGTCTAGCGTGTTTGCAACCATATACCCCTACAAAAGTTGCAAGAATTATTTGTGCACCGCAGCACAACTTTCTGTCATTATTCTAGATATCATATGATGATACTGAACTAATGACATTGCTAGCCAGTCCCTTCGGGGTTGCCCTTGGCAAAACAACGTTCTAACGTCGCCCGAATAGACAAACCGGACATGCCATTCGTCCCGTTTTTCCGGCATGCCAAAGCGCCATACAGGAATAGTGATCATGACGATCGAACTCAAAGCCATCAAAAGATACCCGGTCAAGGGAATGCGCGGTGTTGACCTTAAACAGGCAAAAATCAGCGCACACCACATGATTACCGATGATCGTCGCTTTGTGATTGCCACCCAATCATCTGTCGGACAGGAAGGTGTTCACGAATGGGCCCGCAAAAGCAACTTCCTGCAATTGGTCAACACGCCCAAGTTGGCTGAAATCGGCACCGAATATGACGACGCCACCTGCACCCTGACCATCCTTCGAAATGGCCGCGCCATCTGCAAAGGCAAGCTGGACGATAGCATGGGCCGCACCGTGGTTGAGGATTTCCTCAAGGCGTTTTTGAAAAACGAGATCGCCGGCACGCCCAAGATCTATTCAGTTCCCGATACGAATTTCGGCGATATGAAAGAACCCTACATATCGCTGCTGAACCTGGCATCGATCCGTGATTTCGGTTCCCGCATTGTCCAAAGCGAAATCGATCCGATGCGTTTTCGCGGCAACCTGTTGATCGACGGGCTGGAGCCGTGGAAAGAACTTGAATGGAACGAAGACAAGATCATCAAGATCAATGATGTCTCGTTCCGCGTCGTGCATCCGATCACGCGCTGCAAGGCAACAAGCGTTAATCCCGACACGGCAATTTCCGATATCAATGTGCCACTGATGCTGCGCAAAGGCGTAAACCACCTTTATATGGGGATTTACATCGAAGCGCTTGAAGACGGCATGATCACACCGGGTGACAAGCTGACCGTGACCGTCGCCTAACGGCCGTTATCAGTTGCCGGAATTGAATGTCGGGGCGTGTACGGCGATGCCCTTGAACATCTCGTCATGATACCAATCAATGCGGTGCGCACGAATGGGCGGGCATCCCTTGCGGAACAATATCTGTTCTTCCTTGGGGAAGCGCGCCACTTCGGCTGATCGCAGGATGGGCTGATTATCCTGAGAGCGTAAATGCACCGGGCGGCTGGTATCCTTGCCACCACCGGTGTCATCAAATTTCGACATTGCCGTCAGGCCCGAAACCCAATCCAGGTTAAACGCCCCTTCCTGGCTCAGAACCGAAATAGCGTCCACCCGGCCGACGACATTTTCCCAGTTCAGGCAAACATCCATCAGGCCACTCACACCTGAGAACCCCGGCCAGACAATCATGCCCTCACCGTATCCACCGCCCAGAAGGCGCTCGAACAAGGGCATCCGGCCAACATTTTCAATCCCATCCAACAAGACCAGGAATTCCGGATCGCCCGACTTCCAGCCACGCTGATTAAGCAGGTTCATCATGCCTGTCAGCATCACGCGGCTAAAGGATGGCTGAACTTCCGGGTTATCACCGCCAAGCTGACCAACGATAAAGATCGAAACCGGGCCACTGGTGATGTCTTCAAGTGTGAAGCTGCTTTTGCTGACCAGACGTGCGATTTGCGGATTGTCGAATTCTTCGGTGGCGGCACGGCAGGCCTCGATGATCTTCATCCGCTGATCTTCGGTCATATCAAGGATATTCAGCGCGACCTCGGATATGCGGCCATCCGCAGACTCAATCCCCATCAGTTCTTCAAGGGTTTTGTAGAACCGGTGCGATGGCATAGTCAGGTTGCGGCGTACCTCGGCAAGGTTGCGGTCTTCCTTGGCACTGCGCTGGATCGTGTAAACGATAAAGCCCTGCAACAACGTCCGTGCAATACGGACTTCCTGTTCATCGAGTTCCTTGACAAATACCGGCGCCAAGAGCGTATCGGCGATAAAGCCGGTATCCGTGATCATTCCTTCACCCTGCTGTCGGATGAAATCGAACGGGTTGAACTGTTGGGTTTCGACACCGGTTTGTTTGTGCGGGTCAATGACAATCAGTCTTTGTCCGAGCTTGGTACGGCGATCATGAATGGCGCGAAAGATGCTGCCATGGCGCTCATAAACAAACAGATTGCCGGTGTGCAAAAGCGCGTTTGGCTCTGCCGAGGCGCGATAAAATTCTTCGGGTTTGGTTGAAAAGGTAATGACGCGCTTAAGGCCCTTGGCCCCGATCAGGCGCTTGTCATCCCCCCAACGCCCCAGAACAAAGGACGGATTGCTTTCAAGCAGCTTGCGACCGTTAAGGTCTTCAAGAGTGGCCCACGCCCCCTCGCCACGACCACCACCCCCTTTTCCGCCCAGTTTCTTCTTTTGCGATTTGGACGATGATGATGGCTTCAATCGGTTCAGGATGATGACAACCAGCGGAATGAACATCGGGACGATAAAACAGACAGCCCCCAACAGGGCCAACTCATAATCACCATTAAACAGCCCAAGGGCGATAACCATACCGCCAAGAGCCCACAGCAAAACCATGACGACCCGAAATAAGCCAGTCCCCATCTATCACTCCCCACGAATGCGCCTGCACCGTGAAAAGATGCCGGTTCTTTTATCCCGATCTTGCTTCCACGGTTTTATTGATGATTTGTCCCAGCACCCGTGCGAAAAATAATCGAAGGTTGCACGGGATGTTCAATTATATGCTTATACAGTTTTATGCCCCTTAAAGCACTGAGTCTTTGGGGGAATGCGCGGTTTTTGCAGATGATCCAAACGACAACACCCCTGCAAGCGACGGGCTTGCAGGGGTGTTTGTCATGTTGAAAGACCGCCTTGTGTCAGATCAGGCCGAAACCGGCTCGGATCCTTCGTCAGAGGTGGCACCTTCTTCGTCATCGCGACCTGCTGCGCGGCTACGACCGCGGCGGGCGGTCGGATGGCGACCACGGGTACGTGCGGTACCGCTTGCGGCACGGCGCGGTTTCTTTTCACCGTCTTCGCCCTGCTCGGCAGTGTCGGTTCTATCGGCACTTGCCGGTGCATCATCACCAGATGCTTCTGCCGGTGCGCTTTCCTCTGCGCTGGCGTCATCATCTGATTTCCGCGGGCGACCACGGCCCGGACCACGTGCATCCGAACGACGCGCACGCGGGGCGCGTTTCGGACGGCCACCATCATCATCCGACGTTTCAGCAGAAGTGTTTTCTGCCTCTACCGGGGTGTTGTCATCGCCATTGTTTGACGCAGATTCTGCGTTTTCGTTGGCGTCACCCTGTTGATCATCGTTCTGATTTGACTGGCCATCACTGCGGTCGTCACGGCCACGATTGTTGCGCTGACGATTGTTGTCACCACCACGTTCCTCACGGCGCTGGTTTTCCCATTCCTGGGCAGCCTGAAGGATGCGGTGGTAATGTTCCGCGTGCTGATAGAAGTTTTCCGCAAGAACCGGATCGTCGGTGCAATCCTTCGCAAGGGAAATGTATTTTTCATAGACCTGTTGGGCGTTACCGCGTACGCGGCCGTCCGGTCCATTACTGTCAAAATTCTGAAATTTTGGATTTACTGGACGTTTATTCGACTGTTGCCGTCCGCGCGGACGTTTATTGTTATTTCTCATATCAACATGACTTTGGTGTTGAAGGACAATCCGGTAGCATCATCGGCTCCGGAACCACTCCGTCTGAAAAACATATTTCCCGCTAAACAGCGCCGATCACGGCATTATTTTTACAAACCTGCCGGGAACCTTGAAAGGAACGGAGATTGTCGACTGTTTACAGGGGAACACGGCGCTTTCATAAGCGCGTTGGGCACCCGGCCCGTTCGATTCAACCTATATGGCTTGATCGGTTATTCCAACTGTTTTTTTCACTCGCCTGCGCTTTTTTTACATCACAGGTGCGGAAATATCAGATTACGCAACGTCCGACGGAACAACGGGTTTTCTTTGCCGCAACGCAGCGGACAATTCCGCCAAGGTCTTCGCGATACTCCACCCCGACAAAACCGGCCTCGACCAGCATCTGGCCGACATCGTTTTCCTGCCCGCGACCGATTTCAAAGATGACGAAACCGCCGGGCTTTGCCAGATCAAACGCGACACGCGACAAAACGCGATAGGCCGCCAAGCCATCCCCCTCATCGGTCAGGGCAAGACGGGGGTCAAACTTTTGCACCTCCGGCGACAGGGTCATCATCTCGTCGGCTGTAATGTAGGGCGGGTTTGACATCACAAGGTCAAATCCCTCTGCCCGGTCTTTTTCATCAAGGTCACTGTCCCAATCCGAGACGCGGAATTCGACGCTGTCATCAAGCTCAAGCAGCTTGGCATTTTCGCGCGCACAGGCCACCGCCCCCGCGCTTAGATCAAGTCCGATACCCGTCGCGCCCGGCAGATCGCCAATCGCAGACAACAACAAACACCCCGTCCCGGTGCCGAAATCAACAATCCGCGGCGCATCGGCATCCTCAAGGAAATCAATCGCCCACTCGACAAGTGTTTCACTGTCCGGGCGGGGCTCAAGCGTTTCGGGTGACAGCTTGAAGGTATGGCGCCAGAAATCACGTTCGCCCAAGATACGACCGACCGGTTCATGCCCGACGCGGCGGGAAATCATGCCCCGAAAGGTTTCCGCCTTGTCTTCAGGCACGATATCTTCGGGCCATGCACTGATCCTTCCCCCATCAACACCGGCGGCGCGCGCCAGAAGAATACGCGCATCCATCCGCGCGTTTTCAATACCGGCATCGGTTAAGGCCGTGACGGCCTCAGCCATCAGGCTGCCAAGGGTCGATGGGGTGTCAGAAGACATGATCAGCTTTCAATTTCGGCAAGCTTCTGGGCCTGCTCTTCGGCGATCAGGGCATCAATCATTTCATCAACCGCCGGACCACCGGCAATGAAATCATCCAGGCGATAAAGTGTGAGGTTAATACGATGATCGGACACGCGCCCTTGCGGGAAGTTATAGGTGCGAATGCGTTCCGAACGGTCGCCTGAACCGACCTGTGATTTACGGTCGGCCGCACGCTCGCTGTCCTTGCTTTCGCGTTCCTGATCATAAAGACGCGACATTAGCATCTTCATGGCTTTTTCTTTGTTCTTGTGCTGCGACTTTGCTTCCTGGCTGGCGGCAACCACACCGGTCGGAATATGGGTAATACGCACGGCACTGTCGGTGGTATTAACGTGCTGACCACCCGCGCCCTGCGATCGATAGGTATCAATACGCAGATCCTTCGGATCGATCTTGATATCGACTTCTTCGGCCTCTGGCAGCACGGCCACGGTCGCAGCCGATGTATGAATACGCCCGCCACCTTCGGTCACCGGCACGCGCTGCACGCGGTGCACGCCACTTTCAAATTTCAGGCGGGCAAACACATCGGTACCCGATACGTTGACGATGACTTCCTTGAACCCGCCAAGGTCGTTTTCGCTGGCATCCATCTGCTCGAACTTCCAGCCGCGCCCTTCGGCATAACGCTGATACATGCGATACAAATCGGCGGCAAACAGGGCGGCTTCTTCCCCGCCGGTGCCGGCGCGAATTTCAAGGATGGCGTTCTTGGTGTCGGCTGTATCTTTCGGGATCAGCATCAGTTTCATCTGACGCTCTGCCTCGGGCAGCTTATCCTGAATGTCGTATTTTTCGGCCTCGGCCATTTCGCGCATATCGCGATCGCTTTGCGGATCGGCCAGGATTTCCTCGGCTTCTTCCAGATCGTTCAGAAGCTTTTTATACGCCTCGATCGCCTCGACCACCGGGGCCAATTCTGCATGTTCGCGCGACAGCTTGGAAAAGCCGTCCCCATCAAGCTCTCCGCTTGAAAGAAGCGAATTGAGTTCGTCGAACCGGCGCGTAACGCCTTCGAGTTTCCCAAGGTCCAAACTCACTCTTTATTCTCCTGTTCAGGGTCGCTTGGCGCGTCATCGCGACCAAGCGGCTTGTCTTCAAGTTCAAACAGGCGCGACAACAGTTTCTGGGCCTTGACCCATTCCACGGTGCCCGCACCGTCTGTTGTCGTCGCCAAATCTTTCAATGCCTGTGTCGGCGTATGCAAAAGGCGATTGATCAAAAGCCTTGTCGCCTTCTCCGCGTCCCCATGACTTTCAGCCAGCGCATCTGCGCGCACCGCTTCAAACCGTTTGCGCAGATCGGCAATTGCCGGCACGGCTGCGCGCTGCGCACGGTCGCGCACAAAGTTATCAATTTCCGCTTCGATCAACGCCCAGGCTTGATCAGCCTTTTCTTCGCGGCCGCCGCGCCCTTCGGCGGCGATCTTTTCCAGATCTTCGATCCGGTAAAAGAAAACCTCGTCAATCTCATCAACTTGCGGGTCAATATCCCCCGGCACGGCCGTATCGATCATCAGAACCGGGCGGAACCGACGACGTTTAACCGCCGCCATCGCACGATCCTTGTCGATCATGTAACGCCGCGATCCACCTGCGGTCAGAACAAGGTCCGCCTCGGCCAGAAGCCGGTCCAGATCATCGATTTCCGACCAGTGGCAATCCAGCCTGCGCGCCACCAGACGCGCACGGGCGGCCAAGCGATCTGTCACCAGAATGCGTCCGATGCCCCGTTCCGCCAGCGATGCGGCGATCAGTTCCCCCATGTCACCAGCCCCCGCCAAAAGCAGGGTACAGTCGCCAAGATCGCCATGCAGGTCGCGCGCAACCGATTGCGCGGCGGCAGCAATTGATACAGCCCCCTGCCCGATCCCGGTTTGGTTGCGGACCTTTTTGGCAATGGCATAGGCCGTCTGATAGACCAGCTCCAACTCGCGCCCGACCAGATCATGCTTGCGCGCGATCCGGTGGGCATCCTTGACCTGACCAAATACTTCGGGCTCGCCGATCACCAGACTGTCGAGTGACGCCGCAACAGCAAACATATGGCGAAGCGCATCCCGGCCAGACCGGATGTAAAGTTCGGTCGCAAGCTGATCACGATCCAGATCCGCCCACAGCGACATCAGATCAATCAGGCGTTCACGCCCGCGTTCGGCCTCGGACGCCAAAAGATGCACTTCGGTACGATTGCAGGTCGAAACGACAACCGCCTGGCCGAGACGGGCCTGTTCAATGGCAGCCAAAAACTGTGGCAGACGCGCTTCTTCGATGAAAAGACGGTCGCGGGTATCCTCGCTTGAGCGCCGATGATTGGTGCCGATCACCATCAGGCGATCCAGCGGCCAATCCCCGGCATCCTCATGCGAAATCGCGTCCGTCACACCATTCTCACTTTTTGCCGATCACATCAGCCAGTTGATCAAGCGCCACTTCCTGCTGCTCGCCACTGTCAAGGTCGCGCAACTGGGCCACACCCTTGGCAAGTTCGTCATCCCCAAGGATAACGGCCTTGCAGGCATTGGCCTTGTCCGCACGCTTCATGCGCTTTTTCATGTTGCCGGAATAGCCAAGCTCGACCGCGACACCCGCTTCGCGCAGGGTCTGGGCAAGGGTGCGACATTTGGCCTCGGCAGCGTCCCCCATCGGGATCAGTGCCACGGGACGTGCACCCGCCGGGGCTTCGCCCACCATCAGCGCCAGACGTTCGACACCCGCGGCCCAGCCAACGCCGGCCGTCTGCGGACCACCCATGGTCGAAATCAGCCCGTCATACCGGCCACCGGCCATGACAGTACCCTGTGCACCAAGGGTGTTGGTGGTGAACTCGAAACAGGTGTGGCAGTAATAATCAAGACCACGCACCAGACGCGGGTTCAGTTCATAATTGATGCCGATATCGCCAAGCCCCTCGGTCAGGCCCTTGAAGAATTCCTTGGAATGCGCGTTGAGGTATTCGGCAAACAACGGCGCATTGGCCACCAGTTCACGATCCCCTTCGTCCTTGGAATCCAGAATACGCAACGGGTTCTTTTCAAGGCGCGACCGGCTGTCTTCCGACAGCTTGTCAAAATGGCCCTTGAAGTAATCAACCAGCACATCGCGATACGCCGCACGGCTTTCCGGGTCACCAAGGGTGTTAAGCTCAAGTGTGATGCTGTCCCAAAGACCAAGGGCCTTTAGGATATGCGCGCCATAGCCGATCATTTCGATATCGCCGGCAACCTGTTCGACGCCAAGCAGCTCGGCACCGATCTGGTGGAACTGGCGCTGACGGCCTTTCTGCGGGCGTTCATAACGGAACATCGGGCCATAATAGCTGACCTTGACCGGTGACATCTGCTGCATGCCATTGGAAATATAGGCACGCGCAATACCCGCCGTTCCCTCGGGACGAAGGGTAATCTGTTCGCCACCGCGATCTTCAAAGGTGTACATTTCCTTGGTCACGACGTCGGACGTATCGCCAAGGGTGCGCGCAAACACCTCGGTAAATTCGAAGATCGGTGTGGTCATGCGATGGTAGCCATACAACTCGCCGATTTCGCGTGCGGTATTCGCGATGTAATCCTGCAGACGGTTCTGTTCCGGCAGAAGGTCGTGCGTGCCACGGACGGGTTGAAGCGATGCCACTTTGGGTCTCCGATCTAACTTGAATTCCAGATATTTGCCCGAAACATCAATCGGCGCAAACACATGCGAACATGAAAATAGCTTTCCGCCGGTGTGGCGGAAAGCCAAAAATACTCAATAAAGCTTTGCTATTCCGCTGCGGTTTTCTTGGCGGCTTCTTCGGCTTCGATCTTGGCGGCACGTTCTTCGACCAGTTCAACGATATGGTCGACCATCTTTTCCGTGCTGATATTGTGATCCGGGCGGCCGGAAATATACATCTTGTGGTTCCCACCACCGCCACCGGTAAGCCCGATATCGGTTTCACGCGCTTCGCCCGGTCCATTGACAATACAGCCAATGATCGACAGCGAAATCGGGGTCGAGATATGGGCAAGGCGCTTTTCAAGCTCTGCCACGGTCTCAACCACGTTAAAGCCCTGACGCGCACAAGACGGGCAGGAAATGATTTGAACGCCACGGGTCCGCAGACCCAGCGATTTCAGGATATCAAAACCAACATGGATTTCCTCAACCGGATCGGCAGATAGCGACACGCGCAAGGTGTCACCAATACCGGCCCACAGGAGGTTGCCCATGCCAATCGATGATTTCACCGTGCCACCGCGCAGACCACCGGCCTCGGTGATGCCAAGGTGCAGCGGATAGTCACATGCCTCGGCCAGGCCGTAATAGGCGGCAACCGCCAGGAACACGTCCGATGCCTTGACCGAGATTTTAAATTCGCGGAAATCCTGATCTTCAAGGATTTTGGCGTGATTCAACGCACTTTCGACCATCGCCTCGGGGCATGGTTCGCCGTAACGTTCCAGCAGTTCCTTTTCAAGCGACCCGGCATTCACACCGATACGCATCGAACAGCCATGATCCTTGGCGGCCTTCACAACTTCACGCACACGTTCGGTCGACCCGATATTGCCCGGGTTGATGCGCAGGCACGCGGCGCCAGCCTCGGCGGCCTCGATCGCGCGTTTGTAATGGAAATGGATGTCGGCCACGATCGGGACATGCACCTGTTTGATGATGTCTTTCAGGGCGGCGGTTGATTCCCGATCCGGGCAGGACACACGAACGATATCCGCACCTGCCTCTTCCAGTCGATGGATCTGCGCAACGGTCGCGTTCACATCGGTGGTCAGGGTGTTGGTCATCGACTGCACCGAGATCGGTGCATCCCCGCCAACTTCCACGTCACCGACACGGATTTTGCGGCTTTGACGGCGTTCAATATCGCGATATGGGCGGACGCTCATTTCCGGTTCCAAAATGTTTTCGATGTCTTGGGGGTGTATATAGCTTATCAAACGCGGTTTAGAAACCGTTGGCTAACAGATTTTCCGCCAGATTTCGCATAGCTGTCACGAAAAAGGCGACCCGTTCGGATCGCCTTTCGCATTTTGTCTGTTTTCATCGCCCGCAGGCGTTGGCCAAACCTATTGAACGGTTGGTTCTTCTGCCTGGGTCAGATCACCAACATCAAGCGAGAAGTCCGAAATCACCGCGCCATATTCCCCGACCGGCTGGGCTTCGGAACCATCGATGCTATAGGTCAGCGCACCAGCATTGCCGACTTCAAGTTTCAAACCGTCACGATTCGGAACCATATAGGTATCACCGGCTGTCAGCATCCGGGTCAGCAGAACATTGCCATCTGCCTCGCGGATACGAACCCAGCTGGTTTCCACCGCCGAAATGGTAACCCGGCTATCAACATTGACCGCGCCAAATACGCGTGCGCCACCGGCCTCGTCAACTTCTGGTGCCGCGGGAACCGATGCAACTTCCGCTGCCGGTGCTGCCGGCGTTTCTGCGGCTGGTGCCTCTGCGACTTCGGCTTCAACCGGTGCCTGTTCTGTGGTGGTTACCACTTCGTTGGCAACGGGTGCAGCTTCCTGCGCCGGGGCTTCGGCAACTTCCTCGGTAACGACAGGTGCTTCTGCCGGTTCTTCGGTTGCTTCTGCGACTTCGGCTACGGGTTCAGATTCGGGTTCTGCGACCGGGGCCTCGGAAACGATGGTTTTTTCAACCTGTGCTTCCGTGTTACCGGCACTTTCCGGTGCAGAGGCAACAGGTGCCCCCTGATCGGCAACGATTGGTGCAGGCGTTGTGATTTCTGCCTCGGCGGCCTGTGCATCTGCGGCGTTTTCAAGATTACGCGGCGCTGAATCCTGGCTTGCCGTTGTCGAGTAGCTTGCAAGTCGCTCTGGCAATGGATCAACCAGATCGGCAATTGTTTTGCCCTGGCTCGACAGGTAGTACCATCCACCATAAGCACCAAGACCAAGCATAACCGCGATCAGCAATACCGCCCCACCGGGTACACGGCTTTCCTGCACGGGTTTTGGGAAGGACAGTTCACTACGCACGGCCGGCGCATTGCTTTCTGCGCGGAAGCGACGTGCGATCTCTGCACCGTCCAGTCCAAGATGTTCGGCATATGCCTTCACGAAGCCAAGGCCATAAGGACCATTCGGCAATGCCGCATAGTCGCTGCTTTCAATGGCTTCGATGTAAATTTTGCGAATACGAAGCATGCGGCAAACGTCTTCGACTGTTTGCCCCAAACCAACACGGGTCGCCTTCAAAAGGCTCCCGACCTCGGTATAACCACCGATCTGGTCTTTATGTTCGTCCATCACACTGTCATTTGCAGACGAATCCCCGGACAAAGGCCTGAAACGAAGGCGTTCTCGGGTTTCGTCATCCAAATGATCTTCCTTTCGCTTTTTGATCGCCAACTGCGCACCCCCACGTTACGATCTAGCAATAAAACTAGCAGATATCCCCACCAAAAGCGATTGTTTTTAAAGTTTTACACCGTGATCTATTGCGAAAGCCTTAAGACGCGAACGCAATGATCTGGTCGGATTATCCATTATCGTCAGAATATAACTCTCGACTTCAGACTTACACATGCTTCTGACCATTTCCTTGACCGGACCAACAGAGGCAGGCGCCATCGACAAGCGTTTAATTCCCAAACCGATAAGGGCCATCGCCTCAAGCGGACGTCCCGCCATTTCACCACAGATGGTCAGGCGAACGTCCTTTTGATCGCACAATGTCACCAACTGGCGCATGAATGCGAACACACTTGGCGACAGCGTGTCATACCGGCCCTCGATCCTTGGATTGCCGCGGTCAGCAGCAAACATGAACTGCAACAGATCATTCGTCCCAACCGAGAGGAAATCAACCCGTTGCAGCAAGGCCGGAGCCTGCCAGATCAGGGCGGGGACTTCAAGCATGGCTCCGACTTCGACCTTGCGCGGGATAAATCCGCGTACGGCTTCACGTTTGAGCTGCTCGTCAAGAACCGCCTTTGCCTGATCAAATTCAGCAACTTCGGCGATCATCGGGAACATGACATAAAGATCGCGGTCATGCCCGGCCCGGATCAGTGCGCGCAACTGATGCACAAGCACCGCCGGACGATCCAGTGTGATCCGGATCGATCGCCAGCCCATCGCCGGATTCTCTTCTGTCATATCCTCCCAATAGGGCAGCAATTTGTCACCGCCCACATCAAGAGTTCTGAAAACCACCGGTCGGCCTTCGGCCTGTTCAAAAATACGATCATAAAGCCGGGTCTGATCGGTAATGTCGGGCATGGCGGATCGCACCATGAACGGAATTTCCGTCCGATACAGGCCAATCCCGTCCGCCCCGCTTTCAATCACATGCGGAACATCAATCAAAAGCCCGGCATTCACATTAAGTGAAATCTCCGCCCCGTCGGTCGTTTCCGCCGGAAGGTCACGCATCTGGGCGTAAAGCGCTTTTCGCTCTGCCCGGGCGCGCAACGCGCCGTCAATCACCGCACGGACATCTTCGCTTGGCCGAACGAAAAGCTGGCTGTTATCGGAATCGACAATCAGCGGATCACCGGCCTCAACCTTATCAAGCACACCTTTGACCCCACCCAGAACCGGGATATCAAGTGCGCGCGCAACGATTGCGACGTGCGAGGTGTGCGACCCTTCTTCAAGGGCAAGACCACGCAGACGGGTATGATCATAATCAAGAAGTTCGGCCGGGCCGATATTGCGCGCCACCAGAATGATATCATCGGGCAGATCGCCAAAGGCCGGGGATTGATACTGCCCCGAAAGATGCTGCAACAACCGGTTGGCCAGATCTTCAAGATCGTGCAACCGTTCGCGCAAATAGGGGTCGGTCACCTGCGCCATGCGCGCACGGGTATCGTCATGCACCTTCTGAACCGCGGCCTCGGCCGTAAGGCCGGTATGCACCGCCTCGGTAATGCGGTTAAGCCAGCCGGTATCCTGGGCAATCATCCGATAGGCTTCAAGGATATCACCCGGATCATCGCCTTCATCCATGCCGTTGATGCCTGAAACAGCTTCAAGCATCTTATCAAGGTGGTTCTGAAGGCCGTGCATGGCTTCGCGCAGGCGGGTCAGTTCTTCTTCCGGGTCATCAGAAACCATGCGGTCAATGACGATGCGCGGTTCGTGCAAAACGGCGATGCCCTTGCCGATCCCCGGTGCCAGACGCGCCCCGCCCAGACGCAGCGGCAACAACGCAATACCGTCCGCCGGGATCAGTTCCTCCCGGCTGACAAGTTCGCCACCGGCGACCATTTCGGCCAGCACCATGGCGACGTTTTCAAGCGCTTCCTGTTCGTCCTCGGAATACAGGCGCTCGGTCCGGTTCTGCACGGCAAGAACACCGATGATACGGCCCCCGCGCAGGATCGGCACACCGATCATCGAATGATAGATTTCCTCGCCGGTTTCCGGACGATAGGCAAAGTTCGGATGGCCTTGCGCGTCCTTAAGGTTAAGCGGACGCGCATGGGCGGCGACAAAACCGACAATCCCCTCGCCCACGCGAAGGCGGGTCAAGTGAACCGCTTCCTTGGACAGACCACAGGTCGCAAACAGTTCCAGCACTTCGCCCGCGCGCATCACATAGACCGAGCACACCTCTGCCACCATATCAGCAGCAATGATGGTCACAATCTGTCCGAGGCGTTCTTCAGCAGTCCCCGGTCCAGCCATGACGTCGCGCACACGCTTTAGAAGGCGTCGCGGACCTGTGACTGCGGCGGACGGAATGCTCATTTGACTTAGCTGTCTCTCTTAACCAGGGATTGAACGGCCTGTTCGACCAACTCTTCGAGGATTTCGGAAACCGGTTGTTCTTTCTTTACCATACCAACCGACTGTCCTGCCATAACCGATCCGCTTTCGACGTCACCATCGATCACTGCACGGCGCAGGGCACCGGCCCAGAAATGTTCAATTTCAAGCTGTGCAGCGCCTTGGTCAAGCTCGCCTGCGCGGAACTTTTCAATCACGGCACGCTGGGTATTGCGGAATTCTTCCGTGCCCTTGTTGGCAAGCGCACGTACCGGAATGACCGGGAAACGATCATCAAGCTGCACGGTGGTTACCGCGTCGCGCGCACTTGCGCGGATAAAGGCCTTTTTGAAATCGGGATGGGCAATGCATTCCTCGGCACACACAAGGCGCGTGCCGATCTGGACACCGGATGCGCCCTGTTCAAGCAAACCGGTGATCGCTTCACCGCGGCCAATCCCCCCGGCGCAGAAAACAGGAATATCGGAAACTTCCGGCAGGATTTCCTGCGCCAGAACCGTCAGCGATACCGGGCCAACGTGGCCACCCGCTTCGCTGCCCTCGATCACCAGCGCATCAGCACCCGAGCGGATCAGCTTTTTGGCCAGAACCAGTGCCGGGGCAAAGCAGATGACCTTGGCAAATTCCTTTGCCTGCTTGATCGAATTTGATGACGGCAGGCCACCTGCCAGAACCACATGCCCAACACTGTGTTCACGGCACACTTCAATCAGTTCATTGAGCTGCGGGTGCATGGTGATCAGGTTGACGCCAAACGGCTTGCTGGTCATTTCCTTGGTGGCGGCGATTTCAGCCGACAACAGATCCGGGGTCATCGACCCGCAGGCAATCACACCAAAACCACCCGCATTGGAGACCGCCGAAACAAGGTGACGCTCTGAAACCCAGGACATGGCGCCGGCCATAATGGCGTAGTCGGTGCCAAGGAATTCCTTGCCCGATGCCCACAGGTTTTCCAGGCGCGCCCGTGCGGCGTCAATTTTCGGATCACTCATATTCTCTGTACCCCAAAGCAGAAACGCAGGAGACCAGTGGTCTCCTGCCATTTCATTACAAAGGCTGAAACACACTGCTCCAGCTAGTATGTATTATTACAGGTAATTTAACAGCGGCTTAATCGCCAAACTGTTGAACTTACTCGGCATCCAGACCGTATGCCGTGTGCAATGCACGAACGGCAAGTTCGGTATATTCCTCGGCGATCAGAACACTGACCTTGATTTCCGAGGTCGAGATGACCTGAATGTTGATGCCCTTTTCCGCAAGCGTTTCAAACATCTTGCGCGCGACACCGACATGGGAACGCATACCCACACCAATGATCGACACCTTGGTCACATCAGAGGTGCTGAGCAGTTCCTGATAGGCAATCTTGTCTTTGTTCTTTTCGATCACCTGAAGCGCACGCTGGAATTCACCCCGCGGAACGGTAAAGGTCATGTCCGTGCTTTTGCCGTCTTCTGAGACGTTCTGCACGATCATGTCGACATTGATATTGGCATCAGCCAGCGGGCTGAAGATTGAAGCGGCAATACCCGGCTTGTCCGCAACTTTCACCAAGGTGATCTTGGCTTCATCACGGCTATAGGCAATTCCGCTGACGACTTCCTGTTCCACGATCTCGTCCTCGTCTACAACAAGTGTTCCTTCTGCATCACTAAAGGTGGAGCGGACCTGCACCCGGACGCGATGGTTCATTGCCATCTCGACTGAACGGGTTTGCAGAACCTTTGCACCAAGGGATGCGAGTTCCAGCATTTCTTCGTAGGTAATCTTTTCGATCTTGCGCGCCTTGGGCACAATGCGCGGATCGGTGGTGTAAACACCATCGACATCGGTATAGATGTCGCAACGATCTGCGTTAAGTGCCGCGGCAAGGGCCACTGCCGACGTATCCGAACCACCACGCCCAAGGGTGGTGATGCGGTTATCGGGTGCGATCCCCTGGAAACCGGCCACGCAAACGACTTCGCCGCCATTCATGCGCTTATCAAGCTCGGTGGTGTCGATTTCCTTGATGCGGGCCTTGGCATGTGCGCCGTCGGTCTTGATCGGGATCTGCCAGCCAAGCCAGGAACGTGCAGGCACATCCATGCTTTGCAGCGCCATCGCCAGCAAACCGACAGTCACCTGTTCACCCGACGATACGATCACGTCATATTCACGTGCATCATACATCGGCGAAACTTCCTGCGCCCAGCCAACCAGTTCGTTGGTTTTGCCCGACATGGCGGACACGACAACAGCAACCTGATTGCCGGCATCGACCTCGGATTTCACCCGGCGCGCGACATTCTTGATTTTCTCGACATCGGCGACCGAAGTGCCGCCAAATTTCATGACAATACGGGCCATGAAGTATCCCCGCTATGCTCGCCGTCCATCGGCTGTCCGAACGTGACGGCATGTGATCCGGTCCCGGCCCGGGCAAGCATGCCGAATTTGCGGCGCTTCCCCTGATCCAAGCGGCGTAATCAATACTGCCATAATCCCCGCGAAACAAGCGTCAAGGATGCCGATAAATTGCGTGAGAGCAATTTTTTTGACCTGAAAATGTCCCAAACCGTCCGAATGCGGCAAATTGGGTCGCATATCATGCGAAAATTACCCAATAACCCTGATGATATGCATCATCTGAACATGGCTGCCTTGCTTTGAATTTCTGCCAGATCGCTGCCATCGCACCGTCATTTGACAGGTGAGTATTGCCTTGCTGTGCGCGCACGCGTAAACAGGGCGTCATACAGCAACGTTGTTTTACGCCTTCGGAGCCACACCATGTCGGACGCATCCGCCCCCACCAGCCGCACAGCCAATGCCGATGAAATCGCACGTTTTTCTGCGATGTCTGAAAAATGGTGGGATCCAAATGGCGTGATGAAACCGCTGCACAAATTTAATCCGGTGCGCCTGCAAATCCTGCGCGACAATATCTGTGCGCATCTTGGCCGCGATCCGGAAACAATAGAGCCGCTTAAAGGCATCGAAATCATCGATATTGGCTGTGGGGCTGGATTATTGTCCGAGCCGCTTGCGCGCATGGGCGCAAAAATGACCTCGATTGACGCCTCAGAAAGCAATATCGAAGTCGCCAAAATCCATGCGGCACAATCCGGTCTTGAAATCGACTATCGCTGCGCAACACCGGAAATGCTGGCCGATGAGGGCAAGCAGTTTGATATCGTTTTGAACATGGAAGTCATCGAACATGTCGATGACCCGCAATTCTTCACGCAGGCTTGTGCATCGGTGCTCAAACCGGGTGGCTTGATGTTTGTTGCCACACTGAACCGCACGATCAAGTCACTGGCACTGGCCAAAATCGGCGCGGAATACGTTCTGCGCTGGCTGCCTGCGGGCACCCATGACTGGCGCAAGTTTGTCAAACCATCGGAAATGTCGGGCTATCTGCGTGGTGCCGGTCTGGACCTTCAAGATATCACCGGGGTGGCTTACAACCCGTTCAACGACACATGGTCGCCCGCCCCGCGTGATCTTGATGTGAATTATATGGTGATTGCCCGAAAGCCTGACTGATCTTCTTGGATCGCGTCAGTTCTTTTTGGTTCCGTCATCCCAGGGCAACGCCATGACATCGATGCCCTCATCGACCAGTTCAGCGGTTTCCTTAAGCGACGCCTGACCATAGATGCCGCGCTTTTCGGTTTCGCCGTAATGGATTTTGCGGGCTTCTTCGGCAAACTTGTTGCCGACATTTTCGCAATTGCTTTCGACCTGTTTGCGAATTTCGGCAATTGCGGCCTGGGTCGCTTCGGCGATTGCCTTTTGCTGTTGTTTTTCAGCAGCGACTTCTTTTTGGCGTGACGTGCGCAAACGCGGCGCCATCAGGGCCTTGCCAACATTTGACGTTCCACACACCGGGCAGGACAAATCCCCGCTGGCGGCCTGCGCGTCATATGTTGCGCCGTCCTTGAACCAACCCTCGAATTCGTGATCATGTTCGCATTTAAGCTGAAATAGAATCATGATGGTACGTGTATAAGCCAAACCAGTAGCAAAACGATAACACTATCAGATACAGATCATATGGCGCGCATCGGCGGGGATCGCCAGCCTGCGGGCGCCACACTCAATAACCAAGATTTACAAAAATGTCATCCCAATTGCCATCAAGCTGGGTCACACAGCACTGTCCCACGCCACACCCTGCCCGCAATCGCGCGCTTGATCTTGCCTGCGGCAAGGGACGACACAGCTTCTGGCTGGCGGATCAGGGTTGGCAGGTGACGGCAATTGATCGCGACCTTTCGCAAACCGATATCGATACGAACCCTGCAATCAACTGGATCGAAGCGGATCTTGAAACGGGTCAGTGGCTGTTGGGCGATCAACAGTTCGATCTGATCATTGTTGCCAATTACCTGCATCGGCCGCTGTTTGAATATCTGCGCAACGCCGTCCGACCGGGCGGCATCCTGATCTATGAAACCTTCATGGTCGGGAACGAGGCATATGGCCGTCCGCGATCACCGGATTTCCTGCTGCGCACCTATGAACTGGCAGACACATTTGCCGACTGGACGATCACAGCCCAGCAACAAGGCCCGATCAGAGCGAAACCGGGTGATGAAATTACAGCGATAAAACAATCTATTGTGGCGCAGAAGCCTGAATAAGGCGGATCAGCTGGACGGCATGTCTGATTGAAACAAATCCGTAACATACTGTTTTTGCAAAAAGAAACACAACTTTCACAATTAAAATGTGTCGTTTCTGGCATCTTCCCTGCTGCTGTTTCAGGCATAGGCGTTAAGAGAGAAAAGCCATGAACGATAAATACGAAATCATCGAAGATAGCGACGATATCCCGTCCAACCCGACCAACAATCCGTGCATCGACGATCTGATCAATGCACGCTTTTCCCGCCGCGGCTTTTTCAAAGGCCTGATGGCGACGTCGGCTGTTGTGGGCGCAGGCATTGCGACCAGAGGCGTTGCCAAGGCGCAGTCGCCATCCACCCTGACCTTCAAATCCATCCCGCAGAAAATCACCGAAACCCATGCTGTTGCTGATGGCTATGACGCAAGTGTGCTGATCCGTTGGGGCGACAAGGTTGTCGCCGATGCACCGGCATTCGTTCCGGGTCAGGTTGATGCCAACGCGCAGAACAAGCAGTTTGGTTATAACTGCGACTATGTCGGCTATATGCCGCTTCCGGTTGGTTCGCAGAATTCCGACCATGGTCTGCTGTGCGTCAGCCACGAATACACCAATGCCGAATTGATGTGGTCAGGCCTTAAGGATGCCATGGATGCATCCGAAGAACAGGCACTGCATGAAATTGCGGCCCACGGTCATTCGGTCATCGAAGTCAAGAAAACCGGTGGCAAATGGCAGGTTGTTGACGGGTCCGATTATGCCCGCCGCATTTCCCCAATCGACACCGAAATGCAGATTACCGGCCCGGCTGCTGGTCATGACCGCCTTAAAACCAATACCGATCCGACCGGCACCCGTGTTATCGGGACGCTGAACAACTGTGCGGGTGGCAAAACCCCGTGGGGTACGGTTCTGATCGCCGAAGAAAACTTCAACGGTTACTTTGGCGGCGATATCGCCAAAACCAGCGAAGAACGCAACTACAAGCGTCTGGGCATCAGCCAGGACAGCTGGTACTCGTGGGTTAAATATTTCGACCGCTTCAATGTTGAAAAAGACCCGAACGAGCCGAACAAATTTGGCTGGATGGTTGAAATCGATCCGTACGATCCGACCTCGATGCCGAAAAAGCGCACCGCCCTTGGCCGCTTCAAGCACGAAGGTGCGACCGTCATCATCAACAAGGACAACTCCGTTGTTGCCTATTCCGGTGATGATCAGCGTTTTGACTATCTCTACAAATTCATTGCGGCAAACAAATACAATCCGAATGATCGCGCCGCGAACATGGACCTTCTGGAAAACGGCACGCTGTTTGTCGCCCAGTTCCACGAAGATGGCAGCCTTGACTGGATGCCGCTGATCTTTGGCGAAGGCCCGCTGACCGCTGAAAACGACTTCCACAGCCAGGCTGATGTTCTGATCGAAGCCCGTCGTGCGGCCGACCTTCTGGGCGCAACCCAGATGGACCGCCCGGAAGACGTCGAACCGAACCCGGTCAACGGCAAGGTCTATGTCATGCTGACCAACAACTCCAAGCGCAAGGAAGGCAACGCAGCAAACCCGCGTGCGGCCAACCCGCATGGTCACGTGCTGGAACTCACCCCTCCGGGTGGTCGCGGCAAGGATGCCGATCACACCGCTTCGCGCTTTACCTGGGACATCATGATTGCTGCTGGTAACCCGGCGGTTGCCGATGACAAGGCGGTTTACCATCCGGCGGCAGAATCTTGGGTTTCCTGCCCGGACAACATGGCAATCGACCATCGTGGTCGTCTGTGGATTTCAACTGACGGCGCACCGAAGTCCGACATTCCTGATGGCATGCATGCCACCGATGTCGATGGCCCTGGCCGTGCGCTGACCAAATTCTTCTTTGCATGCCCGGTTGGTGCAGAAATGTGCGGTCCGGAATTCACCCCGGATGGAAAGACGCTGTTCCTTGCTGTTCAGCACCCGGCAGACGGTTCGTCCTATGACGCGCCAAGCACCCGTTGGCCAGACTTCCAGGCAGCAATGCCGCCGCGTCCGTCGGTCGTGGCTGTGACCAAAAATGACGGCGGTGAAATCGCAGGCTAATCCCCTGCGTCACTGTCCTGAAATGCAAAACGCACCGGCCAGTTTGCCGGTGCGTTTTTGTTTGTCTGCGTGTCACCCATATTACTTGATCGGGGCTGCCATATCATAGGTGCCGTCATTATCTGAAATTGCCATCCAGCTTTTGTCCGACGCTGACTTGCTTTCAAGATCGGTCCAGTTGCCTTTGGCGGCACTGATATTGCCTGAAATATCCTCGTTCCAGAAACCAACCACGGCCGGCGTGATGTTCAGATAAAGTTTCCCGTCGACAATCCGCCACAGGTTCGGGTTGGCCGGCACTTTGCCGCCCTTTACAACCCCGTATGCACAATGCCCATCAAAGGCCGGCGCGTATTTCGCCGGATCGGCCAAAAACATGTCGCGGTTTTCCTCGGACGCAAATGCCCAGGTCGCACCATTATATTCAGCCGTAATGTCGGCCCGGCCCGGAACGGCATGGGGCTGCATCATGCCAACATCTTTTTGCGGCAAATTGAAATAGGCCACCGCGTCATAGCCGCTGATCGCAAAGCCGGTTTCATCGACATATTGCTCGCCCGCAAAGGCGGCACCCGACAGGCCAAAAACAAATACCGTACCGATCAAAAACTTTTTGAACATCATCCCTGTTCCTCCGTTTGAAAATCCCTGATGAACCGAGTTTGCCCGGGAATAGCTTCAAAGCGAAATGACGTTGCGACACTGTTTCGTGAGATCGCGTGAGCCTGTGAAAAACCGCTCAACGCTTCCTATATCAATCAATGAGAATTACCCCTTGACCTCAACTATAGTTGAGGAATTACCAAGAAGGGAAACCGGAAAACAGACATCCCAAAAAAGGACAAGCCATGACTGCTGCATTTCTCGAACACGTGAATTTTACGGTCGCCGATCCGGCGAAAACCGCCCGGAACCTGCATAACTGGTTTGGCTGGCACACCCGCTGGCATGGGGAAGCCATCTATGGCGGGCTGTCCTATCATGTTGGCAATGACACAAGTTATGTCGCGATCTATGCCCTTGGCACGCCAAAGGACGGCCAGGATAACTCCTATGCCACAATTGGTGGGCTGAACCATATCGGGATTGTCGTCGATGACCTTGATGCGACCGAGGCAAAGATAAAGGCCGACGGCATCGAAACCTTCAACCACGCCGATTACGAACCCGGCCGCCGGTTCTATTTCCGGGATGAAAACGACATTGAATTCGAAGTGGTCAGTTACGCCTGACCACTTCGATCAAGACCCGACTAACAGGATTTATATTCCCGATCATTGCCAAGCGATGGCACCATCCGGCGAATTTCATCAACCCGCGTCAGATCAATCTCGGCGGTGATGAAACCCGGATCGGTGCCGCCATCGGCCAGAACCTGCCCCCACGGATCAATGATCAGGGAATGACCAAATGTCTGGCGGTCGCCCGGATGATCACCGCACTGGGCCGCCGCAATCACAAAGCATCCGTTTTCAATCGCACGCGCCTTCAAAAGCGTATGCCAGTGCGCCTGCCCGGTGGTGCGGGTGAAGGCCGCCGGGATGCTGAGGATCTTTGCCCCCGCCTTGGCGTAATCGCGAAACAGATGCGGGAACCGCACGTCATAACAGATCGTTATCCCGACCTTGCCAAATTCTGTTTCGGCCAGTCGGGCCGCATTGCCGGGACGGAATGTTTTGCTTTCGCGGTAACTTTCGCCATTCGCCAGATCGACGTCAAACATGTGGATCTTGTCATAGGACGTGATGACCTTGCCATCCAGACCAATCACGAAACACCGGTTCGCAACGCGATCTTCATCCGGCACTTTGACATGCAGCGATCCGACAATCAGGGTCGATCTCAGTTCTTCGGCCAGGTCGCAAAAGAAAACCAAACCGGGATGCTCATCTTCGGGAAAGGCAGCGGCGCGGACATTTTCGCCGCCAAACGACATCATCGACACGTTTTCAGGAAAGGCGATCAATCTGGCCCCCGCCGCATGGGCATCGCGGGCATAGGTTGCCGCCCGCGCAAGGTTATCAGACATCACATCGCGCGAATTGACCTGCACGCAGGCCGCAATGAAACGGGTCATGACGCAGTCTCCTTTTTATCATTATCCGTCTTCATGATGCGTCTCATGCCAGCCTGCCGCAATAGACAATTGGGATAGCGCAGCCGCGAACAAGGCCCGCAAAAAGCCCTGCGCTTTGGGGCACACATTGCGCATTTCCGCATCAACAACCGACATCACGCACATCCCAAATTCAGTCTTTTCATCCTCAAAATTAGTGTATACAGTATTCCGTACACCTAACGAGGATCGAAGATGGAACCTCTTTCCGGCCGAAAAAGTCTGACTGACGAAGTGCATGACCGTTTGGTTGATGCCTTGTGTTCCGGTGCTCTCCCTCCCGGGACACCTTTGCGTCAGGAAGCTATTGCCGAGGAACTCAATGTCTCGCGGCAACCAGTGTTGCAAGCTCTGGGGTTGCTGCGTCGTGACGGACTGGTCGAACCGATGGGACGGCGCGGATATCGCGTTGCGCCTGTCGACAGCGACCTTGTCCGTCACGTTTATGACCTGAGAGAAGCATTTGACGGGCTTGCTGCTCGTCTTGCTGCTGAAACCAAGGCACCGGATCGGGAATCGGCTTTGCGGGCTGCCATTATACAGGGACACCACGCTCTGGGCAGCGGCGACACCGCAAACCTTGTTGCAGCCGACGTCGCATTCCATCAAACGATCTACCGTTTGTCGGGTAACCCCCTGTTGCCCGAAGCATCAGCCGCAGTCTGGCTCCAGATCAGACGCGTGATGCATGCCTACCTGCAGATCGGGTACCCCCGTGATCCGATCTGGACGGAACATCAGGCCATCGCCGATGCAATCTGTGTCGGCGATGGTCCTCTTGCCGAAAAACTGGCGCGCGATCATGGGCGCAATGCACGTGATCGCCTGATTTCCCGAATGGAAAAGCCAAGCTGACCTTCCCCCCGCTGCCACCAACAGCCCGCCTTTTCCGAGCCCTTCGCACCACCAATCCCCATCGACTTCAAAAAATCTGCCAATGCCCCGTCCGCGTCGCCAAAGGCAGAACCATATAAGAACGACAAGTTTCCTGTCTGGGAGGAACGCCAATGAACCTTGATATAAAGCTCCGCAAACGGGCCGATGAAGGCAATCCCGTCCGGGTTGGCATTATCGGTGCTGGCAAGTTCGGATCGATGTTTTTAAGTCAGGCCGGCCATCATCCGGGCTATCACGTTCTGGGTATTGCCGATCTTAGCATTGATCGTACCAAGGCCGCCCTGCGCCGTGTCGGATGGTCCGATGACCAGTTTGCGGCAAAGGACGCTGCATCGGCCTATCGCGACGGCACCACATGGCTGACCGAGGATGCAGATGCCCTGATTGCCGCCGACGGGCTTGAAGTCATCATTGATGCCACCGGAAGCCCCGCGGCCGGTATACGCTTTGCGCTTAAGGCCATCGAACACGGCCGTCACATCGTCATGGTCAATGTCGAGGCCGATGTGCTTGCAGGCCCCCTGCTTGCCAAACGGGCGGAGGCCGCCGGACTTGTCTATTCCATGGCCTATGGCGATCAACCGGCGTTGATTTCGGAAATGGTCGATTGGGCCCGCGCGATTGGCCTGCCGGTAACGTGTGCTGGCAAGGGCACCAAATATCTTCCGATCTATCACCATGTCACGCCCGATGATGTCTGGCATCACTATGGCCTGACACCCGAACAGGCACAGGCGGGCGGCATGAACCCGCAAATTTTCAACAGCTTCCTGGACGGCACCAAATCGGCCATCGAAATGGCGGCCGTGTCCAATGCCTGTGATCTTGTGCCACAGGATTGCGGATTGCAGTTCCCGGCCTGTGGCGTGGATGATTTACCCCGACTGCTTTGTCCGCGCGAAAGTGGCGGCATACTGGATCGCAAAGGCACGGTCGAGGTGGTTTCAAGTCTTGAACGTGACACCCGTCCGGTGTTTCGCGATCTGCGCTGGGGCGTTTATGTGACCTTTGAGGCCCCCAGCGAATATGTCGCGCGCTGCTTTAACGAATATGGCCTCCTGACCGACCCAAGTGGTCAATATTCGACCATGTACAAACCCTATCACCTCATCGGGTTGGAACTTGGCATTTCGGTGGCCTCCGCCGCCCTACGGGGTGAAGCCACCGGCACATCGCGCGCATGGTCGGGTGATGCGGTCGCCACCGCCAAGCGTGATCTTAAACCCGGTGAAATGCTGGATGGCGAGGGTGGATATACGGTTTACGGCAAACTGATGCCTGCCCTGACGTCAAAGTCGCGTAATGCCCTTCCGATCGGGCTTGCGCACCATTTGAAAATCAAGCGCCCCGTCGCCATGGATCAGACGCTTACCTGGGATGATCTCGAATTCGATGCCAAGGACCCGGCAATTGCCTTCCGCAAGGAAATGGAAGCCACATTCGGCTAAGATTGCAATCATCAGACAAATAAAAACCCCGGCCAAACTGGCCGGGGTTTTGTATGACAATTGCCGTTAATCAGCCAATTGGCGATCAGGCAGACAGCTTGGCTTCGAGCTTGTCAGCAGCTTCCAGCGCCATCAGCTCGTCACAGCCGCCAATATGTTCGTCATTGATGAAGATCTGCGGCACGGTATGACGACCATTGGCACGGTCCATCATTTCCTTTTTGCGACGCGGTTCCATCATCACATCGATCAGCTGGTATTTCGCACCCTTTTCCTCAAGCAGCTTACGCGCACGCTTGCAATACGGGCACCATTCGGTGGCATAGACTTCAACTTTTGCCATGAGGCAGTCATCCTTTCTTTGGCAACCGATCATCGCGAATGCCCCGGATTATCGGGTCCACTGCGTCTGATACGGTGCGGAATTTCAGTCAGATGACGGCTATATAACAGAAATCTTGCAGCGCGTCATCGCACGACACGTGCAACCGTGATCACAGATACGTGCATAACGCCTGATTGCTTTAACGCCCGAACACAGGCATTGGCCGTCGCCCCGGTTGTCAGAACATCGTCAACCAACACCACCCGCGCCCCGGCAAGATTGCGTTTCTGAGCGCGCGCTTCATCGACAACAAATGCCCCGCCAACTTCGCGTTTGCGTGAAGACGGCCCAAGCCCGCCAAGGCTTCTTGTATTGCGCTGACGGGCCAAAACCAGTCCATCCCAAGGCACGCCTGTCATCTGCGAAAGCTTTGCTGCCAAAAGGCCCGACTGGTTATAGCGCCGTTTCAAAAGCCGTCTTCGATGCAACGGCACCGGCACGATCAGATCGGCCTGATCCCAGATCCCCCTGCCCGCCTGATAAACCCAGCGCGCAAGAAGTGGTGTCAGGTCGCCGCGATCCGCATGTTTGAACCGCAACAGGTATTCACGGCTGTGATCATCATACACCAGCGCCGCCCGTGCCTGATCAAAGGCCGGTTTCTTTTGCAGGCAATTGCCACACAAAATCTGTCCGCTTTCATCAGGATCACCGCCGATGTTACCGCTATCATCAAGTTCGAACGGATAGCCGCAACAGGCACATTGCGGGGCCGTGATAAACCTTAACCCCGCCCAACACGCGGCACAGACCGCATGGGTCGTATCGGTCACATCGCCACAGCCCCCGCAACGCGGTGGTAAAATGGCGTTAACGCCCATGGTTGCGACGGTGCGGACCCATTCGATCATCTGCGATGCTATCCACGATCACCTTAAGGAACCGGCAGCATAACACACGCGGTGATTGAGTTAGCCAAAATCAAATAACGGATTTTTCCGCAAGGTATCCGCCGCCAGATCAATAAACGCCCGGACCTTTGCCGGGGCGTGGCGGCCCTCGGGATGGACCAGATGAATTGGCACAGGATCGGGATCATATTCGTCAAGCACGGCCACCAACCGCCCATCCGCAAGATAGGGGGCCGCCTGATAGGACAGCATGCGCACAATCCCCCAACCATCAAGGGCTGCATTGCGCGCCGCCTCAATCGAATTGGTTTGCCATCTGGCATCCGGGGAAAAGCCGATCTTGCGCCCACCATCCGGGGATCTGAATTGCCAATCAAGCCGCGCAGACGACCCGGTGGTGGCAATGATGCGATGCGCGGCAAGCTCAGACGGGTGTTGCGGCGTTCCGTATTTCTGAAAATACGCTGGTGAAGCGCAAAGGATCTGGCTGACCTGCCCGACCCGCACGGCCGTTAATGATGAGTCGGCCAGATCACCAATGCGCACGGCAAGATCGATGCCTTCCTCGACAATATTGACGATGCGATCAAACAGCAGCAGCCGTGCGTGCATGTCGGGATATTCATCCAGATATGCGCCAACAATCGGGGCGACATGCATCTGTCCGAACTGAACCGGGGCAGTGATGGTCAACATCCCGCTTGGCTTGGCATAGGCCCCACCGGCGGCGGCCTCGACCTCTTTCAGATCGGCCAGCAACCTTTTGCAGTCTGCATAATACCGTGCACCGGCCTCTGTCACCGTGACCGACCGGGTCGTCCGAGTTAAAAGACGTGCGCCTGTCACATCCTCCAGATAGGCGACCGCGCGGGTGACCGCAGGTGGACTTTGACGCAACGCGCGGGCAGCAGCGGCAAAGCTGCGCGCCTCGACCACATGCACAAACACATTCATTGCTTCGAAACGGTCCATCTTGCACCCCGTGATTATTCCACTTATCGGAATACTAAATTTCCAATAAACGGAATTCCATCATTAAATAGAAATAATCACAATATCCTCCGTTTTCGCCCCATGCGAACCAGTAACTCGGAGGATTTTTTATGAAATTGCATTATTTCGCGCTATCGGGACACGCCCATCGCGCCCACCTTTTCCTTAGCCTGCTTGGCATTGATCACGAGCTGGTTCATGTCGACATGGTCAATGGTGAACACAAGTCCTCGGAATTCCTTGAACTGAACCCGTTCGGGCAGGTTCCCGTGCTTGAAGATGGCGATGTTGTTATCGCGGATTCCATCGCAATCATGGTCTATGCCGCCAAAAAGATCGGTGCGACCAGCTGGCTCCCCGAAGATGCAGCCGATCTGGCACAGGTTCAGCGATGGCTTTCGGTTGCAGCGGGTGAAATTGCCTACGGCCCGTGTGCGGCACGTCTGTTGACGTTGTTTGGCGCCAAGTTTGATGCAAACGATGTTATTGCCCGTGCGCATGGCGTTCTGAAACTGATCGATGATCGCCTGTCAAACCGCGACTGGATTGCGCTTGATCATCCGACCGCCGCCGATATCGCGCTTTACAGCTATATCGCCAACGCCCCCGAAGGCAATGTCGCGCTTGATCCCTACACGCATGTCCTTGCATGGCTGAAACGTATTGAAGCACTGCCGGGCTTTGTCCCGTTTGAAACGTCGTCGGTCGGTCTTCGGGCGGCTTCGTGATGATATGGGCCGGTCGTTGATCCCTGCGCGTAGCGCGCAAGAACTTCAAGCGCACCGGCCCCACCGGATTTGCCACGCCTCGATACCGTCTTACCAACGGACAGGAGCACGAGATGAACACGGCCAACACCGCAACACCCACGCCAGTGATGCCCCCAAAAGACCGTGAGGCCTGGCACCAAGGTGAAATCGAGATGCAGGAACGGGTCGGTGTTCGCCAACAAATGGCGGATGTCGGAAAACGTGTTCTGCGTGATCACCTGATCGATCAACATCGCCAGTTTTATCCGCAACTGCCCTTTGCCGTGTTCGGAACTGTCGACGAGAACGATGATGTCTGGGCGACCTTGCGCGCCAATCATCCCGGATTCCTGTCGGCATCTGATCCCTATCACCTGTCCGTCAATTTGCCGCGCGACGCCGATGACCCCGCCGATGCCGGGATGGGCGACGGCAACCCGATTGGTATGATCGGCATCGAATTGCATACGCGCCGCCGCAACCGACTAAATGGACGCATTACCGCACAGACCGATACGAAATTTGACATTCGGGTTGGACACAGTTTTGGCAACTGCCCGCAATATATTCGTCTGCGCGATTTCGAATTTGTCCGCGACCCGATGTCTGCACCGACATCCAAACCCGAAACATCCGGCGAACTTGATGACCGGGCGCGAAACCTGATTGCACAGGCCGATACCTTTTTCGTTGCGACCTATGTTGATCGTGACGGCGGGCATCGCGAAGTTGATGCATCCCATCGTGGTGGCAAACCGGGCTTTGTTCATGTTGATGCCGATGGCACGCTGACAATTCCTGACTTCGCCGGAAACCAGTTTTTCAATACGCTGGGCAATATCCTGTGCAATCCCAAGGCGGGGCTTGTCTTTACCGATTTTGCGACCGGTGATGTCTTGCAAATTACCGGTGATGCAGAAGTCATCACCGAAGGCCCGGAAATTAGTGCTTTCAAGGGTGCCGAACGGCTGTGGCGTGTTTTCCCGCGCAAAACAGTCTGGCGGGCATCGGCATTGCCAATCCGCTGGCGCCCGCAGGAAGAAGGCATGTCCCCCAATAGCCTTCTGACCGGGGACTGGGAAAGTGCGGAGAAGAAGCTCGCCGCGATGAGCGCCGCACAACAATGGCGTTCGTTCAAAGTGGCGCGGATTACAGAAGAAAACCATCTGATCAAATCCTTCCACCTCGAACCGGCTGATCAGGGTGGCTTGGTGTCATTCAACCCCGGTCAGCATTTGCCAATCCGGGTGAACGTGGCGGGCCATGCCAAACCGTTGATCCGAACCTATACACTTTCCAGCGCACCGTCAGATGCGCACTATCGCATCAGTGTCAAACGCGAAGGCTTGGTATCCGGCCATCTTCATGAAAACCTGAATGTTGGCGATACCCTTGAGGCACGCGCCCCTGCTGGTGATTTTTCCCTGCTGCCGGATATCAAACGGCCGATGGTTTTAATGGCAGGCGGAATTGGCATCACGCCCATGATGTCGATGATGCGCCTTGCGGTTTACGAGGGATTGCGCACACGCAATTTCCGCCAGATCTGGCTGTTTTATGCAGCACGGAGCATTGCTGACCGTGCCTTTGATGCGGAAATTGTCGAACTGGTCAAAGCCGCCCAGGGCAACATCCGGATCATCCGGGTTCTTGGTGATCCCGATGGCGCGACACCGCGCAAGGATTACGAAGCATCGGGCCATATTGACATGAACGTGTTGCGGGCCGTTTTGCCGTTTGACGATTTTGACTTCTACCTGTGCGGCCCGCCGCCCTTCATGCAAGGCCTTTATGACGGGCTGCGCGGGCTGAACATCGCCGACAAGCGCATTCACGCAGAGGCATTTGGCCCCGCGTCATTAACCCGCAGCCGGGATAGCGATGACGACGTTCCCGAATTGCCCCGCGCAAGCAGCAAGCCCACCAAGGTCGTATTTGCCCAATCAAACCGGTCGGCCGTGTGGCAACCGGATGCAAACAAGATGTTGCTTGAACTGGCCGAGGATGCCGGTCTCACGCCAGAGGCAAGTTGTCGGGGTGGGAATTGCGGCACATGTCGCACCAAAATCACCCAGGGCAGGGTTACCTATAAAAACCGGCCCAGCGCAAAAGTCGGCCCGGACGAAGCGTTGATCTGTTGCGCTGTCCCTGCCGAACCGGAAGATGGCGAACCAACGCCACTGGTTCTGTCGATATAGGCTGAATGGATTTCAGGTTCTTCGATTGCAAGGGCGGGATCAAAGCTCTATCTAGATCGTAACTTTTACAACGATTTTAGCCGGAGCTTCCCGCCCCATGGCCGATCCGATCACCGTCTTTGATCGAGACATCCTGAAACTGCGCCGCGACCGGGCGGCGACCAAGGCACAGGATTATAATTTCCTGTTTGCTGAAACGGCCGAACGCCTTGCCGATCGCCTTGATGATACCACGCGCACATTTCCGCTGGCGGTCGATCTTGGCTGTCACAGCGGAGAGTTGGGCCAGATCATTGGCCCGCGCGGCGGCATCGAAACGCTGTATCAGTCCGATATTTCGCGGGGCTATGCCACGGTCGCACAGGCCAATAACGGCAAAGGCACGCTGGTCGCGGATGAGGAATTCCTGCCCTTTGCCGAAGGATCGCTTGATCTGATCCTGTCCAACTTGTCACTTCATTGGGTCAATGACCTGCCCGGTATGTTGCTTCAGGCCCGTCGCGCCCTGAAACCCGACGGGTTATTTCTGGCTTGCCTGCTCGGCGGTGAGACGCTCAAGGACTTGCGCGAAGCCCTGATGACGGCGGAGGCGGAGGAAGAAGGCGGCGTGTCCCCGCGTGTATCGCCCTTTGTCGATGTGAAGGATGCCGGGGCACTTTTACAGCGCAGTGGCTTTGCCCTGCCGGTGGTCGATGCCGATGATATCTATATCGATTATCCGGACGCGCTGAAACTGATGCGCGATCTTTCGGGAATGGGTGAAAGCAACCTGATTGCCAAACGATCGAAGAAATTCACCAAACGCAGCACGCTTGCGCGGGCGGCAGCGATTTATCACGAACGCCATGCCCGCCCTGATGGCCGCATCCATGCCAAGTTTCAGGTGATCTATCTGACCGCCTGGGCACCCGATGAAAGCCAGCCCAAACCGCTGCGCCGTGGAACGGGTCAGGTCAGTCTGGTTGATTTCCTCGGTGATGACGCGAAAAAGCAATAAAGCTGGATCAAGCCGGGATCACTTCCAGGCTAAGACCATCTCGCGGATTTTGGTCGCCTTTTCGAAGTGATCAAGTTCGTGGGTTTTGATCCACCAGGTGGCGGCCTCCATCAGTGTTTCCGGGTTATCATTGCGATTGGCAAAGAAAGCATAGAATGACAGGCCGACTTCCGGCCCCTTTTGCGCGATTCTCCGATCGCAAACGGCAATGATTTTATCGCGCAGGCTTTGACGCATGATGGCTCCGTGAAAGGGTTGTGGCTGCAAGGGGTTGATGTATGACCTGTTTGCCGCGAAATTGGCAGTCTGATAACGCCCATCACATGACAGTTTCTGTCAGGATAGAATTCCCGAAAGGTCGACATGCAACTTCCCCACCCCCTGATCCACGGTAAGCTGATCAAACGGTACAAACGGTTTCTCGCCGATGTCGAACTTGATAATGGCGAAATGATCACGGCCCATTGTGCCAATCCGGGCGGGATGATCGGGCTGAAGGAGCCGGGGATTGATGTCTGGCTGTCGCAATCAGACAATCCGAAACGCAAACTGAAATATAGTTGGGAGCTTTGCCAGATCGGCGATGCGTGGGTCGGCATCAATACCGCGCACCCGAATGCCATTGTCGAGGAAGCGATCCTTGCCGGGAAAATTCCCGAACTGGCGGGCTATGAAAGCCTCAAGCGCGAGGTCAAATACGGCAAAAATTCGCGGATCGACATATTGCTGTCTGATCCAAAGCGCGGTCTTTGTTATGTCGAGGTCAAGAACGTCCATCTTAAACGTGACCAGGATGTTCCGGGCCTTGCAGAATTCCCCGATGCCGTCACCGCACGCGGGGCAAAGCATCTGGATGAAATGGCCGATATGGTTGCAGAAGGTCATCGGGCGGTGATGTTTTATCTGATCCAGCGCACCGATTGTGACCGCTTTACCTTGGCCACCGACATTGACCCGCATTACGGTGAACGGTTCAAGGCTGCGCGTGCCAACGGGGTTGAGGCGATTGCCTATGATTGTTCGATTGATACGAGTGCGGTGACGGTGCGCGACACATTACCGATCACCGGCTTATAAGCATCAAACCCCGCGCATATCAGCCAATCCTTGCCAATTCTGGCCGGTGGCTTTATGTCATTGGGCTATAAAACAAATAGACATCTAGCCGAGTTTAAGGAGATTTTCGGGTGGCGAACGGAACAGTTAAAATTCACGGCCCCGAAGCATTTGAAGGCATGCGCGCCGCTGGCAAGCTGGCAGCAGAAGTGCTTGATATGATTACCCCGCATGTGGTTCCGGGTGTCACCACGGGTGAACTGGATCGCCTGTGTGATGAATATATCCGCGATCACAATGCGATCTCGGCCTGCCTTGGCTATCGCGGTTTTCCGAAATCGACCTGTACCTCAATCAACCATGTGGTCTGCCATGGTATTCCAGGCGACAAGAAACTCGCCAATGGCGACATCATGAATATCGATGTCACCGTCATCCTTGATGGCTGGTATGGCGATACATCGCGCATGTATATTGCAGGCACGCCCAAAGTCATGGCGCAGCGTCTTGTCGATGTTACCTATGAAGCGCTTTGGCGTGGGATCAATGCCGTCAAACCGGGGGCAACCCTTGGCGATATCGGCCATGCCATTCAGTCCTATGCCGAAAGCGAACGTTTTTCGGTGGTGCGTGATTTCTGCGGTCACGGGCTTGGGCAGGTGTTCCATGATGCGCCAAATATCCTGCATTACGGCAAGCCGGGCGAAGGTCTGGTGCTTGAGCCCGGCATGATCTTTACGATTGAGCCGATGATCAACCAGGGAACCTATGCGTGTAAAATTTTGCCCGATGGCTGGACAGCCGTGACGCGAGACCGCAAACTGTCTGCACAGTTTGAACATTCACTCGGCGTGACGGATGACGGGTTTGAAATCTTTACCCGATCCCCGGCCGGCCTGGAAAAGCCGCCCTACGATCTCAGCAAAGCTGCCGAGTAACGGGCACCTAACAAGGGGAAGCAGATTTGAGCGAAAAACAGGATCGCAAAGCTGCTTCCACTCCTGCCCATCAGACCTCATCAGAAATTGATGATGGCACGCGGGTCTTTTTCGATCAGGCCCGGACAGTGCATGTATCGGGCACGCTTGGCGCATCCGGCACCGACGCAGCGGACGCCGAAAAATCCAAATCCGCAAAACCCCATTATCACGGCCATCGCCAACGGCTGCGGGATCGGTTTATCAAGGGGGGTGCCACCGCCCTTGCCGATTACGAGTTGCTTGAACTGATGCTGTGCATGGCCATGCCGCGGGGCGACGTCAAACCGCTGGCGAAATCCCTGATCGCGCAATTTGGCAGCTTTGCCAATGTTCTGGCCGCCCGCCCCGAAGACCTTAAAACCGCAAAGGGACTTGGCGAAGCCGGAATTGCCGCCATCAAGATTGCCGAGGCAAGTGCCCTGCATCTGTCACGCGAACGGGCGATGGAATTGCCGGTCATCGCCAGCTGGGAACAGCTGATTGATTATTGCCGGGCCCGGATCGGGCACCTTAAGAACGAGGAGCTGCATCTGCTGTTTCTCGATCGCAAGAACCGGCTGATTGCCGATGAATGCCATCAACGCGGCACCGTCGATCACACCCCGGTTTACCCGCGCGAAGTCATCAAGCGCGCACTTGAACTGCATGCCTCCGCGCTCATTCTGGTGCACAACCATCCAAGCGGCGATGCCACCCCGTCAAAGGGTGACATCGACATGACCCGCAAGATCGTTGATGCGGCCAAGGCGATGGAGATCACCGTGCATGATCACATCATCATCAGCCGGGCGGGATATAATTCATTCAAGACGCTGGGCCTGATTTAACCCGGCTTCTGGTCAGAAGTTATAGACCAGCACCAGACCGGCACTGAGCACATAGTCCTCATCAATGATCGGACTGTCGGTATATTCATCAAGCAGGAATTTAACGTCAGTGGTCCCGACGACGGCAAAACTTTCGGTCACCGGATAGGTCACACTGAAATCAAGATGCGGGATAAAGGTGGCGTCGGGGGCATAGAAGCCACGATCACTGCGAACTTCATTGCGACGTACGCCAACATTGTAATCGACCAGCTCTTCGCTTTGCCAGGTCACACCACCGCCGACATTGAAGCTGAATTTTTCGTATTCGGTCGGCAGATAATAGGCAACATCCACCTCATGCCCGCCATAGGCATCATTGAGATCGGTCTGATAGCTTGCCTGAAGCTCCCCGTGCCAGAGACGCAAAGATCCGCCGATACCGGCTTCGTATGCCATATCGCGTTCTTCAAGCCCGTTGAGATAGCTTGAGTCACCCGGATCAAATGGCTCCATCCGAAGGCCACCAATGACCGAGATGCTGGCAAAATCATTCATCCAGACTTTGGCATCAATGCCGTCAATACCGATATGAAGGCGTTCGGCATCATAGGCCAATACCGGAAGCGCATCCAAATCGGTACTATCAGCCCCGCGATAGGGATTGCTGCTGATCTGGCCGAAGGCACCGATCTGCCAATTGCCGCCAAGCCAGGGTTTAAGTGCATCTTCGGTCTGCGGATTTACCTGTTCGCGGATGATTTCCCTTTGTCCAGGCGTTGCAGTCTGGGCGTGTGCGCTGCTGGCAAACATGATGATGATGGCTGCCGTACAGATGCCAAGTCCGCCCAGCACCATTGCGTCCCCTAAACGACGAGAACAAAAATGCGATACCATAATGTCTAAACATCCCAATTGTGTTGTTGATGTCGCGACATTGCCCGAGCGTGCGAAGGAAGGCGTCCGGCTTTATAGCCTTGTACTTACAATCCGTGCCAAACAGGTACGAATGCGCATTCATACGCCTTAACTATTTGATTTTGAAAAATTTTTCTGACGATAGATACTTGGTGTATGGCCGGTGATTTTCTTGAAAGCCTGATTGAAGGTCGATTTCGAATTGAAGCCGACCTCGGTTGCGATATCGAGGATCGTGCGATTTGGTTCCTCGATCAGCAGGCGAGAAGCCTCATCAACCCGGACTTCGTTAACGAAATCAAAGAAGCTTTTACCCAGATGCTGGTTCAAGACAAAGGAAAGCTGATTGGGCGTTGCCCCGACAGCAGAAGCCAGTTTGGGCATCGTAAGCAAGGGATCAAGCATCACATCGCGGTCTGCGACGATCCTTGCAAGGCGGGTGCGAATACGGTCGATACCGGGGTCATCAACAATTGCACGCAACATCGGGGTCTGTTGGGCGTCGGTCCCTTGGCCGGTTTCCTGACGTTCAGGCAGATTGTCCTGGGCGCCGTCTTCGGTTTCCGCTTGCACAAAGATCGCCGGGTTCTGCGCGATAACCTGACACATGCGGAAGAAAACAACCACAAACCCCACCTTGACACCAAGCGACAGCCATTCCGCGTGAAAGACAAACAGATCCAGCAAATTGGTCAGGGTGAAGACGGTAAACAGCACCGTCATCCCGACAAGAAGCTCGATAATCCAGCGACGCATTCGTTCACTGTCGGCCTGGAGCTGCCAATCAGCTTGTCGCAAATAACGCCGCGCGAGCCGCCATATCCCCGTCATGTAACCGACAAAGGACACGCAAAACAGGATGACAATCGCCAGGAGAACCAAATTGGCAAGCCCTTGCGATGAAAACGCGATCTGCAATCCGACATCACGCACATGATCCTGATTGGCGACCATCCGCGTACTTTTTAGGTAAACCATAAGCCCGATCGCTGCGGTCACCGGGATTAATACCAGAAAATGCCGGTAGGGCCGGGAAACCGGACTGCCGGAAACTTCCCGGAAATACAAATATATCGACGGGATAAAGGCAAAAAAGAATGGCGCAAAAACCGGCACAAGATACAGGTTCACAATCGGGCTGATGAACGGGTCGAACGTATCGTCGATAAAACTCATACCGACCGAAAATCCGAACACCATGAGCCAGCGATTGGCGCGAAAAGAACGCTTTCCTTCGTCCATCAACAGGACAATCAGGAAAATCGCCTGCGATACGCCAAGAACCGAAACGATCAGAAAAAGAATGTCGAATGTTTCAATCATTCCTGCGCCTTCAGTGGCGGTTTCTGTTGGTGGGATATGCTTGGCCGAGCAGAACGCAAGGGCGGCAACGAACTCTAGGGAAATACGCGACTATCAGGCACGCTGCAACCAAGACTTACTTGAAGGGACTCAGCAACATGGGTGCAGGCACTTCGATCTGACCAACCCGATTTGCGCAATATCGCCTTGATCGCACTGTTCTTCACGCACTTATTTCCACCCATCTTCTTGGTAGGTTCCGGGCGTTCGTAAAATCGCGATCAGATCGCCACCAGGCCTGCAAAAGAGTTCCCTTTCAAATATCAGCTGTTGTCAAATCCGCCCTGTGACCGCCATATGGGCCGGGTTTCTTGCGATTCGGTCGCATCTTGCAATGTGCGAGGCGGTCGAATGTGAAAGTCGCCAGCGCAGACCACCACTTTTGCGCGATCATCCACCGAAACCATACCGTCCTGGCGGTTTTCGGACGATTGGTATTAAGAATGCCAAACACCGTAATAAATTCGACATAAACCGTAATGTGCACAACAATTAACGATTGAAAACGTTTTCCTGCGCAAACATTAATCTATCTGCCCCGTTGTGTAGAATCTGCCTTGCAGTAAGCGCATACCCGGATCAGTATTTTCACGTACGTACTTTCTGGGAGGTACGTAACGAAAAATCAAAATGACAAGGGAGACATTTTAGATGTCAGACAACGCGATGACTGCAAAAGGTCTCGTGAACGGGTTGCTAAAATCCTCACGTGCTTTTGTGTTGGGTACCGCCTTGATTGCCGGTTCGATGACGATGCTGTCGACCAGCCAGGCGCAGGCCGAGAAGATCCTGCGAATTGGTAACGACGGCGAACCGCAGTCAATGGATCCACATTTCATCTCTACCATTCAGACCAGCCGTATCTCCGATGATATGTCGCTGGGTCTTCTGACATATGGCCCGGATGGCCAACCGGTTCCCGGTGCGGCCGAAAGCTGGACCGTTTCCGAAGACGGGATGACTTACACCTTCAAGATCCGCGACCATAACTGGTCGGATGGCACCCCGGTTACGGCACAGGACTTTATCGCCGGCTGGGAACGTCTTCTTGATCCGGCACTGGGTGCGGAATACGCATCCCTGCTTTACATCATCGAAGGTGCCGAGGAAGTTAACACTGGCAAGGATGGCGCGAAACTCGCAGCCAAGGCCATTGATGACCATACCCTTGAAGTCAAACTGACCGCACCTGCCCCCTACTTCCTAGCACAGCTGACCCACCAGACCGCTTTCGCCATTCCGCGTCATGTCGTTGAAAAATACGGCAAGGATTGGGTAAAGCCGGAAAATATCGTTGTGAACGGTGCCTACAAACTTGTCGAATGGGTCCCAAACGTTCACACCAAACTGGTCAAGAACGAAGAATTCTATGACGCTGCAAACGTTCCGATCGACGAGGTGATCTATTACACCTACGAAGATCGCACGGCGATGCAGAACCGTTTCCGTGCCGAAGAACTGGACGTTGCGCGCGACATCGCATCCGAACAGATTTCCTGGCTGCGTGACAATTTGGCCGACAGCCTGCGCATCGCGCCCTATGCCGGCATCTATTACTACGCCGTGCGTAGCGACAAAGAGAAATTCCAGGATCCGAACGTCCGCAAGGCACTGTCGCTTGCGATCAACCGCGAAGCAATCACCGACGCGGTTCTGAAAACCGGCGAACTTCCGGCTTATTCCTTTGTTCCGCCGGGAACCGGTAACTATACCGAGCCTGCATATGTTTCCTGGAAAGACCTTTCGTATGGTGACAAGGTCGCTGAAGCCAAGAAACTGATGGAAGCAGCCGGTTATACCGCTGAAAACCCGCTTAAATTCACGCTGCGTTACAACACATCTGAAAACCACAAACGCATCGCGATTGCGGTTCAGAACATGTGGAAACAGATCGGCGTCGATGCAGAGCTGTTTAACACCGAAGGTAAAATCCACTATGCCGACCTGAAGGTTGGTGACTTTGAAGTCGCCCGTGCCGGCTGGATTGCCGATTACAACGATGCCCAGAACTTCCTGTTCCTCGGTGAAGAGCGCACCGGTCCGCTGAACTATGCAGCGTTTGATAACCCGCGCTACAACGAATTGATGCTGGCTGCCGAGAATGAAGGCGACCTGAAAAAGCGTGCCGAACTGATGCATAGCGCAGAAGCCATCATGATGGAGGCACAGCCCTACATCCCGATTTACTACTATGTCTCGAAACAGCTGGTCTCACCAAAGATCAAGGGCTGGATCGACAACGCCCCGGATCGTCACCTGACCCGCTGGCTCGACATCGCCGAGTAAATCCTGCCTTCGTGTCGCAGGCTGTGTGGTGTTCCTCCCGCCCGCAGCCTGTGACCACCCCGACGGGGATGAGAGAAAATGTTATCTTACGCCATTCGGCGCCTGCTGATCGCGATCCCGACATTGTTCATCGTGATCACAGTCGCATTCTTCATGATGCGTATCGCACCGGGCGGGCCGTTCGATCAGGAACGCGCATTACCGCCGGAAATCGAAAAGAACATCAAGGCTGCCTATGACCTTGATAAGCCGCTGGTCGAACAATACGCGATCTATATCGGCAAGCTTTTCCAGGGCGATTTCGGACCATCAATTAAAATCCGCGACTTTTCCGTTGCCGAACTGATCATGGCAGGCGCCCCTGCCTCGATGCAGCTGGGCTTGAGTGCGATTGCCATTGCGCTTGTGTTTGGCGTCGCGTTTGGCACCTATGCCGCCATTCGACAAAACAGCGCGGTTGATTTCGTTGTCATGGGTGTTGCGATGATTGGCATCGCCATTCCGAACTTTGTCATGGCGCCGTTATTGTCGCTGGTATTTGGGCTTTATCTGTCGATCCTGCCGACCGCTGGCTGGGGAGACGGGGAACTTGAATATAAAATCCTTCCGATCATCGCACTTGCCCTACCCCAGATTGCCTATATCGCACGTCTGACACGTGGGTCGATGGTCGAAGTTCTGCATTCGAATTACATCCGAACCGCACGCGCCAAGGGCCTTCGCGAGACGCTTGTCGTCAATCGCCACGCCATCAAGGGCGCACTGTTACCGGTTGTTTCCTATCTTGGTCCGGCAACGGCGGCCGTCATGACCGGCTCGGTCGTAATCGAAAGCATCTTTGGCGTGCCCGGTATCGGCACCTATTTCATCAAGGCAGCACTGAACCGCGACTACCCGCTCGTGATGGGGGTGGTGATTGTCTATGCGGTGATGATCATTCTGCTGAACTTCCTGGTCGATATGATTTACGGCCTTCTTGATCCCAAACTGAAGTCACGCTGATAATGAACAAATCTGAAAAAACAGCTCTGCTGCAATCAGCCGGCGCGGCCGAAGAGATCGAAGGTCGCAGCCTGTGGCGCGATGCCCGTATCCGGTTATTCCGCAACAAGGCGGCTGTCGGCTCCATGATCATTCTGGGCATTATTACGTTACTCGCGATCTTTGCCCCGCTTCTAAGCCCGTATGCCTATGACCAGATCGACTGGGGCTATATCCAGGAAGGTCCGAACTGGGAAAACGGCCATATCTTTGGCACCGATGGCAATGGCCGCGATCTGTTTATCCGGGTGCTTTATGGCGCGCGGGTATCGCTTGCGGTCGGGCTTCTCGCCACCACGGTTTCGCTGATCATCGGCGTTACCTATGGCGCAGTTGCCGGATATTTTGGCGGTAAGATCGACAGCATCATGATGCGGTTTGTCGATGTGCTTTATTCCCTGCCCTTCATGTTCTTTGTCATCATGTTGATGGTGGTATTTGGCCGAAACATCTTCCTGATCTTTGTCGCCCTTGGCGCGGTTGAATGGTTGACCATGGCACGTATTGTCCGCGGTCAGACATTGTCGCTACGTCGGCGCGAATTTATCGAAGCGGCCCACGCAACGGGTGTTTCGAACTTCAAGATCATTTTCCGCCACATCATTCCCAACGTGCTGGGCCCAGTCATTGTCTATATGACGCTGACCATTCCGCAAGTCATCCTGACCGAAAGCTTCCTGTCCTTCCTTGGACTGGGCGTACAGGAGCCGCTGACAAGTTGGGGCGTTCTGATTTCCGAAGGGGCCAAGGTGATCGAGGCATCGACATGGATGCTGATCTATCCGGCTGTGTTCCTGGCACTCACCCTGTTCTGTTTTAACTTCATCGGTGACGGTCTGCGCGATGCGCTTGATCCGAAAGACAGGTAAGGGAGGGCAAGGAAAAACCATGACCACAAATCATATTCTGACTGTCGAAAACCTGACCACGCGCTTTCAGACCCCGGATGGCGAGGTCGAGGCCGTCAATAACGTCAATTTCCATATCGATCCGGGCGAAACGCTTGGTGTTGTCGGGGAGTCCGGATCCGGCAAGACACAGATTTTCCTGTCACTGATGGGATTGCTTGCCAAAAATGGTGCATCCACCGGGTCTGTCCGATACAAGGACACGGAAATCCTCAATCTGAAGCCCCGCGAATTGAACAAAATTCGCGGTGTGTCGATGTCGATGATCTTTCAGGATCCGATGACATCACTGAACCCGTTTCTGAAAATCTCCCGGCAGATGACGGAAGTTCTGGTCGAACATCGTGGCATGTCTGAAAGCGATGCCTTGGCGCGCGCAATCACCATGCTTGATCGTGTCGGAATTCCCGGCGCGGCCCAGCGCGTTCACATGTATCCGCATGAGTTTTCAGGGGGCATGCGCCAGCGCGTCATGATCGCCATGGCACTATTATGTGACCCGGAAGTTCTGATTGCCGATGAACCGACCACCGCCCTTGATGTGACGGTGCAGGCACAGATCCTTGATCTATTGCGCGATCTGCAAACGGACTTCAACACAGCCACCGTCATGATCACCCATGATCTGGGCGTGGTGGCCGGTCTTTGTGACCGGGTGATGGTGATGTATGGCGGGCGTGTTGTCGAAACCGGATCGGTTCGCGACATCTATTACGACAGTCATCATCCCTATACCGAAGGCCTTTTGAAATCGATGCCCCGGATTGATCGCGCCGATGAGGAAAGCCTGTTTGCCATTCCCGGCCAACCGCCCAACTTGCAGAACCTTCCAAAAGGCTGCGCCTATCAGGAACGTTGCGAATATGTGTTTGATCGCTGCTGTGCGGAACGCCCGCTTCTGAGGGAATTTGGCAATGGCCGGGCCAGCGCCTGTTTCCGGGAGGATGACAAATGAGCGTGATGAACAAATCCGCTAAAAAAGACGCTTCGCCAATCCTGTCGGTCCGCGATCTCAAGGTTCATTTCCCGATCCCGTCCAAGGGGTTGTTTTCCCCTGACCGGCAACTCAAGGCCGTGGATGGCGTCAATTTCGATCTTTATCCCGGCGAGACACTTGGTGTTGTCGGGGAGTCCGGCTGTGGCAAATCCACGCTTGGCCGTGCGATCCTGCAATTGATCCCGCCAACCGATGGTCAGGTTGCCTGGCTTGGCAAGAACATTGTCGGCGCCCCACATCGTGACATGCAGCCATTGCGCCGGGACCTGCAGATCATTTTTCAGGATCCGTTGGCCAGCCTGAACCCGCGCATGAAGATTGGCGAAATCATTGCAGAACCGCTGGTCACCCATAAGCCGGAACTCGGCAAGGAAGAGATCAAGGCACGGGTCAAACGCATGATGGCGCGCGTTGGCCTGTTGCCGCAAATGATCAACCGGTATCCGCATGAGTTTTCCGGTGGTCAGTGCCAGCGCATCGGCATTGCACGCGCGATGATCCTGGAACCCAAACTGATTGTCTGTGACGAACCCGTTTCGGCGCTTGATGTTTCCATTCAGGCCCAGATCGTCAATCTGTTGCAGGAATTGCAGCGTGAATTTGACTTGTCGCTGATTTTCATCAGCCACGACCTGTCGATTGTGCGCCACATCTGTCACCGCATCATGGTGCTCTATCTTGGCAATGTCGCCGAACTTGCGGACCGTGACAGCATCTATGCCGCACCACGACACCCCTATACCAAGGCCCTGATTTCCGCCGTTCCAATCCCCGATCCCGAGATCGAACGCAACAAGGAACGCATTGTTCTGACTGGTGATTTGCCAAGCCCGCTGTCTCCGCCATCAGGATGCGTGTTCCGGACCCGCTGCCCGTTTGCCAAGGATAAATGCGCACAGGAACCACCGGTACTGGAACGCGTTTCCGAAACTCAGGAAGTCGCCTGTCACTTCCATGACAGCATCTAAGTAAGAAGCCCTCATAAAATTGCACCCTGAACTTGCCGGACCGTCCTTGTGACGGTCCTTTTTTTGATCCGTGTGCGGAAAGCTGTCTAGTCAGGATTGGAGACGATGAACTGTGCGATATCGACTTCGTCGCGCTGGTCTTCACGCAAATACTTGCGCCCGTAATCCTGATAGGTACCGCTTGTCAGGAAAAGCTCGAACAAGTCGCTGTCGATCTGCCCCTTGTCACGCATATCGGCCAGGATCGAGATACATTCAGATAATGTCTTCGGCCGTTTATAGGGGCGATCCACCGCTGTTAGCGCCTCAAAGACATCGGCGATCACCATGACCTTTTCGAGGATGCCCATATCATCGCCCGTCAGACCACGCGGATACCCGGACCCGTCCATTTTTTCGTGATGATTTCCGGCAATATCGGGAATACGTTGGAGTTCCTTGGGATATGGCAGCTGGGCAAGCATATCCTGGGTAATGACAACATGATCGTTGATCACCTGACGTTCTTCCGATGTCAGGGTGCCGTGCGGGATCGACAGGTTATAAAGTTCGCCCCGGTTAAAACCATTATAGATGTCGGTTTCGCGATCCATCAGAAGCTTTTCAGTGCCGGTTGCGCGCAGCTCAGCGAGTTTCGCATCATCAAGGCGCTGTTGTTCCGACCAGGACAAGCCGATGGTGCGATCAAAATACCGCGTCCATTCCTGCTCTGCGATGTCATGCAGGGCAAAGATGGTGTCGGTATCAAGTTCGGTATCACCAATATTGGCATCCGCCACCATGGCAAACTGGGTTTCAAGTTCGGTCACCCGGCGGGCAAAATCGGCCTCGCACTGAAGTGCGTCCTCGCCATCAAGCTTGCGTTTAAGCATCTCGATTTCGGCGTCACGACGCAGGACTTCAAAGCGCGTTCGGACTTCGTGAATACGGTTATGGATGGTTTCAAGCTTGGTGGCTTTTTCCATGACATGATCAGGGGTGACGATCTTGCCGCAATCATGAAGCCAGGCCGACAGGTCAAGCTCGTACCATTCCATATCAGTCAGATAGAAATTGGAAAATGTGCCATCCCGGTCATCCACAGCCGCCTGCGCCAGCATGCGGGCTATGATCGGCACCCGCGAACAGTGGCCTGCGGTGTGCGGCGATTTGGCATCAATCGCCTGACCCAGCACACGGACGAAACTTTCCATCAGGTCGCGCTGTGCCACCAGCAACCGGCTGTTTTCAATGGCAACCGCCGCCTGACTTGCGAGCGCATTGATGATTGGTTCAATCGCGGGATCAAAGGAAATCACATTGCCCGCATCGTCCCGCGCATTGATCAGCTGCAATACGCCGATCACAACGCCGCTGGTGTTTTTAAGCGGAACGGTCAGGAAGGATTTCGACCGATACCCAGTTTTGGCATCAAATGCCCGGGTGCCGGTAAAATCAAATCCCTCGGCACTATAGGCGTCATCAATATTGATCGCCTTGCCCGTCAGCGCGACATAGGTCGCGATATTGGCGTAGTTCGGGCGGCCTTCGTCGTCATAAAGTGGCAAGGGTGGGAATGGTTTCTCGGTTTCGCGGCCCGAGACAAAGAACGTCTCAAGCGTATCATTGACCATGATCCGGAAATGAAGTTCGCTTTCGTCCTGATTGACGACATAAAGCGATCCGCCATCGGCGTTGGTGAAGTTGCGCGCGGCCATCAGGATTTTCTGGTTAAGCTCTTCGCGCCCCTGCTGTGCCGACAGGGCGATACCCAGTTCAACCAGTTCCGCCAGATAGTTTGCGTCTGTATTGCGGACCTGTGTCACATCTTTCTGATGATTGTTGGCCCCGTCGCGTTCACGCGCCATAAAAATTCTGCCCACTTCGCATTCGGATTAACCGCGTCGTCGAAGATACATCCTGCCTGCTTACAGGATATATTCTCAATAAGTTGCTATTTTTCTAACATTAGGGTCAGGAAAGACCAATTTGGTTCGAATGGTCGCTGAGATTTGTGCGGATACGCGAAGCGAAACCGCCGAAAGATCTGCATCTTTCAAGGTTTTGCGACAAAGTAGGCCGTGCAAATCTCAGCGATCCGGAGGACAGAGTTTATATTTGCGATCTCCCGCGTCAAACCCCTTGCGCGGGATGCCAACCCGCTCGGCGGGCTTTTCCTTGGATTTCACAAATATAAACTCTGCCATTCCAATCAAATTGGTCTTTCTTGACCCTAAACAAGTTTCTCGGTGGTAAAATCACCTCACAATCCTGCCATACCCGTCTGCAGGGTTGCCAATTTGCCCGGAATGGACTATCCGACCCCGTGAAAGCGTGCCGGCGCCGTGATCGTGCAATCAACTACGCATTCCGATCATCGAGATCTATTTCCGGCACCCAACCATCTTGCCCGGAGGCGACCGCATGATCCCCCGTTATTCCCGTCCGCAGATGACATCCATCTGGGAACCGGCGAACAAGTTCCGTATCTGGTTCGAAATCGAAGCCCACGCTGCTGACAAACTGGCTGAACTGGGTGTTATCCCGGCTGAGTCGGCCAAGCTTGTCTGGGAAAAAGGCGACAAGCCTTATACCCAGGATCGCATCGACCGCATTGATGCCGTCGAAGCCGAAGTCAAACACGATGTGATCGCGTTTCTGACCGAACTGGCCGAACAGGTTGGCGAAGAAGCCCGTTTCGTTCATCAGGGCATGACCAGCTCGGACGTTCTTGATACCTGCTTTAACGTGCAGCTTGCCCAGGCAACCGACATCCTGCTTGAAGATATGGACAAGCTTTTGGCAGCGCTTAAAAAGCGCGCCTATGAAACCAAAGATGTCCCTTGCATGGGTCGTTCGCACGGCATCCACGCAGAGCCGGTGACCTTTGGTCTGAAGCTTGCGACCTTCTATGCGGAATTCAAACGTAACCGTGATCGCCTTGTTGCCGCACGTGAGGAAATCGCGACCTGCGCAATTTCCGGCGCGGTTGGCACATTCGCCAATATCGATCCGAGTGTTGAAGAACACGTTGCCGCCAAGCTTGGCCTGAAACCGGAACCGGTTTCGACCCAGGTGATCCCGCGCGACCGTCATGCCGCCTATTTCGCAGCCCTTGGTGTGATTGCATCGTCGATCGAACATCTGGCAACCGAAATCCGTCACCTGCAGCGTACCGAAGTTCGCGAAGTTGAGGAATTCTTCTCCAAGGGGCAGAAAGGCTCCTCGGCGATGCCGCACAAGCGTAACCCGGTTCTGACCGAAAACCTGACTGGCCTTGCCCGTCTGGTGCGTTCAATGGCGATCCCGGCAATGGAAAACGTTGCCCTGTGGCACGAGCGCGACATTTCGCACAGCTCGGTCGAACGTAACATCGGCCCGGATGCGACCGTCACACTCGACTTCGCCCTGATGCGTCTGACCAACGTTGTTGAAAACCTTGTTGTCTATCCGGAACGCATGGACGAGATCCTGAACCAGATGGGTGGTCTGGTCTTCTCGCAGCGTGTTCTGCTGACCTTGACCCAATATGGCGTTTCGCGCGAAGATTCGTATCGCATCGTTCAGCGTAACGCGATGAAGGTCTGGAACCGCGAAGGCGATCTTTTGTCGCTTCTGAAAACCGACGAAGACGTTACCAACCGCATTCCGATGGACAAGCTCGAAGCGCTGTTTGACCTTGGCTACCACACCAAGCATGTCGACACGATCTTTGCCCGTGTCTTTGCGGACTAAGCAAAATACCAAAGCCTGCTTCAAAGCCCCGGCCCTATGGCCGGGGCTTTTTCGTTGTAACGTGCGGCAATACCGGCCTTTGACATTGCGCATCATTGATGCTGAGCTATATCGAACACAGCCAACACATCAAAAAATGTCAATTACAGGAAAGGCATAGCAATGAAACTGAGCATCAAAGGATGGGAAGACGGTGCGCCGATCCCGGCCAAGTTCGCGTTCGGTAAAATTCCGGCAGAGGGCCGGTTTGAAACATCGGACAATATCAGTCCCGCCATTTCCTGGAGCGACATTCCCGAAGGCACCAAATCCTTCGCCCTGATCTGCCATGACCCGGATGTCCCGTCATCGGGCGAGGACGTCAATATCGAAGGCAAGGAAGTCCCGGCAAGCCTGCCGCGTGTTGATTTCTACCACTGGGTTCTGGTCAATATCCCGGCCAGCATCACCAAGCTTGAAGAAGGTGTCGCGTCCAATGGTGTCACGCCAAAGGGCAAGATGCCCGGTACCAAGCCATATGGCACGGCGGGCCTGAACAACTATACCGACTGGTTTGCGGGCGATACCGATATGGGCGGTGATTACGGCGACTATGACGGCCCCTGCCCGCCATGGAATGATTCGATCATTCACCACTATCATTTCACGGTCTATGCGCTTGATACCGACAAGATCGACCTGCCAGAACCCTTTACCGGCCCGGATGCGCTTGCCGCGATCGAGGGCCATGTCCTTGGCAAGGCAAGCTACATGGGCACCTACACCATGAACCGCGATCTGTAATCCGCGCCGTACTGCTTTAGGCTCAGGACCTGTTAATTTGGTTTGAATGGTTCACCGTATTTGTGCGGATACGCGGAGCAAAACCGCAGGAAGATTTACATCTTTCAAGGCTTTGCGACAAAGTAGCCCGTGTAAATACGGTTAATCCGAAGGACAGAGGTTATATTTGCAAACTCCTGCGTCAAATCCCTTGGCCGGGATACCAGCCCGCCCTTCGGGCTTTTCCTTGGATTTCACAAATATAACCTCTGCCATTCAAATCAAATTAACAGGTCCTGAGCCTAACAACCCCGGTCGAAATCTTTCGGCCGGGGTTTGTTATTTGATGCCAAGGTCGCTGGCTTCTGCCAACAGCCAGTCGCGGAATTCCCTGACCGGTGCACGCAGATCACGGTTCTTGGGCCAAACCAGATAATAGCCTGACGGCACTTTGACGACCTGATCCGGAAACAGGTGGATCAGCTTGCCTTCCGAAATGTCTTCTTCGGCCAGAAGCGGGTTGGCCAGAACGACGCCCTGCCCATGAATTGCCGCCTCAATCGCCATGGATGTTTGATCAATTTCCACGCGCTTTATTGCGCGAATGTCGGGCGCCGTCAGGGTTGAAAACCGGCCCAGCCATTCTTCCCACCAGGGATGCAGGATATCATTCAGCAGCGTCGCCTGCGCAAGGTCATCGGGGCGATCCAGTCCCAACCTGTCGCGATAGGACGGTGCGCAAAAGGCCGCCGCCTGCCCCTGATACAGCAAGATGGTTTCGAGACCTTCATCGGCGCCATCGAAATAGCGCACCGCCAGATCGACCGGATCATGATCAAAATCCAAAAGCACCGACGATGATCCGACATGAAGCGAGGTTTCAGGATGGGCGATCAGAAAACGCGACATCCGTTTGGAGAACCATTTTGCCGCGAAGCTTGGCGGCATAACGAACCGCACCGCATGATTTGACTGGTCGCGCAATTGATGGCTGGCATCGCGGATCTGCTGCAAGGCCGGGGCAATGCGTGCAGCATAAGCCAGACCATCCGCCGTCGGCGTGATCTGACGGACCGTGCGCGTGAACAGTTCAACGCCAAGCCAGTCTTCAAGCTTGCGGATTTGCTGCCCCACCGCACCGGGCGTGACATTCAATTCATCCGCCGCCAGCGCAAAGCCTTTCAGGCGCATCGATGCCTCGAACGCTGGCAGTGATTTAAGCGGTGGATATGATCCCATAATGCAGTTTTTCTATTTCATTATCCAGATAGTATGATTTGTGAAAAATACCGGGAATTTAGACAATGGGCCATGATTTTTCCAAACTGGTCCGCCACCATGAAAAACAAAGCCTATATCGTGTTCGGGTTTTTGGCCCTTGCCTGGGGCATGACGTTTCTGTTTAACAAAAGCGCCAGCACCCTGATCACCCCGACACAGATTGCCGCCGTTCGCGTGTTTATGGGGTTCCTGCCGGTTTTTGCCGCAGCCCTGATCGGGCGAAAACTTAAATGGCGGCATTTGCGCTTTACCCACCATTTTATCGTGATGTCTGTTCTGGCTGGCAGTCTTTACTATTTCAGCTTTGCCAAGGGCATTCAGCTTTTGCCATCCAGCCTTGCCGGAATGCTGAGCGGTGCCATTCCAATGATTTCCTTTATCACCGCGGCGGCCTTTTTACGCGATGAGCCTGTCAATCGTCGCTCGCTTCTTGGATTGGGGGTTGGCTTTATCGGGGTCGCGATGATTGCGCGGCCCTGGGACGCAAGCGTTTCGGCAAGCGATCTTGCCGGGGTTGGCTATATCGGACTTGGGTCCCTCTGCGTTGGCCTGTCCTTTGTCTATGCCCGCCGGTTCCTGAGCCCGCTTGGTATTTCGCCCCTTGCGCTTTGCACCTATCAATTGGGCGTTGCCGCGCTGACATTGCTGGTTACCACCGACTTTGACGGCGCCAGCGCGATCTTCGACAATGGCTGGATCGCCCTTGGCCTGTTCTTTGGGCTTGGCCTGTTTGGCACCGGCTTTGCGTATTTGTGCTATTACTTCGTTGTTGAAACTCTTGGTGCGGTCAAAGCAGCAAGCGTGACCTATATCCCGCCGATTATCGCCGTTCTGACCGGCTCGCTGATTTTGGGGGAAAGCGTTCAACTGCTTGATCTGATTGCACTGGTGGCAATTCTGACCGGGGTTGTCGTGATGCAATCGGGACGCACCCCACCGCTGCAACGCTGCCTGCCAAATCTGCCACCACAGCAAAGCTGATAAATCAGTCCCCCGCACACATCACGTGTGCAGGGGACCTTCAAAAGCTTGTTAGCCCGCCGCGGCACGGACGAATGCATTGATCAATGGGTGGTCTTCACCACGCAGTGCGGCACGTTCGGGCTGAAACGCGGTTCCAATAAAGAACGGATGACCGCGAAGCTCAACCGCGCGCGGATCCCGATCCTGATCCCAGGCCACAATCCGAAGATCGCGCCCATCAAGCAGATGGGCATATTCCGGGTTAAACCCGAATGAGCAGCGATAGGTTTCTGTCAAATGCGCGGTGCCACAGACATCGCGAATTAGACTGTTTTCCAAAAGGTCGATCCCACCATCCTGATCAATCAACGCACAGCTAAGCGGCGCGATCAGGGGCAATGAAGCATCCGGGTCGATTTCCGCATTTGCCGCATCAGCAAGACCAAGAACATTACGGGCATATTCCAGGATCGCGTGCTGATACCCGCCACAGGTTCCCAGAAAAGCAATCTGGTTTTCACGGGCACGCCGAATGGCAGCAAGCGCACCGTCAAAGCTTTGATACGGGCTGGCAGGCACGCACCAGATCCCGTTGTAACCATCAAGGATTTTGGCATCTGGGCAATCAATGTCGGATGTCGCGACCCAGTCAAATGTGACAGTGATACCAAGATTTTCGGCTGCCAAGTCCAGGGCCTTCGGGATGGCCTGATGGGCGGTGACGTTCGGGTTGTAATCGCCGACAAGTGCGATGGTGACGGTCATATCTATTTCCTCGTTTAGTTTTCAATGACGAGGGAGAAAAGCCGGTTCAGGCAACAAAAAACGGCCCGTGAAATCACGAGCCGGGATTTGAGCGCCAAACTGAGCTGCCTTTGTCGAACCTACTACAAAGTTCCGGACCGCGCCATATCTTCAAGAGCCATTTTCACGGCCTGCGCACGGTTCGAGACGTTCAGTTTGCGATAGATGTTTTTTAGATGGTACTTCACGGTGATTTCGCGCAGATCAAGGTGACGGGCAATGTCCTTATTCGGACGTCCTTCTGACAGCAGTGCAAGAACTTCACGTTCACGCGGTGTCAGACGGCCAAAATCACCCTCGCTGCCAAAGCCACCGCCAAGGCGACCTTCGCCATCACCCCCACCTGACATGTTGTCATTCATGTCGTTCAGAATTGACGACGGCAGGTATTTGTCACCAGCAAGAACCAGCTGCACAGCATTTGCCAAGGCCTGCCCACGCAGGGTCTTGGGAATAAAGCCATGCGCGCCGGCCTCAAGCGCCTTGCGGACATCTTCACTTCGATATGCGCCAGAAAGCAGAACTACAAAGGTCGAATCTGCCACCTTCTCCAAGGTGCGCTTCAAACCTTCAAGTCCATTCATCCCCGGCATGCGCAGATCAAGCAGCACCAGATCGAATGTATTATTGGCTGCTATCAGCTCGAGTGCGGGGTCCAATGCCCCTGCTTCGGCCACTTCACAGTCATCGAAATACTGTTGGAACAGTAGCGAGATTGCCTCACGAACAAGATCGTGATCGTCCGCCAAAAGGATACGCAATGCTGTCGCCTTTCATCTACCTAATCGGCTCCTTCACCTACCTGCGAAGGATACCACACCAAAAGGTTGCACCTACTCAATTTTTCGGTCTGGGGAGCTCAGGATACGTAAGGCTGCACATATTAGCAAACGAGAAGTTTTCCAAGCAGATGCACTAGCGCACAATCACGACAGTACTTCTGCACGCGCAACCGGACGTAGTTCTTCGAGCTTTACATTCAATGCAGAGGCTGTGACGTCGATATTTTTGCGTCCAAAATCGGCCAGCAACAGGGCAACAACACCGTTTTCACGCGGGTTGGCAACAACCTCGCCAATGATCTTGCGTGTGTAATCCTGACATTCTTCGGGGGACATGCCCATCTGTTCGCCAGCCCACTGGATCAGCATTTTATAAAGATGGGTTTCGACACGAAAATCCTGTTCAAGATCAAAGCTGTATTTTGCTTCAAACCCGCGTTCACGATCATTAAAGCTGCTCATAATCGATTCCTTCTGTAAGCTGGTCACATTGTCATCGGAGCCAAACCGGTCAAGCCATTGTCTGTCATAGCATTTTATATGACAATAAACGACACCGATTTCACCCCGTTGCCTGATACTTTTGAATTTGACAAAGTGCGGTTCCGCACGCTTTGATCTGGCTCATGTGTACAGTCATTATTTTACGCCGCCCCGACCATGACTGGCCGGTGATCATTGGCGCCAATCGCGATGAAATGAATAACCGTCCCTGGAAGGCGCCTGCGCGCCACTGGGAAGACCGCCCTGATGTCATTGCCGGACTTGATGAAACCGCCGGGGGAACCTGGCTTGGTGTCAATGAGGACGGCGTGGTTGCCGCCGTGCTTAACCGCTATGGCACGCTGGGCCCTGCCGATGGTAAACGATCACGCGGCGAGCTGCCGCTTGAGGCACTTGACCATGCCGACGCGATTGACGCCGCGCAGGCCCTTGCCGAACTTGATGGCGATGCCTATCGCCCGTTTAACATGGTGATCGCCGATAACCGCGATGCCTATTGGCTGGCAAATCGCGGCACGGGCAAGATCGAAATCACTGAAATCCCCGAAGGCCTGTCGATTCTGACCGCCCATGATCTGAATGACACGCAAAACAGTGCGCGAACCAAACGCAATCTGCCACGCTTTATCAGTGCCCCGGCCCCGCACCCCGAGGCCGACGACTGGTTTGCCTGGCAGGCGCTTCTGGCTGATACCGGAACAGAGGCCCCGGACCCGGATCATCATGACATCCGTGCCGATGCCATGCTGGTGCGCAGCAATATCGGATTTGAGACCATCTGTTCGTCGCTGATCGGGCTTCCGGCGATTCCCACAAGCGAACATGAACTGCCGAGGCGCCCGGTCTGGCTGTTTGCCGAAGGCCAGCCCGACAAAACACCGTTCCATCCGGTCGACGTCTAACACCAGATGGCGCGGAACGCCGTTTCAGTTCAACAGGTTATCGCAGCAATTCCGCCCCTCTGCGATACAGATGCTGACGGTTGCAAATTTCGATTATCAAGTTTGCATAAATAGAGCTTAAGCGACAATTGAGTTTCTCGCCAAGCACTGCTATACGGAGGGCGCGAATTTCAGGGTGCCTGCTGCGTCGGACGGCGGGCCTAGATGTGAAAGATCCCGCCAATGTCCAGAAAGCAGCCCATCTACGAGGGTAAAGCCAAGGTTCTTTACGAAGGTACGGAGCCCGGAACGATCATTCAGTATTTCAAGGACGACGCCACGGCGTTCAACGCCCAGAAGCGCGGCACCATTGCCGGCAAGGGTGTCCTGAACAACATGATCACCGAATTCGTCATGACCCGTCTGGCAGAAATCGGCATTCCGACTCACTTCATTCGCCGCCTGAACATGCGCGAACAGCTTTGCAAGAAATGCGAAATTGTTCCGATCGAAGTCGTGGTCCGCAACATCGTTGCCGGTTCGATGGCCAAACGTCTTGGCCTCGAAGAAGGCGAACGCCTGCCGCGCCCGATTGTCGAGTTCTATTACAAGGACGACGCGCTGGGCGACCCGCTGGTGTCTGATGAACACATCCTCGCTCTGGGTTGGGCAGGTGCTGAAGAGCTTGAGGAAATTGTCGGCATGACCCTTCGCGTCAATGACTACCTGTGTGGTCTGATGCGCGGCATTGGCCTGAAACTGGTTGATTTCAAGCTTGAGTTCGGCCGCGTCTGGGAAGGCGACTTCCCGCAGTTGGTCCTGGCCGATGAATTCAGCCCGGATAACTGCCGTCTTTGGGATGCGATCACCAACGAAAAGATGGACAAGGACCGCTTCCGCCGCGATCTCGGCGGTGTCGAAGAGGCCTATCAGGAAGTCGCACGCCGTCTTGGTGTCCTCCCTGAGTCCGCCGAAATAGAGCAGCTTAAAAAAGACGAAACCAAATAACACCCCAAGGCCGCGCTCGCGCGGCCTTTTCTTATGGCTGGTCGGCCATGTGTGTCGAACAGCGTTTTGTTTGCAAACAGAACCTCGCGCGAGACCCGCGCATGCGAACTTAAAGGAGCTTCTCGTGAAAGCACGTGTTCATGTCACCCTGAAGAACGGCGTTCTCGACCCGCAGGGCAAAGCCGTTCACCACGCCCTTCAGGGCCTGGGTTTTGATGGCGTCAATGACGTCCGTCAGGGCAAATTCATCGAACTCGAACTGGATGGCACCGATGCCGCCAAGGCCGAAGCCGAGGTCAAGGAAATGTGCGAGAAGCTTCTCGCCAATACCGTGATCGAAGATTACAGCATCGAGCTGGCCTGATCGCCCGTGGCGGGCGGGGTCTTGTCGCGGCAGGGCCTTTGCCTATCGGGATTAAGTAACCGACACTAATCAAGAGACGGTATTTCATGAAATCCGCTGTCATCCTGTTTCCCGGCATCAACCGGGAGAATGACGCCATCGCAGCACTGAAACAGGCCACCGGCACCGAGCCCACCCTGGTCTGGCATGGCGACACCGAGCTGCCAAAGACCGACATCATCATGGTCCCGGGTGGCTTTTCCTATGGCGACTATTTGCGTTGTGGCGCCATGGCTGCCAAGTCGCCGATCATGCGCGCGGTTGCCGAACGTGCCAAACAGGGTGTGACCACCATTGGCGTGTGCAACGGCTTCCAGATCCTGACCGAAGCAGGCCTTCTGCCCGGTGCACTGATGCGCAATGCCAGCCTGAAATTCATCTGCAAGAACACGCATCTGAAAGTCGAAAACGCCGAGACGCGCTTTACCAATCTTTATGGCGCGGGCGAGATTGTCGAATATCCGGTCGCCCATCACGACGGCAACTATTTTGCCGACAGCGACACGCTTGACCGCCTTGAAGGCGAAGGTCGCGTTGTTCTGCGTTACTGCGATGTGGATGGCAAAGTGGATCCGGCGACCAACCTCAATGGTTCCCAGCGCAATATTGCCGGCATCATCAACGAGGCGGGCAACGTCCTTGGCATGATGCCCCACCCCGAGAACGCAATCGATCCGCTGCATGGTGGCACCGATGGCCGCAATCTGTTCAAAAGCATGGTGGAGGCAGCATCGTGAGCTCCAACGATTTCAACAGCACCCCGATCACGCCGGAACTGGTCAAGGAACACGGCCTGAACGAAGAAGAATACAAACTCGTTCTCGAAATCATGGGCCGCGAACCCAACATCAACGAGCTTGGCATTTTCTCGGTCATGTGGTCTGAGCACTGCTCCTACAAGTCTTCGAAAAAATGGCTAAAAACACTTCCGACCAAGGCCGACTGGGTCATTCAGGGTCCGGGCGAAAACGCCGGGGTCATTGACATTGGTGATGGTCAGGCCGCCGTCTTCAAGATGGAAAGCCACAACCACCCGTCCTTTATCGAACCCTATCAGGGGGCGGCAACCGGTGTCGGCGGTATCATGCGTGACGTGTTCACCATGGGTGCACGTCCGGTCGCGAACCTCAATGCCCTTCGCTTTGGCGAGCCCGATCATCCGAAAACCCGCCACCTTCTGAGCGGTGTGGTCGAAGGCATCGGCGGTTATGGCAACTGCATGGGCGTTCCGACCATCGGTGGCGAAACCAACTTCCACGCGTCTTACAACGGCAACATCCTGGTCAATGCGATGACCGTGGGTCTGGCCGATACCGATAACATCTTCTATTCAGCCGCGGCTGGTATCGGGAACCCGGTTGTTTATGTCGGGTCAAAAACCGGCCGTGATGGCATCCATGGCGCGACCATGGCATCGGCCGAGTTCGATGATGACAGCGAAGAAAAGCGTCCTACCGTTCAGGTCGGTGACCCGTTCACCGAAAAGCTCCTGCTGGAAGCCTGCCTTGAACTGATGGCAACCGACATGATTGTCGCCATTCAGGATATGGGGGCAGCTGGTCTGACCTCGTCCTCGTTCGAAATGGCATCCAAGGGCGGCGTTGGTGTTGAACTGTGGCTTGATAAAGTTCCGATGCGCGAAGAAGGCATGACGCCCTACGAGCTGATGCTTTCAGAGTCGCAGGAACGCATGCTGATGGTTCTGAAACCCGGTTGCGAAGATGCCGCCAAGGCGATCTTTGACAAATGGGAACTCGACTTTGCCGTTATCGGTACGCTCACCGATACCAAGCGGATGGTTCTGAAATGGCATGGTGAAGTTGCCGGTGATCTGCCGATTGATCCGCTGGCCGAAGCATCGCCGGAATATGATCGTCCGTGGGAACCGACGCCGAAACAGGATCGCATTGATCCCAACAGCATTTCGGCCAAGGTCAGCCATGTTGACGCGCTGAAAACCCTGATCGCATCGCCCGACCTCGCGTCGCGTCGCTGGATCTGGGAACAGTATGATCATCTGGTCCGTGGCAACACGATTGTCCGTCCGGGCGGTGATGCCGGCGTTGTCCGCGTCGAAGGTACGAACAAGGGCCTTGCCGCGACCACCGACTGCACCCCGCGCTATGTCATGGCCGATCCGGTCGAAGGCGGCAAACAGGCTGTTGCCGAAGCATACCGTAACCTGGTTGCAACCGGCGCCAAGCCGCTTGCCATCACGGATAACATGAACTTCGGCAACCCGGAACGCCCGCGCATCATGGGTCAGTTCGTCGGGGCCTGCCAGGGCATCGGCGAAGCCTGCATCGCGCTGGACTTCCCGGTCGTGTCGGGCAACGTGTCGCTTTACAACGAAACCAATGGCGTTGGCATCATGCCGACCCCGGCCATTGGCGGCGTTGGCCTGATTTCTGATCTCGGTCACCATGCAACGATTGGCATCAAACGCGATGATAGCGCGCTGATCATGATTGGTGCGGCCACCGGAGAACTGGGGCAGTCGCTGTATCTCAAGACCATCGAAGGTCGCGAAGAAGGTGCTCCGCCGCCGGTCGATCTGGGGGCTGAAAAGCGTGCCGGTACGCTGGTGCGTGAACTGATCGAACTGGGTCTGGTGCGCACCTGCCACGATATCGCCGATGGCGGTCTTTTGGTCACCGTTGCCGAGATGTGCCTTGCGGGCAATATCGGTGCCGACCTACATCTGCCGGAAGCAGGCAGCGAAATCGCATGGCTGTTTGGCGAAGATCAGGGCCGCTACGTGATCGCAACCCGCGATCCGGACAAGGTTCTGAACGCGGCAGGCAGTGCGAATGTCGCAGCCGTGATTATCGGTCAGGCGGGCGGTGATGCGGTCGTCATTGATGGCGGCGACAAAGTATCGCTTTCCGAACTGCGCGAGCTTAATGAAGGCTGGATGCCATCCTTCATGGCCGAAGCCGTTTAATCAGGCCGCAGGCAAAACCAACAAAAAACCCCGCCGGAGCAATCTGGCGGGGTTTTGTGATTTTGGCTTGGCAGCTACCAAACTCCGTTGTCGGATCAGATGAATAGCCCCATATGAGCTTGCAGGGGCTGCGACGAGGGTAAGATGCAAGGTCACTGCAAGGTCATTCTTTGGGCTTTTATGTTCTGCGTTCTTCTGGGCGTTGTCGCAGTCTTGCCTGTAAGTCAAGCGCAGGCCCTGACCATCTATGTTGATGAGGCCAATCCACCCTTCATGTATCGCGCTGAAGAACATGCTGCGGGCATCTACCCTGATATCGTGCGCGCAATCTCTGCCCGCGCTGGTCTCAATGTTGAAATCGTCCCCGTGCCGTGGCGTCGCGCACTGTTTCATCTGGATAATGGCGATGGTGCTGTTGCCGGAATATACAAAAACCTCGAGCGTCAGAAGAAGTATGCGTACAGCGAGCCGATTCACCGCGAAGGTTTGATGATCTATCGGCTCAAAGGCGAATTTGACCGTGAAACCAAAATCGAAGACCTGTCAGGCATGAATGTCGGCGTTATTCGCGGATGGAGTTACGGTGACGCGTTCGATAGCGCCCGTACGTCCGGCCTGTTCGAAACATCCGAAGCCGCCGGAGACGACCAGAACTTCGCGATGCTGGTGAATAATCGCGTTGATGCGGTGATTGCGGTGCGCGAAGCAGGAGATATCTGGATCAGGAAACTCAAGCTCCAGAGCCAAGTTGTTCGCGCCAAAACCGCCCTGCATGAAAACCAGACCTTCATCGCCTTTAACAGACGGTCAACCGACATCTCGGCATTGGCCCTGATCAATAAGGCCATCGCGGAACTCGTTGAGGATGGCACAATCGAAACCATCATTTCCAATGCCGTCGACCATGCAATCGGATCAGCTTTTCACTGATTTCTCACACGACCTAAAGTGCCAATGCCAGTTGCTTCAGGGCATGGCTTGTATCGTCATCAGCAGGCAACAAGGTCTCGATCGCAAGTTCGGACAGGGTCACATCGACCGGTGTGCCAAATAACGTCGTCGTCGTGATAAATCGCAAAACACCCGCTTCTGTTTTCAGAATCAGTGGCACGATCAAACCATTGATTGCGTCCTTTTCAGTTCCGTCAACTCCCACCGCATCCATTGCCTGTCCATGATGGTCGGGTAATCGATAGTGCTTTGCTTCGTCATACAGTCCAATCAATTCCGGGTCCGCGGTGACGTCAATCTGACGCCGCAAACGATCCAGCAAATGATCCCGCCACTGCACGAAATTCACCACCCGTGCTGCCAATCCGTTCGGGTGCAGACTAAGTCGCAATAGATTGACCGGGGGTTGCAAAAGGTTCAGGTCAATCCCGACCAGTATCAGTGGCACAATCCGGTTTGCTGCCACCATGTTCCAATGTCGATCCATCGCCAGCGCCGGAAAAGGTTCATGGGCCGACAATATCTGATCAACTGCCTTGCGAATGCCCAGAGCCCCCTCGCCCTCAAAATCATGCTGGGCATAGATCGGGGCAAAGCCGGCTGAAACCAGCAAACCGTTGCGTTCGCGCAGCGGGACATCAAGACATTCGGCGAGATGCAGGATCATCTCGCGGCTTGGTCGGGACCGACCGGTTTCAAGGAAACTGAGATGGCGGGTTGAAATGTCCGCATTGGCCGCAAGATCAAGCTGGCTGAGCCTGCGTTGCTTCCGCCAGCTTTTCAGCGTCATTCCAAACGAATCGTGGGGCATTGATACAATTTCCTCTGTGACCGCAAAGACAGCCTATCACCAAAGAAAAGGATTAAACATTACCTCCGAAGTAATCGTATTCATTCCCTGCTCACGGCAAGCTTGCGACATCACCACAACCCGAAAGGATTGGACAATGTCTGCACCCTCGACTGTGAACTTTTTGAAGACTGTACTGACTGTTGATGCTTTGACCTGCCTTGGCTTTGGCATTTTGCTCACCACCGGTGCAAAGTTTCTTGCCGGGTGGCTTGGATTGCCGGTTGGCCTTCTGTTTTATGCCGGGCTGATTCTGTTTCCCTGTGCGGCGCTGATGATCATCACCGGGCGTCAAAAGCTGCCGAGCGCCGGTTTGGTCTGGCTGATTATCGTGGGAAATTTTGGCTGGGCGGTTGCCAGCATCGGTATACTCGTCCTGCCATCCATCGCACCTACCATGCTTGGATACGCATTCCTAATTGCTCAGGCCATCGCGGTCTGTGGACTTGCTGTGTTTGAGTACCACTTGCTGGGTCATGCCAAGCGTGTTGCAACGGCTTGATTGCCGTTAAGTGCGACCAATAAAAAGGCCGCAACGAATGCGGCCTTTTTTGTATGACTATTTAAAGCTGATCTTGGGAAACAAGCCCTTTTTCTTCGGCGCTTCGGCCGGGCCAACGCGCTCTTCGATGGCGGCGGCGATCTTCTCGGCAATCAGGCCGTAGGCCTTGCTATGTTCGCCTTCGGGTTCTGTCTGGACAATCGGTTTGCCTTCGTCTGCGCCGAGGCGGATCTTAAGGTCCAGCGGGATTTCACCCAGGAACGGCACGCCCAGTTCATCCGCCGCCTTGTGCGCCCCGCCATGATCAAAGATGTGATCGACATGGCCGCATTCCGGACATTTGTAATAGGACATGTTTTCGATCAGCCCGAACACCGGCACATTGACCTTGCGGAACATATTCAGCCCCTTGCGCGCATCCAGAAGGGCGATGTCCTGCGGGGTTGAAACAATCACGGCCCCGGTCACCGGCACGCGTTGCGCCATCGAAAGCTGAATGTCGCCCGTGCCCGGTGGCATATCAACCACCAGCACATCAAGATCGCCCCAGTCGGTATCGCGCAGAAGCTGTTCCAGCGCGCCCATCGCCATCGGGCCACGCCAGATCACCGGTTGTTCTTCTTCGATCATGAAGCCGATCGACATGATACGCATGCCAAAGGCCGATGGCGGGATCATTTTGCCCTGATGTTCTTTGGACGGCACCGGCTTGGCATCGCGAAGGCCCATCATGCGCGGCAGGCTCGGCCCATAGATATCGGCATCCAGCAGGCCGACCTTGAGCCCCTTGGCCACCAGCGACAATGCAAGGTTGACCGAGGTGGTGGATTTCCCCACCCCGCCCTTGCCGGACGCCACGGTGACGATGCTGCGCACCGTTGGCAATTCCAGCGGCATCTGACCACCACCCTGCGGGCGCTGACCCGGTTGTGCGGGGCGGCTTGGCTGTGATGGCTGCGACGGCTGTGTGCTTTGCTGAGCGGCGGCCTTGGGACGCTCTGCCGTAAGCGCCACACGGGCAGTTGTGACCCCGTTCACAGCAGCCACCGCTTTTTCTGCTGCTTGGCGCAAATCTTCGAGGGCGGGGCCGCGTTCGGGGTCAACGGCGATCATAACATTGACAGTTTCATCATGAATATCAATACCTTGCACCATGCCCTTGGCTGTGATTGATTGGCCGTCGACTGGGTCGATTACGCTATCGAGCGCGGCAGTAATCTGTTCACGGTTGAGGGAAGTCATATTGCGGTCTCCAAATTTCGGCTTAAGTCCGTGGTCACACAGAACTTGCAGGCGCGTATCATTGTTTTGCAAGGCAACCTGTCATATAAGGCCTAAGGGCATGCTCCGTCCAACAAGATTTCGTGAGTTTGCATTTGGCTACAATCTGTTGCAGTACCAACCGGCGTATCACAGGTTGGGTACAAAACTGGTGAGAAAAAAGTCTGATTTTCCCGGCATGTCCGGGGTCTATCAGGGAATTTGATCTTGTTGGACGGAGCATGCATTGGGGGCCTACCCCAAGCTCGGTAAACAAAGATAAACACCGAACGGCAAGAAGAGGAAGAAACTCGATGCCTTGGAATAATCAAGGGGGCGGTGGCCCCTGGGGCGGCGGCGGAAACAAAGGTGGCGGCCAGAACCCGTGGGGACAGCGTCCTTCCGGTGGTGGCGGCGGCGGAAACACGCCCCCCGACTTTGATGAAATGATTCGTAAAGGCCAGGAACGTCTTAAGCGGCTGTTCCCCGGTGGTGGCGGATACAAGGGCTTTGTCCTGATCGGTATCGCTGTAATCGGGTTGTGGCTTTTGACCGGTTTCTACCGTGTCCAGCCGGGCGAACAGGGTGTAACGCTTCTGTTCGGTAAATGGGTTGGCACCACGGGTCCGGGTCTGAACTACTTCCTTCCGGCCCCGATTGGCGAGGTCATCAAGCCGAACGTCGAACGGACCAACCAGATCGAGGTTGGCTATCGCGGCGCAGGCACGGTGACATCCAACGGTTCGCGTGATGTGCCCGAAGAAAGCCTGATGCTGACCGGTGACCAGAACATCATCGACATTGATTATGTTGTTCAGTGGCGTATCAGCGATGCAGGTTCCTACCTGTTTAACGTGCGTGATCCTGAAAACACCATCAAACTGGCATCTGAAAGTGCGATCCGTGAGGTCATCGGTAAAACCGACCTTGAAGAAGCACTGACTGTTGGCCGTGTCCGGGTTGAAGAACAAACCCGTACCCTGCTTCAGGAAATCATGGACGGTTATGAGTCCGGTATTTTCATTGCCGAAGTGAAAATGCAGAAAGTGGACCCGCCGCGCGACGTTATCGATGCCTTTAACGATGTGCAGCGTGCCCGTCAGGACCGTGATCGTTCCCAGAACGAAGCACTGGCTTATCGTAACGACATCATCCCGCGTGCAAAGGGTGAAGCAGAACGTCAGGTCCTGCAGGCCCGTGCATACAAGGATCGTGTCACCAAGGAAGCAGAGGGTGAAGCAGAACGCTTTATCTCCATCTACGATTCCTTCCTGACGGCCAAGGATGTGACGACCCGTCGTCTGTATCTGGAAACCATGCAGGAGGTCTTGAGCAAGTCTGACAAGATCATCATGGAACAGAACGGTGCAGGTAACGGCGTTGTCCCGTATCTTCCGCTTCCGGAAGTTCAGAAACGTGCGAATGCAGGAGGCAACAACTAATGGCAAGTCCTAAACTTATTGCCGCTGGCGTCGTCCTGGTTATTGCTGCTGTTGTTGGTTCGATGTGCGTGTTTACCGTACGTCAGGATCAGCAGGCACTCGTTCTTCAGTTTGGTAATCCGGTCCATGCGGTTTCCGAACCGGGTCTGCATTTCAAACTGCCGATCCAGAACGTTGAATATTACGAGCGTCGTATTCTGGAACTTGATCCGCCGGTTCAGCAGGTTCTTCTGTCTGACCAGAAGCGTGTCAATGTTGACAGCTTTGCACGTTGGAAAATCATTGATCCGTTGATCTTCCGTCAGCGTGCAACCAACTCTGCCAACTTTGTGCAGCTGTTTGGTCAGCGTCTGAACTCGGTCATCCGTGGTGAGTTGGCACAGGCCCCGCTTGTGACGCTTCTCTCGGACAACCGCGCGCAGATCATGGAGAAAATCCAGTCGACCCTGATCAAACCGGCAGAAGAGTTCGGTGTCGAACTGATTGACGTCCGTATCGGTCGTACCGACCTTCCGCAGGAAACTTCGCAGGCGGTATATAACCGTATGCGTTCTTCGCGTATTGCCGAAGCCGCACAGCTTCGCGCAGAAGGTGAAGAGCTCAAGGCGAAGATCCAGGCAGAAGCTGATCGTGAACGTATCGGCATCATCGCCGAAGCCAACCGTCAGGCCGAAGTCCTGCGTGGTGAAGGCGATGGGCAGCGGAACGTCATTCTGGGTAAAGCGTATGGCAAGGACACGGAATTCTTTGAATTCTATCGTTCGCTCGAAGCCTACAAAATTGCGCTTGATAACGGCTCGACCATGGTGCTTTCACCAGACAGCGAGTTTTTCCAGTACTTTAATAAGTCTGGCCCAGCGACAAGCCGCTAGACAAAACATAAGGGCGACCTGCATATTGGGCTGGTCGCCCTTTTTGTTTTTATAAATTCGATTTGTCGGGCGACCGTCTGACAGATCACAAAGAAACGCCGGAACGTCCCTGATCATGAAGGAACTTGCAACAGCCATACTTCTGGCCATCGCGTTGGAAGGTATGCTTTACACGCTGTTTCCCGGCGGCCTGAAAAGGGTGATGGAGCTTGTTCAGGAAATTCCTGAATCGCAGTTGCGCATTGGCGGATTGATCGCCGCTGTCATTGCCATTGGCGGAATATGGGCAGTACGAACCTGGCTTTAGCAAACGGGCGCAAGGATCAGGGAAACCGCCAGACAAAGGCCACGCGCCACAAGTTTGTGCTCACAATTCCTTGATTTTTCCAAGTACCGCCCAATTTCTGCCAAAGTCGGGGTTAATTTGAGTACTTAAGCGACGGGTGAAATACAGTCCCGCCGCGCGCTGCACAAAGAGAATGACAAATACCGTGAACGCGGCAACGAACAGGATCAGACACATGCTAGACGCATTATACAACCCGGTGCGGACGAAAGTCACCGCAGCACTGGTGATTGTTCTCCTTGGCGTGACCAGTGTTTCGCAGATCGCGAATGCCCGCCCCGCTCCTGAGAGTTTCGCAGACTTGGCCGAAAAGCTTCTGCCGACTGTTGTAAACATTTCCACAAGCCAGATGGTCGCCGAACGACAGGGACCGGACTTCCAGTTCCCTCCCGGCTCGCCATTTGAAGACCTTTTCCGTGATTTTATGGACCGCAACGGTCAGGGTGGCCAGGGCGGACCGGCTCCGCAACGCCGCCGTGCGACCGCGCTTGGTTCAGGCTTTATCATCTCGGCTGATGGTTACATTGTGACCAACAACCACGTGATTGACGGTGCCGATGAAATCACCGTGCGCCTGCATGATGGCGACACGCTTGATGCCGAACTGATCGGACGTGACCCGAAAACCGACGTCGCCCTGCTTAAGGTCGAACCGAAAGAAGACCTGCCCTTCGTCAAATGGGGCGATTCTGACAGTGCACGTATCGGTGACTGGGCCATGGCAATCGGTAACCCGTTCGGCCTTGGCGGCACGGTAACCGCCGGGATTATTTCCGCACGTAACCGCGACATCAACCAGGGCCCGTATGATGACTTCATTCAGACGGATGCCTCGATCAACCGTGGTAACTCTGGCGGTCCGCTGTTTAACCTTGATGGTGACGTGATCGGCATTAACAGCGCGATCTATTCGCCTTCGGGTGGTTCGGTCGGTATCGGCTTTGCCATTCCGGCAGGCATCGCACAAAGCGTTGTCGAACAGCTTAAGGAATATGGCCGTACCCGTCGTGGCTGGTTGGGTGTTCACATCCAGACCGTGACCGAAGACATCGCGGACTCGGTTGGTCTTGATGAGGCAACCGGTGCCATGGTTGCCGGCGTTTCCGAAGATGGCCCGGCCCAGGAAGCCGGCATCAAACAGGGTGATGTCATCCTGACCTTTGATGGCAAAACGGTTGAGTCGATGCGTCGTCTGCCGCGCATTGTCGCAGAAACCAAGATCGGCAAGGAGGTCGATGTTGTAATCTGGCGCGATGGCGAAAAGCAGACCGTCCAGGTCGAGCTTGGCGAACTTGAGGAAGAAGTCGTCGCGACAAGCGCAGACAGCTCCGAGGAAGAGCAAGCACCCGTTGTTGCAGAGGCCAGCATCGATGAACTTGGCGTCAAGATCGCCAATGTCGATGAAAGCCTGCGCCAGCGTCACAACCTTGCCGAGGGCACCGAAGGTGTGATCATCACCGAAGTTTCCGGCGATAGCTATGCCGCCGAAAAGGGTGTTCGCCCGGGTGACATCATCATCGAGGCGTCGCACAGCTCGGTTGATTCGGTCGACGACGTCGTCGATGCGGTCAAGGCCGCCGTTGACGATGGCAAACGCACTATCCTGATGTTGATTGAAACATCGGCTGGCCCGCGTTACTTCGGCCTGACGATCTCGACCGAGGAATAAGCCATCCGGCTTAAGTCGATATCAAAAAAGGGCGGCCTGATCATCAGGCCGCCCTTTTTGTTTGAACCGTTCGTACCTTACGAAACGAAGTCCGACTTCGCGTAGCCTTGAAGATACAAAAGTGCGGTCAGGTCACCGTGATTGATGCAAATGCGCGCCTGTTCCTGAACCGATGGTTTGGCGTGGAAGGCAACGCCGGTCCCGGCAAGCGAGATCATCTGAAGATCATTCGCACCATCGCCAACCGCAATCGCATCATCAACCGTGATGCCTTGCTGGGCGGACAGGGTTTCAAGCGCATCGACCTTGGCCTGACGATCCAGAACCGGTTTCTGAACCTTGCCGGTCAGTTTGCCATCCTTTTCAATCAGGACATTCGCCTGATCGTAATCAAAGCCAAGCTCGGCGCGAACTGCACCGGTAAAGAAATCAAACCCACCTGATACCAGGGCAACAAAGCCGCCATTGGCCTTCATGGTCGCGACCAGTTGCCTTGCCCCGCCTGTATATTCGACCGTTTTCCAGGCCTCTTTCAGCATCTCGGTCGACATGCCTTCAAGAAGACCGACACGTTCATCAAGGGCGGCTTCGAAATCAAGTTCACCATTCATCGCACGTGCGGTGATCGCCGCCACCCGATCCTTGACCCCGGCAAACTCGGCCAGTTCATCAAGGGTTTCACCGGTAACAATCGTGCTGTCCATATCGGCAATCAAAAGCTTCTTGCGACGTGTGGCGACCTTCTGGGTGATCGCATCCACCGGAAGCTCTGCCTCGGAAAGCGTCGTGTCAGCTACATCAAGCGGGATCCCGTCAAAAGTCAGATCGCACGCCTCACCCTCGGCAAGCCAGGTCACATCCCCGACAAGTGCGCCTGCCCCGGTCAACGCGATTGCCGCGTTATCAATCACGGCCTTGGTCAGCGCATTCGAATTCGGGGCGGCAATCAGGGTAAGAACCAATTTCATGGTCAACGGGCTCCTTGGCGGGAAAGGCATAAAACATCGTTGTCGCCTTTATCCGAATTGCGCCGGACTGTGGCAAGAGAACTTTCGCATCCCATGTTGCGGGGACGCATTATTTGCCGTGAAATTGCGTCGTAAATTCCTATGCCTGTCGCGCCGAACCCAATAGACTGGCCGACCTTTGAACACGTTACCCTGAAGGCACCCTGATGTCGGCCATCCAAGCCAGCAGTTCTTTTGCCCCTGTCCTGATCGTCGCTGGCCCGACGGCCAGTGGGAAGTCGGCACTCGCCCTTGATCTGGCGGAGACCTTTGACGGCGTAGTGATCAATGCCGATAGCATGCAGGTCTATAAGGAACTGCGTGTGCTGTCTGCGCGCCCCGATGACAGTGAAATCGCACGTGCGCCGCATCGACTTTATGGGGTGTTGTCCGGACGAGAAGCCTGCTCGGCCGGTAAATGGCGTGAAATGGCAATGGCCGAGATTGCCGACTGTCATGCCAGTGGCAAACTTCCGATCATCACGGGGGGTACGGGCATGTATCTCAATGCCCTGACCGAGGGGATCGCGCCGATCCCCGATATCCCGGCGCGGATTCGCGATCAGGTCACAAACGAGCTTGAAGAACTTGGCCACGCGGCGTTTTTTGCCAAACTCACGGCGCAGGATCCTGAAACCGCTGCCAACCTTGATGGCAGCAATACCCAGCGGCTGATTCGCGCCGCCGAGGTTTTTGTCCATACCGGCCGCGGATTGGCAAGCTGGCACAAGGAGCCGGTGATCACGCCGCCCGGGAACATGAAATTCAAGAAACTTTGTTACATGCCGCCGCGCGACATTCTGTATGACCGTTGCAACCGGCGTTTTGATCTGATGATCGAACAGGGTGCCATTGACGAGGTCAAAGGCCTGCTTGCCTTGGAATTGCCTGAAACAGCGCCGGTTATGAAGGCTGTTGGCGTGCGCGAGATCGCAGCTTACCTTTCCGGGGAGATTGATCTGGCCACCGCCAAAGAGAAATCACAGCGCGAAACCAGACGCTATGCAAAGCGACAATTAACCTGGTTCAGGCACCAAATGTTAGCCAAGGAAATCATCGACGCGCAATATTCGGAAAGTTTGGCAGCAAAAATGCGTCATGATGTTAACCAATTTCTGTTGACCACGCCAAAGTGAGGCGATAGGTTGGCCCTTCCCCCGCCGAAATGGCGGAAAACCGCCGTTTAGGCGGATTTTTCAACTCCAATTCGAGGATAATTGGATCATGTTTCAATCACGCGGTTATCACGCGACACGTTGTTGTCGCTAAGTAAAGAGGCTCGAAAATCATGGCAGAACGTATTTTAAGCGGTTCGGAAGTAGTGTTGCAGGCCCTTGCTGATCAGGGTGTGGAAGTCGTGTTCGGCTATCCTGGCGGCGCTGTCCTACCGCTATATGACGAGATATTTAAACAGAACCGGATTCGTCACGTTCTCGTGCGCCATGAGCAGGCTGCTGTCCACGCTGCTGAAGGTTACGCCCGCTCGACCGGCAAGGTCGGCGTTGTGCTGGTGACCTCGGGACCGGGTGCGACAAACGCCGTTACGGGCCTTACCGACGCGTTGATGGATTCCATTCCAGTTGTCTGCCTGACAGGTCAGGTCCCGACTCATCTGATCGGGAATGATGCCTTCCAGGAAGCCGATACCACCGGCATTACCCGCCCGTGCACCAAGCATAACTATCTGGTGAAAAATCCGGATCGTCTGGCGCGCACGATGCACGAAGCCTTCCACGTCGCCTCAAGCGGCCGTCCGGGTCCGGTCGTTATCGACCTTCCCAAGGACATTCTGGTTGGCAAGGCACCGTATCTGGAACCGGCACAGGTTCAGCACCGCACCTATAACCCGGTGGTCAAGGGCGAACGCAGCCAGATCGAAGAAGCCATGGAAATGCTGGCATCGGCGAAAAAGCCGATCCTGTATTGCGGCGGCGGCGTCATCAATTCCGGCATGCAGGCCTGCAAGCTTCTGACCGAGTTCACCCGCATGACCGGTGCGCCGATCACGCTGACCCTGATGGGGCTGGGTGCTTATCCGGCGTCCGACAAGCAGTATCTTGGCATGCTCGGCATGCACGGCACCTACGAAGCAAACATGTCGATGCATGATTGCGATGTCATGGTCGCCATCGGTGCACGTTTCGATGACCGTGTCACCGGCAACCTCGATTTCTTTGCGCCGAACTCGCAGAAAATCCAGGTCGACATTGATCAGAGCTCGATCAACAAGAACGTTCCGGTCGATATCGGGATCGTTGGCGATGTTGGCCATGTTCTTGAAGACATGATCAAGATCTGGAAAGCCAAGCAGTACAAGATCGAAGCCAACGCACTTGATGGCTGGTGGAAAGAAATTGAAGGCTGGCGCAGCAAACACTGCCTGTCCTACAAACAGCCGACCGACGTTATCAAGCCGCAGCACGTTATCCGCCGTGTTCATGCGCTCACCCGTGATCGCAAGACCTATATCACTACCGACGTTGGCCAGCACCAGATGTGGGCAGCCCAGCATTTCGGGTTCGAACATCCGTATGAATGGATGACGTCCGGTGGTCTGGGCACCATGGGCTATGGCATGCCCGCCGCTCTTGGCGTTCAGGTCGCCCACCCGGATGCGACGGTTGTGTGCTTCACCGGTGATGCGTCGATCATGATGAACATTCAGGAATGCGCGACGATGACGCAGTATCGTCTGCCGATCAAAACCGTGATCCTGAACAACCGTTATATGGGCATGGTCCGCCAGTGGCAGCAGCTTCTGCACGGGTCGCGCTATTCCGAAAGCTATAGCGAAACCCTGCCCGACTTCGTCAAACTGTCCGAAGCCTTTGGCTTCACCGGCATGACCTGCAATAACCCGGCTGATCTTGATGATGCCATCAAGAAGATGCTGGAAATTGATGGTCCGGTGATTTTGGACGTCGCTGTCGATGACAAGGAAAACTGCTATCCGATGATTCCGTCGGGCAAGCCGCATAATGAAATGCTGCTTGGGCAGGAAACCAACGGCGACGAAGCCATTGATTCCGACGAAGGGATGGTTCTGGTCTGATCCGCACAAACAATCTGTGCGAATTGATCCCATCACATCAAAATGAAAAGGCCGGCGCGGGCGGCACGTTCTGCCCCGACCGAGCCCTAGCGGAGCGAAACCGTGAAAGAAACCGAAATTTCGAAACACACCATATCCGTTCTGGTGGATAACGAGTCCGGCGTTCTGGCCCGTGTAATCGGGCTGTTCTCCGGTCGTGGCTATAACATTGAAAGCCTGACCGTTGCCGAAGTCGACGCCGACGCCCACCAGTCGCGTATCACCGTGGTTACCTCGGGCACCCCGATGGTGATCGAACAGATCAAGGCACAGCTTTCGCGTCTTGTTCCGGTACACAAGGTCAGTGACCTGACCCTTGCCGGACCAAGTGTCGAGCGCGAGCTTGCCCTGGTCAAAGTGATCGCAACGGGTGAAAAACGTGTGGAATCCCTGCGCATTGCCGACATCTTCAAGGCACGCGCAGTGGATGCGACCAACAATTCCTTCGTGTATGAAATCATCGGCAGTCCTGAAAAAATCGACGCCTTCATCAAATTGATGGAGCCGCTTGGGCTTTCGGAAATTTCGCGTACCGGTGTGGCAGCGATTTCGCGCGGCACACTGACGATGTGAGTTTGCCCTGCCCGGTGATCCGCATCGGGTACGGCATTGGGGCCTGCCCCATAATAATTATTACCATCCGCCACGCATGAAAATCAGCGTGGTCCAACGTCCAGAGGTATCGAAAGATGCGTGTTTATTACGACCGCGATGCAGATGTTAATCTGATCAAATCCAAAAAAGTTGCCATCATTGGTTACGGTTCGCAGGGCCACGCCCATGCGCTGAACCTCCATGATTCCGGCGTTAAGGAAGTTGTTGTTGGTCTTCGTGAAGGCTCAAGCTCCCGCAAGAAAGCCGAAGCTGCCGGTCTGAAAACCATGACCCCGGCCGAAGCTGCTGCTTGGGCAGACGTTGTCATGATGCTGACCCCGGATGAGCATCAGGCGGCGATCTATGCTGATGAGCTGCGCGACAACCTGAAACAGGGTGCTGCCCTTCTGTTCGCACATGGTCTGAACGTCCATTTCGGCCTGATCGAGCCGCGCGCTGATCTTGACGTCATGATGATCGCACCGAAGGGCCCGGGCCACACGGTTCGTTCCGAATACAAGCGTGGCGGCGGTGTTCCGTGCCTCGTAGCTATTGAACAGAACGCATCTGGCAACGCGCTTGAAGTTGCACTGTCCTATGCATCGGCAATCGGTGGCGGTCGTTCGGGCGTGATCGAAACCACCTTCCGTGAAGAGTGCGAAACCGACCTGTTCGGCGAACAGGCTGTTCTTTGCGGCGGCCTGACCCAGCTGATCAAATACGGCTTCGAAACCCTGACCGAAGCTGGCTATGCGCCGGAAATGGCATATTTCGAGTGCCTGCACGAAGTTAAGCTGATCGTTGACCTGATGTATGAAGGCGGTATGGCCAACATGCGTTACTCGATCTCCAACACCGCAGAATACGGCGACTATGTCACCGGCCCGCGCGTGATCGATCCGTCTGTCAAAGAACGCATGAAAGAAGTTCTTACCGACATTCAGGAAGGCAAGTTCGTCCGTGACTTCGTTCAGGAAATGCATTGTGGTCAGCCGATGTTCAAGGCAACCCGTCGTCTGCATGCTGAACATGAAATCGAAGAAGTTGGTACCAAACTGCGCGCCATGATGCCGTGGATTGCTGCAAACCAGCTCGTCGACAAAGAAAAGAACTAAGCACAGCTTAGATCCTTTTTTGCGCAAACGGCCGTCCCGATGGGGCGGCCGTTTTGCTTTGGGCATTTCGGGTTTCGCTTATCCGCCGTGTTTCATCTGTTTGACCGGAAAGCGCAATTCGGTCGCAGCCCAGATCACAACACACAAGACCGACACCCCCGCCCCAAGAACCACCACAGCAGGCCAGCCGCCCATGCCATAGGCAATGGCCGAACTGGCGGAGCCACAGGCACCCCCAAGGAAATAACTGGCCATATAGCCCGTGGTCAGACGGCTGCGGGCCTCGGGGTTCAGGCGATAAACCTCGCTTTGATTGGAAATATGCGCGCCCTGAATGCCCAGATCGATCAGCACCACACCAAGCGCAAAGGCAATCAATGACCATTGCCCCAAATACAGCAGCCCCCAGCTTGAGACGGTGGTCATCAGGAAGGCACCGGTGCTGAGCCGCGCCCAACCCCTGTCGGCGAGCTTTCCGGCAATGCGGGCCGCCAGGATACCGATTGCGCCAATCAGGCCATAAAGCCCGATCACCGCTTCGGACATGCCATATTGGCGCACCAGCATGAAGGCCATCGAGGTCCAGAAAATCCCGAACACAGCATATTGCAATCCGCCAATCAGACTGCGGCGGCGCAAAACCGGTTCATCACGAAACAGATGCAGGATCGAAAGATACAGCGTGCGGTAACTGGTATGCGAGGTTGGCGGGACATGCGGAATGATCCGGTAACAGGCCACCGCATAAATCGCCATCAGGACAGAGGCGGCAATAAACACCGACCGCCATCCGGCAAGCTCCGCCATGATGCCCGAAAATGTCCGGGCCAGAAGAATGCCCAGCAACAGGCCACTCATCACCGCCCCCACCGCAGACCCGCGTTTGTCATCCGTCGCCAGGTGGGCAGCGAGTGGCACAAGGATTTGCGCAGTCACACAGGTAATCCCGACCGAAATACTAAACACCACCAGCATCAAAAATGACGGTGCCAGCCCCATCGCCAGCAACCCGACCGCGGTCAGGGCCGAGGTCACGGTCAGCAATTTGCGCCGTTCATGATGATCACCAAGCGGCACCACGGCAATCAACCCGGTCAGATAGCCAAGCTGCGCCACCGTCACCAGAAAACCGGCACTGGTTTCACTCAGCCCATATTCACGGGCCAGCAGTTCCAGCAATGGCTGAACATAATAAAGACTGGCAACGGACAGGCCGCTTCCGACCGCCATAAAGATCAGGAGGCCGGTGGTCAGGGTGGGCTTGGAATGCATTCTCAGATGGGCCTTGAACGGGTTGGTGGTGGGTTTACGATAGCCGCCAAATCAGAGACTTACAATGCAGTGCCTGACACAGGTGCCATGCCGCGATGGCATCGACGGATTCCGTCACGCACAGCAGCCATTCGCAAAACACCCTGCTTTGCGCTGGATTTCAAAGGCCGATCTGTTTAATTCTGGCCTTTAAAACTTTAAACCAGATATGAGCATATCGGAATGTCGGACTATATTGATATCGCCCCCGAGGTCGCAGAGGCCTTTGCCGCAGGCAAGCCTGTTGTTGCCCTTGAATCAACCATCATTTCCCATGGCATGCCCTATCCGCAGAACCTGGAAACCGCGCGTGCGGTTGAACAGGACGTGCGTGATAACGGTGCGATCCCGGCCACCATCGCCGTGATTGGCGGTCGTTGCAAAATCGGGCTTTCACCCGAGGAACTGGAATATTTCGCCAAGGGGACCGACATTCTTAAACTGTCGCGCCGTGATATCCCCTATTGCCTTGCCAAGAAACGTGACGGCGCCACCACCGTATCGGCAACCATGATCCTGGCAGAAAAGGCCGGCATTCGCGTCTTTGCCACCGGCGGTATTGGCGGGGTGCATCGTGATCTTGCCGGTAATTTCGATGTGTCGGCCGATTTGACCGAACTTGGCAAAACCAGTGTTGCGGTTGTCTGCGCCGGGGCCAAGGCGATCCTTGATATCCCCAAAACGCTAGAACATCTTGAAACGCTTGGCGTGCCGGTTATTGCCTATGGCACCGATGAATTCCCGGCATTCTATTCGGTCGAAAGCGGTCAGAAGGCGCCGCTGCGCCTTGATACCCCCGAAGAACTTGCAGCTTTCCTGAATTCTAAATGGGAATTCGGCCTTGAAGGTGGCGCCGTCATTGGCAACCCACCAGAAGCCGACAAGGCATTGGCCCGCGAAGCCATCGAAGGGGCAATTGAAGATGCCCTGATCGAGGCCAAGGAAAAAGGCATTCAGGGGCGCGATGTGACCCCGTTCCTTCTGGCCCGCGTGACCGAGTTGACCAAGGGCAAAAGCCTTGAAGCCAACATCGCCCTTGTGCGCAACAATGCCCGCCTTGGTGCGAAAATTGCCGCTGCCATGGCCGACTGATCGGCAAAGGGCATCCCTTAAAGACCAAAAGAAACAGGCTGGCACATCTGCCAGCCTGTTTTGCGTTCAACTGCGTTGATACCCTTTGCCCTCGAACCCGGGCTTGATGCGCGCATCGTCCACTGGCGCACCCCAGGTCGTTGTACAGGGCAGGACACCGGCCCAGACAGACCAGTCGTAGTCTTCGTCGTCATCGACCGGGTCGCCGGCACGGACCTTTGCCGAAACCTGGTCCAGATCAAAGCCCAGGAACATGGTCGCCTTGAGTTCCTGTTTGTTGGGATGACGGATGTGTTCCCACCGCCCCGGTTCGAGTTTTTCGGTAAACAGCCGGGAATGTTCCATCTTTTCGGCGTCTTCACTCACCACCGTTCCTTTGCCGTAAATAACGACCGACCGGTAATTGGCCGAATGGTGAAACGCCGAACGCGCCATCACCAGACCATCAAGATGCGTGATGCACAGACAGGCTTCTGCCCCGTCTGCGATCGCGGCCAGAATGCGGTTCTTTGACGCGCCATGGATGTAGATCCGCTCCCCCACCCGCCAATGGGCGGTCGGGATCATGGCGGGGCGCCCATTGACCACGGTTCCGACATGACAAATCAGCGCATCATCAATAATGCCATGCACCTGATCGCGGTCATAACTGGCGCGATTGGGGCCCCGGACAACTTTGGTGTGGGGATGGATTTCGTATTGATCGGACATGGCGGAACCTTTTTGTCAAAAAATCAGGCGTCGAATTTGGCCCGATCATGGATCAAATTGGACTTTTCAAAAGGTCCATTATAATAAAAGTGACAGAGCCAATTTTCACCGGGGTCGCGATGGTGCGCAGTGATTACAGCTGGATTTATCCAAGCCAGTCGGACAATACCGCCGATGATGGCGGCACCACCGCCTATCGCCGTCTGTATCACGGGATCAGATCGGCCATTCTGGATGGCCGGTTGCATCCGGGCGAACGCCTTCCGGCCAGTCGGGATTTGGCCAAATCACTTGGTATTTCGCGCAACACGGTGGTGACCAGTTTCGATCTGCTGACCTCGGAAGGCTATCTTGAAACCCGGGTCGGCGCCGGAAGCTTTGTCGCCAGCACCCTGCCTGACCGGGATATGCAAACAGGCGACCCCAGTCCCGGCAAGGCATCCGAGGCCGCAAATGATCGCCCGATGCGGCTTAGTCAAAGTGCCACGCGCATGCTGACCTATCAGCGACGCTTTCCGCGCTTTCGCATTGCCCGCCCGTTTAACCCGACGACACCCGATCTTGACGGTTTTCCCTTCGATCTTTGGGCGCGATTGTTGCGCCGGTCGTGGCGGGCGCCTGATATTGATCTGACCATCCCTGATGATCCGCTTGGATTGCCGCTGCTGCGTTCTGAAATTGCCAAATGGCTTCGGCAATCGCGCGGGGTGAATTGCAATGCCGATCAGGTGATGATTGTTTCGGGCGCGCAGCAGGCGCTTGACCTTGCCGCACGTGCCCTTGTCGATCCCGGTGATATTATCGCGACCGAGGATCCGGGGTATGAGGGCATTCGGGGCGTGCTGGCGGCAAGTGGCGCTGTGGTTCAACCGATTACGGTTGATGAGGATGGGCTCGACATCGAAGGCCTTGCGCAAACGCCCTCCCCGGCCCGGATTGTGGTCACCACGCCATCGCGGAACTATCCGTTGGGCACAACGCTTTCGCTTGCCCGGCGGCTCGCCCTTTTGCAGTGGGCGCAGGATAATGATGCCTGGATTGTCGAAGATGACTATGACAGCGAGTATCGCTATGACGGGCCGCCGCTGTCATCCCTGCAGGGCTTGGATACCGACAATCGGGTGATTTATGTCGGCACGTTTTCACGCGTACTGTTCCCCGGCATCCGGCTTGGCTACCTTGTGTTGCCACCGGCACTGGTTCCGGCCTTTCGCGGTATTCGCGGTTTTGCCGATGGCGTTCCGGCACCGACAACACAGGCCGCCCTTGGTGCCTTTTTCGCCGAGGGGCATTTTGGCAGCCACGTCCGAAAAATGCGCCTGCGCTATGGCGAACGGCGTTCGCACCTTAAAAACCTGATCACGGCGGATGCATCCGATATTCTGTCGGTGATGCCTTCGGACGGGGGATTACATCTTTGCGCCCGTTTGATCGGCGATCAGGACGACATAGAAATGCAGGAAGCCTTGGTAAAGGCGGACCTTGATTGTCGTGCATTGTCTTCGTATTTCCACGATCCCCGGTCAAAAAGTGGGCCGGAACCCGTGCGTGGTCTTGTGCTTGGTTTCGCCGGATGGAAAAAAGATGTGCTTTCGGAAAGTTTCAGTGAACTGGTCAGAACCATCAGACGTAAGTCTTGATGTACCCCGAGCCAGAGAGAGCGGCACGACTTCCCTCTAGATGCTGTCACAGTCGTGACGCTCTCTCCCCTCCGGCTTACAATCCCCCCGAAATGCATCAAAAAACGCAGGAAGACAGATGACCGAACGCCCGATCGCCGTGATGTGGTTTCGAAACGACCTGCGACTGGCGGACAATCCGGCCCTTTTGGCAACCGTCAAATGGGCCAAGGAAAATGACGGTGCTGTCCTTCCGGTTTTTATTCTGGATGACGTGATTTCACATCAGTTGGGTGGCGCGACGAAATGGTGGCTTGAAAAAAGCCTGACGGCGCTAAACCGCGATATCGCCGGTCTTGGCGACACAAAGTCTGATCGCGCCCTTCGCCTGTTTAAAGGGAATGCAAAAACCGTTCTGGAAACCCTTGCCGATGACAAACCGGTCAAGGCGGTGTTTTGGAACCGGCTTTATGACAAGCCGTCGACCAAGCGCGATACAGATATCAAGGCTGCCCTTCAGGGCCACGGCCTGACCTGCGAAAGCCACAAGGCCAATCTTTTGTTTGAACCGTGGGACGTCAAAACCGGGTCAGGCACCGATTTCAAGGTCTATAGCCCGTTCTGGCGCGCCTGTCAGAAGCTCCCCGCCCCGCGCGAACCAAAGTCCGCCCCAGAAAGCCTTGCGTTATTCAAGGGCGAGGTTGATGGACAAATCAACATTACCGACTTTGACCTGTCGCCAAAGCCAGTGAATTGGGCCGGCGGCCTTGAGGAACGTTTCACCCCCGGCGAACAGGGCGCGAAAGACCAGCTGTTTGACTTTATTGACGATCGTCTTACAGATTATGCTGATCTGCGCGATCGCCCCGACCGCCGGGTAACGTCGGAACTCTCGCCGCATTTGCGCTTTGGCGAAATCAGCCCCTATCAGGTCTGGCATGCCGCCAACCACTATTCCGATGCCAATCCGGGCAAGGGCAAGACCGCCTCGAAATTCATCGCCGAGCTTGGCTGGCGGGAATTCGCCCATCACATCCTGTATCATGCAACCGATCTGCGATCTGTCCCGCTTCAGGGCCAGTTCAAGCATTTCCCGTGGTCAGAGGATACAAAAGGCCTTCGCGCCTGGCAAAAGGGCCAGACTGGCTTTCCGATTGTCGATGCCGGCATGCGCGAACTTTGGCATACGGGCTATATGCATAACCGGGTTCGGATGATTGTGGGTTCGATCCTGGTAAAGCACCTTTTGATCCATTGGCGCGATGGCTTGGCGTGGTTTGACGACACGCTGGTTGATGCCTGCCCGGCCAACAACCCGTTTTCATGGCAATGGATCGGCGGCTGCGGGGCCGATGCCGCCCCCTATTTCCGCATTTTCAATCCGGTGCTTCAGGGCGAAAAGTTTGATCCCAAGGGCGACTATGTCCGTCAATGGGTCCCGGAACTGCGCGACATGCCCGAACAATATATCCACAAACCTTGGGAGGCCTCTCCGCTTATCCTCAAGGCCGCTGACGTGACGCTGGGCAAGACCTACCCCGAACCCTTAATTGGGCTGAAAGAAGGCCGTGAGCGGGCTCTAAGCGCCTATCAGGATATGAAACAGGCTGCTGCGTGAGCATGCTCCGATCACGGTTCCATTTTTAGATACCAGATCAGGTTTTCAACGCTGTTTGGCTTTAACGGGCCGTCGGAGCATATCGCAGTATCAATCAACGTGTCGAAACCTTGATACCCATCAAGGTCTAATACAGCCAAGCCAAAGGAGCAGCGCTGGTGGTTTACACCGTCGCCAAAGGCAACCATTCCTTCGGCACCATTTGGATGAGAAACTTTCTTCACAAGCTTTTTATGCTTAATCAGAACTGCAGTATTTCTTTCAAAGTTCTTCCTTGAAACAGCAAGGCGTTCCGCCCCTGCTGGAATACCTGCATCCCAGAACCCGATACGGACATACCCCCATCCATTATCCAGTATCCATTTTTGGGCAAACTCGGCGTCCTTATAGATGCCTGTGCGTTCAATTTCGCTCACAGACGTCACTGTTCTGCCGGATGCCTCTGCAATATTCAACTGCGTGGCCCGACTTACAATCTGATCGTCAGGAGCCACAGGCGCTTCAAACGTAAAGAATAATGCCAGTATCGGGCGGATAACCAACCGAAACACATTCTCGAAGAATTCCCAATCAAGGAATAATCCGGGAAACCTCATTTCCAAAATATCTTCTGATCGATAAAATCGTGCATGGCGTCTTCGATCCCCTCAAGACGATGATCGGCACGTGCGCCGAACCAGCCCGATATCAGACCGACTGCAATCATCCCGTCCTTTGAAAGCTGCGGTGCGAGTGCCATCAAGCGCGCCTCTGCAACGGCGGCGTCCTGAAGCTGGCCGAGGATTTCCTGCATCGTCGTCAATTTGGTCCGGAACTTCTTGACCTTTTTCGAACCGTAAATGGCCCCAAAGAACTCCGTCCCATAGCGCATCTGTTTGACATCAAGACGAAGCGCATGAAGTTGTGGCGTTGTCAGACCCGCAACGTGATCACCGCGTTTGGTGACCCGTTTATAGGCTTGCTCCAGAAGCGGTTCGGCCATTTCCGACACAGGTGCGGCCATCGCCTTCATTTGCGCGGCAGTTGCACCTGATGCCCAACGCGAATAGCTTGCCCACGCGCCAAGCAGCAAAAGCAACTGCCCGTATTCCGGTTGATCGAGCATATGCCGTGCGTTGGCAAGGGCTGCTTCGCGTTGCTTTTCGGCGGCCTTGCGCAGCTCCGCCACACCAGCGTGATCCGGGAAGCGGTCCTCGATCATCGGAAGCGTCTCGGTCAGGAACACATCCCAATCGCGCAGGCCATCAAGCCCCTTGCTGCACAGCTTCAACAATCGGCGCAGCAACACGGCCTCGCCCGCAGGCAGGTTTTTCTTAAACAGGTTCAGGGCAACGCGCAGGCGGCGCATGCCAACCCGCATCTGATGGCACCCTTCGATATCAAGGTCCTGACGCACACAGACTTCGTTACTCAGGATCATGCGAAGCCCCTGCGCGATCACGGCACGAAACGCGGTTTCCGCCGACATATCCGGGGTAAGCTGTACTGCGGCGGCACGATAGGCACCCGGCCCATTGCCAAGATACAGGTCGCGTCCGCGCGACGCCTTGGAGCGCATGCTCAGTAACAGCGGTACGGTGCGTTGCAGCTCAAGTGCAAGGTCAAACAGGGCTGCCGGATGGCCTTCCTTGAGCTCGAACTCAACCTCGGAGATCGGCACTTCCTTCGCGCCAGATCGGACAACACCCTGATCAATGGCAAGCTCAATCACCGCATCACGATAGGTCAGGTCCACCGCCCCGCGTTTAAGGTCGCTTTCGAAAATGCGGTCGATCTTCTTTTTCTTCACAAACTTCTTCAGAAGCTTTTTGACGTCCTTGTCGGTAAACCGGTCAAGATCAAGAACACCTTCTTCAAGCTCGACCGTCCATTCATTGCGTTCGGGAAGCGCCTCCCGCAGGCCGTTGGTCGCCTTGATGGTCTGCTCCCAACCAGTCGCGCCCTTCTTGCGCAGACGAACCGCCAGGCCCTTTTCAGCCAGCGAGAGTTTCGGCGTGTCGTGATAGATGGAGACAAGGTGCGTGGTCACCAGACGACGACCTTCCTTGACCTCGCGCAGGACCGGCGCGTTTTTAAGACGCGCGACATGTTTCGGATCGATGCGAAGTTTGAGTTCGATCTCGATCTGCTTCTCGGCCATCTGGTTCCCCTAAGCGAGTTATTGTCACAGCGCGACGTCGCGCTGTTCCGCCACCAAGTAGTAACCAATTTTATGTTTCAGCGGGTTGAAACAAGAAGCGGGAATGATGGTAGCGGAATGTAAGATTTTCGCAACAAAAGGCAGAAACGCCCGCAAAATCAAGCCTTAAAAGACCGATCAGCATTTTGCACAACCCTCTGTTTTCATTTGAAAACAAATAGGGGCAATCAGGTTCATTTGATACAGATTGCTTGCACATACCTTGCGCATTCACCCCTGACACAGGCCCCATCAAGTCGTTGATGCAAGGGCGATTCTGAATGGTTGCACCGTCATATATTGATAACAGTTTCGCACCGTTTGCGAATTGCGTTTTGTCAGTTACAGTCTGTTCAAATTCAATCTGCCAGAGGGCGAAGATGCTTAGCCGTAGCCACACTTTCAAGACCGCCCTGATCATCGGGATTGCCATGCTGATCGGTGGCTGCAAAACAACAACCACCGCAACCGCCCCTGAAATCAGCTATGACGCATGGCAGACCAAACAATCGGCATCGACCGTGCCCTACAGCACCAATACGATGGTCAAAATCAATTTGAACTGGTCGCGCATCGGGCCGTTTTCGCGCTATGACACCTGGGTTCGGGCCAATGCCTTTGGCGGGATGTTTGATGTTTATGGCGCGCAGACTTGCCTTGGCAAATTTGTCCGCGATGATCGACTGGCCCCTGCTCATGGCTGGTGGGAACTGATTTGCCAGGATGACAGCTACGCTGCTGGGAAATTCCAGCTGACCCAACAGGGAAACATTCTGGGCATCGGCAATGCGATCAATGGCGAAAAGGTCGGCTTTGACCTGCCCATTCCGAATTAAATCGACCGGAAAATGAGATGAAAAACAAAAAACCCGGCCAGAAGGCCGGGCTTTTTTGGCTACCGAAAGATGGTGCCCAGGGGCGGACTCGAACCACCGACACGCGGATTTTCAGTCCACTGCTCTACCAACTGAGCTACCTGGGCAAATCCGACTTTCGTCTCCGTTTCCGGAGTGTTCCCTGCGGAACGAGCGGGGTTATACAAACTCCTTTGGGGCTTGTCCAGCCTCAAATCGCATTTTTTTTGCGATCACGCGTCGGATTAAAATTCTTCTTCATCTTCAAGGTCTTCGAGATACTCGGGCGGCTCGGCGGCGGGGATGGCGTAGCTTTCATTCATCCATTTGCCAAGGTCGAGATCCGCACAGCGTTTGGAGCAAAACGGCGTGTATTTTTCATCAGCCGGTTTGCCGCAAACCACGCAGTCGGAGCTGGCTGTTTTCGTTATCTTTTTTTCATTCATGGTGGTTTTTCTCCAACCGATAGGCATCGTCTTCAAGGGTCGGGTCCGCGACAATTTTCGGCGCACCCCCAAATGCATTTGTCAGGATCTGGATCGCATCCGCCTGATCCGCAAGTGCCTTCGCCACACTTGGGGCTACGGATAGTTTAACCATCCCCGCTACCCCGTTTCGGCTCTCGGCAACAACGGCGCGCACAACGGCATTGAGTGCAGCATCACGCAAAAGAGGGGCGCGTTCCTGTTTGGCAAACAGCATGGCACGAAGCGATTCGCCCGCCCGCTGGCGACTGAATTCATAAAGTCCCAATCGCGTAAAGCCACCGATCTGAACCGCACCATCAAGCTCGCTGCCAAAGGCATCACGGATTGCGGTATCGAACTTGTCGCGCCCTGACCGTGATTTCATGCGAAGCGGATCAATCACCACAAGACCACCGATGTTGCGCAGGCGGATTTGATGCACGATTTCGGATGCCGCCCGAAGGTTGACTTCGACCGCGCGGCTTTCGCTATCACGCCCGGCATCTGCCCCGGCGCCATTGACATCAATGGCACAAAGCGCGGTTGCCGGGTCAATCGAAATCCAGCCTCCGCCGTCCAGTTCAACGCGCGGCACCAAAGCAGCGGCAATTTCTTCTTCGATATCCTGACCATTTAACAGCAGTCGACTGCCGACATGACGCGCAAGATTGTCATCCGACTTGCCAAGCATCGTCAGCAAGCCACGCAACCGCACGAATTCGTTTGTACCATCGACAACGCATTGCCCACCCGCCATCAGATGCCGTTCGATCACCTGATCGGTTTCTGATTGCGCCTTGCTGACCAGTTGCGGCTTCGATGCCTCGGACAGGGCCTTTTCGGCTTTTTGCAATTGTGATTTCAGAAGTTTGTATTCGGCAGTAATGGCATCACGCGCCCAGTCGAGTGCGACGGAACGCAGCATGATGCCGTCCTGACCGGCCTGAAGAGAGCTTAGCAATTCATGCAGTTCGGTACGCCGGTCCCCGTCCTTAAGCTTGCGCGGCAATTCAATATGGTTGGCCCCCGGTCGCAGGATCATGCCAACACCTTCAATCGCGATCCGGCCGGTAAGCTTCACCCCCTTGTCGTCAAAACCAAGGCGGGAGATCTGCACCAGAACCCACTGCCCTTCATGCAACGGGCCGTTGTAGCGATCAAACGGCAAAAGCCCGTCAGGCAGCCCATCGAGCGCCACCATGGCGGCGGCCATTTCGGGCATCATTTTGGAAACACGGCCAAGATGGATATCAAATCTTGCGGAACCGCCGCGATCAATCCACAAACGGGTCAGGCGGTCATTTTCGATCAGGGCCACCCTGCGCTCAAGCGCAACGGCATCAATCAGCAGGCGGGAGTTATGGGTGCCGCCAACTGCCATGATCAAACCTCTTTGGGGTGATAGCCAAGACCGCGCAAAAGACCGTCCACCTCGCACAGCGACAGCCCGACAACGTTGGAATACGATCCCGAGATCGCCTTCACAAAGGTCGCGGCAAAGCCCTGAATGGCGTATGCCCCCGCCTTGCCCTGCCATTCGTCATGGGCAAGATAGCGCTTCAGGTCATCGGAACCAAGGGTTCGGAATTTTACCTGTGTCTCGATCACGCGCGATCGTTCGGTCCCGTCCGGTGCAATTACACACATGCCACCATAAACACGATGGCGACGCCCGGAAAGCAGTTCAAGAAACTTGCGTGCCTCGGCGGCGTCTTCGGCCTTGCCCAGGGCACGCCTGCCACAGGCAACAACCGTATCCGCTGCAAGCACAAAGGCCCCGCCATTGGATTTGGCAACAAAACGCGCCTTTTCCTCGGCAAGGCGCAGCGCCAGCCGACGCGGACTTTCATCGCGCATGGGTGTTTCATCGATATCTGCGGGAACGACCTGATCTGGCACAATTCCGATCTGCGCAAGCAGCTCAAGACGGCGCGGCGATGCAGATGCCAATATCAGTTTCGACAAGATGTGGCTCCCGGATATCCGTCCCAGACCATTCCGACCAAAAATGTGACGAATGCTCACATTTCGATGCAGGCAGCAAAATGCACCCTGACGGCAAGGGTAAACGCCCCGCCAGACAAGGTCAATTTGCGCTTGGTCGTGGTTTCAGATTACTTGAAACGGAAGGTAATACGACCTTTGGTCAGGTCATAAGGGGTCATTTCGACGCTGACACGGTCACCTGCGAGAACGCGGATACGGTTCTTGCGCATTTTGCCCGAGGTGTGGGCAAGGATTTCGTGGTCATTGTCCAGCTTCACGCGAAACATCGCATTGGGCAGAAGTTCAACGACAGTGCCCTGAAACTCGATAACGTCTTCTTTAGCCATGTGACTCCTAGCTTTCGTATTGCAATATCAAAATACCGGTGGGCGGCAAACTGCTCTGAACCGGGCAAAAGGTCAAGTCCTTTCACGTGTCAGGCGTGGCGTTACAGCACTGCGTTAAACGAATGGCGACGTATCTGTGCTGCCAAACTGGGCGGAATAAGGATTGCGCGAAAAGAACCGGCTCAGCCCTTTTCGAATGCCGGTATGCGCCCTAAGATGCGGCTATCTTTCCGGCCTTTCATGAAAGCCTCCGCATGACCAATCCTCATACCATTGAAATACGCCTTGCAGAACGCGATGACGCACCGGCACTCCATGCCATGATTTGCGAAATCGGCAAGGCAACAGGATGTGCAGATAAAATCGCAAGCACGCCCGAAGATCTGGCGCGGGATGGCTTTGGCAAAGACCGTGCGTTTGACGCACTGATTGCGATTGCCGATGAAACGCCGGTGGCCATGTGCCTGTTTTTCCCAAGCTATTCAACATTTCGCGGACGTCCCGGACTTTATATTCAGGATCTTTATGTCGCGCCAAGCCATCGTGGTGGCGGCTTTGCCAAACGTCTGGTGGCTGCGGTCGCCAAACATGCCCGTGCACACGGGAAATCCTATATCCGGTTGTCGGTCGATGCGGAAAACATGATCGGCCAACGGTTTTACGAAAAGCTTGGTATGCGCCATGCCGAGGATGAGAAGATCTACGTGCTTGATGGTGCTGCGTTCGCAGCCCTCAGCAACGCGGACTGAGCCACGCAATTACATGGTGGGCGCAGGACCGACAGGGAAGCGATCAAGGATGCGTTTCTTGATCTGGTCGCGCACCTGTCGGTAGGCCTCAAGGCGGATTTCACGCGACCCTTCGACGATTGTCGCATCAAAGGTATTCCAGAATTCCACGTCACACGCCATGGTGCGGGTCATTTCGACCGCACGGTGCTGGGCCTCGGGTGACATCGTGATGATCAGATCAAAGAAGCCGTCTTCAAGCTGATCAAAGGTTTTGGAATTGTATGAGGAAATATCAAGACCGATTTCCTCCATCACGGCAACGGCAAAGCCATCGAGCTCACCGGCACGCACCCCGCAACTTTCAACATAGATGCGGGTTCCGTGATAGTGACGCATCAAGGCAGCAGCCATCACCGAACGCACGGCATTATAGCTGCAGGCAAAAAGAACCGAGCCGGGGAGTTCTTCTGCCACCGTGCCTTAACCCCGGATGTGAAGGACACAAATCAACGTAAACAGGCGACGCGCGGTATTTTCATCGATCGTCACCTTGTCGGCCAGAAGCTCTCGCAATTGTTCGGAGCCTTCGTTGTGAAGACCACGTCTGGCCATATCGATGGTTTCGATCTGGGCGGCACTGGCCTTTTTGATGGCGTCGTAATAGCTTTCGCAGATCATGAAATAGTCTTTGACGATCCGGCGGAACGGCGACAGCGGCACGGGAATGGTCGTCAGGTTCTCGGTATCATCGTCGCCGCGCACATCCATATAGATGCGGTTTTCCTCGATGCGCATATGCACCGAATACGGACCTTCGAAACCGCCAGCCGGTTCGAAATGGTTTTCTTCCAGAAGGTCATAGATCGCCACCGCCTGCTCATGCTCGACCTCAGGACGGCGTCTTACCTTGTATTTCTCGTCAAGATAGATACCGGCAATACACTGGTTTTCTGCCATGGCTCTCTCGCTCCGGTCCCTTCACACGCTGCATTGCAACAGCTTACATCTGGTTTGAACGGATCGCTACCGAAAGTCCATGTGCCTGCAGACCTTCGCTTTCTGCAAGGGCGATTGCCGCCGGGCCGATTTTTGCCAGACTTTCGGGCGTGCACTTAATCAGCGACGAACGCTTGATGAAGTCCAAAACCCCAAGGCCGGACGAGAAACGCGCCGAGCGGGCCGTCGGCAGGACATGGTTCGGGCCAGCAACATAATCGCCGATGGCCTCAGGGGTATAACGGCCCAGGAAAATCGCACCGGCATGGTGAATGTCTTCTGCCAGTCCGTCCGGGTCGTCGACCGCCAATTCAAGATGTTCCGGTGCGATCCGATCCACAAGGGCCGGAGCCTGCGACAGATTTTCGACCAAAACAATTGCACCAAAGTCGCGCCAGCTTGCCCCGGCGATTTCTGCACGCGGCAGTTTTTCAAGATGCTTATCGATTGCGACCTGCACGTGATCGGCAAATTCCGCGTCGTCAGTGATCAGGATCGATTGCGCGACCGGGTCATGTTCGGCCTGCGACAGCAAGTCTGCTGCCACCCAGCTTGGGTCATTGCTGCCATCGGCGACCACCAGAATTTCCGACGGCCCGGCAATCATATCAATGCCGACCTGACCAAAGACACGGCGTTTGGCCGCGGCAACAAACGCATTGCCCGGACCGACGATCTTGTCGACAGGCGCAATCGTTTCGGTGCCATAGGCAAGGGCTGCAATCGCCTGCGCCCCGCCAATGCGGTAAATCTCGTCAACGCCAGCAATTCGGGCTGCAGCCAGAACCAGCGGGTTCATTTTATTGTCCGGGGTCGGCACCACCATGACAAGGCGCTCCACACCGGCAACCTTGGCCGGAATGGCATTCATCAGAACCGATGAAGGATAAGATGCCAGACCGCCGGGAACATAAAGCCCGGCTGCTGACACCGCGCGCCAGCGCCAGCCAAGCTCAACACCGCTTTCATCGGTATAGCGTTCATCGGCCGGCATCTGCTTTTCGTGGTAGGCACGAATGCGCTTTGCCGCCAATTCCAGCGATTTGAGAAGGTCTGCGTCAATGTCGGCAACCGCTTCATCGACCTCGGCCGCGCTCACCGCCATGCCGGATGCGTCGATACCAAGGCGATCAAAGCGGTTGGTGTAGTCACAAACGGCTTCGTCACCGCGATTGCGGACATCGGCGATAATATCGGCAACAGCCGCATCAACATCGGCATCCGATTCGCGTTTCATGCCCAGAAGCTTGACGAAATCTTCTTCGAAGCTGGCGTCAGTAATCGAAAGCTTAAGCGGCATTGAGCACCTCGGAGAAACGGTCGATCCAGGGCTGGATATCGGTCGGGCGGGTTTTCAGCGCAGCACGGTTGACGATCAGGCGCGACGTCACATCGGCAACATGTTCGATTTCACGCAGGCCATTGGCCTTAAGCGTGTTGCCGGTCGAGACAAGGTCGACGATACGGCGGCACAGACCAAGTGTTGGTGCCAGTTCCATCGCGCCGTTCAGCTTGATGCATTCAGCCTGCACGCCCCGTTTGGCAAAATGCGTACGGGTGATGTTGGGATATTTGGTCGCGACCCGGACATGCGACCAGCGTGACGGATCATCGCCTTCGATCATTTCTTCCGGTTCGGCAACGGCGATCCGGCAATGCCCGATATTAAGATCCAGCGGCGCATAGATATCCGGATAGTCAAATTCCATCAGGACGTCATTGCCGCAGACACCGATATGGGCCGCGCCAAAGGCGACAAAGGTTGCAACATCAAAGCTGCGCACACGGATGATATCGATATGCGGATGGTTGGTGGCGAAACGAAGCGCACGGGATTTCGGGTCATCAAATGCCGCTTCCGGTTCGATCCCTGCGGATCGTACCAGTGGCATCACCTCGTCAAGAATGCGCCCCTTTGGCAGGGCAAGCACCAGCTTTTCGTCACTCATCAATCAGTCGCCTTACGCGTTTTCAGTTATCCGGAAGCCTTATATCAGGCCGGAACCCGGACACGTTCGATCTGCGCCCCGCAGGAGCTCAGTTTTTCTTCAAGCCGCTCATAACCGCGGTCCAGATGGTAGACACGGTTAATAACCGTCTCGCCCTCGGCTGCCAAGCCTGCAAGCACCATCGAGACCGAGGCACGCAGATCGGTTGCCATAACTTCGGCCCCCGAAAGCTTCGCACTGCCGCGGACAATCGCCGAACGGCCATGCACGTTAACATCAGCGCCCATGCGGCTGAGTTCCGGCACGTGCATGAAACGGTTTTCGAAAATGGTTTCGGTGATCATGGACGCACCATTGGCCACCGACATCAGCGCCATGAACTGGGCCTGCATGTCGGTCGGGAAGCCCGGATAGGGTTCGGTCATCACGTCAACACCCTTAAGCGTCGCACGGTTACCGCGCACCTTAAGGCCATCTTCGGTTTCTTCAACCTCGACCCCGGCGGCGCGCATCGCATCAACAAGGCTGTCGATCAGTTCCATACGGGTTCCAGTCAGCTCAATCTCGCCGCCGGTTATGGCCGCTGCAATTGCATAGGTCCCGGTTTCGATACGATCTGGCACAACCGAATAGTCCGCACCATGCAGGCGAGGCTTTCCCGTGACTTTGAGGGTATCGGTTCCGATGCCCTCGATCTCGGCCCCCATGGCAACAAGGCAATGCGCAAGATCGGATACTTCCGGCTCACGCGCGGCATTCGCAATGGTGACAACACCGTCGGCCAGCGATGCGGCCATCAGCGTGTTTTCCGTCGCGCCCACCGAAACCTGCGGGAACAGGACATGTCCGCCTTTCAGGCCGTCGGGTGCGCGGGCTTCGATGTAGCCCTCGGTCAGGTGGATCTCCGCGCCCATCGCTTCCAGCGCCTTAAGATGCAGATCAACCGGACGGTTACCAATCGCGCACCCGCCAGGAAGCGACACACGGGCAACACCACAGCGCGCGACAATCGGACCAAGTACCAGGACAGATGCACGCATCTTGCGCACCAGATCATAGGGTGCCGTGGTCGAGGTGATTTCCTTGGCCGTCATTTCAAGAACGCGACCGGTATGGCCACCATTGGGCGCATGCCCGTTCAGATGCAACGCGACACCATGCTGTGCCAGAAGATTGGCCATCGATGTGATATCTGCCAGATGCGGCAGGTTCGAAAGGGTCAGCGTTTCATCTGTCAGAAGGCTTGCAGCCATCAACGGCAAAGCCGCGTTTTTGGCACCGCCGATTGCAATTTTGCCCTGCAGCCGGCGACCACCGGAAATCTTGATCTTGTCCATTCAGTCCTCTTTGTACTGCGCGCGATGGCGCAGCGAACGCGTGTCTTGGCGTATCACCACCAGATTGTTGCCACCCCTTTATCACAGGCGCGGCAATGTGACACCTTTTTGGCCCATATATTTCCCTGCGCGATCCGCATAGGAGGTATCGCATTCACTTTCCGCCTTAAGGAAAATGAACTGACACGCCCCTTCATTGGCATAAATGCGCGCCGGAAGCGGTGTGGTGTTGGAAAATTCAAGGGTCACATGCCCTTCCCATTCGGGTTCAAGCGGCGTGACATTGACGATTATGCCGCACCGGGCATAGGTCGATTTCCCTAGACAGATCACCAGTGTGTCTCGCGGGATACGGAAATACTCCACCGTGCGCGCGAGCGCGAAACTGTTGGGCGGGATCACGCACACATCGGTCTGTCGGTTAACGAACCCGTCATCGGAAAATTCCTTGGGATCGACGATGGCCGAGTCGACATTGGTGAAAATCTTGAACTCATCAGCGACGCGTGCGTCATAGCCGTACGAGCTGACACCATAGGAAATCACACCATCGCGTTTGAAACCGTCGACAAACGGTTCGATCATGCCTTTTTCCTGCGCCATCTGGCGTATCCAGTGATCCGGTCTTACCGACATAGTGCCACCCCTGTTTTTGCGAAAATCCCAACCACGTTCAGCACCCACGGTTTTACCCGCCCGCTGGCCTCAAGATCAACCAAACGATGCATGCGGCCATCAAAGGGAAGGTGAAAAATGACGCGCGTGATCAGTCCTCAGGTTTTTCGTCTGTAGCCGGACCTTGTGGATCGCTTTTGCGTGAGCGTTGCTGTTGCTTGCGCTTGGCCAGATTGGCACGCAGGGCTTCGGCTTCGCGTTTCAAGCGTTCCTCGTTTACGGCCGGACGCATGTCAGATTTTTTTGCAGTCATGGTGCAATCAAAGTTCCGTCAGATTTATGCGGGTTTGAGCGATTGGCCTGTTATAAAACAGCGCGCGAAAAATTACAGCCGATCTTGACGAAAACAGGGCGAAAAGGCCTGCGACGGGAACAATCGAAAAACTTCGCATAATTCAGGCTTGACCAATTACAGATACGTGGCCTATAACCCGCCCGCACCGCAAGGGCTCATGCTGCTGTAGCTCAGGGGTAGAGCACTCCCTTGGTAAGGGAGAGGCCGGGAGTTCAAATCTCCCCAGCAGCACCATTGCCCACCGGTCAGCCTGTTTATCGGGCTGCTGTAGCTCAGGGGTAGAGCACTCCCTTGGTAAGGGAGAGGCCGGGAGTTCAAATCTCCCCAGCAGCACCATTTTCCAAGTACATTCAAAAATAACGTTGGCAAGCCCGCATGAAAGTGATGCGAGCTGCCATGATGTTGATTTTTCTGTGTCTTGAGGCAAGTCGCGCGCTCTAGCCGTAGAAAGCGCGATACCACTCAACAAAATTGCCGATACCGGTTTCAATCGAGGTAGCTGGCTTGAAACCGACGGCATCAGTCAGCGCATCGACATCGGCATAGGTTGCCGGAACGTCGCCATCCTGCATCGGCAGCATGTTTTTCTCAGCCGTTTTGCCAAGCGCCTTTTCGATCGTTTCGATCATATACATCAGCTCGACCGGGTTGTTATTGCCGATATTAAACACCCGATAGGGTGCCGAACTGGTTGCAGGATCGGGCTTGGCCGAGTTCCAGTCCGGGTTCGGTTGGGCAACAGTCGAGATGCAGCGATACACACCTTCGACAATGTCATCAATATAGGTAAAATCGCGACGCATCTTGCCTTCGTTAAAGACGTTGATCGGTCGCCCTTCGAGGATCGCCTTGGTAAACAGGAACAGCGCCATGTCCGGGCGTCCCCAAGGACCATAGACGGTAAAGAAACGCAGACCGGTCGTCGGCAGACGATAAAGATGGCTATAGGTATGGGCCATCAGCTCGTTGGCCTTTTTTGACGCGGCATACAGGCTGATCGGGTGATCAACATTGTGATGGACGGAAAACGGCATTTCCGTATTCATGCCGTAAACCGAACTGCTTGATGCGTAGACCAGATGCTTCACATTGTTGTGGCGGCATCCTTCGAGAATGTTGGTAAAGCCAACAAGGTTGGCATCAATATAGGCATGCGGGTTTTCAATCGAGTAACGCACGCCAGCCTGGGCGGCCAGATTGACCACATAGGTCGGCTTTTCAGTAGCGAACAGATCAGCAATGCCTTCGCGGTTTTCGAGATCCATTCTGACAAACTTGTAACCCGGCTTGCCTTCCAACCGTGCGAGACGTGCCTCTTTGAGGTTGACGTCATAATAGTCATTGACGTTATCAAGTCCGACAACAGTGGCCCCCTGTTCCAGCAGTTTCAGGCAAAGATGGGAACCGATAAAACCGGCGGCACCCGTGACAAGTACCTTTTCATTGGCCGGAATGATGAAGTCGGACATGCGCGTTGGAATTCCTGATTGAAGTACAGCATGAAGCGCGCCAGGCGCCGGTTGGAAATTCGGGATTTTTGATACCAGCAAGGGTACGGATGCGCAAGCCATCAACCGTGACAATGCGCCTCAAGAGCCTTACACCAAAGGCCGTTTATTGCGAGCCGAGACTCCCGGTCATTTTTCTGCTATGGTGTCTTTTCGTATAGGTTTCGTCTTAAGATTACGAGCGACGTAAAGACAGATGATTTCAGCTGGTCAAACCATAGCCAACCCGAATGGGGGCGGTTTGGGCGTTATCCTGAATGTTCGGGAAATCGCGCAAACTGCTGATGGGCGTGTTTTGGCCGAGTATGAGGCCATTGAAGTCCAGCGTCAGGGCGGAAATGCGTCATCTGTTTCGCCATATGCCATTGCTGGCACCGGCTCGGACGGTGCACGCACGCGGATTGTTGATCCACGCACCCTGACCGAGGCACAAGCAGTTGCTGGCGGTGTCAGCCGCGCGGAATACCGCGAGGCACGCGAAACCAATTCGGAAAACGGCAACACCGCAAATGGTGCTTCATCCAATCAGGATCTCGACCCGGCGGAAGAAGCTGTCGTCAATCAGTTGCGCGCCCGAGATTCAGCTGTGCGCCAAGAGGAAAAGGCCCATGCCGCTGCTGCCGGGCCTTATGGCTCTGCGCCGCAATACACATATCAGATTGGTCCGGACGGCAACGCTTATGCCATTGGTGGTCACGTTGATGTAAGCGTATCACTGTCTGGCAGTGCGGAAGATCGTGATCGTGCGCTGGCCACCTTGCAAAATGCAGCACTGGCACCAAACGCACCATCAGGTGCCGATATGGCAGCCTTCCGTCAGGCAAGCCTGCAAAGAGCAACCAGTGATGGTATTGATATAAACAATACTACCAAAGAATCCGCACTTAACGAGGCAATGTCTAAAAACGGCGCGCATCAGAATATATCAATTTCTGTGTAACTTTTCCTATCGCGGTTCCTGCTGACCCCCTGATATACTATTCGATGCGCGATGAAATACTTATCCTTGAGTTCGGATACCTATTCACTTGGATAGATGCTACTATCAAAAACTATCCTGCCGTTTGACAGGGACACCGTTTTGTTGAATGCTGCGCTCGCGTCCGGGGGGGACGCTTGGATTGAAAATATCAGAATCGCGCGAAACCATATTATTGCAATTGTGGATCGCGTTTCCGAGGTCGCTGTCCCAATTTATTTCAGTGAGCTTTGGACAAGAACAGGTACGGCATAAAAATGAACATCCTGCTAGCAGACGATCACGATCTCGTCAGAGACGGGATCACTTCCTTCCTAAAACTCGCAGCGCCGGAAGTTGAAGTCGCGCAGGCGAAAGACTTCGCAGAAGCACTTGCCGTCGTTGACGGAGAAACCAACGTCGAACTGACCATCCTCGATCTGAACATGCCTGGCATGAATGGATTGTCCGGTCTGACCGTCATGCGCCAGAAACATCCTGAAATTCCGGTGGTTATTCTTTCAGGCTCGGTTAAACGCAGCGACGTTCTGAACGCACTGGAACACGGTGCGTCGGGATATCTGCCCAAGACGCTGTCAGGTAAATCCCTGATCAACGCCCTGCGTCTGATTCTGTCCGGCGAAAAATACATTCCGTCAGCATTGCTCGAAGACGATGGCACCCAGATGCGCCCGGGTGAGATCGACCTTGATGGCCTTGCACCAGACAACCCCTTGCGGCAGTTGACCAACCGCGAGCGCGAAGTGCTGGGTCTTCTGACCAAGGGCCTTTCCAACAAGGAAATCGCCAAACAGCTAACCGTTCGCGAAATTACCGTGAAGGTCCATTTGACCGGTATTTTCAAGAAGCTCGGTGCTGCCAACCGTACACAAGCGGTGAAGATTGCCATGCAATTGGGCTGGGAAGCCTGATCGCTGCCAAATCCAGGCAAACAAATCAGAAAAAGCCCGGCACAATGCCGGGCTTTTTCTTCATCAATTTAAATCATGAGTCCTCTGGCAGCCAAAAGTCTCTTGCGGATGCCTGCGGGGCAAACTTAAGCCGCGAACACTTCACAAAGCTCATCAAGTGTTGCCAGAAGTTCCTTCAAGTTCAGCGGCTTTGACATCACCGTCACCGGTGCATCTGGTCCGTCTTCATCCTCAACCGGTCGGTCAGCGTCGCCCGGGTGCCCGGTCATAACAATTACCGGCAGTGCGGGATTGCGTTCCCGAAGTTCCTTGACCAAGGCGTTGCCATCCATATGTGGCATGCGAATGTCGGTAATCAGGATGTCAGGCTGCACAACACCCGCAATCGCCAACGCATCTTCACCGTTACTTGCGGCGGAAACGTTAAAGCCCTGTGCTTCAAGATATCCTGAGATGATTTCCATGGCATCCACTTCGTCATCGACGACAAGCACGCGAATTTTGCCGCGTGCTGCGGCATTCGGCGGCACCTTGGTCAGCCAGCCGTCCTCCTGACCAGCGTCGGAATGATGATCCACCTTCGTGGTATCGGCATCCGCAAGCGGCAGAGTGATTTCAAAGCAGGCCCCGTCACCCTCATTTCGCACATCAATTCGGCCGCCCATGGCCTCGACAATGCCAAAACTGACCGACAGCCCAAGTCCGGTTCCCTTGCCAACATCCTTGGTCGTAAAGAACGGATGAAACAGCAAGTCAATGGCGGCTTCCGGAACACCCCCGCCATTGTCGTTGACAGCCAGTTTCAATGACTTCCGCGCTTCGTCAACCATTGCGCTGACACGGATCAAACCTCCGATACTGCCGGCGTCATCGCCGCTTTCGTTGATGGCATCGCGCGCGTTGCTCAGCATATTGACCAGAACCTGTTCCAACTGAACCTGTCGGCCATTGACGAAGCAGCGCTGCCGGGGGGCCACGACATCAATTGCAATACCCGACAACCGGCAGTCATGTTCGACCATGTCCACAGCACGCTCAACGGCTTTCATGACATCGAACGGCGCAAAATCATCGTCGTCCGGACGGCTATATATCTGAAGATGCTTGATGATTTCGGACATGCGCTCTGTCTGGGAACTGATGAGCGCCAGTCTTTCGCGCTGAAAGGCCGGTTTCACGGCATCCAGATCATATTGCAAGGCGCAGGTATCTGCGGCCATCCGGATGACGTTTAGCGGCTGATTCATTTCGTGGGCAACGGATGCTGCCATTTCGCCAAGCGTTGCCAGTTTGGACGTTTGAACCAGTTGACGTTCAACTTTGCGTTTGTCCGTAACATCTTCTGCCAGCATCAGCATGGCCGGTGCCCCCTCGTGGGTAAAGGCAATGGCCGAGACTTCCAGCTCGACATTTTCGCCTTCCGGGCGTTGGCAGATGATTGTGAAATCCGCACGCCCCGGATACCCGTTTCGATAGCGCGAAATATATTCTTCAAGCGTTTCGCGGCTTGAAGGATGCACCATTTCCATGAAGGATCGCCCGACGAGTTTATCACTGTCGCGCGCGCCCAAAATGCTGACGCCCTGCTGGTTCATATAGACGATCTCTTCACCACTCAGGACAGAGATCAGTTCTGGTGCCAGCTCGACCAGTTTGCGATAACGCTCTTCACTTTCCTTGAGCGCGCGTTCGGCGCGCGACCGTTCAATCGCATACCTGATGGAACGCCGGATTGTACGGCCATCAGGAAATTCCTTGGTTAGATAGTCCTCGGCCCCATGCTGAAGGGCTTCGAACGCAAGTTCCTCGTCCTTGTGGCCGGTCAGAACAACGACAGGCGCGGCATTGGCACAACTACGCACACGGCTGATGGTTTGCACGCCAGACGAGTCCGGCAAGGTCAGATCCAGCAAAACAACATCAAACAGTGCCTCTGGCCCGTCACCATTTAGCACCGCCATCGCGGACGCAAGATCGCTTCGATGCTCGATATCAAACGGCTCACCGGTTTCTTCCAGCAGGGTACGCACAAGAAACGCATCACCGGGATTATCTTCGACAAGAAGAATTCGGAACCGTTGTTCAGGCATCACGTTCATTTCCAGCTTTCAAAGAAACGGAGTTTCGTGCCGCATCGCACGGATCGAAAACCCGTTGAGTCTGCATGGTTTTGCGGGTGCTAGCAATCCTGAACATCAACAAGCAGACGTCCCTGCACCTGCCCTTTGAGGATCTTCTCCCCCCATGGCAGAATATCGGACAGTGCAACTTTCGTTGTTGCAGATTGCAGTTGATCCTTCGGCAATTCGCGCGCCAGGCGCTGCCACGCACGCACGCGTGTCTCATAGGGGCACATGACCGAATCAATCCCGATCAGTTTCACACCACGCAGCAGGAACGGGATAACAGTTCCGGGCAAATCCGGACCACCGGCAAGACCGCAGGCGGCAACAACACCATGATATTTCATCTCTGAAAGAACGTGGGCAAGCGTCGTGCTACCGACACTGTCGATTGCCCCCACCCATCGTTCGGTCAGAAGAGGTTTGCTTGTATCGGTCAGTTCATTGCGATCAATGATGGTACTGGCGCCGAGATCACGAAGATACTGATGCGTTTCGGCCCGTCCCGTCGACGCGGCAACCCGATAGCCAAGCGCAGAAAGTATTGAAACAGCAACAGAACCAACGCCCCCAGCGGCCCCGGTCACAAGGACTTCGCCATCCTGTTTTGTCGACACACCCTGATCTTCCAGTGCAATGACTGCCAGCATTGCGGTGAAGCCCGCCGTGCCGATTGCCATTGCCTGCGATGCATCAATTCCGGCGGGCAACGGAACGAGCCAATCGGCCTTCACCCGTGCAAGCTGGGCATACCCGCCCCAATGGGCTTCACCAACCCGCCAGCCGGTCAGCACAACTTCATCGCCAGGCTTATACCGATCATCGGTTGATGAAACGACTTCACCGGAAAAATCAACGCCGGGCACATGGGGATAGGTGCGCACAAGCCGTCCTAATCCGTTCAGGACCATGCCGTCCTTATAATTGAGAGTTGACCATTTGACCCGAACCAGCACTTCTCCTGCGGGCAGGTCATCTGTCGTCAGGTTCTTGAATTCTGCTGTGACGCTTTTTTCTTTCTGGTCCAGGACCAGTGCGCGAAATTTTTCAGCCATGGGATCCTCCCGATCTGTTCGGATGATCGATCAAGAGTATGGTGCCCACCACCGTGCGTCAAACACGCAAGTCACATCCGACAAGACGGATTGATCAATCAGCCGCGGGAATGCTTGCAGGTTCAAGCGAGGTATCCGTACCCCCCACTACCGCAACAGCGATGACCACAATCGCCAGAATACCGAGATAGACAAACAAGCGACGCGACCCGGGCTGTTTTTGTAAGTCGTCTTGGATGACTTCGCGTTGCACATCTTCAGGCAGGTTTCGATAGGACAGCCATCCCAACAAAGGCACGATCACAAGATCATCCAACCAGCCAATCCCGACCAAAATATCGGGCAGGAAATCAACAGGACTGACCAGATAGACCAGACCAGTCAGCAAAAGAAGCTTGGATTTCAGCGCCACATCTTTACGCATCAAAGTGCGTAACAGGTTGGGTACGATCATCCAGACCGAAGCTTTCTTCAAAGGCAGTTACCCGCTTCAACGATGCAGTGGTGTGACATACGCAGAGTAAGCAATCCGCATTGCGCGCGCAAACTTTTCACGCTGCTCAGCACTGGTCGCCTGCTCTGTCACATCAACCCCAATTGATCCACAATCAATCGTACATTTGGCATAGACAGTGGTCGGGAGCTTGAATTCATATGTCGCTCCCAGTGTCGCACTTTCTTTCAAGGGCAGCGCCTTAATCGATTTCGCGTGTAAATCACTCGGCGGTACAGTCATCCATGCCAGCAACAATGCAAAACCAAGAACCGCCAACATCGCCAGTTTATCAAGATACAGCATCACTCATGTCCCAACAGCATATCTGTTAATTGTTATTTGCAATTAAGAAATGCCGGAGCGAGTGCTTTGTTCCCGCAAAAGTTAAGACGTCTTAACTTTTTTGAAAACTGGCGAGTGTTTCGAAAACGTCCGGGCAAGGTGCATGCCCGAGAACATTCGCCTGATGCCAAAGCGCATAGAACAGCAAATGCCAACACGCCGCACCTTCACGTTTGCCCGGAGTGTTGAAAAGTTTTTCCACCCTGTCCGCATCTGCGATCTCGATAATGCCTGCCTGCCGGGCGACCAGCGGCCCCAACTCCTTGCCACGCGCTGCAATCCATTCTGAAACCGGAACCGTGAAGCCGCGCTTCTTGGCAAACGGCTTTGCCATCGGCAAACAGCGTTCCAGCCAACTGCGCAACAGGAACTTGCTAACGCCCTTTCTGACCTTGAGGCGGTCGGGAAGTTGGTAGGCGAACTCGGCGACAACCGGATCAAGAAACGGTGTGCGCCCCTCCAGACCATGCGCCATCAGCATTCGATCAAGCTTGAGCAACAAATCATTGGGCAACCAGTCGGCGCAGTCCACGGCCTGAGCAATCGCCAGACGCGACCGTTTCCCCCGGCTTTCACGACTTTCCGACGCTGCAATGCCATCACGCCACCCCTCCAGCACACCGGGCCGCAAGACATCAATCTTGTCAAACGTCCCCTTGGAGCGCATCACACGACCGCCGAGCAAAAAGGGGCGCATGACCGAGCGGTACCGACCATAGCCACCAAACAGCTCGTCACCGCCCTCGCCCGACAGCACAACCTTGAAATCGCGCGCGGCTTCCTTGGCAAGCTTATAGGTTGGAAGAATGGCATAATCCGCTGCCGGATCATCCATTCGCGCGGCCACCTCTGGCAATAGCGTCCAGAAGTCATTTTCGGAAAACATCACTTCGATATGGTTGGCGTTGCAGGCCTTGGCGACCTCTCGCGCGAGTTCGCGTTCATCATGCACACTGCTGGCTTCAAACGCCGCAGTATAGGCCGTTACCGGTCTCTCATTAAGCCGGTGCATCATACCAAGCAAGGACGCACTATCGACCCCGCCCGACAGGAACATGGCATAATCGACATCAGATCTTTGATGCAGTCGAACCGACTCCTCGAACACCCGGTCCCACTCATAAAGCGCACTTTCCAGATTATTCCCGGTCGCACCTGCATCACTGAGAACCTGACGACGCCGGCGCTCGACTATCCGTCCGTTTTTCAAAACGATGGTTTCACCGGGCTGCAGTCTTTTGATCCCATCAAGGATCATGTCCGATCCAGTGGTGAATTGCACCTGAAGCAACTCGGACCGGGCATCCTCGCGTACTTCCCGACCAACAAGTCCGGCAGCGACCAATGCCTGCGCTTCGGACGCGAATGCGAAATATTCAGGGGTTTCAACGTAGTAGACCTGCTTGATACCAAACGGGTCGCGACACAGAACGACCTGATTGTCGACCACATCATGAATGGCAACGGCATACATGCCACGCAGCTGATCAAACCCGCCAATACCATCGCGCACGAATTTGCGAAGTGCAGTCTCGCTGTCGGAATGGGTTTTGAAGCCCTCTTCACCCAGATTTTTTCTAAGCTCGAGATAATTGTAAATCTCACCGTTGGCGATCAAAGCACTACCATTTTCGTGGTAAAGCGGCTGGTCACCAGTATTGAGATCGATAATTGCCAAGCGTGTCTGGATGAAACCGACGGGGCCTTTGACATAGCGACCGTCACCATCTGGTCCGCGATGCCCCAATGCATCACGCAAACGATCAAGGATTTCAGGATCAAGGGATTGCTTGTCCTTGGCGATATAACCGGCAATTCCGCACATTAAGGTGCAACCTCGTCAAAGAAAGCCATATATCGAGCGACCACGACATCCTCGGTAAAGTTGGCATCAAAAGCCGCACGCCCATTTGCCGACAATGTGTCTGAAAGCGCCTTATCGTCAAGGACTGCGCGTAAATCAGACGCCAACGCAGAAACATCTTCAAGCGGAGACAGCAATCCGCTCTCGCCCGCTTTGATCAATTGCATTGGTCCCTGACTGGCCTGTGCGACAACCGGTTTGCCATGAGCCCATGCCTCAATCACCATATTGCCGAGCGGTTCATGTCGCGAAGAGGCGCAAAAGACATCACAGGTCGCAAAGAGATTGGCCACGTCGCGACGCCATCCCAAAAACCGGACACGATCCGCCACACCACATTCGCCAGACAGTTTCAGCAGTCCGTCCTTGAGATCGCCTGCGCCTGCGATCCAGAGATAGGCGCCGGGGACATCAACCAAGGCCCTGATCAATGTATCGAAGCCCTTGTTTTCGTGAAGGCGGCCCAGCCCAAGAATTAGCGGTGCGTCGTTTGGAGTGTTGAATTCCAACCGGTCAAGCTGTGTGCCTGGTTTTGCGTCTACAAAGTTCGGTAGATAATGGGTCCGCTCAGCAGGCCACCCTTCACGCACCAGATAGTCACAAATATCGCGCGTGTTGCCAATCAGATGATCGCAATCACTGAAGTTCTTGAGCTTGTAATAACCGCCAAGCCGGGCAACCTTGGTGAAATTGCCTGACGGCGTCATCCGGCTGGCACGGTTCATCCAGCTCAGAACGATCTTTGGCTTGTGCTTTTTGATCTGCTGGCGCAACGCCCACGGAGTTCGCAAATCAAAACGTCCGCCAAAAGGCAGTTCATCAAATGAAACACCATTTTCGGCGAGAACGGTGTTCCGGCCTTCATTCGGCCTCAAAATACAATGTTGATCGATGCCGGCTCGCTGAAAACCGCAGGCAAGACGCACAAAGAACTCCTCCGCGCCGCCAAATGGGCTTCCGGCCATGGTTTGCAGCAGCATGGTCATTGGCAGTTCTCCGATGCGCCTCTCTTACTCGTCGTCATAGCGCGCCTTGAGATAGGACACCATCGGGAACAAAGCTGCCAGCAACGCGATCAAAAAGCCTAACCCACCTTCCTTATATCCCTTGCGCGACACAAAACAGCGCCAAAAGCGCGATATAATTCGGCGGAAGTTGTGAGCAAAACTGCCAATCTTTCCGGTGGCGCGTAGATCGGCAGCGCGCGCAGAGGTATAACTGTCAAATCGACGGATCATGTCTGAGATGTTGCGATCAACAAAATGAACCAACGCACCATCAAGTCGGGGGCCTTTTTTACCGGTCAGCTCAAACGAGGGATGAACCCGCTCGTCCCCCCAGTTCTTGCACCCCTTGCGATAAAGTCGCCAAACAGCAGACGTCCCAAAGGATGCCCCCCAACCGTACCGCACAAGGCGCTTCCCGACATAATTGTCGACCGGGATCAAATATGAGTCGAACTTGTCCGAAAGAACCGCTTCAGGAATGGCCGCTGCCAGCTCTGCATTTATATGCTCGTCGGCATCAAGTTCGAATATCCAGTCACCACTTGCTTCGGTTATTGCGCGGTTGCGACGGTCGCCTTCAATGTCCCAGCTACCGACGACAGTTTTGACCCCAAAGCCCTTGGCGATGTCTTCGGTTTTGTCAGTACATTTATCGCAAATTACGACGATCTCGTCTGCAAAAGTCACTTTTTCAAGGCAGGAAGGAAGTCTTTCCTCCTCGTTATGAGCACAGATCACGACTGAAATACGCGGTTTTTTATCACTCATCGCCGATTTCCTGATTGCGATAGTCTTTAACCAATTGAATTGCCGCCGCGACAACTTTGGCAACCGGCAAGGTTTCCATCAAATTTTCTTTCGATAGGTAACTTTCACGGTTGGCCATGATTTTATCGAATGACCATTCCGTGCGCACCGCCCGTCCCCATTTCGAGCAAGGGCCATAATGTTCCTCACGCGACGGGCCAAAAAGCCCGAGTGTCGGTCGCGTAGAGGCAGCTGCCATGTGCATAAGGCCGGAGTCATTGCCGACATACAGATCGGCTTTTTTCAGACAGGCCATCACAGTCAAAAGATGCTCTGTTCCAAATATTTCTACGCGTCTATCGGACGGAATACTCTCAATAACGGGAGAAGACGCATCACGTTCACTTGGCGCCCCGACCAGAAGCACACGCGCATTCTCAAGCACAGCACCGGGCTTGGTCAGTTCGGCAATTGTTTCTTCAAACCGTTCGGGATGCCAAGTCTTACCAATCCAGTTCGCAGATGGCCCAACAGCCAGCAACGGCTTGCCATCCTCAGGAATGAGCTCTTTCGCGCGCGCCTCATCCTCAGGACGGGTCCAGAGAACTGGTAACGGTGCAGGTTCAACACCAATCAATTTTCCGAGCTGTTCAACACGGTGCAAATCATCGTCATTACCAGGCAACACCACCCGAGTCTTGCCCGGCAACACATAAGCCGTTGCACTACCGCGCAGATCGACGATGATGTCCCACCAGTTCAGGACAACCGATTTCCAGAGTTTCCACCAATGGCCGCCGCGTTTTTGCTTTGGCATTTTGATGATGCGTTCAAGGTTCGGGACAGCTTCGAAGATCGGTGCAGCAACCGGGCCGCAGGCCACTGTCACGCGGATGCCGGGGTAGGTTTCGACATAGTGGCGCAAAACCGATGTCGAAAGCACCGCATCACCGAGGCGATTTGAGGTAATGAACAGCAGGCGCACGGATTACAGTTTCTCCAACTCGCCAGCGACATGGATCCATTCGCGGCGATCATTGCGTGCGGCTTCGGACTGGCTGGCAAAGAAGGACCGGTCGGTCAGAAGCTGAGACGTGATGTTTCCAAATGCGGCCTCGTCCGGAACGATGTAGCCCGTCTTGCCATCCTCAACCCGGCTTTTGGCAATCCCGCCATAGGACACAACAGGCGTTGCAGCCCCCAGCGCATCGACAATCCACTGCCCGACATGATCCGAGCCGTACTTACCGTGGTGCAAAAACGCACGGGCATTGGCAACGGTTTCGGCCATGTCGGCCTCTGGTTTCGGATGATGGACCCGAACCCCTTTGTCGATGGCGGATCGCACCATATCAAGCAGGTCGTCCGACACGCTGTCATTCTCGCCTGCCATGGCGCTAAACAGGTCATAGGCATAGACTTCGAGGATCGCGTTTGGCGCCTTGGGCGCGACATAGGTTTCCCAGATGCGAATGATCTGGGCGATCCCGGTCGAACTGTTGGCAACCGTTACAGCCAGTTCGTCGCGCGATTCAAACGCCCAGTGCATGTTCGATGCCATGACAAAGGATGTTGTCGCACCCGGTTTGACCACGATCGGCTTTTTGGCAAGGTCGGCATCAAAGGCCTTTGCCTGCGCATCATCAGTAAAGATGACCTGAACTTTCTTTTCCTGCAGAACCAGACGCACATCATCGGCATTCAGTCGTGCGGGATCGCCATCGAACCAAAGCGCGACAGTCGCCCCCTCGGGCACCGAAGCGTGGCTCAGCAATGCCGGATCACGCCAGACAATTACGGTATTGACCGCATCGCCGCCAAAGGGCGGCAGTTCGGCATCAAGTTGTCGCCAGGCAACGCCGTGCATGTCCTTGTCAATGCCGCCATTGCGGCGCGCTTCGACCTTGTGACCACGGGCAACAAGGGACTCAGCCAAGGCAATGAAAGCGCGCTGGCATGTTCCGAGCGGACGGGCTTCGCGATCCTTGGGATCAAAGCCGATGGAGTGATCAAGCATCAAGATTTTCATAAGTTTGGTTCTATCCGTTCGACGGCGTTTTATGAAGGGTTTTCTTATAGCTTACCCACCCTGCCTCCGCACAGACAGGTCTTGCGAAATTTGTGTGATTGCCCCACATTTCGCCCAAACAATTCCGATTTACCGGAGCCATAAATATCATGAGTGAGACTTTTTACGCCCTTTTGCCGGATCGCGCCGTGATCCGTGTCAGCGGCCCGGACCGGGTCAGCTTTCTGCAAGGGCTGGTATCAAACAATATCGAAACCATTTCGGCCGAGAAATCCGGCTATGGCGCGCTCTTAACGCCGCAGGGCAAGTTTCTTTTTGATTTCTTTGTCTATCATCAGGATGAAGACAGCCTGCTGATTGAATGCGAGCGCGGCGAGAATGGCGAGCGTGCGGCCGAACTGTTCAAAAAGCTTCGCATGTATAAACTCCGCGCCAAGGCAGAACTGACAGATGTCACCGACAGCTACGACGTCATTGCCGTATTTGGCAAGGATGCGCTTTCCGCCCTGTCGCTGGATGCAACACCCGGTGCGACCGCACATATGGCCGATGGCATCAAGGCGGTTGATCCGCGCCTGAGCGCGATGGGCGCGCGTGTTCTTCTGCCGAAAAATGCGCTGACCGAAATGGCCGCAATTGGTGCCGAGGAACGCGATATCGAAACCTACCACGAAATGCGCGTTTCGCTTGGCATTCCCAATGGCAGCGAAGAACTGGAAATCGAGAAATCCATCCTGCTTGAGAATGGCTTTGAAGAGCTTGGCGGTGTTGATTTCAAAAAGGGCTGCTATATGGGTCAGGAGCTTACCGCCCGGACCAAATATCGCGGTCTTGTCCGCAAACGCCTGTTGCCCATCAAAATTGACGGCCCGGCGCCGGATGCCGGCACGCCGATCATGAATGGCGACAAGGAAGCCGGGATCATTCGATCTGTCCATGGTGACCATGGGCTGGCAATGATCCGGCTTGAGCGGGTTGAGGGCGATTCTGAGCTCAGCGCAGGCGACGCAAAGATTACGGTTTCTGTTCCCGATTGGGTTCAGTTGCCGGAAAACGCAGCCTGACCTCGGCGCCCAAAAGTCATATTTACATCTAAGACGGGTCCCGCCTTGCGGGGCCCGCTTTCGTTAAAACCTGTTGCAACGCCGCAAAAGCCCCTATGTTAAAAGAAAAGCAAAATCGGGAACTGCGATGAAACTGTGGAACAGGGTCCTTTCTGCCCAGGGCTTGATGGCTGCGCTTTGCGCGCTTGCCATGATGCCTGCTATGGCCGTGGCACAGCAAGCTGCACCGGGCCTAAGTGACGTGCCTGTTTCCGACATGTCGATTGCCGAGGCCGAAAAGGAAATGGCCACAATCACCGAGGCCTATAACCGCAAGGGTCATCAGATCAAACAGATGGCGCTTGGTACGCTGCTTCGATTTTATCCGCAGAAGATCGTGCCGTGTGGCGCGATTGTCACCAATGTTCGCGACTGTCTGGACAATCACTGGCCTGATCTTAAAGACTATCCAGGCCACTTTCTTGGACCGAATGAGAAACCGGCACTGAGACCCACAATCGAACAGGCCCGCATGACCGAGGAAAATTACCTCGATGCGGTTGAACGGCTGAACATGTTGCTGCGTGCCGTGCGCTATGAAAGTACGCTTGCGCCCGAAGAACGTTATCGTCCGCAACTTGATGCCGTGATTACCCATCTGACTGAAATGCGCGAGGCGGAATATCACAACCGCCTTCTTTACGAGAAGCTTTTCAAGATTGGCGGCATCATCTTGCTGCTTCTAGGCCTATCAGTCGGCGCAATGCTGGTGATGAAACACCTTGCCCAGCGCAACGATCCGTCATCACCATCAGGCAAAAAATAACGGCAACGGGATACCCGTTGCCGTCTTTGTCTTCATTCGCAAATCGAGTTCAATTGCGGCGATTACTTGCCAAGCACTGCCTGGGCAGCGGCAAGGCGCGCAATCGGCACGCGGTACGGGGAACATGACACGTAATCAAGTCCCTGTGCCTCGCAAAACGCGATGGATGCCGGGTCGCCACCATGTTCACCACAAATGCCAAGCTTGATGTCGCCACGGGTCGCACGACCGCGTTCGGCGGCAATGCTGACAAGTTCGCCAACCCCTTCCTGATCGAGCGATACGAACGGATCACCGGCAAAGATATCCTTGGAGATATAAGTATCAAGGAAGCGCGATGCGTCATCACGTGACAGACCAAAGGTGGTCTGGGTGAGGTCGTTGGTGCCAAAGCTGAAGAACTCGGCTTCTTCGGCGATTTCACCCGCCCGCAGTGCTGCACGCGGCAATTCGATCATGGTGCCAACCAGATATTTCAGCTTGGCCCCTTTCTCGTCTTCGACTTGGGCGGCAACCTTGATGATCGCGGCTTTGAGGATTTCGAGTTCCTTCTTGCCGACAATCAGCGGGATCATGATTTCCGGAATGACCGGATCGCCACCATCCTTGGAAACCTCGATCGCGGCTTCGAAAATGGCGCGGGCCTGCATTTCATAGATTTCCGGATAGCTGATGCCCAAACGGCACCCGCGATGGCCCAGCATCGGGTTGGCTTCGGCCAGATCAAGCAAGCGGCGCTTGACGATGGCTTCTGACACACCGGCGGCCTTGGCCACGTCAGCGATTTCAGCATCGCCATGCGGCAAGAATTCATGAAGCGGCGGATCGAGCAAACGAATGGTAACCGGCAGTCCCTTCATGATGCGGAACAGGTCAATAAAGTCCTGACGCTGATAGGGAAGAAGCTTTGCCAGTGCGGCACGGCGGCCCTTCTCGGTTTCGGCCAGGATCATTTCGCGCATCGAGACAATGCGTTCCGGATCAAAGAACATGTGTTCTGTACGGCAAAGACCAATGCCCTCTGCCCCGAAACCACGTGCGGTTTCGGCTTCTTCCGGGGTTTCGGCGTTGGTGCGGATTTTAAGGCGACGCAAGGCATCGGCCCATTCCATCAGTTGCGAGAAATCACCCGAAAGATCGGGCTTCAGGGTCGCAACTTCACCCAGCATGACTTCACCCGTGGCGCCATCAAGAGTGATGACGTCCCCTTCTTTCAGGGTCACACCGCCTGACATCATGGTTTTGTTGGCATAGTCGATCTTAACCGCACCTGCACCACAAACGCATGGCGTACCCATGCCACGCGCAACCACGGCTGCGTGACTGGTCATGCCACCGCGTGATGTCAGAATACCCTGGGCGGCATGCATGCCGGCGATATCTTCGGGGCTGGTTTCAATACGCACCAGTACAACCTTGCGGCCTTTGCCCGCCCATTCTTCGGCGGCCTCGGCAGAAAAGACGATCTGGCCCGATGCCGCCCCCGGCGACGCCGGAAGGCCCATGCCAACGACCTTGCGATCTGCTTCAGGGTCAAGGGTCGGGTGCAGCAGCTGATCAAGCTGTGCGGGATCGACGCGTCTGATCGCATCTTCCTGGGAAATCACACCATCTCGGCACATTTCAACCGCGATCCGCAATGCGGCCTTTGCCGTACGTTTGCCCGCACGGGTCTGGAGCATGTAAAGCTTACCAGACTCAACGGTGAATTCCATGTCCTGCATGTCGCGGTAATGGGATTCAAGTTTTTCGCGGATATCGCAAAGCTCCTTGAAGACGACCGGCATGGCGGCTTCCATCGAAATCAGGTCCGAACCGGATTCCTGTTTTTCAATTTCGGTCAGCGGGGCCGGTGTACGAATACCGGCAACCACATCTTCGCCCTGCGCATTAATCAGGTACTCGCCATAGAACCGGTCTTCGCCGGTCGACGGGTTGCGCGAGAAGCAAACGCCAGTAGCGCAGTCATCGCCCATATTGCCAAAGACCATCGCCTGCACGTTGACCGCCGTACCCCAGCTGGCCGGGATATTATGCAAGCGGCGATAGGTATTGGCGCGCGCGTTCATCCAGCTGCCAAACACGGCACCGATGGCGCCCCACAGCTGTTCGCGCGGATCTTGCGGGAAAGGTTCACCCAGTTCGGTTTTGACTTTTTTCTTGAATGCCTCGACGACTTCGGCCCAGTCGTCTGCACCCATATCGGTATCAAGGCTGACACCCTTGTCTTCCTTGACGGTCTCAAGGATGTCTTCGAAGTGATAGTGATCAACGCCCAGCACGACGTCGCCATACATCTGAATGAAACGGCGGTAGCTGTCATAGGCAAACCGACGGTCGCCTGACACTGTTGCCAAACCTTCGACCGTCTCGTCATTGAGGCCGAGGTTAAGCACTGTGTCCATCATGCCGGGCATTGATGCGCGCGCGCCGGAACGGACGGAAACTAAAAGCGGGTCCTTGGCATCGCCAAACTTGCGACCAACAACTTTTTCGACAGATGCCAGTGCGGTTTCGACCTCGGCATTCAGACCATCGGGATAGGCACGGTCATTGTCATAAAATGCCGTGCAGACTTCGGTTGTAATGGTAAAGCCGGGCGGGACAGGAAGTCCGAGATTGCACATCTCGGCAAGGTTGGCCCCCTTGCCGCCCAGAAGTTCACGCATATCCGAACGGCCCTCGGCGCTACCGCCACCGAAACCGTAAACCCATTTGGTCATCTTGCCTTTTCCTCATCTGGTCGAGGCCCCGATGAGCCTCCCCGGATGGGGAAAGCCCCGCAACCTTGACCTGTTTTATGATTCGATTTTCGAGAAGTCGGCAATATCGTGCAGCGCTGTGCGAATTTGTGCCAACAGCTTCAAGCGGTTGGCACGTTCGTCAGCATTGTCGCTATTGACCGTAACCTTTTCGAAGAATGCATCGACCGGTTCACGCAACCGCGCAAATTCGGTCATTGCCGCGGCATAGTCCTCGTCACGCAGAAGTGGCAAGGCCTTGTGCCGGACATCAATGAGCGCCTCATACAGCTTGCGTTCTTCTTCCAGGCTCAGAAGATCGGCGGAAACGTCCGCTTTATAGGACATATCGTCCTTTTTCTCTTCAATGCGCAGGATGTTTGACGCACGCTTGTATCCGGCCATCAGGTTGACGCCGCTTTCGCCAGAGACAAAATCGGAAAGCGCTTCAACACGGGCCAACAGGCGGACAAGATCGTCCTCGCCATCCAGTGCAAACACGGCCGACACCAGATCATGGCGCACACCCTGTTCACGCAGATGGACTCTCAGGCGGTCTGCAAAGAAGGCCAGAAGGTCTTCAACCGCCTCGTCACGACGAATGGTTGCCGGGTACTGGGAAACCGCGAATGCAAACAGACGCCGCAGCGGCAAACGCAATCCGTTTTCCAGAACCAGACGAATGACACCCAGTGCCGCACGACGCAAGGCAAACGGGTCTTTTGAACCGGTCGGCTTTTCATCAATCGCAAAGAACCCGGCAAGGGTATCAAGTTTCTCAGCCAAGGCGAGTGCGACCGAAACCGGTGCCGTCGGGCACATGTCCGACGGGCCGGCCGGTGCATAATGCTCGGCAATGGCGTTGGCGACTTCCGGGGCTTCGCCGTCATTTTCGGCGTAGTATTTCCCCATCAGTCCTTGCAGTTCGGTGAATTCAAACACCATCTGCGACACCAGATCGGCCTTGCCGATTTCTGCTGCTCGGTCGGCCAGCTTGACATCACAGCCCGGAATTTCCGCAGATACTTCACGCGCAAGACCGCGCAGGCGCAAGACGCGCTCTGCCAGCGAACCAAGCTTGGCGTGGAAGACGATGTTATCAAGTTTCGGCAGACGCGATTGCAGCGTCACTTTCCGATCCTGATCCCAGAAGAACTTGGCATCATGCAGACGTGCGCGCAAAACACGCTCGTTCCCGGCGATGATTTTGGCGTTGTTGTCTGCGGTGATCATGTTTGAAACCGTGATGAAGCGCGCGGCAAGCTTGCCAGCCTTGTCTTCGACCACGAAGTATTTCTGATGTTCACGCATGGAGGTTTCAAGAACCTCGCGCGGGATATCCATGAACTGGTCATCAACCTTGCCCATAACCGGGACCGGCCATTCAACCAGACCACAGACTTCTTCCAGAAGACCATTGTCTTCCAGAAGTTCAAAGCCCTCGGAAGCGGCAAGTTTCTTGGCACCCTCAAGGATGACCTGCTTGCGCTCTTCACGGTCAAGCATGACCTTGGCTGCGCGCAGCTTTTCCTTGTACTCGGCGGAGTTCGATACGCTGAATTCAGCCGGAGCCAGGAAACGATGGCCACGGGTGGTATCGCCTGCGGTGACCGGACCATAACTGACCGGAATGATCTTGCCATCAAACAGGCACAGAATACGGTCAAGCTGACGCACCCAACGGATTTTCTGGTCTGCCCAGCGCATGGATTTCGGCCAGGGCAGTTTGTTCATCGCATCTTCGATGATGTCCTTGATGACCTCGGACGCAGCACGGCCTTTCTGTTCGACAATGGCAAACAGGAAGACGCCCTTGGGCGTTTCACGCTTTTCGCACTGATCAAGGGTGACACCATTGCCCGCAAGGAAGCCATTGATGGCCTTTTCGGGGGCATCAGCACGCGGACCACGGCGTTCTTCGCGCAGGTCTGGCTGTTTTTCCGGCAGACCATCGACAATCAGGGTCAGGCGACGCGGGGTCACCAGTGCTTCGACCTTATCAAACCCAAGGTCGGCGGCCTTAAGACCATCGGTGACCAGTTTGGTCAGGTCTTCGGCTGCACGTGCCTGCATGCGGGCCGGGATTTCTTCGGAGAACAGTTCAAGAAGTAATTCGGCCATGACTTATGCCTCCTCATTCAGATGGCCGCGCGACCGCAGCCACGCCTCGCAGCAGGATTTCGACATGTCACGAACACGGCCGATATAGGCCGCACGTTCGGTCACGGAAATCACGCCGCGCGCATCAAGGAGGTTAAACAGATGTGATGCCTTCATGGCCTGCTCATAGGCCGGCAGGGCCAGACCGCGTTCGATATTCACCGCACATTCGGCCTGCGCATCCTTGAAGTGCTGGAACAGCATTTCAGTGTTTGCGACTTCAAAGTTATAGGTCGACTGTTCTTTTTCATTCTGAAGGAACACGTCGCCATAGGTCACGCCTGCGCCGTTGTAATCAAGGTCGTAGACGTTTTCGACGCCCTGAATGTACATCGCCAGACGTTCCAGACCATAGGTCAGCTCGACCGGGACCGGGTTACATTCAAAACCACCGACCTGCTGGAAATAGGTGAACTGGGTGACTTCCATACCGTCAAGCCACACTTCCCAGCCAAGGCCCCATGCGCCCAGTGTCGGGCTTTCCCAGTCATCCTCGACAAAGCGGATGTCGTGGGCCATCGGGTCAATGCCCAGATGTTTCAGCGAGCCAAGATAAAGGTCCTGTGAATTGGCCGGTGACGGCTTCATCAGCACCTGGAACTGGTAATAGTGCTGCAGACGGTTCGGGTTCTCGCCGTAACGACCATCGGTTGGGCGACGGGACGGCTGCACATAGGCTGCATTCCAGGTTTCCGGACCAAGCGCGCGCAGGGTTGTCGCGGTGTGGAAGGTACCGGCACCGACTTCCAAGTCATAAGGCTGCAGGATGACACATCCCTGATCGGCCCAATAGCTTTGCAGTCGAAGAATGATTTCCTGGAATGAAGGGGGACGTTGCGACCCGTCGAGCGCCATGGCGCGAACTCTCTGTTACTGTTGTGCGTAAATTTAAGGCGGCAAGCTACCGCCCTGCCCCCGCGCGGTCAAGAAGGCAAAAGCCCTGAGACGCGCTGAATTTGCAACCCTTGTATCCCGCCCTTCGCGATCATGCCGCATTGCAGCAACATTGATCATCGATTATGGGGAAAAATCCAAGACAAATTCACGCGGATTGCCCCAAAGTCGAATGCCGCACAGGCGCTTTGATCAGAACCCGGCTTTTATCGCTGAAACGGCTTAACCATCGCAGCGATGCGCATTGCCTTCGGCATGGTAAACGCCGCAATGCGGGCATTTTTCCAGTTCATGGGCAATCGGCCTGGTTTGCTTTTTCTTTTCCTGGCCGGTTTGCTTGGGCTGTTCGTTGCTTGAAACCTGTTTGCCGCGATTAAACAGCTTGAAGCCTTGCCAGACGACAACGATGATCAGCGCGGTGAAGAGGATTTTCGAAAAACTCAGCATATCAGGTCCCAAAGCACGGATTTATCTGCGACATCTGTAGCAGGCATGTCGTTCTTATATTGAAGTTTGACCGAATTAGAAACCGGGCAATGCCATAGGGCTGCGCAAAAGGGTATCGGTTTGCGGCAAATAGGCCCCGCCTTCATCATGCAAAACGATCCCGCGCCGCATGGTTAATGGCGACGCAACGCCCTTACGCGCCGAGACAATCACACGCAAGGGCGCCTCGGCATCCACTTTGCTCCAGATCGGATAAACCGTCATGTCACCGGCCCGTCCATGCAACAGACCAATGATCCGGTCCAAATGATCGGCGCGGTGTACTAGCGTAATCCGTCCCTTTTGCCGCACCATCTTAAGACAAAAGGCAATCCAGTCCTTAAGGTTTGCAGTGCCTTCCTGATGGGCCTTGGCGCGGCTTTCATTGCTGGGTCGCGTGCCCCCGGCATAATAGGGCGGGTTAGAAATGACCTGATCAAAGCTTTCCGCCATCAGCGGCAGGCGACCATCATTGATATCGCCATGGATGGGCGTCACACGCCCCGCCAGATCATTTTCCATCACGTTGCGGCAAAACAGCGCATACAGATCGTCTTGCAGCTCTACACCAGTCACCTTCGCCGTTTCCAGACGGCGGGCAACGCAAAGCCCGGCCGTACCGACAGCCGCCCCGACATCGAGGATATTTTCATCACGACGGGAATTGATCGAAACCGATGCCGCCAGCAACACAGCATCCACCGCTGCCCGATAGCCGTCGACCGGCTGCTTGAGCACCACCGATCCGCCAAGAAGAAAATCATGGCTGATGCGTTCTTCGGGGAAGTCGGGCACTTCAATGCGTGTGGCTGCATTCACCATCGATTGTCCTGATCTGATTGACCTGTTACTCGGACGTCATCGCGTCCGACGCATCACGCTTTGCGTTATGCGCATCCAGTTCGCGTCTGGCAACATCAAGAACGTATTTCGCACGACTTTCCGCATCACCATCCACCATCAGACGCCGTGGCAAGGCACCGATGGACCCCTCGATAATACTGGCGTGATAGTCAAAGATATGGCTGTCGATGCCCTCATCGGCCAAAACAGCCTGTGCCCAGCTCAGTTCGATGGGATCGTTACTGCGAAAAAGTTCGATCATCTGCATTTTCCTTCAAACTGTGATCTGGTCTTGCATACGTTCTGAAATAAGAAGAAATCCAAAAAACGATAATATCTCTATAATGTAGGCGTTTGTGGCGATGGTTTTCAAAACACTCTGCAAGAAACCCTGAATTATCTGTGGTTCAAGCTTGATCTGAACCGCATTTGTCCACTTGACCACAACAGCTTGGCCTATCTATGTTGAGGCCGCCTGCTGTTATTTGCAATCTTCGCCCACGCAGGCAGCGAAGATGCCATTTGAGAAGTCGGAATACAGCGTGACCAATACCGCACCGCAGCCAAAGACTCAGCCGAGCCTTGATTCACTGGTCAACCTCGTTGATGGCGACATGAAGCGCGTCAATCAGGTGATCATCGACAACATGCACAGCGAAGTCGCCCTGATTCCGCAATTGGCCACCCATCTTGTCGCGGCGGGCGGCAAACGCATGCGCCCGATGCTGACACTGGCATCAGCACGGCTTTGCGGGTATGGCGATGGACCGCACGCTGTGAACCTTGCGGCCTGCGTTGAATTCATTCATACCGCGACCCTTCTGCACGATGACGTGGTCGATGAAAGCCAGCTGCGCCGTGGCCAGGCATCGGCAAATGCCCTGTTTGGCAACGAGGCCAGCGTTCTGGTCGGTGATTTCCTGTTTGCGCGCGCCTTTGTCGTGATGGTCAAAACCGGGTCGCTGCGCGTTCTTGATATTCTGGCACAAGCATCTGCCGTCATTGCCGAGGGCGAAGTTCTTCAACTTTCGACCGCCAATGACATGGGCACCTCCGAAGAGGCCTATCTCGAAGTGATCACCGCCAAGACCGCAGCCCTGTTTGGCGCGGCATCCCAGATTGGTGCGGTGATTGCCGAACGTTCGGCCGAGGATGAAGAAGCCCTTCGCCTGTATGGCATTTACCTTGGCACCGCCTTCCAGCTGATTGACGATGTTCTGGATTATTCCGCCCATCAGGCAACCCTTGGCAAAACCGTTGGCGATGATTTCCGCGACGGCAAGGTGACACTGCCGGTGATCATTGCCTATGCCAATGGCGATGAAGACGAAAAGGCCTTCTGGCGTCGTTGCATGGAAGATCAGGACTTCCAGGATGGCGATCTGGATCGTGCGCAAACGCTGATCCGCAAGTATGATGCACTCGATGCATCAATGGATCGCGCCCGCGAATTCGGCGAAAAGGCGATTGCCACCCTGTCCCGCTTTGACGATGGCGCGATCAAGGATGCAATGGTCGAGGCAGTCGAGTTCTGCATTTCGCGCCCATACTAATCGATATTCCCGTTGCGCATGCCGGGGTCACACCCGGACGGCGCAAAAATATCTTGCGTCGCCTGCGATAAACCATTATCACCCGGCTTCGCAGAATGACGGAGCGTAGCTCAGCCTGGTAGAGCACTGTCTTCGGGAGGCAGGGGTCGGAGGTTCGAATCCTCTCGCTCCGACCATCATTCAAAGGCCCTGAAACGTTTATGCGTTTCAGGGCCTTTTGCGTTGCAAGTTCAGTTTCTATTCGAAATGCGGCAAGGCAACGCCAATGACATTCAGGCGCAAGCTTGAAAGGACTCCGACCTCGATCTGGCGGACCTGGACCGATGGTACGGAGCCTGCGGCAAAGACTGGCGTCGGTGAGTCGCTATAGGTCACCATGCCATGCGCCGGAAGCAACGGGAACCCTGTTTCAGGATCTCGCGGCCCGGAATAATAGGCAGGGCCGCTCCGAATGGAATGCCAGTTGTCCCCATCCGCATTCAAACGAGGACCATGCACTGCCTGCCCGGGTACAGCACCGCCATTTAATCCGCCATCCGGCCTTGGATAGCCCGTTACCGGATCCCTCGGCCCGCGGTAGGACGGGTAATCCACGAAGCCCGGCAAGAATCCGGGGACATTTACAGGATCCGGCGTCGGGACGTTGCCGGCATTTGTGACCGATGCCAGTTGCGGTATCAACTGGGCTGGCATGCTTGGCATGGGGTAACCTGTATTCGGGTCACGCGGACCGCGATAACCTGGATAGGCCTGATATCCCGGCAGCAACTTCGGTTCGACATACGGTTTGGGTGTCGGGACCGGATTGGTTGCAAGGGATGGACTACGTTGCGGTGTAATAACAGGCATCGGGTACCCGGTTGCCGGGTCACGTGGCCCCTTGAAGTCCGGATAGTCAATAAAGCCCGGCAAAAGATCTGGTGCCTGAACGGTCTGGGCTGTTGGAACCGGATTTTGGACCTGTCCCGGGATTTTTTGCGTCCCAAGCTGTGGCACTGGATACCCCGTGCTCGGATCGCGTATCCCGGTATAGTCGGGATAATCGACATAGCCAGGCAAAAGCGATGGCGCTTGAACCGTTTGCGGGGTTGGGGCGACAACCACTGCAAGACTTGGAATTTTCATATCCGGCATCACTGGCATGGGATAACCGGTGTTGGGATCACGTTTTCCGGTGTAGTCCGGGTAGTCGATATATCCCGGAAGCATGGTTGGTACCTGAACCGTTTGTGCAGTCGGGACCGGGTATTGAACTTGCGTCGGAATCAACTGAACCGGGACGGATGGTGTCGGATAGCCCGTAACCGGGTCACGCGGCCCGACATAGTGTGGATAATCTATATAGCCGGGCAATATTGGGGGTTCGGTCACGGATGCGATCTGTGGCGGCACAGGAACGTTTGCAAGACCTGGGACCTTCTGGGTCGGCATCGGTGGAACCGGATAGTTTTGGCCAGAGATTGACGCCCCCACCAGTTTAGGCGGCTTTGCCCCCTTGGAGGTCTTGCTGGCCGACGCCACGACCCGGTTCGCCTTCTTTTTGGTCATCCGTACTTTGGGCTTAAGCGTATGGCGTGTCGGTGTAACCGGCTGTGTCACCGTTTGAACCGGTTGCGTTGTGGTGACGACAGGCATCACCGGTGTGGAAATCAGATTGTTCGTCGAAGACCCAGACGGACATGCATGGTTATGACAATATCCATATGCATTCCCGTTGGGGCGGGCCTGCACATCAAAAGCAACAACCGTAACCCCCATCAGCAGGGCATATTTTAGCGCGGCCTTGTAGTTGATTGTGATCATCTTCGGGCCTCTTCCTAAAACTGTATCACGGCTTGCAGCCAGAAACGGACCGGCGAGCTTCTGTAATCTGCCTGATTGCCAAGCGATTTTTTCTCTTCGCTTTCGGTCAGCTGGTAGCCAAGCGACGCATTCAAAAAGCTGCTGTCTGATACCTGCAGGTTTGCCAAGACCCCGATACTGGCCAAACTATTACGGTGATTATCGACCCCGGAAATATCGGTATGGTCTTGCTGGCTAAGTGAATAGTCCACAAAGGCACCGACCTGCGCCGCGCCCGGTAACAGATCCTGATCCAGGTCATAGCGTATATCGCTGTTTACAACGAAACACTGGTCTGCACTGACTTCTCCAACAGCGTAGCCCCGGTTGCTGTCAGGCCCACCAATACTGCAACGCATCAGCCCGTCGAGGTTTTGGGTTGAGACCTGCAACTTGCCTTCGACATAGCCGTTAAAGCGATTCCCGAATTCCTGCAGCCGACTGGCATGAAGCTCGGCGACGCCAAACCCGCCCTCGGTTTTGCCAAAATCGGTTCCTTCGGTGATATCAACGTGGCCGGCAAAAAAATGCGCCGCAAAGGATGTAACACCTGACAGATCGGCATGATCACCATGGAAGGTCATTTCTGCGACATCGACATTACGCTCGTAATCATCATAGTCGTCATATTCGTCTGCCATGACAGAACGGTTGAGGCTTGCCGTGACACTGACCGTGGTATCGCGCAACAACATCAACGGATAATAAGCACGCACTCCGAAAACAGTGCCCCAGCCATGTTCGTTGCTGGTGTTGTATTCGTCGCGCATTGCATAATCCATGTAACTTGCAAGCGCCCCGATCTTCCAACCAGCCGATCCAAGCGGCACATCACCGTCAACACCGACATATCTTTGGGCTGATCCGGACGTGGAGAATGTCAGCGACAGAGCCTCATGCCCACCAAACACATTTTCGCTGCGACCGAATGCCGTTGCACGGTGGATGCCGGTGCCATAGAAGCCGGAATTGTCATAGCTCAGAAGCGCTGTCAGGGGTTCTGTCTGATAGATATCGACGCCAAGACGCCCTGTCCCGACCTCTGTCCCGGGGAAAATACGGCTTTCAACATGGACACCGGGCAGGTCTTCAACAATGCGCAAGGCGCGCTCGTATTCGTGACGCTCGATTGGCGATCCTTCGGTGATTTCGCGGGTCAGAATTCGTTTGATATAGTCAATCGACACAGTGTCGTTGCTGTAATCATCAAGAACAATGCCATCCTTATCAAGATACCCTTCAAGCACCCAGAATGCGACGCGCCCGTCCACGATTTCCTGGGGAGGAACAACCACCTGTGCCGCAAGAAAACCGCGTTGATGGTAGACATCACTAACTGCCAAGGCCGCATCTGACAGATCAGCCGCCGTCAATGGGCGTTTCAGAAACGCTTCAATGACCTGTTGAAGCTCGCTGTTTTCAACATTGTCATTGCCATAAAACAGCACTTCGTTGATGACGATGGTTTCAGGTCCGACACCCGGTATCGAACCAAGCTGCTGGAACCTTTTTAATTCTTCAGCCTTGCGGGCGTTCACCACGTCCATGGTTGGCGTGGTTAGACGGGGTGCGAAATACCCTCTAAGAAGTTCGCCGGAATTTACACCTGTTGTTGTCGGGCTTTGCTGAGCAAGTGCTACAGATGAATAACCGGTTGTCAGCAACAAGGTAGATGCGACACTGGCTGCAACAAACTTCATCGCCCTGCCCGCACAGGCCTGCATCGCCAGCTTCGTGTGTATCATCTAGCACCCCAAGTACCCCAACCACCGAGAAAGTATAACTAATATACCTTAACGTATAGAATCCAAGTCTTGCACACCTTTTTTAGGTGTCACGAAACCGGATTTTATTTGTACGAAAATTTTGCCGGGCCGGACGCAAAAATTGCTGATTTATGCTTGATCCAAGCCAAAAGAAGGGATAAACCTCCGCCCACTGACGGAGCGTAGCTCAGCCTGGTAGAGCACTGTCTTCGGGAGGCAGGGGTCGGAGGTTCGAATCCTCTCGCTCCGACCATCAGTCGGGCGGTCTTTCATTGAAAGGCCGCCCGTTTTCGTTTTCAAACGATTTCTTCCCCTGTGTTACGTCGAAATGACGCCATCTGTTGCATTTGCAATATCGCAAGACAGCATCGTTCGCCTGAATTGCAGCAACAATCACCCGGACATGCCCCTGGCGTCACACAGAATCCCGATCACGAATCCCCCCACAATAATTAGGGTGATAAAACCAAAATCCCCTAAGCCGCGACGATCATGCAGCTTTTTGACGCGGAATTTTCAAACGGCATGAATGTACGCCAAATGCGCATTCCCGTGCTGAATTCCTGCTTTCCACGCCAGACACGAAGTTTTCTTTTCGCACTGCAAAAGGATATTTTCTTTCGCAAACGGTGAAACAAACTTGCTCATCCTTGCGAAATACGCTTATGCTTCGCCCTGCAACATAAAAATCGGGGAGAATACCACCCAATAATAAAAGCAAAAGGTGGTGGTCGGCCTCACGTGGTATTACCAATTTCGGACTTCTTAGGGAGGAAGACGAATGACTTTTTCTAAAATGCTTAAATCCGCAACTTGTGCGGCCGTTCTTGCTGCGGTCGCGGTTGCGGCAGTACCTTCTGATGCGGATGCCCAGGATCGCGTTCGCTGGAAAATGGGCTCGACCTATCCGGGCAGCCTGACCCAGCTTGGTACGCTTGGCAAACGCGTCGACGAGAAGATCGACCAAGTTTCTGGCGGCAATATCAACATCAAATTCTATGAGCCGGGTGCACTTGTGCCGGCACTGGAAGTTTTCGATGCGGTTTCGACCGGCTCGATTGATGCGGCCTTCTCCACCCCGGGTTACTGGGCAGGTAAGGTTCCGGCCCTTCAGCTTTTCGGTGCCGTTCCGTTCGGCCCGCAGGCAGGTGAATATCTGGCATGGGTCAAATTTGGCGGCGGCCAGGAAATTTTTGACAAGCTTTATGCCGAACATGGCATCAAATCGCTGTTCTGCGGCCTGATCGCACCGGAAGCATCTGGTTGGTTCTCCAAGGAGATCAATTCGCCGGAAGACCTCAAGGGTCTGAAAATGCGCTTCTTCGGTCTTGGCGCGAAAGTGATGGAAAAACTTGGTGTGTCCACCCAGCTTCTGGCCGGTGGCGACATCTATCCGGCACTTGAACTTGGCACGATTGACGCGACCGAGTTCTCCATGCCGGCGATTGACTTGAAACTCGGCTTCCACCAGGTCGCGAAGTACTACTACTTCCCGGGCTGGCATCAGCAGTCGACCCTGTTCGATCTGATGATGAACAAGGAAAAATGGGATGCGCTTTCCGATACCCAGCGTGCCCAGATCGAGTCTGTCTGTAACGACAACCTTGCATATGGCTTTGCAGAAGGTGAAGCGATCCAGTTCGACGCCCTGAAAGAACTTCAGGAAAAAGGCGTGAACATCAAGAAATGGTCGCCGGAAATGCTTGATGCCATGCGTGGTGCCTGGGAAGAAGTCGCAGCCGAGCTTTCAGCTGAAGATGCGAACTTCAAAATGGCTTATGAAAGCCTCCAGAGCTTCCGCGAAAACTACAAGATCTGGAAAGACATCGGTTATCTCGATTAATCCAACAGGTCTGAACGACTGTTAAGTCAGTCGACAAAAACAAGTCTCGGCAAGGCCGGGTGCTCCGTGCCCCGGCCTTGACCGCGATAAGAAGACCCGGGAGACCTTCTATGGAAGCGCTACTGAAATTTAGTGACATCATTGATGCCATCGTGACCCGTGTGGGAAAGTGGGCAAGCCTGCTTGCGATACCATTGATGATTGTCATCCTGTACGACGTGATCCAACGTAAATTCGGCGGTCAGGGATCCATCAAGCTCCAGGAGCTTGAATGGCACCTGCATACCGGCCTGTTTATGCTGTGCTTTGGCTTCGCCTATATTCGCGATGCACATGTTCGTATTGAACTTATCCGCGACAACCTTCGCCCCCGTACCCGCGCGATTGTCGAGATGATCGGCGGCATCATTTGCGTGCTGCCATTCTGTGCTTTGGTGCTGTATTTCGGGTTTGATTTTGTCGCCCGTTCGTTTGAAAGCGGCGAAGTATCGGCTTCAACGACGGGTCTGACCCATCGCTGGATCATCAAATCAACCATTCCCATCGGCTTTGGCCTTCTCGCCATGGCGGGGCTTTCGATCTTCCTGAAATGCTTCGTCTATGTCTTTGGCCCGACCAACCTGCATAAGCGCGCAGGATACTATGTCGGGACCCACCATCTTGAAGAACTTGGCACTGCCAAGATCAAAGACTGAGCGGAACGGGGATAATTCCAAATGGATAACTTCTATATCGAAGACTGGTTTCCGCTGTTCATGTTTGCCTCGCTCGGCATTCTTGTCTTCACGGGACTTCCGGTTGCTTTCGTCATTTCCGGCATCGGGATCGGCTTTGGCTTCCTGGGCATGGCCTATGACGTTTTCTCGTTTATTGAATTTTTCAATATCGTTTCACGTATCTGGGGCGGCATCTCCGAAAACATGGTGATGGTTGCCGTGCCGATGTTTATTTACATGGGCACGATGCTTGAAAAAAGTGGTGTTGCAGAAGATCTTCTGGAATGCCTCAACATGCTGCTGCGCAAAGTGCCGGGTGGTCTTGCGCTTTCGGTGACTCTTATGGGTACCATCATGGCGGCAACAACCGGCATTATTGGCGCATCCGTTGTGATGATGACCTTGCTGGCGCTGCCGGTGATGATGCGTCGTAATTATGATCCGTCACTGGCCACCGGGACGATTGCGGCATCGGGGACGCTGGGCATTCTGATCCCGCCATCGATCATGCTGGTTCTGATGTCCGACCTTCTGTCGGTATCGGTTGGCAACCTGTTCCTGGCGGCGATCCTTCCGGGTCTGATCCTGGCGGGTCTCTATACCGTCTACATCTTTGTGCGCTGTCAGTTAAATCCGTCGCTTGCCCCGCCGCTTCCCGAAGGCGAAGCCATCCATGGCAAGGATCTGGCGATGATGGTGGTGCGCAGCTTCGTGCCGCCAGTGTTCCTGATCGTCCTTGTTCTGGGCTCGATCTTTGCCGGTTTTGCCACCCCGACCGAGGCCGCAGGCGTTGGCGCGGTTGGTGCGACCTTCCTTGCACTGGTCAAGGGTCGCCTTAAATGGCCGGTCCTTAAGGATGTCTGCGAACGGTCTGCACTGACCGGCGCGATGCTGTTCTTCCTGTTTGCCGGCGCGACGGTGTTTTCCTATGTGTTCCGTTCGCTGGGCGGTGATGATCTGGTGATTGACCTTGTTGAAGGTGCCGGACTGGGATCGTGGGGCATCTTGCTTTTGCTGATGCTGATCGTCTTTATCCTCGGCTTCTTCTTTGACTGGGTCGAGATCACCCTGATTGTTCTGCCGATCTTTGCACCGGTCATTGCCCAGCTTGATTTTGGGCATCACCTTGATATCGGCGGCCTTGAAGCCACCGAGGCACAGGTTCTGACCTGGTTTGCGGTCCTTGTGGCGGTGAACCTGCAAACAAGCTTCTTAACGCCACCGTTTGGGTTTGCCCTATTCTATCTCAAGGGTGTGGCGCCGAAATCCATCACCATCCAGCAGATCTACAAAGGCATCATTCCCTTCGTACTTCTGCAGGTTCTGGGTCTTATCCTCGTGATGTACTTCCCGGAACTGGCCCTGTGGATGCCCAATACGCTGCTTGAATAGCGTGGCGTTTGGATAAGAACTGACAAAGGGCGCTGTCGGCAAGACAGCGCCCTTTTTGTTTGGGCAACGAAGGCCCAAAAGAAAACCGCCCGGATTACACATCGGGCGGTTTTGACTTCAAGATCATCGTGCTGACAGGCGAGATCAGTGATGCAATGCCCGTTCACCCGGAAGCTGCAACATACGGCCCATCAGATAATCGACGTCATCGGAATCGAACTCGACCCCAAGATCACCGTACTGGGTCAGAACCCGTTCGATCATCCTGCGGGAATAGCGTTCCTTGTCATGTTCTTCACCGTCAAAGGAAGTTTCGCGGGCAACTTCAATCGCCGCACGAACACCGGGGAAGAAATGTTCTGGCATGCCTGCCTTGTTATAGATCGCTTCAAGGCCGAACGGACCACTGTCATGAATAAGAATACGGGTATTGATCAACGAGACACCCGCACGTTTCGCCAATGCGGCCTCGAAAAAGGATACATCGCCCATGCAAAGTGCGCGCAGGATCAGACCGCTGGTCAGACGCTTGTTGTTATAAAGATGTTCGACAAGAAGTTCGACATCGCGTTCTTCAACCCCGTCACCAAGGAGCCCGATGGTCGCGCTTTCCTGCGACTGGGTCATGACGGCGTTAACGATCCCCTCGGGGATGTGACCGCGCGAAATCAGTTGCGAGCGCATCCCTTCGGACACCAGTGTCACCATGCGTTCGGCAATCGTGATCGGCAGATGATTGCGTTCGATCATCGGTTTCTGGATGCGTTCATTGTCGCCGAAATCATCAACGACCTTTTGCAGGGAAACCTCGCTGATTTCGGCACCCTGGTTTGACATCAGGTCGACCATCACGTCTTCATGGCCGATATCGACCAGCGTTGCCGAAACGACTTCGGAAACATATGACCGCGAAGCGATCGCACGCTGCTTTTCGACACTATCGGCATTGTCACCGATGATGTCGACAAGGTCGTCGTCATTGAGAACTTCGGAAAATTCAAGAACCGGAAGCGCAACCTCGTCCACATCGCGGGCCAGCGTCGCGGCAACGTCGTGGGGCACCAAAGGCGTCTGGGCGAGGTTCTTGGCAAGGGCCTTGCGCACGCGGACTTCCGCGTCACGGATCATCAGACGGAAAATATCTTCGGCCAGAACACGTTCGCTGTCAGTCAGGGTCTCGGTCGTGAATTCACGACTGATCTTGTCGGCCGTGTCCGCGCGATTTTCCCCTGACGGGTCCTGAACCAGCTTGCTCAGATCTTCTTTGGTGATACGTGGCAATAGATATCTCCTGGCACGCTTCTCATATGGCTGCCAAATTTCTGCGCAACATTATACTTCTGGCAGGAATTCGACAAACATATTTTCCTTAGTTGGGGCACAAGGTCCTGATTTTCAACCATCCTGTTGATCAATTGTCGAACCGGGACATTCCGCGTCCCTGATGGATTTCATCAAACCTTCTGCCACAATGGCGAAAACACACTATTTCAGTCTTAAGCCTTACACCAGCAATCAGAAGCATCTGAAATCTGGCAAATTTCGACAGCTCAGTCGAAAAATTGACTAAACTCAAATTTTTCACCATCACACTATGATAGATCTGGTTACCAGTTTTTGAAGATCAAGCGATCTTGTACTTGTTCGACGCATAACAATATCCCGCGTTGACCTTGCGTTTACCCACAGATGCGCCAAAAAGTGGTGCATTGTCCCGATCACCGGGAACATCGAACTAAGAGAGAGGCTCAATAATGACGTTTTCGCGCAAACTGGTTCTCGTTGCCAGCTCCATCGCCTTCCTGTCTGCCGCCCCTGCGATTGCTGGTGATGCGGAGAAAGGTGAAAAACTTTTCAAGCGCTGCGCTGCTTGCCACAGCCTTGATGCTGGTGTGAACAAGGTCGGCCCAAGCCTTGCGGGTTCGTTCGGTCGTGAATGCGGCACGGTTGAAGGTTTCAAATACGGCAAGGGTTATCTTGCTGCCTGCGAAAAAGGCTTTGTCATCGACGAGGCGTTCCTTAACGACTACCTCAAGGACCCGTCGGCCAAGCTCAGTGAAATCGCGGGCTCCAAGGAACGTTCCAAAATGGCGTTCAAACTCAACAAAGATGAAGATGTTGCCGACATCATCGAGTTCCTGAAAGCTCAATAACACTTTCACGATCTCGCAATACGAAATGGCCGGAGCAAACTGCCCCGGCCATTTTTGCTATTTGCGATCTCTTTACAATCTCTGGCAATGCGTCCTGGGTATTCCAGATGCCTGTTGCACAGGTACGCTATGCCGCCTCGCGCCGACGCAGAAGTTCTTCGCCGACCGCACGCATCTGCTCCACCGTTGCGACATCCAGGGTCGCGGTGACTTCAAGATCACGATCTTCATAGACGTCACGGTCCGGGTGTTTTTGCGCCCAGTCTGCAACGGCCTGATCGCGTTCGCGGATCAGTTGTTCAATCTGTGGCCGGAAAAGCACCATCATGCCCGACACCCACCGATTGACCGGCCAAGACGGCTGGGCATGGTCGATGACAAAACCATCAAGCATGCCGATAACGTCTTCGGCGTCATACCAGACTTCGCCGGTGACCCACCGATTGGTGGTAAACAATCGCTGGCAAAAGCCGAACTCATCCATCGAGAACGCGATCAGGTGCGAAAGCGCATCGTTCGGTCCCTCGGGATAAGCGAACCCTTCGATCTGTTTGGGTTTGCAGCCATCGGGCATCCCGCGCGGACGCATGAATGTATGGAAATGTCCGTGCTCGTCCCAGTCCCGGCGTTCTTCTTTGGGATGGGCATGATAATAGAACTGCGCATGTGACTGGCGATCATAGACATCGCCTTCGGGGTAGTGGTTCCATTCATAGAACGTCCCCGATCCCTTGATCAGTTCACCGACGATGTTATCGCCCGTCGCCGTCAAAACGCGGTGACATTCCATAACATCGCGTCCCGCGGCCAACATCTTTTCAAGCTGATCTGTCGGGATAGACGCCAAATCGAGTTTGTCTTCAGTCATTTCTTTACCAACATCGTTGCGATCCACCCGTTATTCCTTTTGCACAGAATAAGGCGGTTTGCGACCGATCACGCCAATAAACCCCTTTCAACAGTTAGTGATTTGATGGCGGTTTGCAACAATCGTCTCGGGCGATCAGTGATCGCGCATCACCCGAAAACCAATCAGGATGTGCTTGAGATATTCCGGGCGGGCGTGACGGGCGGCCGGGCGACAAACCCCGCACCCGCGATCATCCCATGATCCGCCCTTAACTGTGCGATAGCCTGGCTGAGAAGACGAAGACGTCCATTCAAACACCTGCCCGACACCGTCAAGCACACCATATGGCCCGGCCTCGAACTGGCCGACAGGCATGGTATCAAACGGTCCGCTATCAGCACTGTTCAGGCGGCTTGCATCAAAAATATTTCCCCAAGGGTAAAACGTACCATCCGGGCCGCGCGTCGCCTTTTCCCAATAAAGCTCGTCGGGCAAGTGCCAGCTTTCACCCGTCTTCTCGCTCAGCCAACGGGTATAGGCGTTGGCATCCTGCCACGACACCAGAACGACCGGATGATTGCCACGCCCGCGCGGGGGACGACCATCATTCCAAAGGAACGGCACGATGGTGTCATAGTTATAAATCAGCCCCTGACGTTCCCAGTCTTCCTGACTGATCGTTGGTGCGGGATGGCCGGTTTCTTCGACGAAAACCGCATACTGGTCATTGGTTACCGGTGTTTTGCCGATATCATAGCCCAAAAGATGAACGCGCCATTTATCGGCTTCGAGATCATACCAACGGTTACGGCGGCTGATGTCATGGCCATAGACCTGCTCGTCAATCTGATAGGCATATTGCCGTTCGACTGAATCGGATCCCTGCCAGAACCAGCCAGACGGAATGTCGACCGTCTCGGGAATTCCATTACCTGCCGCCTCTGCGTTTCCCGCAAGGCCAACAACGCACGCAACAGCGCAGAACTTCCAGATTTCTGCGATACGATCCCCGACTATCATACAAACTTCCGTCCTGATGGGCGGTGCGGCTCACGCTTTATTCAAACGAAACCCCAACTTAAGCCCCCTTTATAACTGACCCCAAGATGCTGAACTTTTGCCGCACTTTCAATCGGTTTGACAGTTTTTAACCGGTATTTGTGACATGCATTTTATCTAATGGGCTTCTAATCAATTGTAGGCAAACACCTTTTTGAACACGACGGTCTCACACAACAGTGAAACCATGTGACGCCGCTTCGGTGAAGAATTGGATCATAGTGCGCTTACCGATGGGCGATGGAACGCCCCGGATTGAACTTACCGGATCTTCAGAGAGGCACGACATGACCAAGAAATCCATGACTTTCGCACAAAAGGCACTCGTCCCGGCGATGGCAATCGGCACCAGCCTTGCCATGGCAACACCTATGGCGATGGCGACCCCGCTTCCGGCACCGACCGCCGAAGTGGCAAGCTGCGCACCGTGCAGCCCGTGTGCAGCCAATCCTTGTGCCGCAAACCCCTGTGCTGCGAACCCTTGCGCTGCGAACCCGTGTGCCGCCAAAAAAGTGGTTAACCCGTGCAGCCCGTGCGCGGCAAACCCGTGCGCAGCTAATCCATGTGCTGCGAAAAACCCGTGTGCGGCCAATCCATGTGCTGCGAACCCGTGCGCAGCAAAGTGATGATTTGATCCGTCCCAACGGCAACGGGGGCGATGCAGTTGCATCGCCCCCGTTTTCTATTCAAGCAGAAAGGCCGTCAAAGCCTACTCGCGAACGACCATGACCGAACAATCGGCATGGCGCACAACGCGCGCAGCATTCGGCCCCAGAAGGTAATCCTTCAGTTCCGGGCGGTGGGATCCGATCACGATCAGGTCGCAATTGGTTTTCTTCGCTATCTGAAGGATGACCTCGTAAACCGTTCCCTGGCCCACGATGTGCTGCACCTTGATGTCTGAGGGAATATGTTCAGCCACAAATTGGTGCAGACGTTCGTTATAGGCTTCAAGAACCTTGGTTTCGTAGCCCTTCGGGAAGAATTGGCCAACCATCGACATTCCAACCGTGGGCACCACGGTCAGAACATGAAGGCGCGCGCCAAAGCTTTGCGCCTGCTTGATCGCAACCGGTACGGCCTTCTTCCAGGAAGACTCATGATCAAGATCTACTGTGACCAGAATATCCTTGTACATGTTCAATCTCCCAGTCAGGCCGTACCAAGCGCGTCTTCACTGCGCTTGCGTCGGCGTTGAAGAACAATGATCCCACCCAGCAACAGGAAGGCCGGGATAAAGAAGACTTCCTTGGCCGGACGATCAGCCTCGACCTTTACCGCGGTGATTTCAAAGTCGAAATCAAGACCGGCTTTCTCAGCCGGACCAGCAAAGACCAGATCGTCGATATAGATACGACCATCTTCATTCCGGATACCGATACCGGCGTGATAAAGGCGATCCTCACCCGCACCTGCCGGACCAAGCGGCAGCATCACGGATTTGGAAACCTCATCCCCTTCTATGCTGATGCCTTCGACATCCAGAAGGATGTTGGATTCAGGCGGCATGTTGGCGGCATCTTCGACAATGGTTGTCGCCGGCAGGTTTTCATATGGCGGCGCAATCATGTCGAGCCAGAAACCCGGACGGAACAAGGTGAACGCTATCAACAGCAGTGCCGCACTTTCCCACAGCTTGGACCGGGCAAAGAAATACCCCTGCGTTGCTGCAGCAAAGACCAGCATGGCGATCGTCGAAACAATGATCACCATCACCACATCCAGCGGATGATCCAGACCGATCATCAGAAGTTGCGTGTTAAACAGGAACAGGAACGGCAGAACAGCTGTGCGCATCGAATAGAAGAACGCAACCAGACCCGTCTTCATCGGATCAGCCCCCGATACCGCGGCGGCGGCAAAGGATGCCAAACCGACCGGCGGGGTCACATCAGCCATGATGCCGAAATAGAAGACGAACAGGTGAACAGCGATCAACGGCACGATCAGTCCGTTTGCCGCGCCAAGTTCGACAATCACCGGTGCCATCAGGCTCGAAACCACGATGTAGTTCGCCGTGGTCGGAAGCCCCATGCCAAGGATCAGGCTGATCACCGCGGTAAAGATCAGGATCAGCATCAGATTGCCGCCCGAAATCAGTTCGACGAATTCAACCATCACCTGACCGATACCGGTCAGTGACACCGTGCCAACGATGATACCCGCAGCGGCCGTTGCCACCCCGATACCGATCATGTTGCGGGCACCGGTGGCAAAACCGTCAATCACGTCGATCAAGCCAAGCTTAAGATCGTTGGAAACATTACGGCTTTTGCGGAAGATGCCCTTGGCAGCATGCTGGGTCAGCATGATGAAGATCATCAGAACCGTTGCCCAGAAGGCGGACAAGCCCGGTGATTTCAATTCAATCATCAGGAACCAGACCAGAACCACAACCGGCAGCAGATAATGCAAACCAGCCTTGGCGGTTTCACCCAAAGGTGGCAATTCGACCACCGGCTGGTTGGGATCATCCATTTCAAGGTCGGGATATCTTGCCGCGTAATAAAGCCCTGCCAGATAAATCGCAGCGCACTCGAGCGCGACAATCCAACCAACGGCATCACCAAATAGCTGCTTCTGGAAGACAATGGCGTAATAAACCAGCCCCGAAAGCACAACGAGTGACAGAACAAACAGAAGCGATCTGATCAGCGTCTGACCAAGGGTCGAGGTCACCCGTTTCGGCAGGCCCTTCATGTTCGCCTTAAGCGCCTCAAGGTGAACAATGTAAATCAGCGCGATATAGGAAATCGTTGCGGGCAGGAAGGCATGCTTGATGACTTCCGGGTACGGAATGCCGACATATTCCACCATCAGGAAGGCCGCAGCCCCCATCACAGGCGGCATGATCTGACCATTGACCGAGGATGCGACTTCCACCGCACCGGCCTTCTCGCCCGAGAAACCAACGCGCTTCATCAGCGGAATGGTAAAGGTACCGGTCGTCACAACGTTGGCAATCGAGGAGCCTGAAATAAGCCCCGTCATCGCCGATGACAAAACAGCGGCCTTTGCCGGGCCACCACGCATGTGACCGAGGGCGGCAAACGCCACCTTGATGAAATAGTTGCCGGCACCCGCCTTATCGAGAAGCGATCCAAACAGGACAAACAGGAACACAAAGCTGGTTGATACGCCAAGCGCGATACCAAACACGCCTTCGGTCGTGATCCACTGATGCGACATCGCCTTGGAGAAGCTCGCCCCACTCCATTGCAGAACGTCGGGCACCCACGGCGCATTGCCAAAGAAGACATATGCCAGGAACACCATCGCAACGATCATCAGGGGCGGGCCGAGTGCGCGACGGGTTGCCTCAAGCAACATGACAAGGCCAACGCCAGCCGCAACAAGGTCGCCCGTCGTCGGAAGCCCGGGACGATCCGAGATTTCACGATAGAAAATGTAAATATAGGCCGCGCAAAACGCGCCAACCGCCGCCAGCACCCAATCCATGATCGGGATATAACTGCGCGGCGAATTCTTGAAGGCCGGATAGGCCATGAAGGCCAGGAAAATTGCAAAAGCGAGATGGATCGACCGTGCCTCGGTCGAGTTCAAAACGCCGAAATTAAAGATAAATGGCAATGGCGAGGCCAGCCAAAGCTGGAACAGTGACCATGCAACCGCAAGCCACAGCAATATTTTCGCCGTCAAACCACTTGGCTGACGGGCCCCTGTATCATTTTCCGCAATCAGGTCCTGCAGCCCCTGATCGACGGACACATTTTCCGTATTCTTGTCGTCAGTCATCACAAACTCCCGGTCACTACGAAAGCCATTTGAACTGGGGGTCCAGAAACAAAAAGCCTCCGTCGACACACACCCGGTCCCCTACGGAGTACTCCAACACCTAAATAACGGTGTTCATTTTATTCAATTTTTGTGAGCAAACCCGTCGGGCGCAAAAGAAAAACGGAGGGCGATAAAACGCCCTCCGTCCCAAGCCTGATTACATCAGGCCAGCTTCTTTGTAGTACTGAGCTGCGCCGTCATGCAGCGGAGCCGACAGGCCGTCCTTGATCATTTCTTCTTTTTTCAGGACTTCAAATGCCGGATGCAGCTTTTTGAAGTCGTCGAAGTTTTCAAAGACTGCTTTGACAACGTTGTAGACGATGTCGGCATCGGTGTTGGTCGAGGACACAAAGGTCGCACCGACACCAAAGGTCACAACATCATCCGGGTTACCACGATACATGCCACCCGGGATGGTGGCAGCACGGTAGTAGGGGTTGTCAGCGATCAGCTTTTCAATTTCCGGGCCAGCAACTTCAACCAGAACCGAATCACAGGCAGTAGTTGCTTCCTGGATCGAACCGGACGGGTGACCAACGGTGTAGATCATCGCGTCGATCTTGTTGTCGCAAAGCGCCTGGGACTGCTCAGCCGGCTTCAGTTCGGATGCCAGGGAGAAGTCATCAAGAGTCCAGCCTTTGGCAGCAAGAACGATGTCCATGGTGCCGCGCTGACCGGAACCCGGGTTACCGATGTTCACGCGCTTGCCTTTGAGGTCGTCAAAGGTCTTGATGCCGGCATCTGCACGGGCAACAACGGTGAACGGCTCCGGATGGACGGAGAATACAGCGCGCAGGTCTTCGAACGGACCCTGGTCTTCGAATTTCGAAGTACCGTTATAGGCATGGTACTGCCAGTCAGACTGGGCAACACCCATGTCCAGCTCGCCGGTACGAATGGTGTTGATGTTGTAGACCGAACCACCCGTGGATTCGACCGAGCAACGAATGCCGTGCTCTTTGCGATCCTTGTTCACCAGACGGCAGATCGCGCCACCGGTCGGATAGTACACACCAGTCACACCACCGGTACCGATGGTGATGAAACGGTTTTCCTGTGCCGAGGCCTGACCGGCAAACAGCGAGGCGCCAGCAATCGCAGCGACTGCACCCGCTACAGCGATAAGTTTTTTCATTAGGATTCGCTCCCTTTTTACACCCTATTATCAGGCATTCAAATGTTCGACATCGAACAACTGAATCAAACGGAAACATCAGAAAAATCAGATGTTTCGACGATGGGGATTATAGTGTCCGACTTGGCGGAATAAAACCCTATAACCCCGAAACCTCCTGAGGAAATTCAGTATTTGTGCGTATTGTCCGGTTCTTTTTGCCCCTCCTACCACATGGGTTGCATAATCTGGCGGGCCTGTTCACCTGTCGCGATCTTCCGCCCCATCAGGATCGAACCATCATGTGCCTGGGCAATAAGATCAGCATTGTTCGAAGCAGGCGATCCGTCAACCCTAAGGTGATTATTTTCAAATCCGATACGCGCATGCCCACCCAGTCCAGCACCCGTCAGAATGCAGGCGTTTTCATAAGGCCCAAATGCACACAGCATCCATTCCGAGACATACGAACTGGCCCCGATAAATGGCAAAAGTTCGAAGGGTTGCGACACCTGCCCTGCGGTGTAGCGCCCCAGCACGAACAAGACTGGAAATTTGTCGCCAGGCAGAACGCCGATTTCAACAAGCTGATTGAAGCGCGAAATATCTTCGGGCGCATACAAGATCAGTTGCGGCGCGATTTTGGCTTCGCGCATAAATTCGAAAAACGATTTGAGCGCATTGAGGTCCGCATCGACGGGTGCAATTTCACGTACAGCGATTGATACCGCTTCTGGCAGCAGGTTTCTGATCATTTCCATCTGCTGCTGGGCTGTGTAGATGCCAACCGCCTCGGTCGTGACCTGCAACAGCATATCGTCCCCAACCGATGATCTGACCTCGGCCAGCATTTCGCGATAACGACCAACATCCAAACTGTGTTTCTGATCCTCATCGCGGACATGCAGATGCATCATCGATGCACCGGCGGCCTTGCATTCCAAAGCCGTCCTTGCGACTTCGGCTGGTGTGATCGGAATGTTTGGCAAATCCGCCTTTGTCTTGCGCGCACCATTTGGGGCGGAGGCAATCAGAAACGGTTTGTCACCATATCCCATCACGCCAGTCCCTCGGCCTTAAAGACGTCATCAAGCGCACCGGAAAACAGATCGACGATCTTGGCGACATCGTTTTCATCAATGATGAAGGCCGGGGCAAACAACACATGGTCACCGCGAACGCCATCAATAGTGCCCCCCATCGGATAGGCCATCAGACCGCGTGCAAAGGCCGCCTTCTTGATCTTGGCATTGATTTTAAGGACCGGGTCAAACGGGTCCTTGGTTTCACGGTCCGCGACAAGCTCCACCCCGCGAAACAGGCCGCGTCCGCGGATATCACCAACAAACGGATGCTGGCCCAGTTTTGCCTCAAGTGCCGCGACAAGGTTTTCCCCCTGTTTGACGACATTGGCCAAAAGGTTGCGTTCCTTGATGGCGCGTTGGGTCGCAAGTGCAGCCGCACAGGCGGTTGCATGCCCCTGATACGTGTGACCGTGCTGGAAGAAACCCGATCCATTGGCAATCGCATCGTTGATTTTCTTTGACACAAGCACCGCACCAATCGGCTGGTAACCTGCACCCAGTCCCTTGGCGATGGTTTGCAGATCGCCAGAAATGCCTTCCTGCTCAATCGCGTGCAGGGTGCCGGTGCGGCCCATGCCGCACATGACCTCATCAAGGATCAGCAACACACCATATTGGTCGCAAATATCGCGCACGCGTTTGAAGTAACCTGGCACTGGCGCCAGCGCACCGGCCGTTGCCCCGACAACCGGCTCGGCGACAAATGCCGCCACGCTTTCCGCCCCAAGCTCAAGGATCGCGGTTTCCAGTTCATTGGCAACGCGCAGGCCATAAGCCTCTGGTGTTTCGTCATCACGCTGGTCACGATACTGATAAACAGGTGCGATGTGACTTGCGGTGATCAGAAGCGGTTCGAACTGTTTGCGCCGCCACATATTGCCACCAACCGACAACGCGCCAAGTGTATTGCCGTGATAGGATTGGCGACGGGCGATAACGTATTTACGGTCCGGCTGCCCGATTTCCAGAAAGTACTGGCGCGCCATTTTAAGCGCTGCTTCGGTGGCCTCCGACCCGCCAGACACAAAATAGACCTTGTCGATGCCTTCGGGTGCCGATGCGACCAGTTCATCGGCGAGTTCTTCCATCGCGTCGGATGAAAAGAACCCGGAATGAGCATAGGCGATCTGATCAATCTGCGCATGCATGGCAGCACGGACATCCGGATCGGAATGCCCAAGGCATGACACGGCCGCCCCACCGCAAGCATCAAGATAACTCTTCCCGTTCTGGTCAAAAATATAGATCCCCTCGCCCCTGACGGCGCGCGGCGGAATGGATGTGCTCGTGCGGTGCAGAACACGGGTTCCGGCATTCGGGGCCGGGACAGAGGATTGGGCAGAGTTTGACGCGTTGGTCATGATCGAGCGTTCCGTAAAGTGCCTAGTCTTCGAGATATGTGTCAAAGACAGCGAGTTGTTCTTCTGCAGCGGCAATCCGTTGCAAGGCCTTGGGGCCGCCCCGCGCGACCAGCAGGGCAACAAGTGCCTGCATCACGGAAAGGGCGGCGGTAAAACTTTGGAAAAACGACTGCGAGGTGTCACGCACCACAAGTTTACTGTGGGCATCCATCGCAATCGGTGAAACATCAGAGTCTGTTACGGCGATGACCGGGCAATGCTGGGACCGGGCAAACTCAACTGCACGCACCGTATCGCGGATATAGGGTTTTGCCCCGACAGCAATCATGATGTCACGTCGCCCGATACCGCGCAGTTCATCGCCAAAGGTACCGGAATGGCCATCAACCAAGACGCCATTGTCGCAAAACAGCCGATAGGCATAAGCAAACTGGAACGCGGCCGGATATGCCGCCCCCCGACCGACGATGAAGACCTGACGGGCGTTTTCGATCGCCTCGCAGGTCGCAATCATGCGTGACACAAGATCCGGCGCGTAAGCGTCGCTGATATTGTCGATTTCGGTGCGACAAATGCTTTCAAGAAGATGCTGGTCCCGGTCGACATCGTTATCAGTCTTTTGCGTTTCGCGCGCGCGGCGGGCGTAGCTTGCGGGCTGATCAAGCAACCGGCTTTGATAATGATCCCGGAAATCCTGCCAGGTTTCGACGCCAATCGCAGTCATCAGACGGGTGATTGTGCTCGGCGGGACATCTGCGGCACCGGCCAGTGCCCGCATGGAACGCAGGGCGACATCATTTGGATGATCCAGGATATAGCGCGCGGCCTTTTGCATTTGCGGACTAAGCTTTGCGTAGTCCGAAATCAGCTTTTCACGCAGATCAGTTTGCAAACCCATCACCCGAATATCCATGCCCTGTCAGGAAGACCAAGATTACGCCACAGGCTGCCGCAACACACAACACATGTTTCAAAAATAACGACATACGAAACATATGTTTCGCATCTCTGTTTCATCTTTGGGACCGGGACATTCGGTGTGACGCCTAAAAAACATGGACTTATTAGAAAAAACTGTAAAAATAACTGGACTCACAAATGAAACCCTTGCGTTTCATACGGTAAATTCAAATGTGCCCTTTGGTGGAAACCGGGGCGCCGAATCGGTCGATGTCCAATGGAAACGAAGATCATCGAGGCCCTTAATCAGGCACAGACAGGCATTGCGCTGTTTGATGCAGACGAACGGATTGTCTTTGCCAATCCGGCGTGGGAACAATTGATCTCCGGAATTGCCGAGGAAGACCTGATCTTCAATGAGACCGAACTTGCCGATGGCGGCATGATTTCGGTGTGCTTCGTCAAGCCGCAAGTCCCACAGTCCGAACGTCTTGAAACGGCCAGCTCTGCCAATGATGCCAAAATCGGCACCGTCATCATTGCCGATGACAGCGAAAGCAACCGCATGGTGGCACGCCGCATTCTGCAGGCCGAGGGATATGGCATTGTCGAGGCCAGCAACGGCCAGACGGTGCTAAACATGCTCAAGCGTGGGGTGAATGCCGACCTGATCCTGATGGATGTCGAAATGCCTGATATGGACGGGCTGCACACCACCCGCCGCATCCGCCATATGAGCGGGCCGGTTTCGCGCACGCCGATCATTGCACTGTCCGCCCATCAGTCGCGTGACTGGAATGTCATTGCCCGCCAGTCGGGTGTTGATGATTTCATCAACAAACCTATTCAGCGGCAAAAACTGATCAAAACCATGCAGGAACTGATCACCCGGCGCAGCGGCACCACAGGCGATCCGAACGCAGCCCAAAAACGCAGCAAGGGGGCACGGATCGGTCGTCCGTACCGTCCGGAATCCCTGACCAGTCCGGTTCTTGATGTGCGTATTCTGGAACAACTTTACACCGATGCCGGGGACGAAGGTGCGGGATGCGGTATTGAGATTTTCATCAATGAAACGGAATCCCGTCTGGTCAAGATCGACAAGGCTCTGTCAGAGGATGACATGACCACGGTGCGCAACGAAGTTCATGCGCTTAAAAGTACGTCCGGTACCTTTGGACTGCGCCAGCTTTCCGAACTTTGCGAAACCACCCAATCCGTCTTCGAAGACAATGATCCGGATGAAGACCGCCTGCTGTCACTCTCGCGCCAAGTGGTACAACTGGCCCCGACGGCCCTGACTGCACTCAATCTGTATCGCAGATCACGCAGTATCAGCAGCGCACCCCATATCTGATCCATCCAGTTCAAGCCAGATTTGCCAGACCATCAGCGCCCAGATACTAAGCGCCATATCCAGATCTTTGCCCGAAACGGCGCGCTTCCAATATGCCGTCTTGTGATCGTGCGTAATCGCGACATCAGCAAAGATCGCCTCAAGAATTCGGTTCTCATCCCCCCACAGATATCGGGCAACACCCAACAGCCACGTTGCTACAGGCGGATTAAATCCGATCTTGTGGTTTTGAACATGCCCCGCTGGCAGGTAGGGGGTAATGGCTCTGCGCCACAGGGATTTTGGACCATGTTTCAGGTGTTGCTTCGCGGTAACTGACGCCGCGATGCGCACAACATCATGCCCCAAAAGCGGTAAGCGATATTCAAGCCCATGCGCCATCCCGCAACGATCCGACATCAAAAGCTGGTTGTCCGGAAGCGTCACATCGCGATCAAAATCCATCATCGCGTCTGTCAGGCTGCCGCGCAAATCAGGATGCTGCGCAATTCTGGCGTCGCATTCGGGTATCACACACCGGTTGTTCCAAACGGCAAAGGCATGATTGCGCGCCCCTGAACCGCCAGCAAGAAAGCGATGGATTTCCCGTCGACTGCCCGCGCCATACATCTTTGCCGTCAGTCGCCGCAAAGGTCTTGGCACATGGTGCCAATATGTCTCGTAAAGCTGTGCGGCCCGATATCGTGGATAACCACCAAACAGCTCATCCCCACCATCACCTGACAGACATACTTTGACATCTGCGCTCACCGCTTTTGCAAGGCATCGCATCAGGACAATCGACGCATTGGCAAAGGGCCCGCCGACACTTTTCAAGGCCGCCACAAGCTCCTGATAGATGTCGTCTGGCTGCGTCGGGGCTGCAACGACATGTAGTTCTTGCCCGAGATGCCGACAGAGTTTTTGCGCAGCTTCCGTTTCATCAAGGGCCGGATCATCAAACCCCATCACGAATGCCTTGGGCGCAGTCTGCCCGCGTTCGCGCGCAATATCGCACGCCAATGCCGAGACGCCCGCACTATCCAGCCCCCCCGAAACCAGACATCCCACTTCGCAATCCGCATCCATCGCATCGGCAACCGATTGACGGACAGCAGACAATAGGTCGCCCGCCGTCGGCATCTGCCCGGCCTTGTCGGCCCGATATGCCGGGCACGTGATGTGGCCTGTAGAAACCTCGCCCGCCTGCCAGCGCATGAGCATACCGGGCGGAAGAAGTTTTATGGCCTCTTTCCCGGTGTTCGTTGCAGGCACAAACAGATGGGCAAGATATGTAGGCTTGATGCCCTGATCACGTACAAGCGGGGCAATTACAGAAAACGCAGATATCTCTGACGCAAAGGCAATATGACCGCCTGGACGGCTCAAAACATAGAGCGGTTTAATCCCCAGCGGATCACGCGCCAGCCACAGACAGGATCGCGCCACATCCCACAAGGCAAGCGCATATTGCCCCGACAAGGTTTGGAGCACCTGTGCAGGATCACTTCCCCGCCGGATTGCGTCGGACATCAATTGCAGAACAAGTTCCGCATCATTCCGGGTTTCGAATGTCAGGCCGTCGCGGGTTGCCGCCTGCATCCTCGGCCGATGTCCCGCGATATAACCGTTGAAAACCAGAACAAATCGCCCGTCCGTGCTCACAAGTGGCTGGTTAGCCTGCCCCGTCAGATCGGTGGTGGCAAGGCGTACGCAGCCAAGGGCGATCTTTCTATTTGGGTCTAACCAGACACCCGAGCCGTCCGGCCCCCGATGGGCAAGACGTTGGAGCATCGCATCGACGGCACGGTGATCGTCTGGTTGGGTTGAGCCCGCAATGCCACACATGGATGCCCTGCTTAATTCTGGTCGCTGAGGCTTTCAGGATCGGACGGTTCAACTTCGCCCGCGCCCCCTGCCAACCGTTTTTGCAGGTCGCGCAGGACAAACAGCCGCAAGGCACTCGACAAGTTGCCTTCGCGGTCGGTATCAATTTCGACAACCAGTTCAGCCAATGTCATGGCGCGACGCTGTGCAATACCGACCAGTTCTTCCCAGAAGGCATCTTCAAGCGAAAAACTCGTCCGGTGACCGGCAATTGTCACTGATCTTTTACGAACGGCATCTTCCATCGGTGTTTAAATCTTTAATTCCGGCGCAAAAACGACCATGATTTCAAAAGCTTTCCGCTATGATAGGCCATCGACATGAAATTCATACATCTTTCCGACCTTCATATTCTGGCGCGAAATGATGTGTCGCGCCTGCCCGATGCGGCCGCGACGCTCCGCAAGGTCATTGACGAGGTGAACACCTATCACAGCGACGCGGAAATCTGCATCATCACCGGCGACATCACCCACCGCGGCACACCGGAACAGTATGAAAATGCTGTCGATATTTTATCTGATCTTGCCATTCCCTATCTGATCATTCCGGGCAATCACGATATCCGCGAAGCATTTTGTGATGCCTTTCCGACAACCGAAACCGACACCCACGGCTTTGTCAATTTCGGGCAAACCTTCAACGGTGTGCGTTTTGTCATGATGGACAGCATCGTTCCCGGCCACCATCACGGCACGCTTTGTGCGCAACGCCTTGACTGGCTGCGCGATGAATTGACGGCATACAGGGACACGCCGACCTTCCTGTTCATGCATCATCCGCCGATGGCAATGGGCCTGCCGTTTATGGATACCATTCGCCTTGATGCCGAAGACGCACTTGGCGAAATCGTATCAAGCAACACGCAGATCAAACATCTGTTCTTTGGCCATCTGCATCGCCCGGCGACAGGTACCTGGCTGGGCGTGCCGTTTGTTTTGGGCAACAGCACCCAGTCGGGCGAGCCACTTGATTTCCGCCATGAGAAAGAAGAAGAGCTTCAGGATCCCAATCCGCTAGGGCCGGGCTATGGCATTGCCTTTGCCGATGCCAAGGGCGGGCTTCGTTATCACTTCAATTTCGTGAAGTTCGATATGCAATTGTGATCAGGCGGCGTGACTGGCCTGATCCCATTCCGCCAGAACCACCGGATCGCTTTCGATTTTGGCGTGAATGTCCTTGAGGCTGGCAAACTCAGCAGCACTCATCAATTGCGACAGCGCCCAGACCGCACTGGCACGGATCAATGCACTTTCATCTGACAGCAGATTTTCAATGCGCGGGATCAGGCGCGGTGCCTTGCTATTGCCTGCCGCAATCAGAACATTGCGCAGGAACTTCGCCCGCCCAATGCGCTTGATCGGCGATCCGGTAAAGAACGCGCGAAATCCTGCGTCATCCAGATCAAGGAAATCCGCCAATCTTGGTGCCGTCAGTTCGACGCGCGGAATAAAGGCCAGTTCTTCGGTCCGGCTGGCAAACTTGTTCCACGGGCACACGGCCAGACAATCATCACAGCCATAAATGCGATTGCCCATGGGTTTGCGAAATTCCAGCGGGATCGGCCCGTCATGCTCGATCGTCAGATACGAAATGCATTTACGCGCATCAAGCTTATAGGGGGCTGGAAAGGCATCGGTCGGACAGGCCGACAGGCATTTGGCGCACGACCCGCAATGATCGATTTCCGGTTCCGCTTCCGGCAGGTCAAGGGTCGTAAAAATCTCGCCCAGAAACAGCCAACTGCCAAATTCCCGCGACACAAGATTGGTGTGCTTTCCCTGCCACCCGATCCCGGATGCCTGCCCCAACGGCTTTTCCAGAACCGGCGCGGTATCGACGAAAACCTTGACCTGTTCCACCCCGCCCGACTGTTCAACAACCCAGCGTGCCAACTGCTTAAGGCGCTTTTTGATCAGGTCGTGATAATCCTTGTTCTTGGCATAAACCGAAATCATCGCCCTGTCGGGGTGATCCAGCAGTGCCATCGGGTTTTCTGCCGGACCATAATTACTGCCAAGGACAATCACTGATTTGACATCGGGCCACAGCATTTCCGGATCGCGCCGACGCGGCAGGCGTTCAGGATCATTCATCCACGCCATAGAACCGTATTCACCACCCGCGACAAATTCATCAAGACGTTGCTGATTGCGCGCATCAATCTTTGGACGCGCCACACCACAGACATCAAAGCCGATTTCACGGGCTTTGGCCTGAAGCATTTCAAACGTGATGTTTTGGCGCGTTTTCGTCGTCATGGCACGGGTCGGGCTTGTCTTGTTTCGCGGCCTCTCTCTGCTGCCTTATATAATCATCCGCCCAAAACGCAAAAGGCCGCAGCAAAAAGCTGCGGCCTTGTCGAACCCAGTCTGGCAGGAATTACCAGTTATAGGTCAAATTAGCGATCACACGTCTTCCATCACCGATGTAGCAGCGATATTGCGAGCAATTGGTAATGTACTGATCGTCAAACAGGTTTGTCGCATTCACACCCAAAGCCCAGTTCGGATCGATTTGGTAGTTCAGCGAAGCATCAAAGAGTGCGAAGGAATCTGCACGATAGAGATTTGCTTCATCACTGTAATAACCGCCATTGTATCTCACACCAGAGCCGATACTCAGCCCATTAAGAGCCCCTTGATCAAAGCTGTATTTCGCCCAAAGAGATGCCATGTGCTTTGGCGCATAAGGCGCATAGTTGCCACTATTTCCCTTTTCGCTCTCGGTAATTTCGGCCTTTGTAAACGCATATGAAGCGACCAAATCAAGTGCATCGGTTGCAGCAACCTTTGCTTCGAGCTCAAGCCCACGCGAACGCACTTCTTCACTCTGAACGTAAGCCAAAGCCGCACTATCGTATGTCACAACGTTGGTTTTGGTGAGCTGGAAGAGCGACGCAGTGAACAACGCATCCATCTGAGCAGGCTGGTATTTCAAGCCCAACTCATACTGATCAGACTCTTCAGGATCGAATGTCTGGCCGTTGACATCAACATTGTTGTTGATGTTAAAGCCCTGAGAATAGCTGACATATGGTACCAAACCGTTCTCGAACTCGTAACTTATCGCGGCTTGGCCCGTAAACGCATCCTCTGTGTTTTCGGACACTACGCCCGTCTGATTGTATTCCATCTTCCGGTACGCGTTTGAATACCGACCGCCAAGACTTACGAGCCAATGATCATTCAACCGCATTTGATCTTGGGCATAAAAACCATATTCAATGTTGGTTTGGTCAAAGTCATACTCGCTCTTGAACGTACCCGTGAAGGCGTTTGTGCCCGCATATACCGGATTGGAGATATTCAGACTTGAAACCGTATAATCCTCTCCGCCATAGCGGAGCTCGTTGATTTCATATTCACCATCGACCCCCATCAAGATCGTGTGTTCGACTTCGCCGACTTCCAAGTCCGCTTGGACTTGGTTATCAACGACCACACCGCGAACCTCATTGTCTGTATAGTTTACATAGCGATCAATATTGTTGCCATTGCGCCGCCAACCAAACACGCCGCCGGCTTCTACATCAAGGCTGGAGTAGCGGGTTTTCTGGCGTACTTGCCACGTATCGTTGATCCGGTGATCAAGCTCAATGCCTGCGGTAAATTGGTCGTTATTGTAATACTCGAAGCCAGGCTCACCTGGCATGAACCCAACATTGTTGCCTTGGGCATCAACAAAGACGTAGTTCCCACCGCGTTCATCACGGGTATAGTCCGTCATGATGGTAAGCTTGGTGTCGTCATTTGGCTGCAACAGGAAGGACGGCGCGATATACAAGCGATCCTTGTCAACTTCATCACCATTGGCCAAGTCATATTCATAGTTCCCATGACTTGCCAAACCAACCAACCGGAACATGGCCGATTGGTCTTCAATCATTGCACCACCGATATCAAATGCTCCGGAGACGTGATTCCAGTCACCGTATTCCAGCCTAACTTCCTGTTTTTGATCAGGGTGCGGGCGCTTGGTTGTGCTGTTAACGATCCCGCCGACATTGGCCTGACCATACAATGTGTTGCTTGATCCCTTCAGAATATCAACACGTTCCAGTCCATACGCTTCAGCAGCATAAAGCGCCTGGTTCCCGCCAGAGACACGCAGACCATCACGAAACTCCCCTGTTTCGTAGTTCGTAAATCCCCGCATGTAGAAGCTGTCGTAACCGCGGGGATCCTTACCATAGGCCTCACCGAAAACACCGGCGGTATAGCGTGTCGCTTCAAACAGCGTTGCAGCACCACGGTCTGTCATTTCATCGCGGGTTACAACGGAAATGGATTGGGGGGCCTCGACAATAGATGTCCCTGTTTTGGTGGCGGTATTGGTGGTTGTCGCAATATAACCCTCAACCGGTGAGGTAGGGTCAGCCACCAGGGCGGATGCTTGCACGTGGATCGTATCCAGTACCCCTTCGCCATTGGCAGACAGCTTTTCGATGGTCACTGTACCACCATCTGTGTAACGCCATGTGTATCCAGAACCACGTAGTAATGTCGTGAGTGCTGCGTCGACAGGCATTTCCCCCTGAAGTTCTGACGCTTCAAGGCCACCAAGCCCTTCTGACGGGAAGAACAGTTTGAGGTTGGCCTGATCCGCCAGACTGGTCAGGGCGCGGTCAAGGCTTTGGGCCGGGATATCAACTGTGACCATGCTCGACTGGGCAACTTCGACACCACTGGCCGTATCGGTCGCAATATTGCTGGCTTCTGCCTGCCATGGGCTTAGCAGGGCCGAGCCGGAAATGAGTGTGGTTGCAACAAGCCTGCGCATCCAAAGACTGCGCGCTCCCCCATGACAACGATCAAACGACGCACCGAAAGTCGTTTTCGTCATCGCATTTACTGAATTCATCATAAGGCCTTCTGGTTAGATTCCCCCATTGCGAATGATATTCAGAACCGAAATCATTCGCGTTTGACCTTAAGACGATCTCACCCAACGTGACTTGCACCAGATTTTTCAATTTTTTTGAAAATTGCCGGGAAACCGGGACTTTGCGGTTAGTAGATTACCGTCAGGAGCGGCAACTCAAGGACGTGCGCACCGGTAGTTTGTTCGATGGATTGCAGTAAATCATCAAGTCGGGCGATCTCAAATACCCCGGTGACTTTCATATCGCGCAGCCCATCACGTGCGACAACAATCCTTTCGGAGGTATGACGCTGGGCTTCGGCAATCACCGTACCCAGTGGCTGGCTGTTAAAGATCAGCTTGCCGCGCTGCCAACTGCCATAAGTTGCGATATCCACATCTGCGTTGATTTCCGGCGCCTGCCCGCTTTGATAGGCCGCTTGCTCCCCCGCGGACAGGCGAAGAGCCGGACCCGTGCCATTGCGGACTTCAACAATGCCTTCCTGCACAGTGACTTTGGTGCAGTCATTCTCGATGCGAACGCCATATACCGTGCCAACGGCCATGGCTTCGCCATCGAGGGCCGCAACGATAAAGGGATGATCGGCATCCTTTGCCACATCAAAGATGACCTCACCGGACATCAGATTAACGCGCCGAACATCACCGGAAAAATCAATCGAGAAGGCCGATGCCGTATTCATATGCGCAACAGAGCCATCGGGCAGTTCGATGCTCTGATACTGCCCCGTCTCGGTGACATAATCGGCATGATAGCGCGCCCATAAGTCGCCGACTTCAAGACCTGCAATCATAAGCATCAGCATCGCCGCAAAACCAGCGAATACGGATACAACCGGCCGACGGCGGATAAAGCCGCGCGACCGTGCCTGCGCCAATGGTTTCTTGGCTATAGCTGGTGCAATCGATGCACTTTGAGGATCAACCATATCGCGCCAATTAGCGTGCTGAGCCGTTTCGGTTTCGCCAAGTGCACCAAGCAGCCCTTCGGCATCGCGGGCAGCACATTCATGCGCCAAACTTTGGGCGCGCCAGATATCGAATTCATGAAACTCGGACGACGTGGCATCCCCGGAATGCAGACGCACCAGACGTTCGATGGCCTGATCGCTGAGCGCAATCATGTCATCGTCGTAGCCCTGCAGCACTGTGGCTTGGTCTGTGCTTATACCGGACGCCAAAACCTGTATCCCCGAATATCCATTGCGGCCACGCCTGAGACGCCGCCCCTGTTCATTAGACGAATAACCGCGATCAATTCCGCAACAAAATTTATCATTATTTTCTGTCCTCCGCCAAAAGGGCGTCACGGCAATGCTTTAGGGCACGCGCGATATATTTCGCGACCATGCTGTTCGACACACCCAGCCGATCAGCAATTTCACTATGTGACAGCCCATCAACACGAAACAGCAAAAGTGCCCGGCGCGGCTTATCCGGCAGTTCGGAAAGCGCATGATCAAGGATGTTAATCTGTTCGCGGGACAGGAAAATCTTTTCCGGCCCCGGCTGCGGATCATGAATTTCTGATTGCGCTTGATCCGTTTCCACATGTGCGGATATACGCCGTTCGCGGCGAATACGATCTATCGCAAGGTTCCCCGCCACGCGATAGATGTAGGCGCGCGGATTATCAATGGTTTCATCAAGCTCGGACGTTCCCGCAAGCCGGACATAGGTATCCTGCACAACATCGGCAGCACGTTCGGAATCCCCGTTCATCTTTCGGGTCAGAAACCGCAAAAGCTGTTCATAGTTTTCCTGAAAACTTGCAATCAAGATTGATGCGCTGCTGCGCGCCATTTGATGTCCGACCATTGGTTGCCAAGAGGCAGGCTAATGCCTGATGGCAATCGAATAACAGCTATCTCAGATCATGACAATGAGAATAATTCGCAAAAATGAACCCTATCTGAACCTTCAGTGACAGCCAAAAAAAAAGACTGCCGAGAGATACCGTACGGTCTTTTCAGTAGATTTATGAATGCCTTGCCGCCTGTCTTGGCGCTTAACCCCGCCCGCGATATGGGGCCACGCCCTGTTCGGGGATCCAGACACCTTCGGGTGCCGGGCCGGTCTGGTAGAACACGTCAATCGGAATGCCGCCGCGCGGATACCAGTATCCGCCGATACGCAGCCACTTCGGATCAAGGGTTTCGACAATCCGCTTGCCGACCTTGATCGTGCAATCTTCGTGGAACGATCCATGGTTGCGGAATGAGGTCAGGAAAAGCTTCAGCGACTTGCTTTCGACCAGCCAGTCACCGGGCACATAATCGATCACCAGATGGGCAAAGTCCGGCTGGCCGGTGATCGGGCAAAGCGATGTGAATTCCGGTGCGACAAACCGCACACAGTAATCGGTTCCGGCCTGCGGGTTTTGTACCCGTTCCAGAACCGCTTCGTCTGGCGATGCGGGCTGCTTAGTGTCGCCGCCCAGCATGGTCAGGTTGTCGTATATGGTTTGATCAGCCATGGTTTAGTCCTCGATAATCGGCACGGGATCGATATCCCCGCCTTCCTGTCCGGCATGGAAATCGCGCGCGAAGGCGTCCATGCGGCCTTCGGCAATCGCTTCGCGCATGCCACGCATCAAGTCCTGATAATAAGCAAGGTTATGCCAGGTTAGCAGAACCGCACCCAAAATCTCGCCGGCCTTGATCAGGTGATGCAAATAGGCACGCGAATATTTGGTACATGCCGGGCAACCACATTGATCATCCAGCGGACGATCATCATCACGATGACGACCGTTCTTAAGGTTCAGCGTCCCGCGATGGGTAAAGGCCTGTGCGTTGCGTCCGGACCGGGTCGGCAGCACGCAGTCAAACTGGTCAATGCCGCGCATCACTGCGCCGACAAGATCGGACGGCTTGCCAACCCCCATCAAATAGCGCGGCTTGTTGGTCGGCAGCATATCAACGCAGAAATCAAGCGTATCAAACATGATCTGCTGGCCTTCGCCAACTGCAAGTCCCCCAACCGAATGGCCCGGAAGATCAAGTTCTGCGAGCTTTTCGGAGCTTTCGCGACGCAGGCTCTCAAAAACGCTGCCCTGCTGAATACCATAAAGCGCATAGCCTTCGCGGTTAACAAACGCATCCTTGGACCGTTTTGCCCAGCGCATCGACATCTGCATGCTTTCACGCGCCTGCTGTTCGGTGGCCGGGAACGGTGTGCATTCATCGAACGCCATAGTGATGGTCGATCCCAGCAGATGCTGGATCTCCATCGAGCGTTCCGGCGTCAGGTTGAACTTGCGACCATCGATGTGGCTTTTGAAGGTGACGCCTTCTTCGGTGATCTTGCGCAGTTTTGCCAGCGACATCACCTGATACCCGCCGCTATCGGTCAGGATCGGTTTGTCCCAGTTCATGAATTTGTGCAGGCCACCCAAACGTGCGATGCGTTCGGCACCCGGACGCAGCATCAGGTGGTACGTATTGCCCAAAAGGATCTGCGCACCGGTATCAGCCACGTTTTCGGGCAGCATGCCCTTAACCGTGGCGGCCGTTCCCACCGGCATGAAAGTTGGCGTATCAATGACGCCGTGGGCGGTGTGAATGCGCCCCAACCGGGCCTTGCCATCCTGAGCAAGCAATTCATAGCGAAATTCGGTCATCGGTTTTTATGTCCGTGCATCAATTTTGTTGGCGCATTCAAGCAGGCTGCAATCGCCATAGGAATAAAAACGGTATTCGTTTTCGATGGCGTGGTTATAGGCCGCCTTCATCCGTTCAAACCCGGCAAAGGCCGACACCAGCATAAACAGGGTCGAACGCGGCAGGTGGAAGTTGGTCAGAAGCATATCCACTGCGCGGAATTTATAGCCCGGCGTGATAAAGATGTCGGTCTCTGCCTCGAACGGTTCAACCACCCCGTCTTCGCGGGCCGCACTTTCCAGCAAACGCAGCGACGTGGTCCCCACCGCAACCACACGCCCGCCATTAGCACGGGTTTCATTGATCAGATCGGCGATTTCCTTGCTGATCGATCCCCATTCGGCATGCATTTTGTGATCATCAGTATCATCGACCTTGACCGGCAGGAACGTGCCCGCCCCGACATGAAGCGTAATCGTGCGGCGATTGATCCCGCGCGCATCCAGATTGGCCAGAAGTTCCGGGGTAAAATGCAAACCCGCCGTCGGGGCTGCCACAGCACCATCCTTTTGCGCAAAGATCGTCTGATAATCGGATTTGTCCTGATCATCACCGCCCGCCTCGCGACGGATATAGGGCGGCAGCGGCATCACGCCGTATTTCTCGAGGGCCGCAATCAGGTCTGCACCGGATTTGTTAAAGCGCAGGGTAACTTCGCCGCCGTCCTTCTTGGCAAGGACCTCAGCTTCGAATTCGTCATTGACCTTGAAGATTTCCCCGATGCGCAGCTTCTTGGCCGGCTTCGCAAATGCCACCCAGGTGCCAAGGCCTTCCTGTTTATGCAGGGTAACCTCAACCTTGGCATCGCCACGTTTGCCAAACAGGCGGGCCGGGATCACGCGCGTATCATTGGATATCAGCAGATCACCGGGACGCAAAATATCTGGCAATTCGCGCACGATACGGTCCTGCATTCCTTCGCCTGACAAATCAAGCATACGGGCGGCATCACGCGGGTTGGCCGGATGCTCGGCAATGCGTTCGCGCGGCAATTCAAAATCGAACAGATCGACTTTCATGGATCAGGGAAATTCCGCTCAATTAAAAAACAAATGAAGGGGCGTGTTATGCGCCCCTTCAGAAGAAATCACAAGGCCACGGACGGCATATCTGATAAGCCCAGGCCTTGCATCAAACCGATATCAGCCGCGGGCCGGTTCCGCATCGTTGCGCGGTGTAATCACCGTCATCAAAAGACGGAACGGAGCCAGACAGGTCAGCGCCATGATCATCTTGGCTGCGAAATCACCCATCGCCCACGTATCCCACGGAAGACCCGTACCGGCAAACGCGATCGAGAAGAACAAGGCGGTATCAACCGCCGACCCGATGCCGGAAGACACCAGCGGTGCTTTCCACCAGCTTGCCCGGCGCAGTTTGTCAAACACGGTCACATCAAGCATCTGGGCAATCAGAAAAGCTGAACCCGATGCGATGGCAATACGCGTATCCGCAACGATCAGCGACAGAATAACCGCCAGCGCAAAACCGGCCAGCACAACAACCCGTGCCGCCGCCGCACCGCGGGCACGGTTGGTCAGGTCGGTAACAAGGAAAGCGACCGGATAGGTAAAGGCACCATAGGTCAGCCAGTCCGCCAGAACGCCGGGCAGCGGGTATTCGACCAGAATGTTCGATGCGACAACGGTCACCGCCATGGCGAGGACACCGAAAATGATCGCTTTCATCTGTTAGCCCTTCTCATCAAATGAACCCACGCATAACAAATCTCGCGGCCCACCATACTGGGCGACGATCACGAACGGATTCTGTGTAACTTTGGTGCGGCTGTTTACGCGCAGACCAAGGCCCGGTCAAGGAAAAACGGCGATCAGGAAAACCTGATCGCCGCTGCAGATCGCTGCAAGTCGCCCCGGGGAAAATGGGGCGCCGCGCCGCGAAACCATATTCGTTTTAAGTTACAGCATGATGCCGCGAATGGTGAAGAATAACAGGGCGCCGAGGAAGGCACCGGCCGGAACCGTCACCACCCAGGCGGTTGCAATCGTCACCGCATAACGACGACGCACCAGAAGGCGCTTGCGCATTTTCTTCTCGGCCTTTTCGGCTTCACTCGGATCAATCTGACGAAGCGCTTCGATATGTTCGTCGCCCTGTTCGTTTTCCGGACGATCCACCAACATAGGCGATGCGACCTTACGACGGCGATGCGACAGGCTTTCACGCAGGAAGCCAACCCCGAACACAGCACCAACCGCAATGTGGGTCGAACTCACCGGAAGACCCAGTGCAGATGCGAAAATCACCGTAAGGGCCGCCGACAATGCCACGGTATAGGCACGGATCGGATCAAGCTTGGTGATCTTTGAGCCAACCGTCTTGATCAGTTTCGGACCAAACAGGATCAGACCGGCAGAAATACCAAGCGCGCCAATGACCATCACCCAGATCGGGATCGGGGCCGAGGTCACAATCTGACCGCTATCAACACCGGAAACAATGGCGGCCAGTGGACCAATCGCGTTGGCAACATCGTTCGAGCCATGCGCAAAGGACAGCAAGGCTGCTGAGACGACAAGCGGGATGCGAAACAGCGATGCGATTTCCTTGCGACGGCCGGTCATGCTGGCCGAGGCACGGAAGACGGCCTTGCGGACCGGGATCACGGTCAGGAAGAACGCGGCAACACCAATGGCGATCACAACCGGTGTTTCGGCCTTCCAGATTTTCTTCACACCCTTCATCATCAGATACATCGTGAAGGCCGAGACCATGACACCGACCAAGATCGGAACCCACTTGCGCGCAGCAGTCACGCGGTCTTCGGTGTAAAGAATGCGGAATTTGATAAAGGCCAGGAACCCGGCAGCAATCAAACCACCCAGAACAGGCGAGATCACCCAACTTGCGGCGATTGTGCCCATGGTCGGCCAGTTCACCGCCCCAATGCCAACGGCGGCCATACCAGCCCCCATGACACCACCAACAATCGAATGCGTGGTTGAGACCGGCGCGCCAAACCAGGTGGCTAGGTTCAGCCAAAGGGCCGCAGCCAGAAGGGCTGCCATCATCGCCCAGACAAAGGTTTGGGCATCGGGCATTTGGGTCGGATCAATAATGCCGTTCTTGATCGTGCCGACAACATCGCCACCGGCAATGATCGCACCGGCGGCCTCGAATATGGCCGCAATCAAAAGGGCGCCAACCATGGTCAGCGCCTTGGAACCCACCGCCGGACCAACATTGTTGGCAACGTCGTTGGCCCCGATATTCAGCGCCATATAGCCACCGATAACGGCGGCGGCGATCAGGAAGCCACTTTGCGGCAGTCCGCCCATGTGAAAGGCGACAAACGCACTACAGGCAAGCAGGAAGACAAGTGCCAGACCAAGCTTCGCACTGATCGATGCTGTTTCACCCAGCCCCGCATCCATGCGTTTTTGCCACTTGAGATCCTTATCCAGAGCAGTTTTCTTTACCGACATAATCAACCGTTACCATCAAAGGGAATCGACGGGCGGATCATGTCGAAGCCGGACCTCTTTGTTAAGGTTTTTTTGCTGTTTTATGACGACCTTCGGATAAGTCTTTGAGGATAAAGAAAAACGGCCCCAAAAAACGGGGCCGTTTTCCAACATTTTCAAGGGATTTGATATCAGCGACCGAACTGGTTCAAAAGCCCCTTAAGCAGGCCTTTGGCCGCATCTTCGGCAGAGCCGCCACCAGAACCACCGGTTCCCGATGAATCGTTGCTTGATCCGCTGCCACCCAGTGCCTTGTCGATCAGGTTGTCGAGAACCCGAACGGCAACCTTGTCCATGCGTCCGGTGATGACCGGGTCATCGATCTTGCCTTTGGCATAGACGCTGAACGGCGGCAATTCTTCGATCTTTTCAGAGAAATCGAAATCAGCCTGCGTATCCATCACCCAGCGCGGCAAATCAAGGGTCGCATCCGCATCCGCTGTACCGACCCGCGACAGTGCTTCGACACGTGTGGTTTTGGCAATGCCGTTGGTGATGGTCATGTCCGCTTCAAGTGATTGCATTAGATCGTTGTTGCCAACACCTTCAACCACCATGGCCTGCGGACCCTGACGAAGCAGTGCTTCGATATTCAGGCGCGGATCCGGCGACCGTTTATCGGCATTACTGAACCGCACATTGTTCAGAACCAGATTGGCCGTACCGTTCAGGGCCGATACCAGACGGCGCGATGTATTGCCCTGCGCATTGGCATCAAATGTCAGTCCCAGTCCGCCAAGGATGGTGTCACTTGCCACCCGGATTGGCACGAGGCTTTCGATCCGCGCACTGTCCAAACGACCGGCAAGGGCCAGTTTGGGCACATCGGTGTTGCGCGCATCAAAGGTGCCGTTAATCGCAAGGTCCCCCTGCCCCAGAAGCCCGGTAAAGCTCGGAATGCTGAGAAGCCCGTTAACCAACGTTGCCTTCAGGTCCGGATTGATCAGGCTATAGGTATCGAAATCGAGCTGATCCAGGGCAACCGCAATATCAGCATCAATCGAACGAAGGGCCGAAACATCAATCACGGTGTCATCCCACGGCGTGCCGTCGCGGGCATCAACGCGGGTAACCATCGTGGCTTTCGGCAGATTGAATGCCGCCTTGCGCGGGCCGCTGCCCATACCAGGCATAAGGCTTGCGCGCTTTTCTGCTGGCAGGAACGGATCCACCACAAGCTTGCCACCCGATAGTGCGACAGAAAGCTTGGGCTGTGCCTGTGAACCATCAAAGCGCACTGTGCCCGACGTTTCAAATGCGCCGAGGATAAGCTTCAGCCCATCGAGCGCGACATTCTGCGCATTGCCCTTCACCGTGCCGGAAACTGCCAATCGGCCAAGATTGCCCGATGGCGTGTAGGTTGGTGCCAAAAGCTCCAGCGCACGGTTTAGGCTGGATGCCTGAACGGCAAGTTTGCCATCAATGCCCGGATTACTGCCAAGCATCTCTGAAACAATACCATCAAGCGCAACCTGCAACAGCGGGTTGGACACATCAAGCGCAACCGTCGGTCCGGTGATCGGACCATTCAGATCCAGATTTGCCTGAACACTCTTGTAACTGCTTGCCGGTGCCGGAAGGGTAATACCCGTCAGCTTTGCCAGCGGCTCCAGCGTTTTGGCCGTGATACGCACGGACAGGTTATCGAATGCCGGCACATCAGCCGAACCGTTGAATGCGCCCTTTGCACTGGCGGCAAGGCCTGCTGCATCGGCAACCGCAAAATTGGTCAGGGTAATATTCGGACCATTGAGGCTGCCATCAATTGAAATGCCACGTACCGACACGCCAGAAGAGATGATCTCATCAGCGGCCAGTCGGTAATTGGCGGCCATACCTTCAAGGGGTGCCAGCGCATCCTTGATGATCTTGACCATATCCTGCTTGGCAGAAGACGCATTGCCCGCATCCGATGAAGATGATGCAGCACCGGTCGATGTATTGCCGCCCGCCTCAGAAGTCGTAGAGACGGAAACGTCCGCATCCGGCGCAGCTGCGACATATTGATCCAGATTGATCCGGTCGAGCTTCAGACCAATGCCCAAGGCAGGCAGGCCCGATCCGCCGAGATTGGCAACAACAGCCCCGCGAATGGCGGTGTCATCGACACGAAGATCAAGATCGGAAATATTGAGTTGTTCGGATGTACCCTTGATCCCGCCGGTCAAGGAGAACCGGCGAAGACGATCAGCACGAATGCCGTCGACATCAACACCCAACCAACGCATGACCGCACGAATGTTTTCGGATGCCACTTCATAGCTAAGTGCTGCACTCAAGTCCGGCGTATTACCCGAAATGCTGCCAAAGACAGATACATCTGTCCCGCCGGGAAGACCGGCAGAAACTTCGTTCAGCGTGATCTTGCTATTGGCGATTGCCGCATTGATCCGCGCATTATGGACCGGCGTCTGGTTATAGATCAGGGTTTCGACTTCAAAATCGATCGACGCCTTCAGATCCGCCGGGATCGCCGGTGCATTGGCAGCACCGTTTTTCTTGACCGAGCTTTGCGACGGGATCGATTGTGCGCCACCTGCCGCGTCGCTTGATGCTTCCGGCGCGCTGTTGGCGTCACTGGACGCAGGCGATGCGCCTGTATTGCCCATATCGGCCAGAACAAGGATGCTATCAAGATCAAGCTGATTGAAGCGAAGCGCAACATCGGCATTGAGGCTTGGTTCCTGATCAATGGCAATCGCGCCAGACCCACGGGTTTCACCAAACCGGATCGAAAGATCATTGAGCGTCACCGATTTGGCATTGGCCGTGATGTGCCCGCCAAGATCAAGCGGCTTGGCCGCGATATCGGGAATGTCGGCATCGTCGCCGGCAATCCGGAGTGCGGCTTCACGCAGGTCATCAAAATTGCCATCAATCTCGCCGTCGAAACCGGGATTATCCGTTGAAAGATCGACACGCCCGGCGACGGTGACACCACCATCGACCTCATCAATGCCCAGTTTCAGACTGACCGGGAACGGTGCAGTCTGGCTGATCTGCCCGACATTCATCGCAAATGTCAGCGGAATACCGCGATAGAAAACATACCCTTCACCCTCCATCGGGCCATTCAGGGTCTCTGCCGATATACCAAGGGTAAGGCCTTCAATTCGTTCTTCGGAGCCCGGCGCGCGATAGATGATGGTCGCGTTTTCAATTTCCAGACGGTCGACCTGAATAGTGCTGGCGAAATCACTGTCGGTGCTCTCAGCGGCATCAGTCGTACCCTCAGCACTCTCGGTTGGTGCCGGGGTGCTTTCAGCCCCCGTACCCGGCGTGCTGATTGTTCCCGCGTCCGGGCCGGAACGTGCGGCCTGTGCGGGATCAAATACCAGATTGTTCGAACCATCTTCAAAGGTCTCAATCGCGATCACCGGATTGATCAGGCTGACTTCGGTCACCTGCACATTGCCGGTCAAAAGCGGCATCAGCGCAACGGAAACCCGGACCTCGTCAATCGACACCATTTCGGCATCCTGTGCGCCCGGTACATTGCCAAGGCTGACATCCGTTGCCGACAGGGATGGTGACGGGATCAGCGACATCGACAGATCGCCCGCAAGATCAAGCTCACGTCCGGTCGCCTCGCGAACAGCCTGACTGACCTCGGCCTTATAGCCATTCCAGTCAATCAATGACGGAATGATCAGCAACGCGGCGACAAGAACCACGAGAAGTGCACCAATTGCGACAAGGATTTTTTTCAACAGTCAGGCTCCGCTAGATCGCATGGTCGCCCCGCCCAAAAAGGCCGCGACCCACAAAGGTTTGATTTCTTGTTCGAAAGCATAAGGCTCGTGATGACTCTCGCAACAGAAAATGGCCAAAGATTATAGCTAATTTCAGGCAAGCTTGATCCATCCGTAACGCCGGGATCGTGCGATGAGTTCCATCGGCACCATCTTCATGTGTGTCAAAGCAGGGCTTTGATCAAGCATCGGGCAGATATTGCACTGTTTTGAAACATTAAAAATAGAACCGGAATACCCGGAAAGAAAACCTTTAACGCCATTTACGAATTTACCAAACGGCGAAATACGTAGTTTAAAATCAATTGGATGGTGGAAATCGGCCTCCGAAATGATACATTTTATAAAACAGAAAAAGAATTCAATCCTGACTTTCATTCCACCCGGATGATCGTTGTACGCAATCGCGACAGGGAGGATTAAAATGACCGATACAATAATCGAAACGCCGGATAAAGCGGTCGACGCCGGTCAACGCGGAATCGTTGTACGCACCATCACCACCGACCAATCAGGCGCCTGGCTGCAAGCGGGCTGGCGTGATTTCAAACGAACCCCGGCCATCGGCCTGACCTATGGGGCGTTTTGCACCATTGCCGGTTGGCTGATCGTGCTCAGCATTTTCCGTTCTGGCGAACCTTATCTGACCTTGCCGCTTGCGGCGGGCTTTATGCTGTTGGCACCTGTGCTTGCGGTTGGACTTTATGAAACCAGTCGCCGGCTTGAGATGGGCGAAAACGTTACCCTGTGGCACAGCCTGAATGGTTTTCGCCGCAATCCCGGCCAAATCGGCGCCATCGGTGTTTTGCTGATGTTGTTCTTTTTGGCGTGGACGCGCATTGCGATGTTGCTTTTTGCGCTGTTTTACAACGGCACCATGCCATCGCTTGATGTGCTGGTCTGGCAAACCTTCTTCTCGCGCGATGCAATCACCTTCCTGATTACTGGCGGTTTATTGGGTGGGGTGTTGGCGGTGATTGCCTTTGCGGTATCGGTGGTATCGATCCCGCTTCTGGTTGATCGCGATGTCGATGTGATTACCGCTGTCATCATCAGTGTTTCGGCGTTTCGCAAAAACTGGAAGGTTCTGATTGGATGGGGGGCCGTGATTGCCATCCTGTCTGCTTGCGGGATGGTCGTATTCCTGTTCGGGCTTGCCATCACGATGCCGCTTCTGGGCTTTTCAAGCTGGCATGCCTATCGCGGGATCATCGATGAAAGTCAGGCCGATGTCGCCCGCCTGCGCCGTCAGGTTCCGTAAGCATCTCTCTGCTAACTGATCTGTAAACGCCGCCCCTGGAACGGGCGGCGTTTTTTGTTGCGCAAATTTTTTGCGCAGCACCGATGCATGCACGGGAACAAATATCGCGACCAGCAGTTTAAGCTTTGTGGCGATTGACCTGCGTATAAGGCAGCGAGATATCGATCACGCATCCGCAAACTTCACTGGCGTCGTTGCCATAAATTGTCCAAGATCAGTCGGCAACAGATCAGCATCTGGCAACCATCTGCATTTACGAGTTATTTTTGATCATGCATCAAGCCCGTGCACCCCGCCACGTTATCGCCGTTTCCGCATCCCTGTTCGCGCTGCTTGCGGGCACCCAAGGGGCTTTTGCGCAAACCAATACGGCCGATGGCCCGCAATCGACCCGGACCCCGGATGACAAATGGGGTGTGTCGCTGTCGGTTGAAAACGATCTGTTCACGCCGACAAACAGTGATCAGCATTACACCAACGGTGTGCGGCTTGCGTTTATCTCGCCCGAAGACGACGCCCCGGCGAGCTTTCTGAACGTTGCCAAAAAAGTCCCGTTCTTCGCATCCGAAGGACGCATTCGCACCAGCTATTCGCTGGGCCAGACCATGTATACGCCCGACGACATCACGGTTGCTGAAAATCAGCCCAATGACCGCCCATGGGCCGGGATGCTGTATGGCACGGCGGGGCTGTTATCTGATACCGGCCTGCAGAAAAATGGGACGGATAGTAATTATTCGCGCATTGATACGCTGGAACTGACCCTTGGCGTGGTTGGTCCGGCATCGCTTGCCGATGAAACGCAATCCTTTGTCCACAAGTTGATCGATAGCCCCCACCCCGAAGGCTGGGACAATCAGATCAAGAACGAACCGATCATTGGCCTGACCTATGAACGGAAATATCGTGGCTGGTTCGAAGCCGATCTGTTGGGTGTTGAATTCGACGCCACCCCGCACGGGGCCGTGACGCTGGGTAATGCCTTTACCAATGCGGAACTGGGCACGATGTTCCGGATGGGCTTTGACCTGCCGGCCGATTACGGCCCGCCGCGCATCCGCCCCAGCCTGCCGGGATCGGATTTCTTTGTCCCTGACACCGATGGCTTCCCGCTAAGCGGTTATGTCTTTGCCGGTTTTGCCGGGCGCTATGTCGCGCGTGACATCACCCTTGATGGCAACACCTTTGCCGACAGTGCATCGGTCGATAAGGAACCATGGGTTGGCGATTTGCAGATCGGTCTTGCCGTGATCATCGGCCAGGCGCGCCTGACCTACACCCATGTTTATCGCACCCCGGAATTCACCGCCCAAAGCGGTGCGGACCAGTTCGGGTCGCTTTCGCTTTCCTTCCGGTTCTGATCCGAAAACAAAAACGGGGCCAAATGGCCCCGTTTTCAATGAGATAACCCTATTGGTCTGATGATATCAAAGACCGGGGATCAGCTTACCCGGATTCATCAGACCTTTGGGATCAAGGGCGTTTTTGATCGCCCGCATGACGGCAATGGTATCTTCGCCATGCTCGGTCACCATGAAATCAAGCTTGCCATAGCCAATGCCATGTTCGCCGGTGCAGGTGCCGCCAAGTTTAAGCGCCCGTTCGACCATGCGTTTGTGCAGGCGGTTGGCTTCTTCCATCTGGGCCGGATCTTCGGGATCAAGCAGGATCAGGGTATGGAAGTTGCCATCGCCGACATGACCGATGATCGTGCAGGTCAGCGGGCTGGCATCACAATCAGCACGGGTTTCGGAAATCGCCTCGGCCAGTTTGGAAATCGGAACGCAGACGTCGGTCGGCATGCCGGCCTTGCCCGGTTCAAGCTGAAGCGACGCGTAATAGGCCTTGTGGCGCGCGGCCCAAAGCTTGTTGCGGTCTTCCTGGCGGGTGGCCCACTGGAATTCCTCGGCACCGAATTCCTCGGCAACCGATTGGACGAATTCTGCCTGTTCCTTCACCCCGGCTTCGGTGCCATGGAATTCGAAGAACAGGGTCGGGGCTTCCTTGTGGTCCAGCTTGGAATAGTTATTCACTGCACGGACCTGCAACGGATCAAGGAACTCGATACGGGCGACAGGAATGCCAGCCTGGATGGTCAGGATGACGGTATTAACCGCATCTTCCACCGTCGGAAAGGCACAGACAGCAGCCGACATCGCCTCTGGGATACCATAAAGCTTCAGTCCGATTTCGGTAATGACACCCAGCGTCCCTTCGGAACCAACGAACAGACGAGTCAGGTCATAACCCGCCGATGATTTACGCGCGCGGTTGGCCGTTTTGATGATTTTGCCATCCGGGGTCACGACCGTCAGGCTAAGGACGTTTTCACGCATCGTGCCATAACGCACGGCATTGGTACCCGATGCACGGGTCGCGGTCATCCCGCCGATGGAGGCATTGGCCCCCGGATCAATCGGGAAGAATAACCCGGTATCGCGCAGATGGTCATTCAGCTGTTCACGGGTCACACCGGCCTGAACGCGGCAATCAAGATCCTCGTTATTAACTTCAAGGATGTTGTTCATCTGCGAAACGTCAATACAGATACCACCGCGAAGCGCCGCGACATGCCCTTCAAGCGACGATCCGGTACCAAACGGCACAATCGGCACTTCGTGGGCAGCACAGAGTTTAACCACCTCGGCCACTTCCTCGGTCGAGTGGGCAAAGACCACCGCATCGGGTGGCGATGCTTCATGCCAGCTTTCGTCCTTGCCGTGTTGTTCAAGCACGGATGCAGCCGTTGAAAGCCGATCGCCAAGCATTTCGCGCAACGCGTTGATCAGACTTTCCGGGGTTTCGATACGTTCATACTGACGAACTGACATGATTTTACTCTTTCGGCCTGTGTGGTCCTGATGGCGGCTGTCGCTTCCCGGTGCGCCTCAAATCTTTGGGGAAGACAGCACCGGACAGAAATTTGGCAAACACCCTACGCCGAGATGCCCGAAATTGGTATTACCTTTTACCCAAACCTTGCAAAAAATTCTCGCGGTCGGGATCTGCAAAGAATGCAGAGATATCGCGCAAGCCCAAGTTCTGGCGATATCTCCACCTGTTTTTGACACCATGAAATGGCATCGGAATATGCCGGGCCCGGCGCCCTAGCCCTTGTTGCGATCCTGTGGCAGGGCGGCGGCAATGCGATCCGCCAGACGCGCGAATGGCAGACTTTGCAGCCAGACCGTCCCCGGTCCTTCCAGGGTCGTGACGAACAGGCCTTCACCGCCAAACAGCGCATTGGTGAACCCGCCGACAAACTTGATCGAATAATCAACCGATGGCGTCATCGCGACCAACGCACCGGTATCCACCCGAAGCGTCTGGCCCGGCTTAAGGTCCTTGCGAATAATCGTGCCGCCCGCATGCATGAAGGCCAGGCCATCGCCGCTCAGACGTTGAAGGATAAAGCCCTCCCCGCCGAAAAGACCTGCGCCGAGTTTTTTGGAAAAGGCGATATCAATATCAATACCAGATGCCGCACAGAGAAACGCATCCTTCTGACAGATAATCTCGCCACCATGTTCACCCAGATCAAGCGGCACCACCTTGCCCGGATAGGGGGCGGCAAAGGCAACATGCCCCTTGCCCGATCCTTCATGGACAAAACTTGTGATAAAGAACCCCTCGCCCGTCAGCATGCGCTTGAAGCCGGAAAACAGCCCGCCACCGGTGCCGGTCTGCATGGCGATGCCATCGCTCATATACATCATGGCGCCGGCTTCTGCCCGGACGCCCTCGCCCGGATCGAGTTCGATTTCAACCAGCTGCATCTCTTCGCCATGGATCGTATAATCGATCACGTCTGCCATCTGGGCGTCTCCTGTTTTTCTGAATTAACCGTGCTTTACGGCCAAGTTTGGAACCTCGCGGTTTCAATCGCAAGAAAAAGGGGCGAAAACACGACAAGCGCACCCAAACCCAGCGAAGACCATCAATTTTGCAGAACTATACGTGAGACTGAAACACCATCGTCAAGATGTTGAAGCGAAAGCATTTTGTTAAGAGGTTTCGTATAGTCCTAATAATACCATGATAGGGTCAGGACCTGCTAATTTGGTTGGAATGGTCGTGCAGATTTGTTCGGATACGCGGAGCCAAGCCGCCGAAAGATATAAATCTTTCAAGGCTTTGCGACAAAGTAGGCCGCGCAAATCTGAGCGATCCGGAGGACAGAGCTTATATTTGCGAACTCCCGCGTCAAATCCCTTGCGCGGGATGCCGACCCGCTCGGCGGGAGTTTCCTTGGATTTCACAAATATAAGCTCTGCCATTCCAATCAAATTAGTAGATCCTGACCCTAAATGTATATTACGGCGATCAGGGCAACTGATCGGTCTCGGACAAAGGCGCTTGCGATGGTCTTGCTTAGGAAATTTGACTGGATCACTCAGGACGAGGTGATGAAGGCGTCGCTTGATAAGTGGCAGCGTGTCGTCGATCTGATGACGCAGCTTCTTGGTGCCACGGCCGGATATGTTGTCGAATATAACGACAAGATCGGCTTCCGCGCAGCCCTGACAAGCAAGAACCCGGAAAATCCGTTTCCCGAAGTTTCGGGAAAACCGCAATCGCTTGACGCCAATTTGTATTGCCGTCGGGTGGTCGCCACAAAGTCAGCCTTTTACGAACCCGACGCCAGCAACAAGCCCGAATGGGCTGACAACCCCGAAGTCGTCGAAGAAGGCTATATATCCTATTTCGGGGTGCCGCTTTTGTGGCCAAACGGCCTGGTCTTCGGGACACTTTGCGTGTTTGACACCAAGGCCACACACTATGAAAACCCGTTGCAGGAATTGATGGAGGTCTTCCGCGACCTGATCGAAGCCGATTTGCGCCTGTATGAGCAATACGAAATCATGCGCAACCTTTCGATGACCGATCCGCTGACCGGCATGAACAACCGCGCCGGGTTTGAGATGCTGGCCCATCAGAAAATCCGCATCGCCAAACGCTATCACCACAATATCGGGATCATCTTTATCGATCTTGATGACATGAAACACTGGAACGATGATTACGGCCATGCCGCCGGGGATGCCGCCCTTCGCGCAGTCGGCAAGGCCATCACGGACAGCATCCGCGAGGTTGATATTTGCGGGCGCATTGGCGGGGATGAATTCGCCGTTCTGGGTTATGTGCGCAATCGCGGCGATTTGACGACGATTGTGACCCGGGTGCGCAACGCCCTTGATCACGTCAAACTTACTGTGCCGACCGCGAAATCCCCGATCCGCGAAACACCGCAAATCAGTTCCGGCGCGTCGGTCTTCTTCGAGCCGCTTGATAAAAGCCTTGAGGATATGATGGCGATTGCCGATCTCGAGATGTATCGCGACAAAAAAAGCCGCCGCAAATAATCACCCACCAACGCTTGGCCCAACCACTGCCTGTCCATATCCGAACTGTCATCCCCACCCTTGAGGGCAGTGTGTCATTAACCTCCCGGTATTGTTTTTGAGTGAAACTGATCTCAAAGGGGCAGACCCGAAAGAACAATGACTTAGAGCGCACGACATGCAAATACGCAAAGGCACCGCAGACGACCTGCCTGAAATACGTGCGATTTCCGAACGCACGATAGAGCTCGGCTGTCTGGTCGAAGACCTTGATGAGACAACCAGCATCCATGCCCGCAGTGTGATAGAAATGGCGGTTGATGCCTTTTCCTCCAGTGTGCAGTCTGACAATCACTCGGTCTATGTCGCCGCCCGCGACGATAATCTTCTGGGCTATGTCATTGCCATCCATGATGCCCCTGAAATCCGCTGGATCGTTGTCGATCCCGCAGCCCAAGGCACTGGTGCGGGCAAGGCATTGATGATTGCCGCCCTTGATGCCCTGGCCGAACGCGGTGTGCGCAGCAATGTGCGCCTGACCGTTCCGGCGGCCAATGAACGCGCCAAGGCGTTTTACCGCAAATTCGGCTTTATGGTCACAGGCCCGATCAATGACCAGAAAGTGCCGATGATTGAAATGCAGCGCGCCGCTTGACAAATGCGCGCAATCGGACAATTTTTCGTCCGAACCTTAATCGGAGATTTTATGTCAGAGTCCCGGCACAGCCGCTGATCGCGGTTTGACAGCCTAGCGTCTTTCCTGCTTCCAGACCGCTGATCAGCAGATCGGACCGCCTGCCCGACCTTAAACCGGGTGCGCGTGACCGGTACTGTTGTGCCCGTCCCGATCGAAAACCGTTTTCCCAACTGGTTTTCGGACTCTGACCGATGAATATTTCAAAGAATGAACAGCGCGTGCTGCATGCACTCGCACAAGGCGGCCTGATCAAAGTGATCAAGGACGACAAAAACCATGTTCTTGAAGCAGATTGCATCACCCGCGACGGCTGGTTTCTGACCGCCTGTACGCTTGATGTCTTCAAGAAGCTGCGCAAACGCCGACTGATCCGATCACAAGGCGGCGGACCTTACCGCATTACCCGTGAAGGATTGCTCGCAGTGCGCGCAGAACTATGTCAACGCTAACAGCAAAGCCCGGCTGCCAAAGCAGCCGGGCATAGTCTGTGAGGACCCCACCAATCCCCCTTCCCAAGCCGCAGCAATCTTCAATTGAATCAACCAACAGTTGCCACACCAACAAATAAGCTATTATGTTAGAAGCAAATAATACTTGTTAATGAGAGTGCTGCAAACATGGTGTTGCGATGCGGTTTAAACTGGTTTCCACACAGTGTTACACGTTATGTCGAACGCTATACCACCAGCACAAATGTTTCATTAGTTGATACAGACCAAGGCCTAGGTTTCCTTAAAGGGCCGTCCCCAGCAGGGTATCAAGCACTTGCATGCGAACTACTTGGCACAGAGTTAGCAGGGTGGATTGGACTTCCCACGTTCGATTTCAGCACTATTAATGTCGATAGAAATTTAGTGCCGGACAACATTGAAAATGATTTTGAAAGCCGTTTTTTCACTGGCTACATAAGCAAGAATGAGAGAGATCTAGTTACTTGGGACGGCCATTCCGAAATACTAGAAATTACAAAAAATCGGGAATGCATTTCGGGACTTGTTGTCTTTGACACATGGATTATGAACTTCGACCGCTGCGGCCCTGACCCAAACATTCACGAGATCAATCTCGACAACTACGCTTTTGTGCCTGCAGGCAGAGGCAAGTACAAAATCCTGGCAATTGACCATACCCATATTTTAACAGAAGGAGACCTATGGGTAGACATATTTGATCCTGATTTTGCAATTACTGACGACATCTATGGACTTCCAGAAGCATTTAAACCATATGTCAACCATAGATCAGCTAAGCCATTCTTGGAAAAACTCAGGAATATTGACGCAGAGGAAATATCTGAGATAGTCAGATCAATTCCCTCCGAATGGGGGAATACAGGGGCATTAACTGAAAAGTTAACCGAGTGCCTTTGCAACCGCGCGAAACATGTTGTCGAAAATTTACCTGAAAAAATCTTTGACGACGCAGATCTCTTTGATTGGAAGGAGGGTTAGACAATGAGCCAGTATTCAGCTTACTACTCAATTTTGCAGTACTGCCCTCATCCTGAGAGGTTTGAGGCGATAAATGTCGGCGTTGTCCTTCGTCCCCAAGACTCAGGACAAGAAGTAAAGGTACGCGTGGTTAGTGCGGGAAAGCGCGTTGAACAAGTTTTTGGCAATATAGTTGAAAACAGTTTCCTATTTGCACTGAACAGCTTCTGCAACCGTGTGCGAGACGAACTTAGCAAACCTGCTTTCAAAGATAGTTTTTCTGAATTTGCAAATAAGAGAGCTAACCAGTTCAGGGTAACGCCGCTGAAGCCTGTGTATGTAAGCAATCTGGAAGATGAAGCAGACCTACTGTTTGATAAGTTGGTTGGTGAACCAGTCAAACATCAGAGAAAACCTGCTGCAAAAAGCAAATTGAAGAAGATCTTCCACTTGAAAGGTGTGCTTCCACTTCTTGATCAAAAGCCGGAAGTTGTAGTTTTGCCTGAGTATGATTTGAAGATTAAGGCGGCATTTGGCTATCAGAACGGTTCGTACAATCTCATTGACGCAGTTAACATGACGGATCGGGACAGTGCAAAAGTTCTCAAAGAAGCAGGAGAGCGAGCCTTAGAAGGCTCTCTTTTGTTCAAACACTTCGCACACCGACAAAACGACAGAGAAAAGAAAAAGCTGATTGTGGTTGCCGACTTTGGCAGCCATCCATTTAAGCTTTTTCAGGACGTGCGCGATATCCTTAAGAATGATGGTACAAAACTGTACCGAATGGATGAAATTGACGGCTTGATTGATAACATTTCCGCAAATAAGCACGTCCACTAAAATCTACTTTAATTCACATGACGATCAGGAAGACCATCTATTGCGCGGCCTTCTCACCCGCAATCGCCTGAGCCCGTTTATAGGGGCCAAACGGGATTTCCTTGGGATCGAAGGTTTCAGCGGATGCACGTTCCCAACGGGAATGCCATTCATGGAGTTCCGGAAGTTCGGTATCTTGCAACAGGAAGCCTTCGGGCAGGTAGGGATAGGCTTCGTTGCCATCAACAAACTCGTTGTCTTTCTGACGCACCATGAAGTGATAGGGCATGAAGTTGCGCGGATCAGTCAAACCGGCCGCACCGGTGATTTCCGCTAGGGCATGCATGGTGTTTTTATGGAAGCGTGCGACACGTTCGCTTTTGTCGCCCGGATCAAGGGCGCGTTGGCGGATTTTATCCTGTGTTGCGATCCCGACCGGGCAGCAGTTGGTATGGCAGCTTTGGGCCTGAATACAGCCCAAGGCAAACATGAAACCGCGTGCGGCATTGCACCAGTCTGCGCCCAACGCCAGCGTTCGGGCAATATCGAAGGCCGAGACGATCTTGCCGGCTGCACCAATTTTGATCTGATCGCGGACACCAGCCCCACGCAGCGCATTATGGACAAAGGTCAGGCCTTCTTGCATCGGCATGCCAACCCGGTTGGCAAATTCTACCGGCGCGGCACCAGTGCCACCTTCCTTACCATCCACGACGATGAAGTCCGGGGTGATGCCGGTTTTCAGCATCGCCTTGATGATCGACATGAATTCGCGGCGGTGCCCGATGCAAAGCTTGAACCCGACCGGCTTGCCACCCGAAAGATCACGTAACCGGCCAATGAATTCCATCAGGCCAATCGGGGTTGAGAAAACACTGTGTGCGGCGGGCGACACGCAATCCTGCCCCATCGGGATGCCACGGGCCTCGGCAATTTCGGCGGTGATTTTGGCCGATGGCAACATGCCGCCATGGCCGGGCTTTGCACCCTGACTAAGCTTTACCTCGATCATTTTGACCTGCGGGTCGGCGGCGGTTATGGCAAATTTTTCCTCGGAAAAACTGCCATCTTCGTTGCGCGCCCCGAAATAACCCGACGCTACCTGATAGATCAGATCGCCACCCCCTTCGCGGTGATAACGTGAAATGCTGCCTTCGCCGGTATCATGCGCAAAGCCGCCCTTTTTGGCACCCTTGTTGAGCGCCAGGATTGCGTTGCCCGACAACGCACCAAAGCTCATGGCAGAGATATTATACAGGCTGCAATCATAGGGCTGCTTGCAATGCGGGCCGCCAACGCGCACCCGAAAATCGGTATCGGTGATGTGCTTGGGCGCGACGGAATGGGTAATCCATGAATAGCCGGATTTATAGACTTCTTCGATCGTGCCGAACGGGCGTTTGTCTTCGACACCCTTGGCGCGCTGATAGACAAGACCGCGTGCCTGACGGCTGAACGGGATTTCATCCTGATCGCTTTCAAGCAGATATTGGCGGATTTCCGGACGGAAGCTTTCGAGGATGAAGCGGATATGCGCACTGATCGGGTAGTTACGCAGGATGGAATGCTTGTTCTGATAAAGGTCGTGAATACCAACCAGCACCAGCAACCCGAAAATGACCGCAGGCACCCAGAACCAGACATCAACGGCCGTCGCCAAGATCACAGAGGCCAAAGCCAAAACCACAACACCCGTCATCACGAAGTAGCGCTGGTTCAAAATGAAGAATTTCACGGTGCTCTCTTCCTGTCCTGTTCAGGCCGATCTGATCCACGAAAAGCCGCCTTGTGCGGGGAGGCATCTGACCCTTCGTATCCGAGATAGCAGCAACATCCATGATCATCGTTGATTTGATCACGGGCCTCAATGGCAATGTCGTTGATTTCAGGGTCTAAACCCTAATTGCCCCCCATTTGATCTGAATGTGGGAACGTTTGAACCAACATCAAGAAAAAGCCGCCTTGCAACAGGGAAGCAAGGCGGCTTTGGGGACCGGAAACAAACAGGTGTTTAAGGGGGGAACACGTTCCCGGTCCGCAACATCTGGTAATGCAGGGGCCGATCAGGCCTTGCCGTAGCCCCCGCCACCCGGGGTTTCGATAACAAAGACATCGCCCCGATGCATTTCCGCACCATCGGTGCCCTTAAGCTCGATCACGGTACCATCGATGCGTTCGACAGCGTTCCGACCAAGCTGACCGGGCTCCCCGCCCGCACAGGCCTGAACCGGCACGCGACGGTGGTTGGACAGGATCGATGCGGTCATGTCTTCAAGGAAGCGCACACGACGGATCGCACCATCGCCACCCTTGTGTTTGCCTTTACCACCTGATCCTTTGCGGATTTCAAAGCTTTCGAGCAGGACCGGGAAGCGCCATTCAAGCACTTCCGGATCGGTCAGGCGCGAGTTGGTCATATGCGAATGAACAGCCGCCGTACCATCAAAGTCGGGACCGGCACCGGTACCGCCGCAGATGGTTTCGTAATACTGGTGCGTATCATTGCCCCAGGTGAAGTTGTTCATCGTGCCCTGACCACCAGACAGCACGCCAAGGGCGGCATAAAGCGTATCGGTGACATGCATGCTGGTTTCAACGTTACCGGCAACAACGGCGGCCGGATAACGCGGGTTAAGCATCGATCCTTCGGGCACGATCAGATTGACCGGCTTCAGGCACCCGGCATTGAGCGGAATGTCATCATCAACAAGCGTTCTGAAGACATAAAGCACAGCTGCACGGGTCACCGCCGACGGGGCATTGAAGTTGTTATCAAGCTGATCGGACGTGCCGGTGAAATCAACCGTCGCCGAACGGGTTGCCTTATCGATGGTGACCTTGACGCGGACAACCGCGCCATTGTCCATTTCATAGGCGTATTCGCCGTCTTTCAGGACATCAATCACACGACGCACGCTTTCTTCGGCGTTGTCCTGAACGTGCTGCATATAGGCATGCACGACATCAAGGCCAAAGTGATCGACCATCTTGCGCAGTTCCTGCACACCCTTTTCGTTGGCCGCGATCTGTGCACGCAGATCGGCGATGTTTTGATAGGGGTTACGTGCCGGATATTTCGCACCTTCAAGAAGGTCGGTCAGGCCTTTTTCATCGAACGTGCCCTGATCAACCAGTTTGAAGTTGTTGATCAGAACGCCTTCTTCTTCAAGGACGCGCGAGTTTGGCGCCATGGAGCCCGGCGTGATACCGCCGACATCGGCATGGTGACCACGTGATGCGACATAGAACAGCACTTCCTTGCCGTCATCGCCAAACACCGGGGTGATCAGCGTGATGTCAGGCAGGTGCGTACCGCCGTTATACGGGTCATTGAGCATATAAACATCGCCCGGCTTCATTTTGCCGTCGTTGTTTTTGATCACGGCCTGAACCGATTCACCCATCGAGCCAAGGTGGACGGGCATATGCGGGGCGTTGGCGATCAGAAGGCCTTCCTGATCAAACACCGCACATGAGAAGTCCAGACGTTCCTTGATGTTGACCGAGTATGAGGTGTTGGCAAGCGTCACACCCATCTGCTCGGCAATGTTCATGAACAGGTTGTTGAACACTTCAAGCATCACCGGATCGGCCTGGGTGCCAATCGCCTCTGAACGTTTCATCGGCACGACACGGTTCAGGATCAGATGATCAAGGCCATTCACCTTGGCTTCCCAGCCCGGATCGATCACGGTGGTGCCAACCGGCTCGACAATCACGGCCGGGCCGCGCACCGTCGCACCGGGTTTCAGGTTTTCACGTTTGTAGAACGGGGTCTGTTCGGTTTTGCCATCAAAGACGACCGGACGGGTCGCAAGCGGCTTGAGCATGACTTCCGCACCATCAAGCTCAGCCGACGACGCCGGAAGGCTTTGGGTTTCGCCAATCGCTTCAACCGCGACGGCCTCAACCACCAGCGGCTTTCCGGTCATGACAAAGCCGTAGCGCTGTTTATGCTGTTCTTCGAACTGGGCTGTGATGGCATCAACATCGCCGAAATCAACAATCAGCGGGGTGTCAGTACCGTCATAACGCAGATGCAGGCGTTTCAGCAGGCTGATCTTGTCATCCGAAATGCCCTGTTCTTTCAGTTCTGCCAAGGCATCAACCGCCAAGGCATCAAGCTGCTTATCGAGATCTGCAAGGCCTTCGGCGGCAAGTTTACCTTCGACCGCCTGTTCACGCATCGCACGGATATCGGCAAGGCCCATGCCATAGGCCGACAGAACACCGGCGAACGGATGGACAAAGACCTTGGTCATACCAAGGGTATCGGCAACCTGACAGGCGTGCTGACCACCGGCACCGCCAAAGCATTGCAGGATATAGTCGCTGACGTCATAGCCGCGCTGGACCGAGATTTGCTTGATGGCGTTTGCCATGTTTTCGACGGCAATGCGCAGGAAGCCTTCGGCGACTTCTTCGGGGGTGCGGATCTGGCCGGTGTTCTTTTCGATGTCAGCGGCCATTTCCTCAAAGCCCTTGCGCACGGCATCGGCATTAAGTGGCTCGTCCCCTTCGGGGCCAAAGACATTCGGGAAGAAGTCCGGCTGGACCTTGCCCAGCATGACGTTGATGTCAGTCACCGCCAGCGGACCACCACGACGATAGGCCGCAGGCCCCGGGTTGGCACCGGCACTGTCTGGACCAACACGGAAACGCGCACCATCGAAATGCAGGATCGAACCGCCACCGGCCGCAACCGTGTGGATTTTCATCATCGGCGCACGCATGCGCACACCGGCAACCTGGGTTTCGAAATCACGTTCGTATTCGCCGTCATAGTGCGAAACGTCGGTCGATGTGCCGCCCATATCGAAACCGATGACCTGTTTGAAGCCATCCATTTCTGCCGTACGGACCATGCCAACCACACCGCCCGCCGGACCGGACAGGATCGCATCCTTGCCCTGGAACTTGACCGCATCGGTCAAACCGCCATTGGACTGCATGAACATCAATTTCACACCGCCCAGTTCGGAGGCGACCTGATCAACATAACGACGCAGGATCGGCGACAGATAGGCATCAACCACCGTGGTATCGCCGCGCGATACCAGCTTCATCAGCGGGCTGACCTGATGGCTGACGGACACCTGGGTAAAGCCGATGTCACGGGCAACCTTTTCGGCGGCCAGTTCATGCGCGGTATAGCGATAACCATGCATAAACACGATGGCGCAGGCACGAATGCCGCTGTCATAGACTTTCTGCAAGTCGGCCCGAAGGGTATCGAGGTCCATCCCTTCGAGTTCATGACCCTGCGCGTCAAAACGGCCAGCGGTTTCGATCACGGTTTCATAAAGCGTTTCGGGCAGAATGATGTTGCGATCAAACAGGCGTGGGCGGTTCTGATAGGCCAAACGCAGCGCATCGCGGAAGCCCTTGTTAGTGACCAGGACCGTGCGGTCGCCTTTGCGTTCAAGCAGGGCGTTGGTCGCAACCGTGGTGCCCATTTTGACGGCTTCGATTTTCTCGGCCGGGATTTTCTCGCCATCGGCAACTTCAAGCAGTTCGCGGATGCCCTGAATGGCGGCGTCCTTATACCGTTCGGGGTTTTCCGACAGCAGTTTGTGGGTGACAAGCGCGCCATTGGGTTTGCGGGCAACGATATCGGTAAATGTGCCGCCGCGATCGATCCAGAACTGCCATTTCGGCTGTCCGGTGGTCTGCGAGGCGGGCGAATTTTGGTCGAGCGGGGCCATGATGCTCACTCCTTCAGGCATCTGTAGTCAGAAAATTCGAGTATTTTGGTCAGTTCAAATCATGAACTGTTAGCCACTCATTTGCGTTGGCAGCCAGGTGACGATCCCCGGAAATACGGTGATCAAAAGGGCGGCAAACAACAGCAGGAAGAAGAATGGCAAGGCAGCAACTGCAATCTTGAACAGGTTCTTGCCTGTCAGGCCTTGCAGAACGAAAAGGTTAAAGCCGACCGGTGGTGTGATCTGTGACATTTCGACCACCAGCACGACATAGATGCCGAACCACAACAGGTCGATGCCAGCGGCCTGCACCATCGGCAGGATCACAGAGGTTGTCAGAACCACCACTGAAATACCGTCAAGGAAACATCCCAGAACGATAAAGAAGATCGTCAGCGCACCGAGCAGCGCATAGGGCGACAGCTCCATCTGGGCGATCCATGCAGCGAGTTCACGCGGCACACCGGTAAAGCCCATGGCAACAGTCAATACCGCGGCACCTGCAAGGATAAAGCAGATCATGCAGGACGTCCGGGTGGCACCCATGATGCCATCAAGCAGGCTTTCCTTGGAAAGCGACCCGCTTAGGGCTGAGAGGATCAACGCACCGACCACACCGAATGCCGCGGCCTCTGTCGGGGTTGCCACCCCGCCATAGATCGAGCCGATGACAGCCGCAATCAGAACGATGACCGGGATCAGACGGCCGGATGCGCGGATTTTTTCAGCAAACGGAATGCTGGGGGCCGCTTCGGGCATCTTGTCCTTGTTGATCGTGGCCCAGATGCCAACGAAGCTCATGAACATGATGATCAGCATCACACCGGGGATCACGCCGGCAATGAAAAGACGGGCAATCGAAAGTTCGGCCGAAACACCATAAACAATCAGGATGATCGACGGCGGGATCAGAAGCCCCAGCGTACCGGACCCGGCAAGGGTTCCGAGGATCAGGCTGTCGGCATAGCCCTGTTTACGAAGTTCGGGGATCGACATGCGCCCGATGGTGGCCGCCGTTGCCGCCGACGACCCCGACACCGCGGCAAAGATACCGCAGCCGAGAATATTCACATGCAACAACCGACCCGGAAGTTTGTTCAGCCACGGTGCAAGCCCGGTGAACATGTCTTCGGACAGGCGGGACCGGAAAAGGATTTCACCCATCCAGATAAACAGCGGCAGCGGTGCCAGTGACCAGGTCGCAAGGCTTGACCATGCGGTTGTCGCGATGATCGGACCGGTTTGCGCACTGGTGAAAACATCAATGGCAAAGACGCCAATGGCAAAAAGTGCAAGTGCAACCCACAGACCAGCGCCCAGAAACAGGAACAGCAGGCCCATCAGGATAAGACCGATTTGAAGTACGTCCATGACCGCCCCCTACTCGTTCAGTTCGTTCGCTTCGCCGCCGACAAAAGCGGGTTCACGGCCAGCCAGAAGATCAACAAATGCTTCGAGCAGAGCGATGGTAAAGACAACCAGTCCAAAGGCCATGGCGGTTTGCGGGATCCACAACGGGAAGGCCAGAACGCCGGGCGAGGTATCGCCATACGAAAAGCTTTCCTCGGCCAGAACCGCCATCCACCAGGCGAAGTAACCGGCAAGATAAATCGCAGCCAACAGCGTGATCGCTTCCATTGTCCGACGGACGCGGCCTTTGAGGTGCGAAAGGACGATCATGACCCGGATATGTGTGCCAGCGCGCAGCGCCGGACCAAGGGCAAGGAACGTACCGGCAGCAAGCGAGAACCCGGCCAGTTCATTGGCATCGTGAACGGCGATCCCGACAAGACGCCCCAAGGACTGGGCGAGGATCAGCAGCGCAATGATTACCAGGAACGCGGCCGCCAAAACGGCACTGAATTTGAATAAATAATCTAGCAGTCTGCGCACAGCAGTCCCCCTTTCCGCCAACGATTATCCCCAAAGCGACGTATCGTACCTAACGGACAGTAACATTAAAATGTGCGGATTGTCCGGGACCGAACGGAGGACGACAGCCGTCCGGCCCCGACAATTGGCAAGAACTGGTGCTTAGTTCTTGAACGCGTCGATGATGGCCTGGCCTTCATCTCCGGTTTTTTCCAGCCAACCAGCGACCATTTTGTCACCAGCTGCTGCCAGACCGTCTTTGAGTTCTGCACTCGGTGCAGCAACGTTCATGCCGTTTTCAGAGAGAATTTTCTTTTTCTCTTCGGCTTCTGCCATGCTCATTTCCCAGCCGCGGGTTTCGGCTTTGGCAGCAGCTTCAAGAACAGCAGCCTGAACGTCAGCAGACAGGCCATCGAATGCGCTTTCGCTTACGATAACCATGTTTTTCGGAAGCCATGCCTGAACGTCATAGAAGTTCGAAACAAAGTCCCATGCCTTGGAGTTGGCACCGGTCGACGGCGACGTGATCATCGCTTCGACAATGCCGGTTGCAAAGGCGGTCGGGATTTCCGGAACTTCAACCTGGGTCGCGACCATGCCGGTCAGCGATGCCAGTTCGGACGTGGTGGCGTTATAGGCGCGGAACTTGACACCATCGAGGTCAGCAACGCTGTTGACTTCGTTCGCGGTGTAAAGGCCCTGTGCCGGCCACGGAACAGCATAAAGAACTTTAAGACCGTCTTTTGCGAGGGCGGCTTCGATGCCTTGGCGCGATACTTCCCAAAGTTTCTTGGCGTCTTCATAAGACGTCGCAAGGAACGGGATCGCGTCAACAGTGTAGATCGGGTTTTCGTTGGCCAGCAGCGAAATCAGGGTTTCGCCGATCGGCACCAGGCCGCGCTGAACCGAACGTTTGATATCAGCATGCTTGAACAGCGAACCACCGGAATGAACGGTGATGCTCAGCTCACCGCCAGATGCTTCATTCACATCCTTGGCAAATTCAATGATGTTCTGGGTGTGGAAAGTCGCGTCAGGATACGGGGTTGCCATGTCCCAGGTTTCTTCAGCGGATGCAAAGCCGGCTGACATGGTGATCGCTGCGACTGCGACAGTCGAAAGTGCTTTTTTCAACATTTTTCAAGTCTCCCTGTGTGTGATGCAAGCCGATACACGTTATCGCGTATCGAGACTCCAAAGTAGCCTCCCGACACATTGATCACATTTTGCCGACAAATTGTCAACTTTAATTCATAGCAGATATGCACAATCCGGGAAACAACACCGTAGAACCCCGCCTGCGTGAACCCGCAAAAACCGACCATTCGTCTGAAATTTTTGTTGTTATTGTTGCCTGCCGGGGGCATTCAACTAGCGATCAAGCAAATAACAAGTGGGGAAAATCCAATGTCTGATCTTTCGGGGAAGTCTGTCTGGATTACAGGTGCCGGTAGCGGCATCGGTGAGGCAATTGCCAAATCTCTGGCGGCTGGCGGGGCACACGTTGCCCTTTCGGCGCGGCGCGAAGAGACACTTCGACAAGTTGCAGATGACATTGTGGCAAGCGGGGGAAAAGTTGAAATTTACACGCTCGACATCAGTGACAGCGACAAGGTTTTTGAAACGGTCGCGAAAATCAAAAGCGCGATGGGCAAAATTGATGTGCTGATCAACTGCGCTGGCGTGAACACCCCGAAACGGCATTGGCGCGATCTTGATATCAAAGACTGGCAGCGTATCGTCGCTGTCAATCTGAACGGTGTCGCCAACACCGTTTGCGCGACCCTGCCCTTGATGCGCGATCAGCAAGACGGACTTATCATCAATATTGCGTCCTGGGCCGCAAAGCATGAATTCCCGGTCGCAGGTCCTGCCTATATTGCCTCCAAGCGCGGTGTCGTGGAGTTGTCCCACAGCATCAATCAGGAAGAACTGCACAACAACATCCGCTGTTGCTGCATTTCACCGGGCGAGGTTGCCACCCCGATCCTTCAGCAACGCCCGGTACCGATACAACAGGAAGAACTTGATCGTCTTTTAAAGCCAAGCGATCTTGCAGAAATCGTGACTTATGTCGTTGGGGCACCCATGCGGGTCTGCTTCAACGAGATCGTGATGTCCCCGACCTACAACCGCACCCTGTTACCTATTCAGCCCTAGGTGTTGCTCCCAGACATCGGGGATGCGAGGGACAAGCCTTAACGCCGGTATCAGCAGCGCGAGTTACATCGCGCTTGCTGCACGTGATGCCTGGTCATAGACACCGGAAATCGCGCGAAGGGTCTTGGCGACATCCCCGACCTCCTCGCTATTGACGCCAAGCCGCTGGAAAGTCTCAATCAGGCAATCCTCGCGGACCTGGCGGTATTTTTCGCACATTTCGCGGCCGTCCTTGGTGGTCGCGTAATGTACTTCCTTGCCGCGTTTGACACCCTCGACCAGTCCGAGTTTGCGGAGCTTTTTAAGGGAATAGTTCACAAGATGGCTGTCCTCGACATTCAGGACAAAGCACACTTCAGACAGGCTTTTTTCCCGCTCACGGGAATTGACATTGTGCAGCACCAGAATATCGAGAACCGACACATCGGGCATACCCGCCGCACGCATGCACCGCACCATCCAGCGGTTAAATGCGTTGCCTGACAGGATCAACGCAAATTCAAGTTCCGACAGTTCGGCTGCGCGTTCCGAGACAAGATGTGACGATGAGACGATACGTGTTTTATCAGCCATCCGACGTTCCCTGTAATGCAGTATTCCCGGTCACCAACATAGGTTCCGACCAGGTTCATTGGAAGTTTGTCGGCATTTTATCGCGATAAAGGCGACAAGGTAAAGCCCCTGCCGCCTTATACTTATCGGCAATTCACCGTTAAAGTGTGCGCATCCGTTCGAGAAAACCATCAATCTGCGACCGCAAATCACCGCTTTGTTGACCAAGGTTATTGGCCGAAACGTTGACGTTGCCGGCGGCTTCGTTGGTTTCATTGACAGCTGCAGATACCCCTTGCATGGCAGCCGAGATTTCCTCTGTCCCGGCGGCGGCCTGCTCCACGTTCTGCGAAATCTCGCTGGTGGCAACAGTTTGCTGTTCAACCGCAGCCGCCACCGCAGCTGCGCGTTCGCTGATGTCTGAGATCATTTTGACAATCTCGTCGATTGCATCGACGGCAAGGCTTGTCGCCTGCTGGATATCGTTGATCTGGGATGTGATTTCCTCGGTTGCCTTGCCCGTCTGATTGGCAAGGTTTTTCACCTCGCTCGCGACGACGGCAAAGCCCTTGCCAGCATCCCCCGCCCTGGCGGCCTCAATCGTTGCATTAAGCGCCAGCAAGTTGGTTTGTTCGGCAATATCATTGATCAGGCTGATGACTTCGCCGATTTTGATCGCAGAATCATTAAGCCCCTGAATATTGTCATTGGTATTGCGCGCCCGCTCGGTTGCGGACTGTGCCATGGTTGACGTTTCAGTGACCTGACCGGAAATCTCGTTGATAGAAGCCGAAAGTTCGGTTGCGGCCGTGGCAACCAGCTGCACATTCGAAGAAGCCTCTTCCGCACCGGAAGACACCGCCATCGACTGGTTGGTCGCTGTTTCAGCACTGTTACGCAATACGTTCGACACCTGATGGAGTTGCTCCACCGCTATTCCGACATCGGCCATGACGGCAACCACCGCCTGATCGAATTCCTGAATATAGCGCTCCTGCGTCTCCATGCGTTTGCGGCGTTTTTCGTCTTCGGCCTTTTGCGCCGCTTCAAGCTTGATGCGTTCGATACCGTTTTCACGGAAGACCAGAACCGCACGCCCCATCTCGCCAATTTCGTCAGCCCGCTTCACTTCGTTGATGTCCACATCAAAGTCGTTTTCAGCCAATCGGGTCATTTTGTTGGTTAGACCGCTGATCGCGCTGACAATGGCACGCGCCAACAAGAACGAAAGCCCCATCAACGCCAGAACACCGATTGAATACATGATGACCGAAACCGTCAGACTGGTTTCTGCAATGCTGTCAGCTCTTTGCTTTTGGGTCTGTGCGATTGCCCCAATCGACTGACTGAGTTCATTAAGGATCGGCTCTGCCTCGGCATAATAGTCGGACAAAAAGCCGAGCTCTGCTTCGCGTTGCAGGATCTTTTCAGACAGCGCCTTGAAATCGGCGACATATGACTTCATCAAATCGGTGATTTTATCCTGCTCGTCGGCGGGAATGTTTGAGGCGGCCAATGCCGGTCCGAACTCGGCAAGGCGGTCATCGATCCGACCGACATACTTTGGATCAAGGCGTGCCAGAAAGTCCTTCTCGTGGCGGCGCATCATCAACATGATTACCGTAAGGTTGTCGGCATTATATTTCTTGAGCGCCTCTTCGACATTGTGCACCGAGGAACGTAACCGTCCCAGAAGCCCTTCTTCCTCGTTCAACCCGATTTCTCGCTGCAAACCGACAACCACCGAAAACTTGGCGTCATAGTTGGCAAAGGCCGTCACGATTTCCTGAAGCTGTGCATCAAAGGCGTTCAGTTCCGGTGCCTGTTCAAGCTGCTCGAGGCCTGCATTGACGTCTTGGACGACACTGGCATGCTCGGAAACATATTTTTCGTCCATGCGCAGCAGGAAATCCTTTTCCCGCCGACGTGCATTCAGAAATTCACGCGAAACAGCATCAGCAACCAGTTTGTTTTCCAGCGCACTTTCGGCGACCTCTTCGGCGGCCCGTCTTTGTTGCTCGGCAATGAATTGCACGGCACCAACAACAATAAAGATCAAAAGTGCCACCCCGCCGATCAGCGATATTTGATAGAGAAGTCTCATTCGGGAAAGAAAATTCATCTTGGCCCCCAAGAAGTTGCCCCGCCTTTGCCACAGCTTCTCGCCCGCTGGCATCAGCGCAGGTTTCTATTCAACAACGAAATGAAGACACCTATCGCGCCCGCCAGATCAAATCGGGGGAACCTTGCCCCATATGTCGGGAAACCATTTCGGCCTCTAAGCCTTGGCAAGACATAATTGATGCTTGCCCGGTGTCTGTCTCTTACTCAACTGAATCACATTTGGTGTGAGGCACAACAAAACAAGAGGAAAGATTGCTCTTTCCTCTTGTTCCAGTTGCAGACGTGAAATGATGCTTGTTGCAGGCGGCCTATGAAATCGAGCGCATCCTTGCAAGGAAGTTATCGATACGTTCACTCAGACCATCACTTTGACGGCCCAGGTTATCGGCCGAACCACGCACATCATCGGCAGCCTCGGTGGTTTCTGCCACCGCCGACGAAACCCCCTGCATCGCGTTTGAGATTTCGGTGGTTGCCGATGCGGCCTGTTCGACATTCTGGGAGATCTCGCTGGTCGCAACGGTCTGTTGTTCGACGGCGGCCGCCACCGCAGATGCCCGCTCGCTGATATCCTTGATCATCTGAACGATGCTATCAATCGCGTCGACGGCCGACTGTGTGGCCTGCTGGATATCATTGATCTGGCTTGAAATGTCCTCGGTCGCCTTGGCGGTCTGATTGGCAAGGTTTTTCACCTCGCTTGCGACCACGGCAAAGCCCTTGCCGGCATCACCGGCACGGGCGGCTTCGATCGTGGCGTTCAGGGCCAGAAGGTTGGTTTGTTCGGCGATATCGCTGATCAGATTGATGACTTCGCCAATGCGGACTGCAGCCGCATTCAGGCCCTGGATGTCATCGTTGGTTGTCTGGGCACGATCACTGGCCGTCGCGGCCATCTTCGACGTATCGCTGATCTGCCCCGCGATCTCGTGGATAGAGGCCGAAAGCTCCGTCGCCGCCGTTGCAACAAGTTGCACGTTTGACGATGCTTCTTCACTGCCCGCAGAAACAGTTGTCGACTGTTCATTGGCTGTGGCTGCACTGTTGCGCAGAACTTCGGAGACGGAATGCAGCTGTTGAACGGCAGTCCCCACTTCGCTCATCATTGCGACGACATCATCGTCAAATTCGCGAATGTGCTGTTCCTGCGCCTCGATGCGCTGGCGCTGCTTTTCGTCAAGTTCGCGTTGCTGGGCTTCAAGCTTTTGCCGCTCCAGACCGTTTTCGCGGAAGACAACCACAGACCGGCCCATTTCGCCGATTTCATCCTTGCGATCAGCCTCATCCAGTTTGACGTCAAAGTCGTTCTTGGCCAACCGGGCCATCTTGTCGGTCAACCCGGTGATGGCCCGCACGATGGCACGCGCAAGAACCATCGACATCAGGATCATGATGATCGCACCGGCAATAAAGATCGCAAAGGTAACCTGAACCCCGCTATGAGCGATTTGTTCGGCACGTTGTTGCATGTTTTCGGCAACTGTCCGGACTTCATTGCCCAATGTTTCGAGAACAGGCTCGACCGCAGCGTAATATGCGCTGAGGCGTTCCAGGGATTCTTCACGTTCAAGAACAGCATCGGCAAGGGTTTTGAAATCCGCCAAATATGAATCCATCAGCTTGCCAAGCTGCTGTTTCTTTTCATCCTGAATGCTGCCGGCGCGCTCAAGTGCAGCCGAGAACTGCTTGGAAGTTGCTTCGACACTTTCGACATAGGCCGGATCCAGACGTGCAAGAAAATCCTTTTCATCGCGGCGCATCTGCAAAACCGCAATCGAGAGGTCCTTGGTGCCACTCAGTCCCAGCATCGCTTCAAGCTTGGCCACTTCTGCCAAAGCAGTTTCGACTTCAGACGCCGCACTGCGCATTTCGCCAAGCAATCCCGAACTCTCGTCCAGACCAACCTTGCGCTGCAGTTCAACGACAGTGGCGAATTCCGACACATAATTATCGACGGCTGTCTGAACCTGCTCGACCTGCTCAAGAAGACCACCAAGTTCTTCACGCCCGGAAAGCTCTTCCAGACCGGCCCGGATTTGCGCGGCGGCTTCGGCGTGGGCAGTGACATATTCCTCGCTTCGTCGAATAACAAAATCTTTTTCGTGGCGACGCGCATCGAGGAACGCACGCGAGACAATGCTTACCGTCTGGGAATCCTCACTCGCAGCCTTGGCGATCAATTGCGCTGACTGGCGCTGTTGATCGGCAACGAATTGCGTGATCCCGACAATGGCGAAAATCACCAGAGCAACGATGCTCAGCAGCGAGATCTGGTAAACCAGCTTCATTCGCGACAAGAAAGACATGCTTCCACCCTCATTTTCCGGTTCTTGGTTTTATATTTTGTTTTTCAGAACCATAAAACATTCTACCATCAGTAGATATATAAAGACTAAAGTATAGACTAATTACTAATTCCCTCTACCTTTGGCGAAAATTCCCGGAAATTAGGTCATTTCTTTTCATCATCTGCGCACTATGTTTGTGCTTTGCGCGGGTATTGGTACCGATTAATAACCTATCCATTCAGCCAATCAGACCGCGCCGGATTACAACAAACAGGATGAAGATCACCCATGAGCATCTGGGGCAAAATTATTGGCGGAACTGCAGGCTTTGCCCTGGGCGGACCATTGGGTGCAATTCTCGGCGCGGCGGCCGGTCATGTCGTTGACAAGATCAAAAGCAATGCACGCGGGCCGCAAATTGGCGGGCATGATCCCCGGCAGATCGCCTTTGCAACCGGTGTGGTCGTCCTGGCCGCCAAAATGGCCAAGGTTGACGGCCATGTCAGCCGCGATGAAGTCAACGCCTTCAAACGCGTGTTCCATATCCCGCCGGGCGAAGAAAAGAATGTCGGCCGCATCTTTGACATGGCGCGATCATCGTCAGACGGGTTTGAGGTCTATGCCCATCAGATAGCCACCATGTTTCGCGGTGAACGTGCCATCCTTGAAGGTGTGCTTGAGGCGCTTTATCAAATAGCCATGGCCGACGGGGAACTGCACCCGGCCGAACAGGAGTACCTTAAAAAGGTCGCTCATATTTTTGGCTTTGCCGAAGTCGACTTTGAACGGGTTCATCATGCCTTCACCGCGTCAGACGGCCCGGATCCCTATGAGCAACTTGGCCTGACGCGTGAGGCCAGTGACGATGACCTGAAATCGGCCCATCGGAAATTGTCGCGCGAAAACCATCCCGATACGCTGATGGCCAAGGGCATGCCGCCGGAATTCATTGAACAGGCCAACGAGAAGATGGCGCGGATCAATGCGGCCTGGGATCAAATCCGCAAAGAGCGTGGCATCCGCTAGCGCGTTCGATCTTCTCGATTATCTCTGGCAAGGTTGATTTCCCTTGCAACGGTGCCCGATTTGCTGTTTGCAGGGGGCCGGTCACTGTGACCCTGTTTTGTTTTCAAACTTGTCGGTTTTTCCATGGCGCCACCGCTGATCAATATTAATGACATTCACCTGACCTTTGGCGGGAATGATCTGTTTTCTGATGTGTCATTTGCCATTGGCGACCGCGACCGCCTGTGCCTTGTCGGGCGCAATGGCGGCGGCAAATCGACTCTTTTGAAAATCATCGCCGGTGAAATCGAACCCGATGGCGGCGAACGCTTTGTTCAGCCAGGCTGCAAGGTGGCCTACCTTAATCAGGAACCGAAATTCGACGGCTATGACACGGTCGAGGATTTTGTGCTTTCGGCCCTTGATGACCATGAACAGGATTATGCCTATCGATCCGACATGTTGCTGGCATCGGTTGACATTGATCCGAAGTCGGACCCAAAACAGCTTTCGGGTGGTGAAGGCCGCCGGGCCGCGATCGCGCGTGCGCTGATTGCCGATCCGCAAGTTCTGTTACTTGATGAGCCGACCAACCACCTTGATCTGCCGACGATTGAATGGCTTGAAGGCGAAATCAAGAATTTCCGCGGTGCTGTTGTGGTGATCTCGCACGACCGTGCATTCCTCAATGCCGTATCGAATGGTGTGCTGTGGCTTGATCGCGGTGTGATGCATCAGGGTTCGATCAACTTTTCCCAGTTTGAGGAATGGTCCGAGGAAATCTATCGCAAGGAAGCCGAGGAACGCGCAAAGCTTGATAAACTGATTGCACAGGAAACAGTCTGGTCGGTGCAGGGTATTTCAGCCCGCCGCAAACGGAACCAGGGCCGTCTGCGCCGTCTTTATGACATGCGCGCCCAGCGTTCCCAACAGGTTGACCGCATCGGCAACGTGTCGCTTGCGGCCGACGCCGGTGAGACATCCGGCAAGGTCGTGATCGAAGCGACCGATATTGCCAAATCATTTGGCGACCGTCAGATCATCGCTGATTTCTCGACCCGTATTTTACGTGGCGACAAGGTTGGCATTATCGGCCCGAACGGGGCCGGTAAAACCACGCTTTTGAAAATGCTGACCGGTCAGATCGAACCTGACAGCGGCACGATCAAGATCGGCACCAACCTTAATCCAAGCTATTTCGATCAGAAACGCGCCGCCCTTGATGACAGCAAGACCCTTTGGGATACGCTGTGTGATGTTGGTGGCGATCAGGTCATGGTGCGCGGCAATCCGCGCCATGTGGTCAGCTATCTGCGTGACTTCCTGTTTGATGAAAAACAGGCGCGAAGCCCGGTTGGCGCGCTTTCAGGTGGTGAACGCAATCGGCTGTTGCTGGCGAAACAATTGGCCAAGCCGACCAACCTTCTGATCATGGATGAGCCGACCAACGATCTGGATATGGATACACTGGATCTGCTTCAGGAAATGCTGAGCGACTATGAAGGCACGCTTCTTCTGGTCAGCCACGATCGTGACTTCCTGGATCGCGTTGTGACATCATCTATCGTCATGGAAGGCGATGGGACTGCAATCGAGTATGCCGGTGGCTATTCCGATTACATCGCCCAACGCAGACTTTCGCGCGCCGAGGCCGCCAAGGAAGAAAAGGCCGCTGCCAAACAGGTCAAGAAGGCCGCACAGGCATCGGCACCAAAATCCAAGCCCACAGGCAAGCTGAGCTATAAGGATCAGCGCGAATACGACAATCTGCCTGCTGCGATGGCCAAACTGGAAGCGGAAATCGCAACCCTTGAGGATGCGCTTTCTGACAGCAGCCTGTTCACCAAAGACCCGAGAGGTTTCCAGAAAAAGGTGGATCGACTGGATGCTGCGCGCTCAGAACTTGAAGCATCCGAGGAACGCTGGCTGGAACTTGAAATGCTGCGCGAGGAACTTGGTCAGGGCTGACCAAGCTTAAGCGAATTTCAAGACAGTTTAGGCATGAGTTGAAAACAACTCATTTGTGCTTTGGGCTGAAACATCGGATCAAGGAATAGAACCCGTCTAAAAAACTTGGGCGGGTGTGCGTATCTATCTGATATTCTTGGGGTCATTATTGCCCCTTATTGCCGAAAGGCCCCGCCATGCCGATCAAAGCCGTAATTATGGCCTTTTCCGTCGCCGTCATTTGGGGCGTGAACATGTTGACCGTCAAAGGGGCGGTTGGTGAAATCCCGCCCTTCATCCTGACGGCAATGCGTTTTGCGGCTGTGGCAATCCTGTTGATCCCGTTTACACAAGTTCCACGCGGACGTTTTGGCAAGCTGGCCCTGATTTCGGTGACCTTTGGCGGTCTTCATTTCGGGGTTCTGTTCTATGCCCTTTCAATGATTGATGCCGGACCTGTCGCCATCATAATTCTGTTGGGCGTGCCGTTTTCGTCGATGCTTGCGACCTATTTCTTTAATGACCGGCTGGGCTGGAAACGGCTTTCGGGTATGGCGCTGGCCTTTATCGGTGTCACCATCATGTTCTGGGACCCGACCATGACCGAACTGCAATTACCACTACTACTCGTGGTGTTTGCATCCTTCATGTGGGCCGTTGCCAATGTCATGATCAAGAAGCTTGGCGACATTGATACCTTCCAACTGAATGGCTGGATGGCGCTGATGGCGGCCCCGCAACTGCTGATCATGTCCCTGATCTTTGAGCCGAACGGGTTTGAAGCGGTGATGAACGCGAGTTGGGTGGCCTATGCAAACCTTGCCTTTACGGTCGTGATGTCATCGATTGTGGCCTATGGCTTCTGGTATCATTTGCTGAAGACGCAGGATGTGAACGTTGTTGTGCCCTGGACCCTGTTGGCACCGGTGATCAGTGTCATGGGTTCGTTCCTTGTGTTTGACGAGCCGTTTTCGCTGCTTAAAATCATTGGTGGCACAGTCGTTCTGTGCGGTGTGGCGGTCATCATGCTGCGCAAGCCGGTTCAACGCAAAGCACAGGGAATGGATTGATCCGCATGGGGGAAAAGATCACCAGAACGCGATCAGCGGGAAACATCATTTCCCACCCTTCCCCCAATTCCGGTGATCGTCCGGAAGGATGCCCGATTGATATTCTGGTCCTGCATTACACCGGCATGCAATCGGGTGCCGACGCACTTGAACGCCTGTGTGATCGGGAAAGTTCTGTCTCAAGCCATTACCTGATCGAGGAAGATGGCCGTATCTTTCAGCTGGTTGATGAAGACAAACGTGCATGGCATGCGGGGCTTGGCATTTGGCAAGGCTGCCAAGACGTGAATTCCCACTCCATCGGGATCGAGATCGTCAATCCGGGACATGAATATGGCTATCGCCCGTTTCCGGAAATCCAGATCAAATCCGTCATAGATCTGACGCAAGACATCCTTGTCCGTCACGACATCCCCGCCAGCCGTATCATCGCCCATTCCGATATGGCCCCGGACCGCAAGGAAGATCCGGGTGAACTGTTCCCGTGGCAGCAACTGGCAGAAAACGGCATCGGTTTATGGCCCGGATGCCATGGCGTTGCTGAAATCAGTTCCGGCATTTCCGGCACAGCTCCCAGCCCGGATGAGTTTTATCGCCTGCTTGAGGCAATAGGTTATGGTCCGGCTGACAGCGACGAAGAGAGAGCCAAACGCACCATCGCGTTCCAACGTCATTGGCGGCAAAACGACATTTCAGGCAATGTCGATAACGAATGCATTGCCATCGCCAAGTTGCTTGCCAGCGCGATCATCCGCTAGGCATCCCTGCCCGCACTGCTTTTCCTTGACGCCATCCTTGATGTGACCTACATCCCGATCACCAGATGGCCGGATGGCTGCCCTGATTGTTCGCAATCGGGGAGGAAAGTCCGGGCTCCACGGAAACACGGTGCCAGATAACGTCTGGCGGGGGCGACCCTAGGGAAAGTGCCACAGAGAGTATACCGCCGGATCGCGCAAGCCATCCGGTAAGGGTGAAAGGGTGCGGTAAGAGCGCACCGGTCCTTCAGCAATGCGGGACGCATGGTAAACCCCACCGGGAGCAAAACCTAATAGGAATGGTCGGCCGGATGCTTCGGCATTGTCGGCAGGTGAGTTTTCGCACCACCATTCGGGTTGGTTGCAGGAGGCGTTCGGCGACGGACGTCCCAGATGAATAGTCATCCAGTGCGGTTCGCCGCATGGACAGAACCCGGCTTACAGGCCATCTGGTATTATCATTTCAGACAGAAAAAAGGCGATGACAGTTTCCCGTCATCGCCCGGATCAAATGCGTTCAAACCATGAACAGCAGATCAGCCACGCTCGGCAATGGATTGTGCGAAATACTTGTCTACTTCTTCCTGCGTGCTTTCGGGAATATCGGACGCTGTCTGATCCTTGATCATCTTGCCCAAGGTCGGAAGCGTCTTGCGTTCGATCCGGGTTTCCGGATCCCACAGCTTGGAACGCATCAGCGCCTTTGCGCAATGCAGGAAGGCTTCCTCGACCGTGATCTTGATCGCGGTAATCGGTACCTTGGGCGTATCGGCAAACAGCCCCAACAAAGCCGGGTCGGTGCTGATTTCAGCAACACCGTTGATGCGCAGCGTTTCGTTCACGCCCGGCACAAAAAACAGCATCCCGACTTTCGGGTTGTCGACAATGTTTGACAGGGTATCAACCCGGTTGTTGCCCGGACGATCAGGCATAACCAGTGTTTTGTCATCAACAACCTTGATGAAACCCGGGCCATCACCACGCGGGCTGACATCTGCGTTGCCATTGGTATCTGACGAGGAAATCACCGCAAAGGGCGCAAGCGATATGAAGTGCTTGCAGTGCGGATCAAGCGCCGGCAAACATTTGCTGACAGCAAGTCCAAGCGGCTCTCCGTAAATGGCACGGAGCTTTTCCTGAGTATCGATTTTGGTCATTGCAGATTACCTTTGGCGAGAAACGAGGGCAGAAACTGCTTTAGTTGCGAACGCAAGTCAATTGCCGATTAACCCGCAATAATTTCCGCGACTGTTTTCACTGCTGCAAACTCGCCATTCAGGCTGGCAAGCGCAACATCATGAACCATCTGGGCCGGGAAAACCCGCCCGTCTGGCAAACTGCGATCAAAGGTCGCACAGGCATCCGCCACAATGGTGGCATCAAATCCAAGATTGGCCGCCATGCGGGTGGTTGTGTTCACGCAATGATCCGTGGTTATCCCGCACAGAACCAGTTTTGAAATACCGCGCGCGCGAAGATCTGCCTCAAGGTCCGTGCCGATCAGGGCAGAATTGACGTTCTTGCCATAGACCGGCTCATCATCCTTGGGCGCAAAACCCGGCTTGAAAGCGTTACCGGGATGATCGGGATACAGGCGCGATTGCGGCTCTGTCGAGTTGTGCTTGGCGTGAAACACAGGCCAACCTTTGGCGCGCCAGTGTGCTAACAGTTTTTCGCCGTTGGCTTCGGCGTCGGGATTGTTGCGATTACCCCAATATTCAGGGTCATCAAATCCCTTCTGCCAATCAATCAGGATCAGGGCGGATTTGCTCATTTGTGGGGCTCCGAGATGAATAAAAAGGTACCGGCTGAAGCCGTGCAAATAAGCTAAGAACAATCTGTCGTAAATGACATTTGCCCCAATAATCTTGCCATCAGAGCATAATACTCATTCAACAGAACCAGCACTCACATCCTGCTTTAACTCAGGTGCACCGTCATTTCTTGACGAGGCGAAAATCAGATAAATCATGATCAGAAAATTTATCCCGGGAAGCATAAACACACCGTAAGGCAGCTTTTTGCCGTGACCAGCATCACGCGCTCGTCGAACCACCTCGCGGGCATAGAATGTAGCCGGAACGACAAAGCCCAAAACTGCTATTAAGCCCTTTGATAAGCTTTCCTCGACCAATTGAATCGCATAGTCGATAACGAGTGGCACAATAACAATCACCACCAGCGTCCATACGCTAAATGGCAGTCGCTTGGTCACCTTTCCACTGTTCTCTTTGGCAATCATCAACCAAGGAACAGAAAGCAACGCAATCAGAACCAGCAGATCAGCAAGCGCAGACAAGAGATGGTCACCTGAAAATGAGTTTGTATAGATATTCGTCAGGCCAGAATAAGACAAACAATCCGAGATTGTCATAAAACATTGCCTACAACCATCCTTTGCGCTTGAAATAAAGCAGCGGCAGGACGGCCGACAGCACCATCAGGCCGATTGCGACCGGATAGCCGAACTCCCACCCCAGTTCCGGCATGAATTCGAAATTCATGCCATAGATGCTGGCAATCAGGGTCGGTGGCAAAAAGGCAGCCGCGGCAACCGAGAAGATCTTGATGATGTTGTTTTGTTCTAGGCTGATCATGCCAAGCGTCGCATCCAGCAGGAAGGTCACCTTGTTGGCGATGAAATTGGCGTGCTCGGTGATCGAGACAATATCGCGCGACAGGATCTTGAGCCGCGCCTTGGCATCCTTTTTAAGCCGCGCCTGAGTTGAGAGGAACAATCCCAAGCGATGCAGGTTCAAAAGGCTGTCCTTGGCCTTGCCCGACAGGTTGCCGGTACGCCCGATCTGACGCAGGGTTTCGCGATGATCCGCATCCGAGCTCTTCTCATCCGGGCTGATAAAGACTTGATTGGACAGGCCTTCAAGATCGGTCGCTGTTTGCTCCATCAGGTCGGCAAGTCGATCAACAATCTGTTCAAGCAGACCAAACAGAACGGCCTCGGCGCTATTGGCAAGCGACGGGCTGCGCTTAACACGCCGGATGAAGGTCTTAAACGGCACTGGATCGGCATAACGCACAGTAATCAAGGTCTTCTTGACCAGAATAAATGTCACCGCCGTGGTTTGCGGTGCATCAGTGGTTGCCTTGGTCAGAACCGAAACCGTCATGAACAACGCACCGTCTTCGTCATACAAGCGCGATGACAGTTCGATTTCCTGCATTTCTTCGCGCGTCGGTATTTCAATGCCAAAGCGTTCTTCAATCTCGTGAATTTCTTCAGGCGTCGGGGCATGCAAATCGACCCAAACAGGAAGGCGCTCGGCCTTGGCAGCAGCCGGTTTGGCGCCAGATTGCTCAGAAGACGTGTTTGCGGCCTCGGTTGCCTGCCCACCGTCACCAACTGCGCTATCAGAAGCAGCCGGACTGGCGGTATTGCCGCTGTCGGTGTTTGCGCGCACCGGGGCAAAGAATTCGTTGGTGTCCATGAGCCTCTCCGTCTCTTCCGGCTTGCCGATGGTTACGGATGCCAGTTTATTGAATACTTGTCATGTGATGAATGCGTTTCCAAGCAACGCAGCCCTAGAATGGCAAAACCGTCTGGAAAGAAAACGGATCAATATCCGCTGCCGCTCCGCGCTTCTCATCATAGGTCGCATGCACCTGCGCCATGAATTCTTCCTTGCTGATCATCTTGTCACCATCGGCATCAAATTCCGGAAACAGCAATTCAAGTCGGCGGCTTTCGGTGCGCAACCTTTGTCGATTGGCATCCGAAGAACCCGGCAATTTTTCAACCGCGGCAAATTCGCGCGCCACCAAAACATTATCGCCCGTGATATCGCGCCGCCTGAACATCCAGCTGGCATAGGCGGCAGCCTCATCCGCGCTGATACGACCATCCTGGTCGATATCAACCGGGTGGTATTGTTCGCGATAAACTTTGACCTGTTCTGGAATGCCCGATGGAGCGACGCCAGCGCCACCATTTTGCTGGGCAAGCGCCTTGGCAATTGCCTCGTTCAGTCCGGGGATGTTGGACACACCATCGCCTGTCATACCGGGAACACCTGCACCTGCACCTGTACCGGAACCATCCCCATTCAGGCCATTCAGCCCCGAAAGCCCGCCCAGTCCAAACTGAGACATAAGTTCCGGATTGTTTTGCAGCTGCTGCATGATCAAGGGCAGTAATTCACGCATCTGCGGCGAAGAAACTTCGGGCGAATTTGATCCGCCACCGGCCGGGTCAAGACTAAGCCCCTGTGCCGTGGCCACACCACCCGTGACCGGGTTTACCCCGGGAACCAACGCGGCCCAGGAAAATGCACAACCCATTAATAGAATGGCAGCTTTTATCCGCAACAATCGCTTCCTTCGTTTCACTGACGCTGCCCTGCGCCAGAAGACCACACCCCATTCGGGGGTATTTTCATTCGTGATGGCCGATCAAAACCATCAGAGATCATTTTGACATTTTGCAGGAGTTTGCCCGCGCATCAAACCCGATTGGCCATCAAATCGCAAATTGTCTTCGACAACCCCATTCAAATCCAATTCTTAAACGGGTCCATCTAAACCCAAATTCCGGTTTTTCGATGGTCTTCCCATGGGTCCCCATGGAACCGAATTGGGATCTTATGGGCAGAAGATGGATCGCCGCTGGTTTTCCCGCATTTTTGGCCGATTTCAGCCTTTCTGCATATACCGCGGAAACCCTCGGGAAGTGCCAAAACGTCATAATTCAGCCCATCAAATCCCATTGACCCCCATCAATTCCCATGGTACCCCATAAAGAGGCACAAATTCAGTGCCATGCGGGGCATATCGATTTCAGACACACCACAGTCGCAAGACAGCCCATCAGGGCCAGTGTTCTGAGATCGGTTTTTTGATCAGGGGAATGGCGAAGTGCTGTTCACAGGGACGCACATTCACAAGCTGGACCGGAAGGGACGCGTATCCGTCCCCAAACGGTTCCGTGCGGCCCTCGATACCGAAGAATTCGCCGGCATCTACCTGTATCAATCCCACAAGGAAAGCGCGCTTGAAGGCTGTAGCCACAGCCACATGGAGCGCATTGCCGCATCGCTTGATGAACTCGACATGTTTTCTGACGAGGCCGACGATCTGGCAGACACCATCCTTGGCTCCTCGCATATGCTTCCTTACGACGGCGAAGGCCGCATCATTCTGCCCGCAGAACTGATCGAGTTCGCCCGCATCGAAGATCAGGTCGCCTTTGTCGGCCGTGGTCGCACCTTCCGCCTGTGGAACCCTGACATCTTCAAGCCCCTGCAAGAAGCCAGCCGGACCCGCACGCTTAACCGTGGTGCGACATTGAAGCTCAAACCGATGAGTGAACTCCCCAAAGGTGCACGTCCCGGCACCGTAACGGAGGAGGACGCATCATGAGCCGCAACGATCTAAGCTTTGCTACCGAAGATCGTCCGCACAAGCCGGTCCTGCTCCGCGAGGTCCTAGAAGCCCTTGCACCGCGTGACGGCGAGATCATGGTTGACGGTACATTTGGCGCAGGCGGTTACTCCCGCGCCATTCTTGACTCTGCCAACTGCGAACTTTACGGCATCGACCGCGACCCGACCGCTGTTGCCACCGGCAAAAAGCTTGAAGCCGAATATGACGGCCGCTTCCACATGGTCGAGGGTTGCTTTGGCGATATGGCCAAACTTCTCCCGGCGGCAGGTGCGCAGCAGGTCGATGGTATCGTTCTTGATATCGGCGTTTCGTCGATGCAGCTTGATCAGGCCGATCGCGGATTTTCGTTCCGCGAAGACGGCCCGCTTGATATGCGCATGTCGATGTCCGGCCCGACGGCGGCCGATTTCGTCAACACCGCCGAAGAAGAAGACATCGCCAACGTCGTTTACCGCTATGGCGAGGAACGCGCATCGCGCAAAGTCGCGCGCAAGATTATCGAAATGCGCGCAGAGGAACCCTTTACCACCACATCCCAGCTTGCCCGTGCGGTGCGTTCTGTTGTGCGTAAATCCAAGGACGGCATTGATCCCGCCACGCGGACGTTCCAGGCGCTGCGCATTTATGTGAATGACGAACTTGGCGAACTTGAACGCGCCATGGATGCCGCCGAAACGTTGCTTAAACCAGGTGGCCGTCTGGTGGTTGTGACTTTCCACTCGCTCGAAGACCGGCAAGTCAAAACATTCATGAAGGAACGCTCCGGCGATCCAAACAAGATGTCGCGTCGCCTGCCCGGCGAACCGGAAGTTGCCATTCCGACTTTCACGACCATCACACGCAAGGCCGTCACCGGTCAGAAAGATGAAATTCGCGCCAACCCGCGCGCACGTTCGGCAAAGCTGCGCGCTGTTGCGCGCAACGATCAACCGGCCACATCGCAGGGAGGTCGCAAATGACCCGTGCGGTAACCATCATTGGCCTTGTTCTGACCATCCTGATCGGCACCGGCACCTATTGGGTCAGCCATCAGGTCGAACGTCTTGAAAAACGTTACGCGGATATTCAGTCCGACATTCTGGCCGAACAGGAAAGCATCCATGTTCTTCAGGCCGAATGGAGTTATCTGAACAATCCGGAACGGATCGAACGCCTGTCCAAGCAGTATCTGAGCCTTGCCCAGATTGACGTACTTCAGATGGCAAGCATTGATGACCTGCCCGAAGACGCCGATTTACATCAGTATCGCATCAACAAGTTCGGCGAGGCGGTTGCCTTCATGCCCGTCCCGCGCGCCCGTCCAGGTGATCTGATGTATGACGAGGCGGCTGATACCATGATCATTGATGCCCCGTCCGTCGCAACCGAAACGGGGGGTGCACAATGAGCCTGACCCGTTTTTCATACTGGCTGCGCGGCGACCGTCCGGAACTAGGCCCGGATCAGCGCGAACGTCTTGCGCTTGAAACCGCGCGCAACCGTATCTTTATCACCGGCGCGATGTTCATCATCGGTTTTTGCTGGATCACCTATGGCCTGATTGATGCATCGGTTCTGCGTCAGGGCAATGAACCGGCTGTCGCATCGGGAACCGATACCCGTGAACTCAAGACCGAGCGCGCTGATATCGTTGATCGCAACGGCATGTTGCTTGCGACCGATCTTCCGACCAATTCGCTTTATGCCGATGCCCGTGTCGTCAAGGACCCGGTTGAGTCCGCCGACCTCTTGTTGACCGTATTGCCTGATCTGGACCGCGATTCACTGATCCGTCATCTGAGCTCGCGCAAGGCATTCGTCTGGCTGCGCCGCAACCTGACGCCGGAACAGCAATATGACGTCAATTCGCTTGGCATTCCGGGATTGAATTTCCAGCGTGAAGAACGCCGCGTTTATCCGCATGGGCGTCTTCTGTCACATGTTCTGGGCTTCACCGACATCGACAATAACGGCATCGCCGGGGCTGAGCGCGAATTTGACAACGAATTGCGCATCAATAACGGCCCACTGGAACTTTCGCTTGATACCCGCGTGCAATACGCGCTTGCCGAAGAAGTCGAAAACGCGATGGAAACCTACAGCGCGGTTGGGGCGGCAGGCCTTGTGATGGATGTCTATACCGGCGAAGTCGTTGCGATGACATCGCTTCCGAACTTTGACCCCCATCGCCCGGGCCAGGCACCAGCCGATGCACGCTTTAACCGATCCACGCTTGGCGTTTACGAAATGGGTTCGGTGTTCAAGCTGTTTAACACGGCCATCGCCCTTGAAACCGGCACATCGACGCTGAACTCGGTCTATGACGCGACTGAACCGCTGGCAATTGGCGGGTTCCGCATTCGTGACTATCACGGCGAGAACCGCTGGCTGACCCTGCCGGAAATCCTTGTTCACAGCTCGAACATCGGATCAGCCCGCATGGCAATGGCCTTTGGCGGCGAGACCCAGCAAAAATACCTTAAAAAGCTTGGCATGCTCGACAAACCGCAAATCGAGCTTCCTGAAGTTGGTGGACCACTTGTGCCCAATCCGTGGCGCGACATCAACACCATGACGATTTCGTTCGGTCATGGTCTGGCCGTGACCCCGCTTCAGGTTGTCAGTGGCATTTCCACCCTTGTGAACGGTGGTATTCGCCGCCCTGCGACCATCCTCAAACAGGACGGTGCACCGGCAGGCGAACGTGTATTTTCCCAGAAAACGTCGGAACTGCTGCGTCGCCTGATGCGACTGGTCGTAACCGACGGTTCTGGCAAGAACGCCGAAGTGGCGGGTTACTTCCTTGGCGGGAAGACCGGGACTTCGGAAAAACTCGTGAACGGGCGCTATGTCAAGAACGCCCGCATGTCGACCTTTGTCGCCGCCTTCCCGATGCAGGACCCGAAATATGTGGTTCTGGTGACGTTGGACGAGCCCAAAGGCACTAAAGAAACTTATGGATTTGCCACAGCAGGTTGGGTGTCCGCCCCTGCGGTTGGCAAGGTTGTGACACGTATTGCTCCCCTTTTGGGCATTGAACCGGCGAATGCGAAGGCGCCGGAGATTGAGCAAGCGCTGCAGATCGAACTTCGCAAAGGGGAACGCAAACTTGCGTCTTTCTGAGCTCATGGCAGGTGATCAAGCGGCATTGAAACATGCCGAAGGACAGGACCCGGATATCACGGGCCTGACAGCAGACTCACGCACCGTGAAGGATGGCTATATGTTTGCCGCCCTGTCCGGTGCACGTGATGACGGTTCCAAGTATATCGCCGATGCGATCAAGCTTGGTGCCGCGGCCATCCTTGCAAAGGATGGAACGCCAAGACCGGCAGCCCCCACGGTTCCGCTGATCCCGGTGGAAAACCCGCGCAAACGTTATGCCCAGCTTGCCGCCCGTTTCTATGGCAAGCAGCCGGCAAACATCGCGGCGATCACCGGCACCAACGGCAAAACATCCACGGCGATCTTTACCGAGCAGCTCTGGACAATCCTCGGCAACATGTCGGGATCGATCGGAACGCTTGGCATTCGGGCCGCTGGGGCAAAGATCCCCGGTTCACTGACGACGCCCGATCCGGTTGCCCTGCATCAAAGCCTTGATGAAATGTGCGGCATTGGCGTTACCCATGTCGCGATGGAGGCAAGCTCGCACGGGCTTGACCAATACCGCCTGGATGGCGTGAAGGTCACCGTTGCCGCCTTTACCAACCTGTCGCGTGATCATCTTGATTATCACGGCACGTTCGAAAAATATTTCGCCGCCAAGGCCCGGCTGTTCTCCGACCTTCTGGTTGCCGATGGCACGGCTGTGCTGAATGCCGATGTTGAACAGTTCGATTTTCTGAAAAAACTCTGTGCCAAGCGCGGTGTGAATGTCCTGTCCTATGGCGAGAACGCCGATGACATCAAACTGATCAAGGCAACACCGGACAGCACCGGCACCAAGCTCCGCCTGATGGCAAACAAGGGCGAATACAACATCCACCTGCCGCTGATGGGAAGTTTCCAGGTGATGAACGCACTGGCAGCCCTTTCCATCGTGGTGGCATCGGGTGCCGACCTTGATCAGGCGGTTCTGGCCCTTGAAAAACTTGAAGGTGTCCGTGGACGTCTGGAACTGGTTGGCAAGACAAGCTTCGGCGCACCGGTATTTGTTGATTACGCCCACACGCCAGATGCCCTTGAAACCGTGATCAAGGCGGTTCGTCCGCATTGCAAAGGCCGCATCGTTTGTGTATTCGGGGCCGGTGGAGACCGTGATACCGGCAAACGCCCGTTGATGGGGCAGGTTGCGCACGATTTTGCCGATATTGCCATCATCACCGATGACAATCCGCGCAGCGAGGACCCGGCAACCATTCGTGCTGCCATCAAGGCAAAGTGCGAAGGTGCTGTCGAGATCGGGGATCGCGCCGAGGCCATCAAACGCGGCATTGGCATCCTGCAGCGTAACGATGTCCTTATTATTGCCGGAAAAGGCCATGAAAGAGGCCAAGTTGTCGGCGATACGGTTCTTCCATTCGATGATGCATCTGTCGCCCGCAGCATCCTTGCAGGTGGCAACTGAACATAAATACCGTTACGGCGCTTTGGCCGTGATGGCCTGACCGGAAAGAAAGTGACGTTATGACGAAGGCTGTTTTATGGACGGCAAAGGATGCCGAAACCGCAACCGGTGGCAAAACCACCGGAGACTGGACGGTAGCCGGCATTTCAATCGACAGCCGCAAAGTCAGCGAAGGCGATCTTTTCATCGCCCTGAAAGGCCCGAATTTCGACGGTCACAAATTCGCCCAGACAGCCCTTGATGCCGGTGCACATGCCGTCATGGTCTCGGATGCCAAAGGCATCACCGATACCGACAAGGTTCTTCTGGTTGATGACACGATGGCAGCCCTTGAGCGCCTTGGTCTTGCCGGTCGCGCCCGCAGTAAAGCCAAAATCGTCGCCATCACCGGCAGTGTTGGCAAAACCGGCACCAAGGAAGCACTTAAATACGTGCTGTCCCAGCAGGGAAAAACCCATGCCAGCCCGGCCAGCTTCAACAATCATTGGGGCGTGCCGATTACTCTGGCAACCCTGCCTGCTGATGCCGACTTTGGCGTTTTTGAAATCGGCATGAACCATCCGGGCGAAATCAGCAAGCTTGTCAAAATGGTCAAGCCAAGTGTTGCCGTGATCACAACCGTGGTCGGCGCACACACTGAATTCTTCAAGGACGAAGCCGAAATTGCCATGGCAAAGGCCGAGATTTTTGATGGCCTTGATCAGGATGGCACGGTCATTCTGAACCGTGACAACATGCATTACTTCGCCCTTGCCCGCCGTGCAAAGGAACTTGGCCTTGGCAACGTCAAATGCTTTGGCACCGATGCCATGGCGAACTACCGCCTGTTTGAAGCCAACATCGTCACCGATGGCAGTGCCGTCCGCGCACGCGTTGGTGGACGCGACCTTGAATATTTCATCGGCTGCCCCGGTGAACACTGGGTTCTGAACTCCCTTGCGGTGCTCGGATGTGTTGACGCGATTGGTGCGGACCCTGTACGTGCCGCGCAGGATCTGGCGGATGTTACGCCGCCTGCCGGTCGCGGTGAAACACACACGGTCAAGCTGCCATCCGGCGATGGTACCTTTACCCTGATTGATGATGCCTATAACGCCAACCCGACCTCGATGATGGCGGGGATCAAGGTCCTGTCACAGACCAAACCGGGTGACGGCGGACGCAAGATTGCCGTTCTGGGCGAGATGCGCGAACTCGGCGATATCGCACCCAAAATGCATGCCGATTTGCATCAACCGCTGACCGCACTTGAAATTGATCGGGTTTATTCGGTCGGGCCGATGATGGCTGAACTCGACAAAACTTTACCTTCCGAACGTAATGCTGGTCATTTTGATACTGCCGAGGACGCAATTGAGCCGATTAAGGCCGATTTGCGCGATGGCGACGTGGTTTTGGTCAAAGGATCGCTTGGCATTTACGTTTCGAAAATTGTATCGGCCTTAAAATCCTGTGGCGTGGTGGAATAACCCACAACCGCAACAGGATAAGTCGCAAAAGGAACGACCAGAGCAATGCTCTATAATCTGCTTTATCAATTTGCTGATCAGATGCCGGTGCTGAACCTGTTTCGGTATATCACCTTCCGTACGGGTGGTGCGATCATCACGTCGCTTGTGCTTGCCTTTGTCATCGGCCCGCACCTGATCAACTGGTTGCGTTCCAAACAAAGCGAAGGCCAGCCGATCCGCGAAGACGGTCCTGAAAGCCACCTTTTGACCAAAAAAGGCACGCCAACCATGGGCGGGCTTTTGCTGTTGCTATCGACCTCAATCGCCACTCTGTTGTGGGCCGATTTGACCAACCCTTATGTCTGGGCGGTTTTGCTGGTTACGATCGGCTATGGCTTCCTTGGTTTCCTTGACGACTTCCTGAAAGTTTCCAAGCGCAACACCAAAGGCCTTCCGGGAAAGCTCAAGCTTCTTGGGCAGTTTTCCATCGCAGCCCTTGCCGCATGGTGGATTTCGTATAACACCGCCGATCCGCTTTCGACCGCACTTGCCTTCCCGTTCTTCAAGAATTTCCTGCTGGATCTGGGCTGGTTCTTTGTCCCGTTTGCCATGTTTGTCATGGTCGGTGCTTCGAACTCGGTGAACCTGACGGATGGCCTTGATGGTCTGGCGATTGTGCCGGTAATGATTGCCGCGGCCAGCTTTGCGCTGATTACCTATCTGATCGGTAACGTTCAGTTCGCAGAATACCTGCAGGTCCACTACGTTGCCGGATCTGGTGAATTGACAATTTTCCTTGGCGCACTGGTTGGTGCCGGCCTTGGTTTCCTTTGGTACAACGCGCCGCCTGCGATGGTGTTTATGGGGGATACCGGGTCCCTCGCACTTGGTGGTGCTTTGGGTGCGGTTTCGGTTGTCACCAAGCACGAACTGGTTCTGGCGATCATTGGCGGCCTGTTTGTTCTGGAAACCCTGTCGGTGATCATTCAGGTCGGGTCCTACAAACTGACCGGCAAGCGGGTATTCCGCATGGCGCCGCTTCATCACCATTTCGAGAAAAAGGGCTGGCAGGAACCGACCATCGTGATCCGGTTCTGGATCATTGCCGTGATCCTTGCCCTGGTTGGACTTGCAACCCTGAAACTTCGTTAAGGACATACTGAATTGATTGATCTTTCACATCTGCGCGGCAAAACCATCGCGGTTCTGGGTCTTGGGAAATCCGGACTTGCCAGTGTGAAGGCATTGATCAATGCAGGTGCCGTCGTCTGGGCGTGGGATGACAACGCATCTTCGCGTGAACAGCTTGAACCGCTTGGGCTTGCCCCGATCAATCCGGCGGAATGTGACTGGACAGAACCCGACATGCTGGTCATCAGCCCGGGTATTCCATCCACCTTCCCGACCCCGCATCCGGCGGCCGAAAAGACGCGCCGTGCGGGCAAACCGATCATTTGCGACGTCGAGTTGCTTTGTGTGGCGCAGCCTGATGTGCCCACACTTGCCATCACCGGCACCAACGGCAAATCAACGACCACCGCACTGACTGCCCACATTATCGGGCAGGCCGGGATCAAAACGCAGGCGGGCGGCAACCTTGGCAATGCAGCCCTTGGGCTTGAACCCTCCACCGCCGATGATTGTCTGGTGCTTGAGCTGTCATCCTATCAGCTTGAACTACTGGAACATGCGGCCTTTGATGCCTGCGCGCTTTTGAACATCACGCCGGATCATCTGGATCGCCATGGCGGACTGGATGGCTATATCGGCGCCAAGCACCTGATCTTTGCCCGTGCAAAGGGTCCGAAATGGGCGATCATTTCCATTGATGACGAGCCTTGTGCGAAAATGGCGGTTGAACTGGCCCGTGAAGGCGGTCGTCACATCATCGAGGTTTCGGTCAAACAACCAGTCGATCACGGCATCTATGTTGATGCGGATGGCTGGCTGATTGATGACATGACCGGTGCGCAAACCCGTATTCTGGACCTTGCGACCGTCACCCACATGCCCGGACGCCATAACTGGCAAAACATCGCCTTTGCCTATGGGCTATGCCGTGCACGCGGTGTGGATGCCACCCGGATCATTGACGGGATCATGTCCTTCCCGGGTCTTGCACATCGACAGGAATTGCTCGGCACAATTGATGGCGTGGTGTTTGTCAATGACAGCAAGGCCACCAATGCCGAGGCATCGGCAAAGGCGCTTTCGGCCTATCGCAACATCTACTGGATTGCCGGTGGCAAACCCAAGGAAGGCGGGATTGAGGGATTGCAGGAATTCTATCCCCACATCAAGAAGGCCTATTTGATTGGTGCTGCGACCAACGAATTTGCCGAAACCCTTGGTGATGACCTGCCATGGGAGAAATGCGAAACCCTTGATGTCGCAACCAAAATGGCCTTTGCCGATGCCAAGGCCAGCGGTAATGACAAACCGGTGGTGATGCTCACCCCGGCCTGTGCATCCTTTGATCAGTTCAAAAGCTTTGAGGCGCGCGGCGAAGCCTTCCGCGATCTGTACAATGCATTGGCGGGTGGTGAATTGACCAGGAAGGCAAACGCATGAAGTCCCTGTTTGGTCATAACACGAATATCGCCTTTTCGCGTGCCGATACCTCGGTTCTGGGGATCTGGTGGTGGACGGTTGATCGCTGGTTACTGGCGGCCATTATCCTTCTGATGGGGATTGGCGCGCTTCTGGTGATGTCGGCAAGTCCGCCGGTTGCCGATCGCATCAATGTTGACAGTTTCCACTTTGTCACCCGCCAGTTCGTTTTCCTTGGCATGGCGACAGTCTGCATGTTTGCCATTTCGCTGTTGCCGGTGAAATGGGTGCGACGTTTGGCGTCCTTCATGTTTCTGGGTGTGCTCTTTTTGCTGATCATCACCCCGTTCATCGGATCAGACATCAAGGGCGCAGTACGCTGGATCAACGTTGCCGGGATTAACCTGCAACCGTCCGAATTCCTCAAACCGGCCTTTGCAGTTGTCATTGCCTGGATGTTTGCCGAAGGGCGTTTGAACCCGAACTTCCCGGGCTATATCGTTTCAAGCCTGATGCTGGCTGTTTGCATCTTCCTTCTGATGATCCAGCCAGACTTTGGTCAGACCGTTGTTATTACCTCGATCTGGTCGGTGCAAATCTTCCTTGCCGGACTTCCGATCATTCTGGTGTTCTGTCTTGGGCTTGGCGCAGTTGGACTGGCAGTGACGGCCTATCTGATCTTGCCGCATGTTCAGTCGCGTGTGGACCGCTTCCTTGATCCGGCATCCGGTGACAGCTATCAGATTGAACGATCCATGGAAGCCTTCATGAGTGGCGGCATAATGGGCCGTGGCCCGGGTGAAGGTTGGGTCAAGAACTCCATCCCCGATGCCCATTCCGACTTCATCTTCGCCGTTGCGGGCGAGGAATTCGGTCTTCTGTTCTGCGTGCTGGTTGTCGGTGTGTTTACCTTCATCATCATGCGCGGTCTTTCGCGCCTAATGGGGGAACGCAACCTTTTCGTGGTTCTGGCCGTCACCGGCATTCTGGTTCAGTTCGGATTGCAGGCTGTGATCAACATGGCATCGACCCTGCAGCTGGTCCCGCCAAAGGGCATGACGTTGCCGTTTGTTTCCTATGGCGGTTCCGCCACGATCGGGATTGCGATTGGCATGGGCTTTGTTCTGGCGCTGACGCGAAAACGGCCCGGCGAATAATCGCCATCACCCCTTTAAAACTTTCTGCATCAAAACGACAAATTCAGGTGTTATTCGACGCCCGGTTTGAAGGGATATTAACCTTTGTCGGGTTCTGATGGGGGTAACTGTCGGGGACCCTCCCCGCACTGCCGTCGTTTTAGATGTGGACAAGATGACTGACTTCGCTAACCCAGAATTTTCTGCCGTCGAGACACCGCTCGCAGGTCATGTGATCGCCGTAACATCCGGTGGCACTGGCGGGCATATGTTTCCGGCTGTTGCCTTGTCCAAATCGCTTGTGCGTCGTGGTGCAAAGGTCCTGTTTTTCACCGATGCCCGTGCCGCACGCTATACCGAGGGCGTTGAAGGCGTCGAAACCGTCATCCTGCCGGCCGGCGGCATTGCCGGCAAAGGCATCAAGGGCCGCCTGACCGGTGCCGCCCGGCTCGGCCTTGGCACACTTAAGGCCCGCAAACGGATCAAAAATACCAAACCCGCGGCCGTGATCGGTTTTGGTGGTTATGCCTCTATCGCAGCGACCATGTCGGCCAAGTGGCTCGGCATTCCCTATGCCATTCATGAACAAAACGCGGTTTTGGGCCGTGCTAACCGTCTGGTTGCCAGCAACGCACAGCGCATTGCGACATCCTTTGCCAAGGTCACGATGATTGCATCAAGTGACGAGGCCAAAGTGATCTGGACGGGCAATCCGGTCCGTGCCGAGGTCGCAGCCCTTACCGCGACCGAATACGACGCCCCGACCAGCGATGGTCCGATCCGCCTTCTAATCACGGGCGGATCACAGGGTGCACGCATCCTGTCCGAAGTTCTGCCAACCGCGCTGGTAAACCTGCCAGAAGCCATCCGCAAACGCCTGATCGTTACCCAGCAGGCGCGCGAAGAAGATATCGATACCGTGCGCAAGACCTATGACGGATCGCAGATTGACGTGACGCTGGCATCCTTCATCAATGATATCCCCGAACGCCTGCGCGATTGCCATCTGGTGATTGCCCGTTCAGGGGCGTCAACCGTGGCGGAATTGACGGCGGCCGGCCGCCCGGGTTTTCTCGTACCCCTGCCCCATGCCATTGATGATCATCAGCGTTACAATGCCCAGCAGATCGAAGACGCGGGTGGTGCATGGCTGATGCCACAAGAACGTTTTAGCAGCGAGGCCGTCACAGATCGCCTGGCAAAACTTTTAACCAATCCCGCGGCGCTTACCCGGGCGGCAAAAGCCGCCAAAAGCAGCGGGCGTGCCAATGCCGCGGAGCGATTGGCTGACATGGTGCTTGATATGCTGGGCCTGAACCCGGCCGGAAGCCCGGATAACAAAAACATGACGCAAGACCGAGGAGACTCTCAATGAACACCCTGCCGCTCAACATCGGCACCATCCACTTTGTCGGTATTGGTGGCATCGGCATGTCCGGTATTGCCGAAATCCTCAATAACCTCGGCTATTCCGTTCAGGGGTCGGACATTTCAGACAATGCCAATGTGCAGCGCCTGCGCGCCCTTGGCATCAAGGTCTTTGTCGGCCACAAGGAAGAAAACGTCGAAGATGCCAAGGTTGTTGTGATTTCAACCGCCGTCAAGCCGACCAACCCGGAAGTCGTTGCCGCGCGCGCCGCGATGATCCCGGTCGTGCGTCGTGCTGAAATGCTGGCAGAATTGATGCGCCTTAAGGCCGCCATTGCGATTGGCGGCACGCACGGCAAAACCACGACCACTTCGCTGGTTGCGACCATGCTGGATGCGGCCGGCCTTGATCCGACCGTGATCAATGGCGGGATCATTAATTCATACGGCACCAATGCGCGTTTGGGCGAAGGCGACTGGATGGTGGTTGAGGCCGATGAGTCTGATGGTACCTTTGTCAAAGTGCCGTCGACGATCTCGGTCGTAACCAACATTGACCCGGAACATCTGGATCACTGGAAAGATTTCGATCAGCTGCGCGAAGCCTTCAAGAACTTCGTTCAGAACATCCCATTCTATGGCTTTGCCGTTCTGTGCATCGACCATCCCGAAGTCCAGGCCCTTATCGGGCGCGTCACGGATCGTCGCATTTTCACGTTCGGCTTTTCGCCGCAGGCCGATGTGCGTGCGGTTAATGTTCGCACCAATATCGGCGACACTGTCTTTGATGTCGTGATCCGCGAACGTGTCGATAGCGAAGAACGCGTGATCAAGGATGTCCGTTTGCCGATGGTAGGCGATCATAACGTTTCCAACTCGCTGGCGGCGATTACGGTCGCGCTTGAACTTGGCATCCCGGATGAGAAAATCGTCTCCGCCTTTGATGGCTTTACCGGTGTTAAACGTCGCTTCACCAAAACCGGTGAAGTCAATGGTGTCACCATTATCGACGATTACGGTCACCACCCGGTTGAAATCAAGGCGGTGCTGAAGGCCGCCCGTCAGGCAACGCAGAACAACGTGATTGCTGTGGTTCAGCCGCACCGTTATTCGCGCCTGCATGATCTGTTTGAAGATTTCTGCACCTGCTTTAACGACGCTGACAGCGTGATTGTCGCCGACGTTTACGAAGCCGGAGAAACCCCGATTGAAGGCGCATCACGTGATGCCCTTGTCGAAGGCCTGCGCAACCGTGGCCATCGACATGTCAGCGCACTTGAAGGGCCGGAAAAACTGGCCGAAGTCATCAAAGCCGAAGCAAAGCCGGGCGATCTTGTCGTTTGCCTTGGCGCTGGTTCCATCAGCGCATGGGCAAATGCCCTGCCCGCCCAACTTGAAGCGATCAAGAACTGAGGCAGATATGAGCACGCCGAAACACCATACGCCCCTGATCGACCGCCTGCCCAAGGTGCGTGGCAAGCTGCGTGAAGGCGCACAACTTGCCAAAGTCACCTGGTTTCAGGTTGGCGGCCCGGCAGACGTGATGTTTCGCCCAGAAGACGAAGCCGACCTTGCTGCCTTCCTGAAAGGCAAACCGGCAGACATGCCGGTAACTGTGATCGGAGTTGGCTCGAACCTTTTGGTGCGCGATGGCGGCATTCGTGGCGTTGTCATCCGCCTTGGTCGCCCGTTTACCGACGTGGTGGTTGAAGATGGCGCGGTTCACGCCGGTGCCGGTGCGCTTGACCTCAATGTTGCGCAAACTGCACAGATGAATGGCATTGCCGGTCTGGAATTTCTGTCTGGAATCCCCGGCACCATCGGCGGGGCGTTACGCATGAATGCCGGGGCCTATGGTACCGAGATCAAGGATGTCCTTGTATCGGCAACCGCAATTGATGGCAGCGGGAATATTCATACCGTCACGCCAGATGAAATGGACATGACCTATCGCCACTGCGGGCTTCCGGAAGACTGGATTTTCACATCCGCAATCTTGCGCGCATCGTCTGGTGATCCCGAAGACATCGCCAAACGCATGGATGAAATCCAGAAGGCGCGCGCGGAATCGCAACCGATCAAATCACGCACAGGCGGATCGACCTTTGCCAATCCTGTGCCTGATCGTGCGTGGGAGCTTATCGATGCCGCCGGATGCCGGGGACTTACCATCGGTGGCGCGCAGATATCCGAACAGCATTGCAACTTCATGATCAATAAGGGCGATGCCACCGCCCTTGATCTTGAACAATTGGGCGAAGAGGTCCGCAGGCGGGTCAAAGAACACAGCGGCGTTGAGCTGCGCTGGGAAATCCGGCGCATTGGCGAACGCCTTGGCCACTCGATCATAGGAAAAGACGCATGAACAAACATGTCGCTGTCATTCTGGGCGGTTGGTCAGCAGAGCGGGAAGTTTCCCTGTCCTCGGGGCGCGAATGCGCCAAGGCGCTGCGCGAAAAGGGCTATAAAGTCACCGAAATCGACGCAAACCGTGATCTTGCCCATCAATTGGCGGCCATTGATCCCAAACCGGATGTGATTTTCAATGCCCTGCATGGCCGCTGGGGCGAAGATGGCGCGGTTCAGGGACTGCTTGAAATCATGAACATCCCCTATACCCATTCCGGTGTTCGGGCATCGGCAATCGCCATGGACAAGATGTCCGCCAAGGCGATGTTTGCCGAATATGAAATTCCCTGCGCCCGCCATGTCTGGGTCACGCGCGAAGACATCGCATCGGGCAAGGCATTGCCGCCGCCCTATGTTTTGAAACCCAATAATGAGGGATCCTCGGTCGGGGTTGAAATCATCCTGACCGCCGAGGAAGAACAAAACATGCTGGCCCGTGATTGGGTCCATGGTGACGGCGTCATGCAGGAAGAATTCATTCCCGGGCGCGAAATGACCGTTGCCGTCAAGGATGGCGAGGCGATGGAAGTCATCGAAATCCTGACCGGCAATCACGCCTTTTATGATTTTGAATCCAAATATGCCCAGGGCGGCTCCGAACATATCGTTCCTGCCGACATCGAAGGTGATTTGCGCGATCGACTGCAACGTCACGCCGAAGAAGCCTATAAGGCGCTTGGCTGCCGGGGTGTGGCACGCGCCGATTTCCGCTATGACCCGGAAAACGACCGTTTGGTGATTCTTGAGATTAACACCCAACCGGGCATGACGCCGACATCACTGGTCCCGGATGCCGCACGCCATGACGGCATGAGCTTTGCCGACATCGTTGCATGGATGGTGGAGGATGCATCGTGCGAACGCTAGAAGAACAGGCCCGCGAACGGCGCGAAAAGCTTGATAAGCAACATAGCGTTGGCACCAACGTCAAAAAGATCGCACGGGTCATGTGGTGGACCGGCTTCATTGGTGCCATCGTGATTGTTCCGACAGCCCTTGTTTATACCGGCAAGGCCGATAAATGGATGAGCCTGGCGACGCAGGAAAGTGTTCGGCTTTCTGCCGCGTTTGGCATGACGGTAAAGAATATCGAAGTTTCAGGGCGCGAAAAAACCGACCCGAATGCCCTTTTGGCAGCCATCGGACAGAAACCGGGCACGCCGATCATTACATTTGATGTCGACGCCGCCCGCGAACGGATCGAAGAGCTGTCATGGATCCGAAGTGCGACCGTCGAACGCCAGTTGCCCGACACCCTCATCGTTTCGGTTGTTGAGCGCAAACCACTGGCGATCTGGCAAACCGAGGGCCGCGACCATGTGTTGATTGATGGCGATGGCGAGCAACTTCAGAATTACGAACTTGGTGATTACCTTGATCTGCCAGTTCTTGTCGGTGACGATGCACCGAAAAGTGCGGCGGAAATGCTGACCACCCTGCAATCCATTCCGCACCTTTATGAACAGATCACCGGTGCCCAGCGCATCGGGCATCGTCGCTGGAACATCCAGTTGGCCAACGGCATGTTCATTCGCCTGCCCGAAGAAAACATGGAAAAGGCATGGCAGCGCCTTGAAGTCCTTGATCGCGAACACAGCATCCTTGATCGCGATGTTCTGATTGTTGATTTGCGCCTGCCCGACCGCACATTTGTCCGCCTCACACCCGGTGCCGCAGAACAAAGGCGTAATCCGCCAAAGAAGGAGGGCGCGGTCTGAACTGACCGCCCCGACACCCTACGCATCCTGCACCCCATTTCAGACGCGTAAGGCACTGACTTGCGCAATATCATGATTGTTTTTCCACCTTCTTTGCGTAGTTTCGCATGAAGATGCGTTATGCGACGGTCTGCCTTAACCAAATTGCAACCGCTTTTGGTCGAAAACAGGCTTAATAAGGTACGGTCAAAAAAGTCCGACCATATAACCCATAAAAATTCAGAGCATTCAATTGGCACGCGGCAAAACCAGATCAGGATTGATTGCGGCATTGGACATTGGAACGTCCAAGGTCTGCTGCTTTATTGCGCGACGTGAAAAGGACCAACCGCCGAAAATCATCGGCATTGGTCACAACATGTCCAAGGGCCTGCAAAGTGGATCAATTTCCAATCTTGATGCCGCACAGGAAGTCGTGCTTGCCGCGGTCAACGCCGCTGAAAAAATGGCGGGTCAGACCATCGACTCAGTCATTGTCAATCTGTCTGGCGGTCGACCGGAATCCGAAACCCACACGGTTGAGCTTCCGCTTGGCTCCCGTCCGATTGGCAATCTTGAGATCCGGAAACTCAATGACCAGAAGGAAGCCCTTCTGCGTCAGGCTGGCGATGAGCTGATCCATACTGTCCCGTTGGGGTTCCGCCTTGACGGTGCTAACACCATGAATGATCCGCGCGGCATGTATGGATCGACCCTTGGTCTTGATCTGCATTTTGTCCGAACGCAAACCGCACCCTTGCGCAATCTTGGCACCCTTCTGGCACGCTGCCACCTTGCGATTGAGGAAACGGTCGTCACCCCGCTGGCATCGGGTCTGTCGGCCCTGACAGCCGATCAGCGCGATCTGGGCGCGACCGTGATTGATATGGGCGCAGGCACCACAAGTGTGGCGGTCTTTAATGCCGGTCAGGTGGTCTACACCACGTCTATTCCGGTCGGCGGCGCACATGTAACGCGCGATATCGCCTATGGGCTCAATACGTCGCTTAATCATGCCGAACGCATGAAAACCCTGCATGGCAGTGCTCTGACCTCGCCGTCTGATGATCAGGAAATCCTCGCGGTTCCGACCATCGGCGATGAAGACGAAAACAATTTCAATCATGTGCCGCGCTCGATGCTGATCAACATCATCAAGCCGAGGCTTGAAGAAACGTTCGAATTGATCCGCGATCAATTGGAAGAACACGGTTTGTCGCAAATCGGTGGACGCAGCATCGTTCTAACCGGTGGTGCCAGCCAGTTGAACGCCATTGCCGATCTGGCGAGCCAGATGTTTGAACGTCCGGCCACGATTGCCCTGCCGCACGGTGTTTCGGGCCTTGCCGAAGCCACCGCCGGACCAGCCTTTTCGGCCTGTTCGGGGCTCTTGTTGCGCGCTGTTGCCCAACAGAACGATCCCCTGAGCGAAGCCATGGCGCAAATCCGTCAATCGGGTGGGCGTTGGGGCCGTTTGGGTGCCTGGTTGAAAGAGAACTTCTAGTTCGCACGCCCAAACGCACTTTTTTATCCATTTTCCCGAAAACTTTTAGCCGCATTAAGAAGGCAATAACTCTTTGCCAGCTAAAACGGACTCGGAGGTCTTTGTGCCCGAAGCATTTCTGGCACGCACAGGCAAAGGGAAGGCCTGTGTGATCTTTAAGCTCTAAAGCGCGGAGAGGAAGAGCAAACAATGAGTACAATCAGTTTTTCCGTTCCTGAAACGGAAGAAAACCTAAAACCAAAGATCACCGTTATCGGTGTCGGTGGTGCCGGCGGCAACGCCGTTAACAACATGATCGCATCCGAACTTGAAGGATGTGACTTTGTTGTTGCCAACACCGATTCTCAGGCCCTGACCCAGGCAAAAGCAACACGCAAGATGCAGCTTGGTCGCAAGATTACCCAGGGGCTGGGTGCAGGCGCACGTCCGGATGCGGGTAGTGCCGCCGCCGAAGAGTCCATTGAAGAAATTCAGGCGCAGCTTGAAGGCAGCCACATGGTATTCATCACCGCCGGTATGGGCGGTGGTACGGGTACCGGTGCTGCCCCGGTCATTGCACGTGCGGCCAAAGAAGCCGGCATCCTGACCGTTGGTGTTGTTACCAAGCCGTTCCATTTCGAAGGCACGCGCCGCATGCGCACCGCCGAACAGGGTATCGAACAGCTTCAACAGTATGTCGACACCCTGATCATCATTCCGAACCAGAACCTGTTCCGGGTCGCGAATGAAAAAACAACCTTCGCAGATGCCTTCCAGATGGCAGATGACGTTCTGCGCAACGGTGTGCGTTCGATTACCGACCTTATGATGGTCCCGGGTCTTGTGAACCTTGACTTTGCCGATATCCGCACTGTCATGAGCGAGATGGGCAAAGCCATGATGGGTACCGGTGAAGCATCGGGTGAAAAACGTGCACTTGAGGCTGCCGAAGCTGCAATAGCCAATCCCCTTCTTGAAGATGCATCCATGAAGGGTGCCCGTGCGGTCCTGATCAACATCACCGGCGGCATGGATATGGCGCTGTATGAAGTTGACGAAGCCGCCAACCGCATCCGCGAGGAAGTTGCATCCGAAGCCAACATCATCTTCGGTTCGACCTTCGACCCGACCATCGAAGGTGCGCTTCGCGTTTCTGTTGTTGCAACCGGTATAGACGCCGAAGAAGTTCGCCGTCCGCAGCCGACCACTGTTTCTGTTGCACAGCCTGTTTCCCAGAAACCGGCAGAACAGCCCGCCGCGGCACCGTCCTTCGCACAACATGGCGCAGGCAACGCAGCAGCCGCTGCTGCCCACAACACGGGTGCTGGTGACTATGCGGGTGGTGCGTCGGTTGATCACATTCCTGCTGATCGCTTTGCTGCCACCGGCAGCGCACAGCAGCCGGAAATCAGCCATCAGGCCGAAGCACAGGAAACCGGGTCGATTGAAATGGGCCAGACGGTCCTGAAATCGAAACCCGTTCTGCGTGCAGACAAGCCGGTCCAGAAACCCACCAGCAACGGCGACATGGCTTTCATTCCGCCGCGTGCTGTAACGCCAAGCGAAGCCGAGCATGCTCAGCACAGCCCGGACGTATTCGAAGCAGCTGATGCCCAGAATGCAACCTCGCCGCGTTCTGTTCTGAGCAGCCTGTTTGGCAAGAACAAGACCGCCAAGGAACCGCATAGCTATGCGGAGCCGAAAGTCTCGCAGCCGCAGGCACCTGCGCCACGCCAGACCGAGATGCCGCTTGGCGAGGACAGCGAACATGTCATGAAGAAGGAGCCTGCTTCCCGGGGCAAGACGCAAGGCGCGTCTGACGACCTTCTTGAAATTCCGGCCTTCCTTCGTCGTCAGGCCAACTGACGACGATCTCCGCGCGAAGATGGGGAAGGCTTAACGCCTTCCCCCTTTTTTTTGGACGCACCAGCTTGGATGACGCTGTAATTCGGCAATTGTGACCAAAGCCCGTAAGCCACGCGGTTACAACCCGTGCAAAATACCCAGCAGAAATGCATTTTATTCAATAATTTCAAAGCACTATGAAGTTTACAAAGCGTAACAAAGAGTGATTTGAGTGATTGTTCGATCAACAGTAGTGTTCCAAACTAACAAAGCAGGGGCCAACGAATTTGACGGTGGCTTTGAACATGCTTTGACGTTGATTGATGACAAACTGACTGACCTGATTTGGGGGTTCCTGTGAACAATATTGCCGATCTTGGTTCTGCTATCACGCAGACTGGCTTTTCCGGCGACGGTTATGTGCTCCAGCGCACGCTCAAAGCCTCTATCGGCTGTGCCGGTGTTGGTTTGCATTCCGGTCAGAAGATTCGCATTACCCTTCACCCTGCCCCTGCCGATCATGGCATTGTATTCCGCCGCACGGACCTGGATGACCAGCCGCTGTTTCCGGCACGTTACGATGGCGTGATCGATACCCGTCTTTGCACCTGCCTTGGTGATACCGCCCGGGGCATCAAGATCGGAACCATCGAACATCTGATGGCCGCCCTTGCCGGGACGCGCATTGATAACGTCCTGATCGATATTGATGCCGACGAAGTTCCGGTCATGGATGGCAGCTCCGCCCCGTTTAACTTCCTGATTGATTGCGTTGGCATCGAAGAACTTGATGCCCCGCGTCAGGTCATTGAAGTCCTGAAACCGGTTGAAGTCGAATATAACGGCTGCACCGCACGGGTTGAACCGGCCAACGGGTTCGAGATCGATTTCGAAATCGACTTCGCCAGCAAGGCCATTGCCAACCAGCGCATGTCCGTAAAGTTCGATGACGGTGTATTTGTTGCCGATATCGCACGTGCCCGCACCTTTGGCTTCCTGCATGAAGTTGAAGCCATGCGTTCTGCTGGTCTTGCTCGTGGCGGTTCGCTTGATAACGCGGTTGTTCTTTCCGGTGACGAAGTCATGAACGAGGAAGGCCTGCGTTACGAAGACGAATTCGTCCGCCACAAGATCCTTGATGCGCTGGGCGATCTTTATACCGCCGGCAAACAGTTGCAGGGCAAGGTCACCGCGTACAAATCTGGTCACCATGTCAACAATCTGCTGCTGCAGGCGTTGCTGGCCGACGAGGACGCCTATCGTGTTGTCCCGCTGACCAAGGCGGCCTTGCGCGGCGTTTCCGAGCCGATGCTTGCCACCGCCTGAAATCAGGTGTCACTGGCATCCAAATTATGAAAATGGCGGCCCTTGTGGTCGCCTTTTTTGTTTTCGGCGTTGGTTTTCAGTCTTCTGATCCCCGTCACAGCATTTAACATGGAATAAAAGTCGGCATTTGACGACACAACTACTTGCCCAAGCACGCCCTTCGCATGATATAGTCCGGCGGATTTTACGGTGAGTGCGTCAAAAATTTCGAGGATACGTCACAGTGCTAAGTACCGTTCGCGCCAAACACGTCATTGCAACTCTCGGCCTGTCGCTGATGCTTGCGGCATGTTCAAGCAATGATGCGCCGGAATATGTCGAACGTCCGGTTTCCGAACTGTATAACGGCGCGCAGGATCTGCTTGACGCCAAGGAATACCAACAGGCTGCCGAGGCATTTGACGAAGTCGAACGTCAGCACCCCTATTCGGTTTGGGCGACCAAGGCGACCCTGATGTCGGCTTATGCCTATTATCAGGACAACAAATACGATGACGCGATCAACGCACTGGATCGCTTTATCTCGTTGCATCCGGCCAACCCGGATGTGCCATATGCCTATTACCTCAAGGCGCTGTCCTATTACGAACAGATTTCCGACGTCGGCCGCGATCAGCAGATGACCCAGCACGCGATGGATGCGCTTGACGACGTCATCCGCCGCTTCCCTGACAGCAAATATGCCCGCGATGCCAAGCTGAAAAAAGACCTGACAGTCGATCACCTTGCGGGCAAGGAAATGGATGTCGGGCGCTATTATCAGGACCGCAACGAATATCTGGCGGCGATCAACCGCTTCAAAGCGGTGATCGAGAATTATCAGACCACCACCCACGTGCCAGAGGCCCTTGCACGCCTGACCGAATGCTATCTTGCGCTTGGTCTTGAAGGCGAAGCCAAACGGACCGCGGCCGTGCTTGGTCACAACTTCCCGGGCAGCGAGTATTACAGCGAGTCCTATAGTCTCATGCTTGGTGAAGACGCACCGGAGCGCGAAGACAGCAGTTGGTGGGATGACACGACCAATGCCATCTCCAGCCTGTTCTGATTTCGATCAAGCAAACCCTCGCAAGGCCAAGGGTTTGCTTGACAATCCGCCCTGTGACAAGATAGAACAAAAAAAGAACAACTTGCGGTTAACGTCTGATATCCCTGCATTTTGATCAAACGCCCTTGGGACGACATGATTGAATGTCGTTTCGCCTTCGCAAGGCTTGCAAGGCAGGGCGGGATTGGGCACTCTGCACATTCACAAACAAGTTTGGCTGTACCTGTCTGCTGCTCCGTTAACAACATCAGTACCCAGCAATGCTTCGACGCCTCAGCATTCGGAATGTAGTCCTTATCGACAAACTGGATCTCGATTTTCACGACGGGCTTAGCGTGCTCACAGGTGAAACCGGTGCCGGTAAATCGATCCTGCTTGATTCCCTTGGCCTCGCCCTGGGTGCCCGCGCCGATAGCGGTCTTGTCCGCCATGGCTGCGACAAGTGCAGTGTCACCGCAACCTTCAATCTGCCGCAAGGCCACCCGGTTTTCGGATTGCTGTCCGATCAGGATATTGATCTTGAGGGCGAAGACCTTGTCGTGCGCCGTGTTGTCACTTCCGATGGCCGGTCGCGCGCCTATGTGAATGACCAGTCCGTCTCGGTCGGGCTGCTGCGTGATGTTGGTGATTACTGCGTCGAAATTCAGGGCCAGTTTGATCAGCACGGCCTTCTTGATCCCACCACCCACCGCGCAACGCTTGATGCCCACGGCAATCTTGGCACCCTTGCGATGACCGTGCGTGATCATTGGCGCGCCTGGCGTGAAACGCAAAAGGAACTCAACGCTGCCCGCGCCCGAATTGACAAGGCGCGCGAGGAAGAGGAATGGCTGCGCCATGCCGTCGATGAGCTTGAAAAGCTCTCCCCCGAAGAAGGCGAAGAAGAACGCCTTGCCGAGGAACGCCAGTTCCTGATGCATGGTGAAAAGCTGGTTGCCGCCCTGAATGATGCCGGTACAGAACTGTCGCGTGGCAAGGGTGCGGAAAGTGCCCTTCGCAGTGCACAGCGGTGCCTTGAGCGTGAACTTGAAAAGGCCGATGGCCGGTTTGAACCGATTATTGAGGCCCTTGATCGTGCCGCGATCGAGCTTGAAGAAGCCAACCGGGCAATCTCGGCCACCTTGGCCGATCTTAATCTTGATACCGGTCATCAGGAAAATGTCGAGGAACGCTTGTTTGCCCTGCGCGCAGCAGCCCGCAAATACAATGTTCCGGTCGATGGGCTGAATGCGCTGATGAAGGATTTCCGATCCCAGATCGATCAGCTTGAATTCGGCGAGAAGGAACTGAGCCGCCTCACCGCTGCCGTAAGCGAATATCGCAAAGCCTATATCGAAGCCGGCGAGAAGCTTCATGCCGCGCGCAAGGAAGCGGCCGCCAAGCTTGATGGCGCGATCAATGCCGAACTTCCGCCGCTTCGCATGGAAAAGGCCCGCTTCGTTACCGACATTGCCGAACTTGAAGAAGCTGAATGGGGCCAGGATGGCATTGACCGGGTGCAGTTCACGGTTGCCACCAACCCGGGCAGCCCCCCGGGCGCGCTCAACAAGATCGCATCAGGCGGGGAGCTTTCACGCTTCCTGCTGGCGCTCAAGGTCGTTCTGGCGCGTGTTTCAGCCGTGCCGAGCCTAGTCTTTGACGAGGTCGACAGTGGTGTCGGCGGCGCGACGGCAGCGGCCATTGGTCAGCGCCTGCATCTTCTGGCACAGGAACGCCAGATCCTTGTCATCACCCACAGCCCACAGGTCGCCGCCCGCGGTCGCACACATTTCTATATTGCCAAGCGCGAGGCAGACGGCACCATGGTGACCCGCGTCGACGCCCTTGTCGATGGTGCACGGCGCGAAGAAATCGCCCGCATGCTGGCCGGTCATTCCGTGACGGCCGAGGCGCGTGCAGCCGCCGACAGCCTGCTTGAACAACCCAATTGATCCCGACGCCAACGCGTCGGTCCAACCTTGAATACGGAACAAAAAGAATATGAGCGCCGAACACGCGTCAAACATGTCCGAACTCCCCGAATTGCCGTCTTCGAGCACGGAGGCGCGCAAACAGCATGCCGAAATTTCTGAACGTATCCGGTCTTATAACGAGGCCTATCACGTTAATGACGACCCGCTGGTTTCGGATGCGACATATGATGCGCTGTTCAACCGCCTGATCGAACTTGAATCCCACTATCCGACGCTTAAGAAAAACAGCCCGACACAGGAAGTCGGTGCCGCCCCGGCCGAAGGCTTTGCCAAGGTCAAGCATGCCCGCCCGATGCTGTCACTTGGCAATGCGTTTTCGCGCGAAGACATTGTCGATTTTCTTGCCCGTATTCGTCGCTTCCTGAACCTGACGGCGCACAGCCCGGTTGAGGTGGTTGGCGAACCCAAGATCGATGGTCTTTCGCTGTCGCTGCGCTACGAGAACCGCCAACTGGTCACCGCCGCCACCCGTGGGGATGGATCGGAGGGCGAAGACGTTACCGCCAATGTCGCCCATATTGACGACATCCCCAAGACACTTCCAGATGATGCGCCCGATGTGGTCGAAATCCGGGGCGAGGTTTATATGGCGCGCTCTGCATTTCAGAAACTGAACGCGACCCAGGCCGAAACCGGCGGCAAAACCTTTGCCAATCCGCGCAACGCAGCGGCAGGGTCGCTTCGCCAGCTTGATCCGTCGATCAGCGCCAAACGCCCGCTTCGTTTCTTTGCCTATAGCTTTGGCGAACTGTCCGAAAGCCTTGCCCAGACGCAGTGGAATTTCCTGCAAAAGGTCGAAGGATGGGGCTTCGTCACCAATCCGCTGACACGGTTGCTTCATAATGCCGATGACATCATGGCGTTCTATGACGAACTGGCAACGCAGCGCCCGGACCTTGATTACGACATTGATGGCATTGTCTATAAGGTCAATGACTTCGAACTTCAGCTGCGCCTCGGCTTCGTCAGCCGATCACCGCGCTGGGCGATTGCGCACAAATTCCCGGCCGAAAAGGCCCGCACACGGATCAAGGCCATCGACATTCAAGTTGGTCGCACAGGTGCCCTGACCCCGGTCGCTCGGCTGGAGCCGGTTACGGTTGGCGGTGTCGTGGTATCCAACGCCACCCTTCATAACCGAGATGAGATTGACCGCTTGGGCGTTTGGGTTGGCGATCTTGTGGTTGTGCAACGTGCCGGTGACGTAATTCCCCAAGTCGTTGAGGTCATTTTGGACGAGGATGGCAATCATCCTAATGATGCAACACCATACGAATTTCCCACCGAGTGCCCAAAATGCGGCAGCCACGCCATGCGCGAAGAAGGTGAAGCCGTCACCCGGTGCACCGGCGGCTTGATCTGCCCGGCGCAGGCAGTTGAACGCCTGAAACATTTCGTATCGCGCACGGCCTTTGATATCGATGGCCTGGGCGCAAAGAACGTCGAGGCGTTCTTTGAACTGGGTTGGCTGAAGTCGCCTGGCGATATTTTCCGCCTTGAAAGCGATCACGGGGATGCCATTCGCAAGCTTGAAGGTTGGGGCGAAAAATCCGCAACCAAGCTGTTTGACGGCATCAATGAACGGCGCACCATCGGGCTCGACAAGTTTATCTATGCACTTGGCATTCGCCAGATCGGTCAGGCAACTGCAAAACTTCTGGCACGCCATTATGGATCGCTTGCCGAATGGCGCAGCGCCATGGTTGCGGCCAATGAAGCCGACAGCGAAGCCCTTCGCGAACTGATCAACATTGATCAGATCGGCCCCGGCGTTGCCAAGGACCTGATCGAATTCATGGCCGAAGATCATAACCGCGAGGTTCTTGATGATCTGCAAGGGCTTTTGACCATTACCGATGTCGAAGCCCCGCAAGTCAGCGACAATCCGGTCAATGGCAAAACCGTTGTCTTTACTGGCAAGCTCGAGCTGTTTTCACGCAACGAGGCCAAGGTCAAAGCCGAAAGTCTTGGCGCAAAGGTCGCCGGATCCGTATCGGCAAAAACCGATTATTTGGTTGCAGGACCGGGTGCGGGCTCCAAATTAAAGAAAGCAGAAGAATTAGGTGTTACAGTGCTTGATGAACAGGGATGGCTTGATCTGATTGCCACGGAATAAAAATGATCTAATCGGGGAGTGTGTGCTGATGGAAGACCTTGGAAGTTTTTTTCGCCGTTATGTCGATGCCCATCTGAAGCTTGAAGAAAACGCACTTGATGATTTCTTCCACTTCCCGTGCCTGATCAATGATCTGTCCGGCGTGCAGGCCATTGGCAGTTCAGACGATCTGCACAAATACCATCACTCATTCTTTGATGAACTGAAAAATGCTGATCTTGCCATGGCAAAATCCATGGTGATTGAACAACATTCCGCCCTTCCCGGTGGGGCGCGCGCGATTGTTTCGTTCCGCTTTGGCAATTCGGAAAACAACCTGATCTTTGATTGCGACTATGCCTTCGCGCTGCTCAAGCAGGATGAAAAGTGGAAAGTCATCTTTGCCCAGCTTGATGAAATCAGATACAGCGACCTGTATTGAGGCCCGCATGGTGCCCGCCCTTCTCCACCGCCTGATCACACTTGGTTTCACCCTGATGCTGGGATGCTTTCCAGCGGCATCAAAGGCCGATCCGGACTTTGATACCCTGTCGGGCCCGGCACGTGCGATTGATGCTGATACGCTTGAGTTCGGCTTCAAACGTGTTGATCTGTGGGGGGCGGATGCCATGAACCGTTTTCAGGAATGTCTGATTAACGGTCAAAGCACGGCCTGCGGGGCAGAGGCATGGCAGGTGACAACCAACCTTCTGGTCGCTACACCGATCACGTGCGAAGTCCGCGGGAAAAACCGGTATCATCGCAACATGGCCGTTTGCCGAAATGCCAACGGGGTTGATATTGGACAAAGCCTGATTGTTCGGGGCATGGCGGTTGCCCGCCCCGATCAGATGCCGGAATACGAAGCCTATGAAAATCAGGCGCGACAGGCACGCACCGGCGTCTGGGCAGGGGAATTTATCGATCCGCTGAAATGGCGGCGCGGAGAGCGTTTACCCGAACATGAAATTGAAGTTCGCCGCTGGCAGCGTGACGAATAACGTCAAACCCAATTAGCGTTGCGACGTCCCGCCCGATGCGAATGGCCGTGCCAGCAACCGTCCAAGACCCGCCAGGGTAAAGCTGTTTTTAAGTGACGCCACACCGAGTGTGACCACAACAAACCCAACCAACTGCGGCACTGTCAGAACTTCGCCAAGGAACAGCCAGGCGGCAAAGAAGGTCATGGCTGGCCCGGAAAGCGAAATCAACGATGCCTGTGTCGCACCGACCCTGCGAATGCCCTCGTACAGCAGGAAGAACGGAATAACGGTGCAAAAAATCGAAATGCCTGCCGTCCACATGATGCCAGCCACGTTCAGGTTCAGCGGGTTTTGCACGATCATTTGGTAAATCACCATGCAAATACCGGCCATGGTGTTGATCAGGGCTGCAAAATGCATCGACCCGATGACGGTAATCATCCGCTGTCCGAAATAGAGATAAATCGCATAGGTCACGGCAGAACCGAACGCCCAAGCCGCCCCGTACCAAAGCTCCTGCGACACTTCGCCAAACCCGCCCGGTGCCAGCACCAAAACAAGTCCAACATAGGTTATGACAAAGCAGACAATCTGGCGAAATGGCGGAAAGCGCCGTTTATGGAGTGCCTCAAGGATCATCACGACAGCCGGGAACGTAAACAACACGATCCTTGAAACGGTGACCTCAATCAACGAAACGGCGGTAAAATCAAACAAGGCCGCAAGGAAAAATAATCCGCCATAAAGCCCGCCCCAGGCAAGATCGAACGGCTTCATCTTGCGGTCGCCCGGCCGGTCCTTGCCAAACAAAACCACACCAAGCCAAAAGAGCGGCATCGCAATCAGAAACCGCAACAGCAACAAGCCATCCACTGTCATGCCCGTGGCATAAACAAATTTTGCCAGCAGCCCTTTCATCGCCAAGGCAGCTGTCGCAAGCAACACAATGGTCAGCGCGGACCCCGCCGGCGACACGACAGGCGTAACAACCTGTTGCCCGGGCTCCGAAGGTGACGGTGGTGGCGTCATGGGTTTCTCCGATCCTCTATCGGTTGCCATAGTTACCCGTGAACTGCCATTATTCAATTCGAATTAATTGCTATCAGATATCAGCTTTGGCTATATCTAACAGGCACATGGATGCGCAAAGCTGCTCAGGATCACGCCCGATGGATATCAAACAACTTCGAAGCTTTGTTCATATTGCGGAACTCGGCAGCCTGTCACGCGCGGCAGAGCGGCTTAATTTGTCGCAGCCTGCACTCAGTCGGCAGCTTAACCTTCTCGAAGAGGCCCTTGACACCAAACTGCTGGAACGCACCGGGCGTGGCGTCAAATTGACCGAGGCGGGCCAGATGCTTGCCGAACGGGCCCGCGTAATCCTGACCGATCTTGCCCGGCTTGAAGCGGATCTTTCGGCCCGCAGCAGTCAGGTGACAGGCCATGTGCATGTCGGCGTTCCGCCCAGTGCCGGGATCGTGATTACCGGGGCGCTGATTGAAACTCTGCGCGATCGGTATCCTGACCTTAACATCACGGTTGCCGAAGACCTGACCGGTGATGTGCAGGAAGGACTACTTTCGGGGCGACTTGATATTGGGATCCTTCATGACGGCATGATTTCACGCAGCCTTCATGCCGAACAGCTATGGCGTGAAGACCTGTTTCTAATTTCCCACCCCTCACAGGTCGGCGAACAGGAAACCGAAATCGCCTATGAAGATGTTTTGTCCCTGCCACTCATCATGCCGACCAACAAGCACGGGCTGCGCGCCATGATGCAAGAAGCGGCCTTTCGCGCCGGACGTCCGTTGACCCCGGTGGTCGAGGCCGATGCCCTTCGCGTTTTGGTCGATCTGGTGACACGCAATGTCGGTCATACCGTCTTGCCGCGCAGTTCGCTGGTTCAGGAACTTTCGACCGGGCGCCTAAAGGCACGGCGCATCACCAACCCGGAACTGTCGCGCAAGGTAATGCTGTCATGGTTACAGGATCGCCCGCTGAGTGCCGGGGGCAAGGCGGTTGTCGATACATTGCGTGATCTTGCTGGCACCGTTCCGATGGCCAACCAAAAATAAGTCAGCACTGGCTCTCATAAACAAAACCCCGACCGAAGCATCTTTCGGTCGGGGTTTTTATCATTGTATCAATCGTTGGGATCAGACGGGTGCCTGACTGTCCGACGATTTCTGCCAAAGATTGATACCGGCATCCCCGGCATATTTATCGATCTCGGCCAACTCGTCCGCGCTGAATTCAAGGTTATTGAGCGCATCAAGGCTGTTATCAAGCTGCTGAACATGACGTGCCCCGATCAGGGCAGAGGTCACCTCGGGACGGCGCAGCACCCAGGCAATCGCCATCTGGGCCAAGCTTTGACCGCGGCGTTTGGCGATTTCGTTCAGTGCGCGAACGCGATTGATGTTTTCCTCGCTCAGCATGCCTTTCTGGAAGGATCCTTCAAGAGCGGCACGGGAATCCTCTGGCACGCCATTCAGGTACTTGTTGGTCAAAAGACCCTGTGCAAGCGGCGAGAAGGCAATGCAGCCCATGCCAAGCTCGGAAAGGGTATCAAGCAGACCATCCTCGACCCAGCGATTGACCATCGAGTAGGACGGCTGATGAATCACGCACGGCGTTCCCATGTCCTTGAGGATCGCATGCGCTTCGCGGGTCATTTCCGGGGAATAGGACGAAATCCCGACATAAAGCGCCTTGCCCGAACGCACGATCTGGTCAAGCGCGCCCATGGTCTCGGCAAGCGGGGTGTTTGGATCAACCCGGTGAGAATAGAAGATATCGACATAATCCAGCCCCATCCGCTTAAGGCTTTGATCCAGGCTGGAAATCAGATATTTGCGCGATCCCCATTCGCCAAACGGCCCCGGCCACATGCGGTAGCCCGCCTTGGTGGAAATGATCAACTCGTCGCGGTGCTTTTTCAGATCCTGCGATAGAACCTTGCCAAAGTTTTCTTCGGCCGAACCCGGCGGCGGGCCATAGTTGTTGGCAAGGTCAAAGTGGAACACACCGCGATCAAACGCGCGACGGATCATCGCCCGCTGGGTTTCATAAACATCCACACCACCGAAATTCTGCCACAGACCAAGCGTGATTTTCGGCAGAAGCAATCCACTGCGCCCGCAACGGTCCCAGTTTTCATCGTTATAGCGGTCCGGATTTGCCGTCCACTGGGCTTCGACTTCAGCCATATATTCCTCCTGCTTTCAGAAGCGGTTTACCGCTTTTCTTGAATCGATCCAATGCAGTCTTAATAGGGCATTCGACCCTGTTTGTCAGTGCCAAGTACGCAGCGAGAAATCAGTCTGATTTCTTTTTGATCGGCGCTGTTGCGTTTTGCAGCCATTCACGATGATCATCATCAAGATCATCGGCATACATCGCATAGACCTGTGCGTGGTAATCGTTAAGCCACTGCAGCTCGTCCCTGGTCATCAGTTCCGGATCGATCAGTTTGCGGTCAATCGGCGAGAAGGTCAGCGTTTCAAAGCCAAGCATCTTGCGATCGGCCCCAATCGGCGCATCGATTTCAGTTACCGCAATCAGGTTTTCAATGCGAATGCCGTATTCGCCTTCCTTATAAAAGCCCGGCTCGTTCGAAAGGATCATCCCCGGTTTCAGGGCCACCGTGTTCGGCGCCTTGGAAATGCGTTGCGGACCTTCATGCACACCAAGGTAGCTGCCAACCCCGTGGCCGGTGCCATGGTCAAAATCAAGTCCGGCTTCCCAAAGCGGCATGCGTGCCAGCGTATCAAGCTGTTGGCCCGTCGTTCCAACGGGGAATATGGCTCGGGCAAGGGCAATATGCCCCTTCAGCACGCGGGTGAAGCGGTCGCGATGTTCCTGTGTCGGGTTCCCGATCACGGTCGTGCGCGTGATATCGGTGGTGCCATCGAGATATTGCGCGCCGGAATCAATCAGGAAAATCTCTCCCGGGGTCAGATTACGGTTGGTTTCCGGGGTATTGCGGTAATGGCAAAGCGCCCCGTTCGGGCCGCTGCCCGGAATGGTTTCAAAGCTTGAATCACGGAACAGAGGATCTTCGGCACGCATCGACAGCAACATGTCGGCTGCAGCGCGTTCATCGATATCACCGTTGGCGGCCGTTTCATCAAGCCATTTGAAATAACGAATGATCTTTTCGCCGTCGCGTTTGTGGGCCTTGCGTGACCCTTCAAGTTCGACCTCGTTCTTGCAGGCCTTGGGAATGGCGACCGGATCACGCCCGACACGCACGGTGGCGCCAGCCTCGGACAATTTCATGCGCAGCCAGTCGGCTGCAGTGGCTTCATCCAGACGCACAGCCTGATTGCCCATCGCCTTCAGGGCATCCCCGAGTTCGCCCGGTGCCCGCAAGGTTGCCTCACCCGACAACCATTTGAGCGTTTCCGAGGCGATCTTGCGTTCGTCCATGAAAAGCTCGACCGAGGCATCGCCGTTGATGATTGCATAGCCAAGAGCAAGCGGTGTTTGCGGCACATCGGCACCTCGGATATTCAAAAGCCACGCGATACTGTCAGGTGCCGAAAGAATGGCGCTATCGCACGAAATGCGCGACAGGATTTCGGCAATCTGGGTGCGCTTTTCAAAACTGGATTTGCCGGCATATTCCATCGGATGTGGCCGAACCGGGCCAAGCGGCAGGTGCGGCTGGGCATGCCAGATGGCGTCAATCGGGTTGGTATCAATCGCGATCAGTTCCGCCCCCACGGCTTCACAGGCAGACCGCAGATGGGTCGCCTGTTGCACGGTATGCAGCCAAGGATCATAAGCCAGCTTCTCGCCCGATTTCAGGTGGTCATGCAACCAGCCGACAACTGGTTCTTCGACCAGGTGGCGGTATTCGAACAGATCACGGTTAACTTGCTGGCGCACCTGAATGGTGTAACGACCATCGACAAAAACGGCGGCCTTATTGCGCAAGACAACAGCCGCACCCGCAGATCCGGTAAAGCCGGTCAGCCACGCCAGACGTTCGGCCCGTGCTGGTACGTTTTCGCCCTGATGTTCATCCGCACGCGGCACAATAAAGCCGTCAACGCCCTTGGCCGCCAGATAGGTGCGCAAGGCATCCAGTCGATGGGCTGCGTCAAAATCATCCTTGGCCATTTTAAAAAGCGTTTTGCGCTCATCCCGCAGGGCCAGCAATTCGGCCCGCAGGGCATCATCCGGGGATTGGCAAATCAGATCAATCCAGTCTTCTCGCGTGCTGCCCTGGGCTGCGGCCAGAACACCGTCAATCAGGTCGATGACAGCGCTAACATCCTTGTCGACATTGGCGGCTTCAAGCAGTTTGGCAAGTTGAGCATCACCGGAAATGGCCATGAAGATCCTCTTTAAAACATGTGGGGCATTGGGCAGGTGGTAAGACCTATGTAAGGGTTTGTGCCGATGTCGCGCAAGCACCAAAGAACTTTCGGACATACTACGCTCTTTTCCCCGCCCGAAACACCGGTGCATGCATCCCGCGTATGAATGCGTTGCAACCTTCGCAATGCACATTAGCCAAAGGTTAACGTATGACAGTCCCGCGACAAAAAGATGGCCCGTCGGGACGTCAATTTGCTGGAGACCATGAACGGTGATCCGTTTTCCTATTACTGCCTTGAGCGTCATACAATCCCGTCGTCGCCAGACGGCCTATGACGGCCTTGAGCGCCTGGCCCTTGGTCAGAAAACTGCGCTCGGTCTTGATACAGGCCCTGCCCATCCGGCAGACGACATTGCGGATCGAACTAAAAACGACCCGCAAGATGATGCCAAGGATACGGAATAACGGATCAATCCCGCCCGGGTTGGTCTGCATCAAAAGACGAAGCGCAGGATCACGGTTCATGATCCTTGCGGCATTTTTGTCTTTTCCCTCTGAAACGGCCCTGCTTCTCCACAGCAGGGCCGTTTCTTTTTGACCAGTCGCAGGCCAGCACGCCATAGTGCCCCAAACAGTAAATCATCATCACGATGCGGAGTGGAAATGACCAAGACAGTTCTGATCACCGGTGGATCACGCGGTATCGGACGCGCAACTGCTGTTCTGTTTGCTGCCAAAGGCTGGAACGTTGCGCTAAGCTTTGTTGGCAATCATGAAAGTGCTGATGAAACATGTGCGATGTGCGAGCGCGCCGGGTTTACCGGCAATGTGATTGCCCGCAAATGCGATGTCCGCGATGAAGACAGCGTTATTGCCCTGTTTGAGGCCGCACGTGATCGGTTTGGCGCGATTGACGCCGTGGTCAATAATGCCGGCATTGTCGCCCGGCAAAGCACACTTGCGGATATGGATATTGATCGCATGAAAGCCGTGTTCGATACCAACGTGCTCGGTGCCTATCTGGTTGCACGCGAAGCCGCTCGAACCCTTCGTTCCGGTACCGCTATCGTCAATGTTTCGTCCATTGCTGCAAAGCTTGGCTCACCTGGCGAATATATCGATTACGCCGGATCAAAAGCGGCAATCGACACCCTGACCATCGGCCTTGCCAAGGAACTCGGCCCGAAAGGGATTCGCGTCAATGCCGTGCGTCCGGGCATTATCGAAACCGATATTCATGCCAGTGGTGGCCTCCCGGAACGCGCCCATGAACTTGGCCCGAATTGCCCATTGGGACGTGCCGGCGACCCGCAGGAAGTCGCCCAAAGCATCTTTTGGCTTATCTCGGGCGACGCGTCCTATGTCACAGGCAGCATCATTGATGTATCCGGTGGCCGGTAGCGAGACCGATCAAGCCTGATACTCGACAACTTTCCGGATTTGGTTGCTTTTAGGGCGTTTCAGGCTTTCCCGGCAAATCGGCAGATGCCATCGCCACGTCCTTTGTTTCGCCAAACACCGCGGCCAAGCCATCATGCAATTCAATGATATCAAGTGGCTTGGCCAGTATGCGCGCAACCCCCAAAGCATTGAAGGCGTCGGTCACCTCGTCTGAGGCATACCCGGTCATCACGACAACAGGAATGTCATTGCCAGCTTCTCGCAGCTTTTCGATCATTTTCTGGCCGGTCATGCCCGGCATGGTCTGATCGGTCAGAAGCGCATCAAACTTTGCGTCCGGTCCGCTCAGTGCTTCGAGCGCCTTAGCTGCCTCATTAAACGTATCGACGGAATATCCGATCCGCTCCAACATCCGCGCACACAGCCTGAGGTTCTTTTCCTCGTCATCCACGACCGCAAGATGCCCGCCTGCACCTGCAGACAGACTGCGGGTTTCGCGCTTTTCATCCGTGGCTTCGCGATCATGTTCCGGCAACAGGATCGCAAACCGGGTTCCCTGCCCCAAACGGCTATAAACCGATATCTCGCCCTTGTGGCCGGTCACGATGCCATGCACCGTAGACAGGCCAAGACCAGTGCCCTTGCCCGGCTCCTTGGTGGTAAAGAACGGATCAAAGATCCTTTTGGCTGTTTCCGGCTCCATACCGACGCCGTTATCCACGACGCTAATCTGGATATAGCGCCCGACCGTCAATAACGGATGTAGTTCCAGACTGTCTTCGGTGACTTCGAAGCGGCTTGCCTTCACGCGAATTTCACCCTGATCGCCAACCGCATGACAGGCATTGGTGATCAGGTTCATCAAACACTGATCAAGCTGTGTTGCGTTGCCCATCACGGTCATTGATTTCGCCCCCAGTTCGACCTTGATCGAGACACTTGATGGCATGGACCCACGGGCAAAACGAACCGTGCCCGAAATCATCGACCCGACATCAATCGGAGAACGTTCGGTTTCTGAATTCCGGCTGAATGCCAGAATTTGACGAACAAGATCACGGGCCCGATCCGCCCCCTGGCGAATTTCCATAACATCTTCACGCAGCGGTGAATTTTCGGGCAAATCGGAATAAAGCAGTTCGGCATAACCACTGATTGGCTGCAGGATATTGTTGAAGTCATGTGCGATCCCGCCCGCAAGAACACCGATGGTTTCCATTCGCTGGGAATGACGCAGTTGCTGTTCAAGCTTTTCACGTTTGCGTTCGGACTGAAGCCGCTGAAGTTCGGCAGACGCCCGCGACGCGAACACTTCGACGATGGATTTCGCCAGTTCCGGATCACCAAGTGGTTTGTCCGATATGGTCACCAGAATACCGATCGGTCGTGCCTCACTGTCGTAAAGTGCGGCCCCGACATATCCAACCACATCAACGTCAGTGACCTTTTGGACATCCTTCATCAAAACGGAAAAATTGTCTTTGCAGACAAACGTGCCTTCCTTGATAACGCGTTCCGCTGCAGATCCAGCCAAGGCAAAATCAAGGCCGCCGCGACTGCCATCCGGGGAATAGAACGCAACTGACTTCACCCGGTCACCGACAAGTTCGGCGATATGGCAATAGGTCATATCAAGTGTTTCACACAGAACCTTTGTCAGGTTTTCAAAGAACCCGGCACCGACCTGATAGCGGATACCACGATAAATGGATTCCAGTGTCTCCTGATGGCGTTCACGCTCCGTCACGTCCAGTGCGAAACTGGCGATACAATCCAGTTCGCCATTGGCATCAAATATCGGGCTTTCATACCATTCGCAGATGATGCGGCTGCCATCGCTTTTGACATTCTCGAACCGGTTATTGACGCTGTTTTGCGTTTCCATGATCCGTTCGATCAGAGTGCCAAGACGCGCCCGGTCTTCCTCGGGCACCAGAAGTTCAAGCTTCTTGCCGACCATCTCATCGGCATTATAGCCAAACAGCTGACAGGCGGTTTCGTTCACCTCTATGATGGTTCGGTCCGGCGTCCAGTAAAACACCCCGATTTTCGCGTTGTTGAAGTGCGCGCGCAGACGACGCTGGTTGGCCTCCAGATCACTTTTGGCAACCTCAAGATCCTGGCGATAACGGATGCGTTCGGTGATATCGCGGCAACTGATCCTGATGCCGAGGTTCCCACCGTCGCTATCGGCGATCGGTTGCCATGACATGTCGATACCGACCTTGCGGCCATCCTTGTGAACACCGGTGAATTCGCGGTCACTGCCTGACAGGCCATCAAGACCTTCGTCAATATAGTGGCGCACACGGTCACGATCCTCGGGCGCAACAAATGACAGCGGATAATCACCACAAGCCATACATTCATCGACCGTGTAGCCCAGAACGCGTTCAATCCCCGGGTTCACCCAGATCAGTTTGCCATCAGGTGCAATCCAGCTTTCCCAGCCGTAGGTATAGTTGGCAACCGCCTCAAAACGACGGCGCGAGAAGCTAAGCTCGTCATTGGCCTCCATGACATTTTTCATGCCTGCGGCGGCTGCCAACAATCCACCTGCCATGTGGGCAAAAACGATTTCCTCAGGGCGCCATACTCTGGTCCGCCCGACAGACTCAAAGCACAATATCCCCATTCGGCCGGCCGCCGAAATCAACGCCACATCAAGGATTGCCTTGATATTCATCGGGATCAGATAAGCGTCTTTAAGTTCGGAAGTACGCGGATCTTCAAGGGCGTTGTCCGCATCGATAATCTGCCCGGTTTCCAGAGCTGCAAAATATCGCGGCAATACAGCGCGTTTCAAAATCATGCCGTCATGTTTCGCCGACGGATCATTGGCATCAAACAGCCCGACGCACTCAACGTCACCATCATCTTTTTCCAACCACAGACTTGCCCGTTCACAATTCATCAGGTTGGCAAAACGCTTCAATGTCGGGCGGAAAGACGCATTTTCGATGCGCTCAAGTGACGAGAAATGGTTGGCGACTTCGGACGCACTTTCGCGGATTTGTTCAAGAAACTTTTTGCCCGACATCAGTTCGTTCTGCGAACGCAACTGGTCCATGCTGGTTTGCAAAAGTGCCTGCCGCATCCAGACGATCCCGACAACAAGTGACGCGGTCATCCAGACATACCCAAACAGCGCAGATCCCCAAACCGGCAACGTATGGGGAACGGTGCCGCTATCGGTGATCAAGCCGCCGTCGAGGTTGAAAACACGCGTCACGCCGACGCTTGCAATCGCGACAACGCAGAACACCGCGTATCGAATGGTCACGGAAAATCGCCAGAACAGCGCCACGATCACCGTCGATACAATCATCATCGCCATGCCGCTTGCGGGTGAAAACCTGACGATATAAAGCAACGACATGCTTGTCATTGCGGCGACAATCACAACCGACTTGGTAAAGGTCGATAAGCGCTTGCGCAGTACAAGACCGGCAACAACGGCCAGAAAAACCAAAAGATGGATGATCTCGACCGTGATCGAACGCTGGCTTGCTTCGCGCAACATCGAGGAAACCAGTGCAGGCAACCCGCCAATCGACATCACAAACAGCATAAAGTCTGCGATGCGGTTTCTTGTCCGGTCCAGATTGGCGCTTAATCTTTTTGGCATGAGTTATCGGACCCCATTCTCAGACCAACTGGTCGGGCATGCTGTTATAGATGCTTTCAAAGCGCAGATGATTATCGGCAAACAGCCCCAAAAGTTTCGGATCGAACATCTCCGGGGATGTTCGCTCGTCACCTTTGGTGATGATATTCACAGCCTCCGTGTGGCCATAGGCCGGTTTGTATCGGCGCGCACTGCGAAGGGCGTCATATACGTCTGCCAGTGAGACGATCCGCGCAATCATCGGGATATCCGCGCCCGACAGGCCCACACAATAGCCTGACCCTTCCCAATGTTCGTGATGATAGCGCGCAATGATTGCGGCCTGTCCCAGAACCGGGTTGTCAGATGAGTTGAGCATCGCAAAGCCGATCTCTGTGTGGCGCTGCATGACCTTGAATTCGTCGTCGGTCAGCTTCCCGTTTTTCAGAAGCACCTCATCGGGCACACCGACTTTTCCAATGTCATGAAGAATGCCGGCCAGACGGATTGTCCGTTGAACATTCTGATCCAGACCGGCCATTTCTGCCAGCAATTGGGAATAAAGACCGACGCGAACACAATGCTCGGCAGTTTCGATGTCCCGATACTGGGAAATCAGGCTCAGCCGATCGATCATTTCCTGTTCGGCTCCGCCAAGTTTGCGGCTGATGTCATCCAGAGTTTTCGACTGACTGATATTTTCCAGTTCGAGTTTCCGAACACGTTCGACTTCGCGGTCCCGTTCCTGCAGTCGTGCCTGCGCATCAAGTGCGGCGCGTTCAAGATCGGCACGTTCAATCGGCTTATCAAGAAATTCCCGAACACCAAGACGCAGTGCCGTCACGGCATCGGTCTTGTCACCATCCCCGGTCAACAGAATGAATTCGAAATCCCGTTTGTATTCGTTGATTGCCCGTTTGACGAAGTCCAGACCACTGCAATTTGGCATGCGCAAATCAGAAACAACCAGACGCAATGATGCGTCCGATTTTACTGTCTCAAGTGCTTCAAGTCCGTCAGATGCAACCACCACTTCAAAACCGGCACGTTCCAAAATACGTGCCAGCAATTTTCGGATCGGCGGTTCGTCATCTACAACCAAAATGCGACGTTCAAGCTCACTCAATCACTCTGCCCCATGCCAGATACAAAACACTACGAGCGAATAGATAAAACCTATCCGTTGGTATTGTATATTGCAACATACGCAAAAAGTGCGAGATCGGTTCTCAGGCTGTTTTTTGCCCGGTTTCCAAGGGATTTCGCGGAAAAAGCAGTAAAAACCTTTGATTGAAATTTGATGGAGAAGTTCTGGTATCTCAGGGATTTCAGTTGCGAAGGCCCGATTGCAATGCGAATCGAAGAAAATCAGCATACGGAAAATCGATCAAAGCAACCGGATCGTGTACCCAGTCATCATGCAACAGCGACCGACAAGGCGGTTTTGGTGATGGGCGTTTCAGCGTCCCGGTGCGAACCTGTTAGGCATTGCCCGTTATCCACGGGCACCTGATTGTCAAATGTCTCGTGGTATTAATGCATAACGGCAATGCCTCGCGAAAATCACAACGCAATATCGCATTGCCGCCAACTTGTTACACTTTGCAGCATCGTATCCATGCCTGGAGCTAGCGGCGAAGATGGATGAGTTTTTCTGGTGGATCGTTCTGATTGGGTTTATCGCCCAATTGATTGATGGCGCCCTTGGTATGGCCTATGGCCTGACCTCAACTTCCCTTTTGATCACGCTTGGCCTACCACCTGCACAGGCAAGTGCGACTGTCCACGCCGCCGAGATTGCAACCACCGCTGTTTCCGGTACAGCCCACCATTTTGCACGCAATGTCGATTGGCGCATGGTCCGTCAACTGGCACTTGCCGGTGCAATAGGCGGCTGTGCTGGCGCTGCTCTTTTATCATCGGGGATCGGGGACTATCTGGCACCGTTTGTCGCGGTTTATCTTAGTGCCCTTGGCGTGCTTGTAATTGCAAAAGCCCTTCGCAAAGTTCAGCCGCCTGCGGCGATCCGCGGGCTTACCCCGCTTGGCATGATCGGTGGATTTCTTGATGCAATCGGGGGTGGAGGCTGGGGACCTATCGTATCAAGCACTCTGGTCTATCGCGGCAATGAACCGCACCGCATGCTTGGAACGTCTGCCGCGGCCGAGTTTTTTGTAACCGTGACGATTACCGTCACATTTGCCGGATCATTCGGATTAGAAAGCTTCGGCATGGCGGCACTAGCACTTGTAATCGGTGGTGTGCCGGCCGCCCCGTTGGCGGCCGTGCTTGTCAAAATTATCCCGCGAAAGCCGCTTATGATTGCGGTTGGCGTCCTTATTGTCGGCCTTGGCCTTCTTGGGATATATCGCTTTGTCTTCGCCCTTATGGCTTAGCCGACGACAAGTGTTGTCCAGTTTTCGAACTTGAAGCGATTGATCAGGGAAAGCCCGACATCGCGATAGGCCGACAGAACAAACTGTTCCTGATGGGCAAGAAGGCCTGAAAGGATGACGACACCGTTTTCCGAGAGCGTGCTGGTCAGGTCATGCGCCATCCCACGCAGTGGCCGAGCAAGGATGTTTGCACAGACAATGTCGTAATACCCGGCATCACGAATACGGGCATCCTGAAAACCGTTTGAATGAATGGCCGTGACAAGATCGGCGATCTTGTTGGTTTTGGCATTTTCGCGTGCGACCCGAACCGATGCGGCATCAATATCGGCCATCATCACCGGGCACCGCCAGGTTTTGGCACATGCCATGCCCAAAATGCCGGACCCACAGCCCATATCAAGCGCATTCTGACGCGGTCCGCGTTTGGCCAGCCAATCGATTGCAGCAAGACATCCCTTGGTAGTTTGATGTTCACCAGACCCGAATGCCAGACCGGCGTCGACCTGAAGGGCAGTTTTGGATACCGGGATTTCCTCGTTCCAGTGCGAACCATGGACAAAGAAACGCCCGACCGAGATCGGCTTGAAGCTGCGCAGGTTTTCGCTGACCCAGTCCTTTGGCTCATAGGTGCCAAAGGTCACGGTTGGTGCATCAATGCCAACTGCGGATGCCATGATCGACACCGCGGTCTCAACCGCACCCTTGTCAAACATCTCACCGGCAAAGCCTTCGATACGCCAAGGTCCGTCAGGGTTGCCATCACGCTCGAAATGCGAAAGCGCATCGCAATAATCAAACAGCGCGTCGGCAAACATCTGTGCATAGGCGCCATCAACTTCGAACTTGAAGTTATAGCAAAGGACGGGTTCGGTCATATCGCTTCTCGCTCGTGTGGGCGGCAAATGTGCTCTGCCCGGTTAAATCGGTCATCCGAAAATGTTGCCCGGGGCTTACCCCGGCAGGATGAAGCTGTCGACCACTTTCTTGGTGCCGACACTTTCGAAATGGATTTCCAGCTTGTTGCCATCGACCGCACGGACGGTTCCCGACCCGAACTTACGATGGCGCACCGTATCGCCCACCTTGTATTTCGATGAGTTGGAACTGGTGGAATAACTGGTTTCACCGTCGGGCTTCACATCAATCACGTTCTTGCGCACGCGATCCTGCCATCCGCTTGAGGCGAATTTACGCTCCCCGGCACCTGATACCGGATTGCGTGATGGCGCACTGCTATCACTCGCCCAGCTTGGCATTTTCATCCAGTCATCGGCACCCCAGGCACCTGGCGAATGATTGCCGCCATGCCCGCCAAGACCGGTATCGCTGCTGCGTTCGATATGTTCGTCTGGCAACTCATCAACAAAGCGCGATGGCAGGGCTGATTGCCACTGATTATAGATGCGCCGATTGGCCGCATAACAGATGGTCGCACGTTTGCGCGCCCGGGTGATCCCGACATAGGCCAGACGGCGCTCTTCCTCTAGGCCCTTGACCCCGCTTTCATCCATTGCGCGTTGATGCGGGAAGACGCCCTCTTCCCAACCGGGCAGGAAGACATAATCGAACTCAAGTCCCTTGGCCGCATGCAGGGTCATGATGGTGACTTTTTCCTCATGATCGTTCTGCGCGTTTTCCATCACCAGTGAAACATGTTCGAGGAAACTAGTCAGGTTTTCGAACTCGCCAATTGCGGACACCAGTTCTTTCAGGTTTTCCAGACGGCCGGGCGCATCAATTTCCTTTGATGTCCGCCACATATCGGTATAGCCGCTTTCATCCAGAACGGTTTCAACGACTTCGACATGGCTGCTGTTGCCAAGCATTTCGCGCCAGCGTTTGAAATCCCCCAAAAGGCCGCCGATGCTTTGGCGCATCTTGGGTTTGAGTTCTTCGGTATCCAACAAATCACGCGCCGCCGCCGGCAACGAAATCGCCTGATCACGGGAATATTGATGCAATGTCTGAAGCGTTGCCTTGCCAACCCCGCGCTTGGGTACATTGACGATGCGCTCAAATGCCAGACTGTCATCAGGCTGCGCAACAAGCCGGATATAGGCCAGCGCATCACGGATTTCCTGACGTTCATAGAAGCGCGGACCACCGACAACGCGGTACGGGATGCCCAGCGTGATCAGGCGCTCCTCAAACTCGCGGGTCTGGAAACCGGCACGCACCAGAATGGCAATCTGCGATGCGCCAACGCCCTTGCGCTGCAGGGCTTCGATATCCTCACCGATCAGGCGGGCCTCTGCTTCACCGTCCCAGACACCTTTGACAAACACCTTGTCGCCAGTATCGATTTCGGTCCACAGCTCCTTGCCCAAACGGCCATCATTAAACGTGATCAGTTTGGATGCAGCGGCCAGAATATGCGGGGTGGAACGATAGTTTTGTTCAAGACGAACCACCTTGGCACCGGGAAAATCGGACTCAAAGCGCAGGATGTTGCCAACCTCGGCCCCGCGCCAGCTATAGATCGCCTGATCATCATCGCCAACGCAGCAGATATTGCGATGAACCATCGCCATTGCGCGCAGCCACAGATATTGGGCAACGTTGGTGTCCTGATACTCGTCGACCAGAATATAGCGGAAGGTGTTCTGATACTGCTTCAGGATTTCCGGGTGCTGCTGGAACAGGGTCAGGCAATGCAGCAACAAGTCGCCGAAGTCACAGGCATTCAGGACTTTGAGGCGTTCCTGATAAATCTTGTAAAGGTGCTTGGCCCCGCCATTGGCGAACTCGACACTTTCATTGACCCGTTCAGGTGTCAGGCCCTTGTCCTTCCAGCGCTGAATGATCCCCATCAGTTGCTTGGCTGGCCATTTTTTCGGATCGATCTGTTCGGCATCCATGATCTGCTTAAGCAGGCGCACCTGATCATCGCTATCAAGGATGGTGAAGTTTGACTTTAGCCCGATCAGGTCGGCATGACGGCGCAACAAGCGTGCTGAAAGCGAGTGGAAGGTTCCCAGCCACCAACCTTCAACCGGACGACCAAGCGCCTGTGCCACACGTTCCTGCATTTCCTTTGCCGCACGGTTGGTAAAGGTCACCGCAAGGATCTGCTGCGGATGCAGGCGTTCGGTCTGTGCCTTGGTTTCCAGAAGATGCGCCAGACGCGTCGTCAAAACACGTGTTTTCCCGGTTCCGGCACCTGCAAGCACCAACAGCGGCCCATCCAGCGTTTCGACAGCATCGCGCTGCTCGGCATTCAGATTGTCGAGATATGCCGGGGTCGGTGTATCGGCCAGACGCATTTCGGGGCTGGCGGCGAATTCATCAATTTCGAAGGGATCATCCATCATGACCGCATATATATCACGCTGTGCGAAGGGGGCCAGTCTCGTTCCATATTGACCCTACGATTTTTACATTCTGCACCACATTGCGGGCGTCAACCAAGCCCTTCGCGGGAACGTTTGTATCAACCGGCTCTGCCCGGCAGAAAGGCCTCGAGTTCCTGAATAACACGCGACGCCGTCATACCATCCCACAGCGGGATTTTGGCTGGCGTCCGCTTGTAACCGTCGGAAACACTTAGCGCGGACATCACTGCGGGGGTCAACTGATCAAGCTCGACAAGCTGATTGGTTCCCAGTGTGATGGTGATTGGACGTTCGGTTGAATTGCGCAGCGTCAGGCATGGCACGCCAAGCAGGCTGGTTTCTTCCTGAACACCACCGGAGTCTGTTACGACAACGCCTGCATCCTGCATCAAACTGGTAAACCCGACATACCCCATCGGCGGCAGCAAGCGAACACCGTCAGTATGCAGCGGCCCCATCAAATTTGATGTCCGAAGGCACTTTTCCGTCCGGGGATGAAGGACAAAACAAATATCGGCATTGGTGGCGAGCGCCATCAAAGCATGGCATATCTGATGGAGCCGTCCGAGATCATCGACATTGCTTTGCCGATGCAGGGTTACAAGGACATAGCGACCGTTAAAGAGACTGAGCTTGTGAGCGGTTTCTTCCTGATCAATCCTTCCTTTCATCATCGCCAGCGTATCAGCCATGATATTGCCGACACGCTTGATGCGGTCGGCCGTGATCCCTTCGGCCCGTAAATTTGCATCGGCCTCCATCGACGGCGTCAGCAACAGATCTGCCTTGTGATCTATCTCGATACGGTTTTGCTCTTCGGGCATGTCGGGATCAAAGCATCTGAGACCCGCTTCCAGGTGAACAAGGGGCACGTTTATCTCAGTTGCAACGATGGCTGCGGCACGGGATGAATTCACATCCCCGACAACCAGAACCATGTCGGGCCGGTCTTCATGACAAAGTGCCTCATATGCCTGCATCATTCCGACATTCGGATCGCCATTTTCGAATGGCTCCCAGTTCAGGACATGATCAGGGTCCGGCAATCCAAGCTCCCGCCAGATAGTCGAAGACATCGCGCGGTCGAGATGCTGGGCCGTATGGACAAAAGACGGACGAATTACAGGATGGTTCGCCAACCCGCGCAACAGCGGCGCGATCTTCATGAAGTTGGGTCTGGCACCGGCAACGAGATGAAGCTTCATCTTATATCGATACATCCTGCATCTGGAAAAGCTTGGCCGTTTTCACATAGCCTAATAGATAAGTCCGGCTTCCCATAACCCTCTTTGGTATCGGTATTTTTTGCCGCAGATCGTCACAGCTGCGGGATCAGAAATACCAAATAACATCATCAGCCTATTTCATGGTCTCTGTATGTGACTTGCTCACCCGCGCTTTCAGCATCCATGGTCTGAAAATTGCTTTGATTTCCGTTGGTAAGCATGTCTGACGCCCCCGGAGGTCTTCTGGGAGTGCCAGCTGTGCTTTGTGCATCCCAGAAGAAAGGTATCTCGAAATGAGTGCTATTTTTGGATTGGGCAACGGGTTGCCGATATCAACCCGGGCCAGTTCTGCGGAACGGTCAGGTGCACACGAAAGTATCGAAAGTTTTAGCGCAGGTAGCGCTGCACCTGTTTCAGGCGTTGCGGCAATCGGATCTGAGGGTGGCTCCTCCAAAAGCCAACTTTCGGACGCGGTTCAAGCCGTCATGCTTGAATTCCAGAATATCGGAAGCGGGTCATCAAGCTTTGCTGCGGCCATGGACGCAGTCAAAGCCAATGACAGCGCAAACGGTATCAAGACCACTGATGACCCGGTCTCGTCGAATTCCGATCCGGCAAAAGATGATTCTGCACTTGCAGAGCAGGATGCCGAGGAGGAATTCAAGTCTGCCGCTCGTGACAGTTTCAATCTACCGACAAAAGACAAGGAACGTAACGAAAAGGCAGAAATTGAGGTCCGCAAAGAACGTCAGGAAATTGACGATGCAGCTCAACCGGCTGCAACGGATCTTCCAGAAAACGTTGCCGGTCTTGATAGCCGGGTTGCAGCCCAAGTCATGTCTGGTCCGCCAGCACGACAGCAACCTGCATTGGCCGCCTGATTACATCGGCCTAAAAACCTTGAACGGAGCAGCGCAAAATAGCGCTGCTCTTTTTTCATTGCGGATCGGACTAGAACAGCTTTGGTGGTGCATCACCGCGTTCTTCGCTTTGCAGTTCCATCAAGGCGTTGTTATAGGCCATCATCGCATCCTTTTCATGGACGAAGCCGATGATATGGCGCTCCTCGGCACTGTTAAGAACTGGCAAGTGTTCTTCGCCGGTTTGCTCCATCAGTTTGATGGCCTTTTCGATATTGTCTGTCCGGTAAAGGACCGGCGGCTTTGAACGTGCGACCTCGCCGGCCGTGACTTCATCGCCAAGATTGGGATCAAAGGCAGCATGGCGCAAATCGGTCAGTGTGATCGTTCCGTGCAGTTTGCCCTGATCATCAATGACAAAAAGTTCCGAATAGGGTGCGTTGATCAGCTTTTCACGGACAGTCGTCAACCCCTCGGTCAGGGGGACGGTTTCGTATTCGCGCTTCATGATCTCGTCCACCTTGATCGTGCGCAACAAATTGACCTCCCTACCCCAGCGCGTCGACAAACCACGGCATTTCAATTGCCACTGGAAAAACGATCCGCCCTGGAACTGATCCATCACCACTGTTGCCAGAACAGATGCCACCATCACCGCAACCGTCAACGCATAGTCACCGGTCAATTCAAAGATGATCAGGGTCGTTGAAATCGGTGCACCAAGGATGGCCGCGGCAACAGCCCCCATACCAACAAGCGTGTAGGCCGAATAGCCAGATGAAAGCTCGGGAAAGGCGCTGGTTGCGATCATCCCGAATGCCCCGCCCAGCATTGCACCAAGGAATAGTGCTGGGCTGAACATTCCGCCTGCAAAACCAAGTCCCATGCAGATCGAAACGGCAAAGCCCTTTGCAAGCAACAAGCCGATCAGGAAAGTCAGGCTGTAGCTTTCATTAAGCGCATCATTCATCGCCCCATAGCCGACACCGACAATCTGCGGAAAGACCAACGCAATCAGGCCAACAATCAGCCCGGCAACCGCCGGACGCAGCCAGAGCGGTGCATTGGTCAGATTTGCCGTTTTTTGCACGACCGGGATCGCACGCACGACCAAAACCGCCGCCACACCAGCAATAATCCCCAAAAGCGCAAAAGCCGGAAACTCCCAAAAAGACTGGATTTCATGACCGGGGATCAGGAAGGCGACCTCATCGCCGTAATAGATGCGCGTTATGACCGTACCGGTGACCGATGCCAGCACAATCGGCGCAAAAGCTGTCAGGGCATAATGACCCAGTGCAACTTCATGGGCAAAAAGGGCACCCGCCAGCGGCGCGTTGAATGATGCCGCCACCGCTGATGCCACGCCACAGCCCAAAAGTGTTCGGGACGCAGAACGGCGCAAATGAAGAATGCGCGCCAGCCACGCCCCAAATGATGCGCCCATATGGACAACCGGCCCTTCGCGGCCAAGGGATGCCCCACTGCCAAGCGATACCGCACTGGCAATCGCACTTTTGATCCCGCAGCGGGTCGACATGCGCGCATCATGGAACGATGCCGCGTCGATCACATCAGCAACCCCGTGCGGTCTTCTTTCCGGCAGGAACTTGTAGATGAAAATCCCGACAATCAGACCGCCCACCGCCGGGGCCAGGATGAGTTGCCAGACGGGAATTTCACTGAGATGCCGATGAAGGGCTTCTTCGCCAGTCCCGAAAAACAACGACTGAACAAGCAACAAGCCATCTCGAAACAGGATGGCGCCGCCCCCGGCCAGTGCCCCGACAATCATTGCCAAAATCGACAGAACCAGTTGCTCGCTTTTGACGATGCGACGCATGCGGTTCAAAAAGATGTTCGATTTCAAAAGCTTTTCAGCCATATCAGCAATACCGGGGTTGGCGAATTGATTGTGCGTAAGATCTTAGGATCAGCTTTTCCTGCGAATAAAGGGTAAAGACAAGAACCACCATGTTTAATTTCGCATTCCTGACGCCCGTTGATTGATCCGGATAGATATGCCACAACAAGTGACCCGGATTCAGCGCATCCCCAGTGCCGCGATCCCGTTTCAGAAAACCGTCATTGCCAAAATCATACGAAATACAGCATTCTGCCCGTCTCGCGTGAAAGCAGGGCCAGAAACGCCACCAATCGTTCTCAACGGAACCAAAAACAATGAATGACCACCGACCAACGGGTACACAGGCGGCGCGGCCGCTGCCCGGTCTTGTTGAATTTATCTGTCTGATGGCAATCACCATCGGGCTTGTTGCCCTGTCGATTGACAATCTGCTGCCGGCCTTTGGCCCAATCGCGCAAGACTTTGGCATCGAAGACGGCAACCGCATGCAGATGCTGATTTATGTCTTCATGATCGCGTTTGGCCTGATGCAGATCGTTTATGGCCCGCTTGCCGATAGTTTTGGTCGCCGCCCCACCCTGATCGCAGGACTTGGCATTTATTGCATCGGCACCGTGATGGCGATCTTTGCCGACAGCTATGAACACCTTCTAATCGCACGTTTCGTACAGGGTCTTGGTGCGGCTGCACCGCGGGTTCTGACCATGGCGATCACGCGTGATTGCTTCGAAGGCCGCGAAATGGCCCGCGTCATGTCGTTTGTCATGATGGTGTTCATCATTCTGCCTGTGTTCGCCCCGGCATCAGGCAGCCTGATTTTGGCACTGGCCAACTGGCATATGATTTTCGTCAGCACCTTGGTCCTCGCGATTGCGATTGTGTGCTGGTACTTGCTGCGCATGCCTGAAACCCTGCATCCGGAATATCGGCATAAATTGTCGATGCGCCGGATCGCACGCGACATCAAAACCACCGTCACCAATCGTCAGACATTCGGCTATGCCACGGCGATGGGCGTCATGTTTGCCTGCCTGATGGCCTATATCGGATCTGCCCAGCAAATCTTTGAAACCGAGGTTTACGGGCTTGGTGTCTGGTTCCCGCTGGCCTTTGGCATGATTGCCGCCTGCATGAGTTTCTCTTCATTCATCAATGCACGACTGGTGCGCAAGATCGGCATGCACAAGATTTCTCATGTCGCGCTGTTCTTCTTGACCGCCAGCAGCCTGATCAATGTTCTCATTGCGCTCTGGTTTGACGGGCATCCGCCCTTGTTCGTCTTTGGCATCGGCCTGACAACGATCCTGTTCTGTTTCTCGCTGACCATGCCGAACTTCAACTCGCTTGCGATGGAGCCAGTCGGCGCGATTGCCGGTACTGCCTCCTCGATCACCGGTGTTTACAGCACGTTGATCGGCGTGATCGCCGGCGGGATTATCGGGCAGCAGTTCAATGGCACTGTCATCCCGCTTCTGGTCGGTTACTTCGCGCTTGGCCTGATTGGCATTGTGATTGTTGGCATCACTGAACGCGGCAAGTTCTGCCACGCAACCCACTAGGCGCCGACATTCCTGATCACAAAAAAGCCCCGCAGAGTGCAGTCTGCGGGGCTTTTCCTTCCGACCGGACAGGCGTTTATTTCGCCTGACGCGGATCGTAATTCAGGTTCGGTGCCAACCAACGTTCTGCCTCGGCCAGGGTCATGCCCTTGCGCTCGGCATAGCTTTCCACCTGATCGCGTTCGATTTTACCAAGGCCGAAATACTTGGCCTCCGGGTTGGCAAAATAAAAACCGCTCACCGACGAGGTTGGCGTCATGGCATAGCTTTCAGTCAGCGACACACCAACATTCTTCTCTGCATCCAAAAGATCCCAAAGAATGCCTTTCTCAGTATGTTCCGGGCAGGCCGGATAACCCGGTGCCGGACGGATACCGCGATATTTTTCGGCAATCAGATCATCATTGCCAAGCGCCTCGTCAGGCGCATAGCCCCAAAGCTCCTTACGAACTTTTTCGTGCATATGCTCGGCAAACGCCTCGGCAAAACGGTCGCCCAGGGCCTTGACCAGAATGGCATTGTAATCATCATGCTCTGCTTCAAGCTTGGCAGAGATTTCTTCGACTTCTGGCCCGGCGGTAACAACAAAGGCACCGATATAGTCGGTCTTGCCGCTGTCTTTTGGCGCGATATAGTCGGCCAACGCGCGGTTCGGACGCTTGTTGTTCTCGCGATACATCTGCTGACGCAGGGTATGGAGCATCACCGGCTCATTCTTCTCTGGCGCCGGGGTAACTTCGATATCATCACCGACCGAGTTGGCTGGCCAAAGACCGACAACCGCCTTGGGCTTGAACCATTTTTCGGCAACGATTTTTTTAAGCATTTCCTGCGCGTCCGCATAAAGGCTACGCGCTGTTTCGCCGACCTTTTCATCCTTCAGGATGTCGGGGAAACGCCCATGAAGTTCCCAGGTCTCGAAGAACGGCTTCCAGTCAAAACGCGACACCAGTTCTTCCAGATCGAAATCTTCAAACAGTGTGATACCGGGTTTGAGCGGAACCGGTGCCTCGAAATTATCCCAGTCAAGCTGAACCTTGTTGGCGCGTGCATCGACAATCGAGAAACGCTTTTTCTGCAGTTGCTGTGCTGCATGCTTTTCAGCCATCGCGATATATTCGTTGCGAATTTCCTCAGCAAAGCGTTCGCCATTGGTTTTTGAAAGCAAATTGCTGGCAACACCCACCGCACGGGATGCGTCGATCACGTAAACCACCGATGATTTCAGATAGTTCGGCGCGATTTTAACCGCTGTATGGACCTTCGACGTCGTCGCGCCGCCAATCAGAAGCGGAATATTCAGCCCTTCGCGTTCCATTTCGGCCGCGACATAGGTCATTTCTTCAAGCGACGGGGTAATCAGGCCCGACAAACCGATCATGTCGACCTTTTCGGCCTTGGCGGTTTCGATGATTTTCTGGGTCGGCACCATCACCCCAAGGTCGATGACCTCGAAGTTGTTACATTGCAGAACCACACCAACGATGTTCTTGCCGATGTCATGCACGTCGCCCTTAACGGTCGCGAGCAATATCTTGCCGTTGGTTTCGTGCTTGCCATCTTTTTCCTCTTCGATGAAGGGAATCAGATAAGCCACCGCCTTTTTCATCACACGCGCGGATTTCACCACCTGCGGCAGGAACATCTTGCCGTCACCGAACAGGTCACCAACGATGTTCATGCCGTCCATCAACGGACCTTCAATCACATGCAGCGGCTTGTCCGCCTGTTGACGGGCTTCCTCTGTGTCTTCTTCGACGAACTCGGCAATACCGTTGATCAGGGCATGCGCCAGACGTTCTTTGACCGGTTTTTTACGCCATTCAAGGTCGGCCTTTTTCTCGGGCCCGCCAGTACCTTTGTATTTTTCGGCAACTTCAAGCAAACGGTCGGTCGCATCCGAACGACGGTTCAGGATGACGTCTTCGACGCGTTCACGAAGCTCTGCCGGGATTTCTTCATACACAACCAACTGACCGGCATTGACGATCCCCATATCCAGTCCCGCCTTGATGGCGTGATACAGGAACACCGAGTGCATCGCTTCGCGGACCGGGTTGTTGCCCCGGAACGAGAACGAAACGTTGGAAACACCACCGGAAATCTTGGCGTATGGCAGGTGTTTTTTGATCAGCTTGCAGGCTTCGATGAAGTCGACAGCATAATTGTCGTGCTCTTCGATACCGGTCGCGACGGCAAAGATGTTCGGATCGAAAATGATGTCTTCGGGCGGGAAGCCAACCTTATCGACCAGCACGTTATAGCTGCGCTTGCAGATTTCGAACTTGCGATCAACCGTATCGGCCTGACCTTTTTCATCAAAGGCCATGACGACAACTGCCGCGCCATAGCGGCGCAGTTTTTTGGCCTGTTCGATGAAGGGTTCTTCGCCTTCCTTGAGGCTGATCGAGTTAACAATACCCTTGCCTTGCAGGCATTTCAGACCGGCTTCGATCACGTTCCATTTGGAACTGTCGACCATGATCGGCACACGGGCAATGTCTGGCTCGGCCGCAATCAGGTTGATGAACTTGACCATCGCCGTTTCGGCGTCAAGCATCGCATCATCCATGTTGATGTCGATGATCTGCGCGCCGTTTTCGACCTGCTGACGGGCGATCTCAAGGGCTGCATCGTAATCTTCTTCGACGATCAGCTTCTTGAATTTCAGCGATCCGGCGACGTTGGTCCGCTCGCCAATATTGATAAATCTGGAAATGTCGGTCATGGGTCTTTTCGATCTCTTTTCAGCTATCAATATCAGATTTACGCAGCATCAAACGGCTCGAGGCCGGACAGACGCATTCTTGGCTCAAACTTGGGCACAACACGCGGCTTGGCATTTGCCACCGCATCGGCAATCGCCTTGATGTGCGGCGGTGTCGTGCCACAGCAGCCCCCCAGCAGATTGACCATGCCGGTATCGGCCCATTCCTTGACCAATTCGGCCATTTCGGCATCGGTCTGGTCATATTCGCCAAACTCGTTGGGAAGACCTGCATTGGGGTAAACCGAAACGCGGCATTCGGCAATGCGCGACAGTTCCTGAACATAGGGGCGCAGCTGTGCGGCACCCAATGCGCAGTTCAGACCAATCGAGAACGGCTTGGTATGACGCACGGAGTTATAAAACGCTTCGGTCGTCTGCCCCGAAAGCGTCCGACCAGATGCATCGGTGATCGTGCCGGAAATCAGCACCGGAACATCTTCACCACGTTCGTCGAGAACCTCGTCGATGGCAAAAAGCGCAGCCTTGGCATTGAGTGTATCAAAAATGGTTTCCACCAGCAGTGTATCCGCCCCGCCATCCAGCAAACCGGTTGTGGCTTCCTTATATGCCTCTTTGAGCTGATCAAAGGTGATGGCACGGAAGCCGGGATTGTTCACATCTGGCGAAATCGATGCCGTCCGGTTGGTCGGGCCGATGGCACCATTTACAAAGCGCACATCCCCCGGATGGGCGGCTTCCCACTCATCACAGGCAGCGCGTGCAATCTTGGCACTTTCGAAATTGATCTCGTAGGCCAAGTCTTCCATGCCGTAATCGGCCTGGGCAATGGTTGTCGCACTAAAGGTGTTGGTCCCGTTCAGGTCTGCACCGGCCGCGATGTACTGCAGATGGATGTCCTTGATGATGTCCGGCTGGGTCAGTGACAAAAGGTCGTTGTTACCTTTGACGTCCTGCTTCCAGTCAGCAAAGCGTTCACCGCGATAGTCTTCCTCGGTCAGCTTGTGCTTCTGGATCATCGTGCCCATTGCGCCATCAAGGATCAGTATCTTTTCCTCGGCCCGTTTGCGCAGCAGGGCAATGCGTTCCTTGCGATCATTCATCTTTTTCATCCAATCAATTCTTCATGCGTCCGGGTTACAGGGCAAAACCAGTTTCAGGCTGCAACCTGTTCGGTTCCGCGAATGCCCAGCGCATGGCAGATGGCATATGTCAGTTCGGCACGGTTAAGCGTATAGAAGTGGAAGTCGGTCACCCCTTCGCTGATCAAACCTTCCACCTGCGAAATGGCTTCGTGGAATGCGACCATGCGACGGGTATCGGGATCTTCATCAAGCCCTTCGAAACGCCAATGCAAACGTTGCGGCACAGAAGCACCACACATATCGGCAAATTTCAAGAGCGACGCAAAGTTAGTCACCGGCAAAATGCCCGGAACGATGGGCGCTTCGATGCCCGCAGCCACACATTTGTCACGGAACCGCAGATAGGTTTCGTTATCAAAGAAGAACTGGGTAATTGCCCGGTTGGCGCCGGCATCGATCTTGCGTTTGAGATAATCAATCTCGAAATCGGAACTCGGTGCATCCGGATGGGTTTCCGGATAGGCTGATACCGAAATATCAAAATCGGCAATTTCCTTAAGGCCAGCAACCAGATCAACCGCATAGGCGTAGCCACCCGGGGTCGGTTCATACTTATCGCCCGCATCCGGCAAATCCCCGCGAAGGGCAACGATGGAACGGATACCCTCGTTCCAATAGCTGCGCGCGATCTGATCGATCTCTTCCTTGGTATGACCGACACAGGTCAAATGGGCGGCGGCCGGAATACCGGTTTCACCCTGAATACGGGTGACGCTGCCATGGGTGCGATCACGTGTGGTGCCGCCGGCCCCATAGGTCACCGAAACAAAAGACGGATTGAGCGGCGCAAGCCGATGGATCGACCGCCACATGGTTTCTTCCATCTTCTCGGTTTTCGGCGGGAAGAACTCGAACGAAACCTTGAGGTGTTTGCGTACTGCGTTGATTTCTGGAACCGTCATCATATCGATATCTCAATCCTGTCTTCGCTTTCCCGCAGGCTGAGCCCTTGGGTCGGTCTTTCTATCTGGTTATTTTCAATACATGCTGCGCGTTATTCCGCAGCCTTTTCTGAATTTCTTTGAACTTTGTCCGCTGCTTGTGCCGATGTCGGGCGAGCCATCCAGATCCGAACCGTCAGTGGCTTGCCCGGCAAACTGACAACGTTGCCAGGCTCAAGACCGCTGGCGCGGAACCAGTCATTGATGGACGCGTCATCAAAACCAAGACGTCGGTGCGCATGTTCTTCGCGGAGTTCTTCCTGTTCGTGCTGGGCAAAATCGACAATGACAAGCTTACCCCCGGGGGCCAGAACGCGTGCTGCCTCGGCAAGTGCCGCCTCGGGCTTTTCAGCGAAATGTAGCACCTGATGCAGGGTCACCACATCAAACATGCCGCCGGGATAAGGCAACTGGTACATGTCGGCTTGTCGAACAAGGCAGTTGGACAGGTCTGCGCGTTGCAGACGCGCACGCGCAACAGCCAACATTTCGCGTGACATATCAACGCCAACGCCCTCTTCGGCGTTACGCCCGAGAAGCTCAAGAATACGCCCGGTACCTGTTCCGACATCGAGAATCCGGCCACCGGTCAGATCACCCACCGCCTCAAGCAATGCTTTTTCAACAACTGCCTCGTCGACATGCAGCGAGCGAATCCGATCCCAGTCTTCGGCGTTGGCGCGGAAATATTCAGTCGCGATCTTTTCACGTTCTGCCTTCACCTGATCCAGACGGGCACGATCAAGTGCAAGCGTTTCGTCATCCTTTGGCAGCAGATCCAGCACAGGCTGCACAAGGTCGGCACCCGGCCCGGAATGCGGCGTGCGATAGAAAACCCAAGTCCCTTCGCGGAACCGGACAAGCAGGCCTGCCTCGCACAATAATTTAAGGTGTCGGGAGACGCGCGGCTGGCTCTGACCGATGATCTGGGTGATCTCGCTGACGGTCAATTCGCACTCGGCACAGATCGCAAGCAAGCGAAGCCGCGTCGCTTCAGCAGCTGCGCGCAATCTTGCCAGAACCTGTTCCATACCAATGCCCTCCACGTTGACAAGAAAGATATAAAGATATGTTTATATTTGTTCAAGCGCTATTTTCGCGTGAAAACTTGTTGCCTAAATGCCACACCTGAAAACTGCTTGATCCTGATCAACTTTTTGTATGCTGGTGTTTAATTTCACCCTATGCTAACCAAATGGATATCTGAGGCGTGCGCGTTACATGATCGCCCTTCGAGCAGGGGATTGATCGGTAACGTTTTTTGGTGTCCCGCATCAAAAGCGTTTCGGGTCGGGGAAGTCTGTGTATCGAACATCGGTTGGCTAAAAATAATGAAGTTTCGAACTTTGCTTTCGCTTTGTGCCGCAGGATCGCTGTCTTTGCTGACCGCGTGCGCATCGACAGAACCCGCTCAGGACACGAGTGATTATGATCCGCTTGAGCCGGTGAACCGCGTGGTTCACGGTGTTAATGGTGCGGTCGATTTCATGGTCCTGTATCCTGCTGCAATGTGGTACCGCGACATTGCCCCGGAACCTGTTAAAACCTCCGTCGCGAGCTTCGTGCGCAACATCAACGAACCGTTGAACTCTTTCAACGCGTTGCTGCAGGGCGACCCGGATCAGGCTGCTGCCTCGTTCCAGCGTTTCATCATGAACTCGACGCTTGGTTTCCTTGGTTTCAATGATGTCGCATCTGATTTCGGCATTCCTTACCGTCGCGAAGATTTTGGTCAGACCCTTGCCCATTACGGCATTGGCGGTGGCCCTTACATTGTGCTTCCGCTGCTTGGCCCGTCCAACCTGCGTGATACAGCCGGCATCGGTGTTGACTATGTTGCCAACCCGCTGACTTGGGGCGCACAGAATAGCGATACCGCCGAAGCCCTTTATCTTGGCTCGGTCGGTCTTACAGCCCTGCATTATCGTTACGCGACGATCAATCAGCTGAACGAACTGCAAAAGTCGTCTATCGACTATTACGCAGCCCTGCGCAGCCTCTATCGTCAGCAACGCAATAAGATGATCCGCAACGGTGGCCCGTCACCAGAATTCGCTGTAGAAGACGAAAGTGCATCTTTTGACTTCGACGATGCTGTCGAAGCGGCAAGCAAGTAAGAGCCGGTCATGGTAAACAGCAAAATCGCCATATCAACCGCCGCGATGATCGCCATCGCAGCCGCTTGGTCTGGTCCGGCGTCGGCAACGGGTTTGTCTTCAAACGTTGTTGCCGAAGTCGCTGTCGAAACCAGCGCAGCAAATGTCATTCAGAGCATGGCTGACCAGGCCATGAATGAACTGACCGATCAAAGCCTTGCTGAAGATGTCCGCCGCAAAAAGTTCGTGTCCTTGATGGACCGCTATTTTGCAATGGATGTCGTTTCGCGCTTCGTTCTGGGGCGTTACTGGCGTTCGATTTCCGAAGCGGAGATCGAGGAGTTTTCAGTCCTGCTTCAGAACTATCTGGCTCTCAACTACGCAAACCAGTTCAAGGAATTCAACGGCGAACAGTTTGTCGTCGGTGATGAGACCCAGAAGAACAAGGACACCTTTGTCGATTCGCAGTTCGTCCGTCCGGACGGCCCACCGGTAAACATTGTTTGGCGGATGCGGATGTTTGATGACAGCTACAAGATCATTGATGTTTCCATCGAAGGTCTTAGCATGGGCATCACCCAACGCGATGAGTTCACATCGGTCATCCAACAGAACAATGACGACGTTGGCGCCCTGACCGCTGCACTCAAGGCAAAAACCGGTCTCTGATCGAAGCCCGCCTCAATATCCGAATATAAAAGCCACCATCCTTGCGACGGTGGCTTTTTTTGCATCTGGCATCCGGGCATCAAAAAGGCCACCCGAAGGTGGCCTTTAATCTCAAAGCGCAAAACCGTCTTAGCGGGTCAGCGGCTTGTATTTGATACGGTGCGGGCGGCTTGCCTCTTCACCATAGCGACGTTTGTAGTCGGCTTCATATTCCTGATAGTTCCCTTCGAACCACTCGACATGCGAGTTGCCCTCATAGGCCAGAATATGGGTCGCAATTCGGTCAAGGAAGAAGCGATCGTGCGAGATGACCACAGCGCAACCGGCAAACTCGAGAAGGCCTTCCTCAAGTGCACGCAGGGTATCGACGTCAAGATCGTTGGTCGGTTCGTCAAGCAGCAGAACGTTTGCGCCGGATTTCAGCATCTTGGCAAGGTGAACACGGTTACGTTCACCACCGGACAACTGACCGACTTTTTTCTGCTGATCTGCGCCCTTGAAGGCGAACTGTGACACATAGGCACGCGACGACATCGGACGCTTGCCCAAAAGGATCTCGTCGAGGCCGTCGGAAACTTCCTGCCAGACGGTCTTGTTCGGATCAAGCGAGTCACGCGACTGATCAACATAGCCCATCTTTACGGTATCACCGATCTTGAGCGTTCCGGCATCTGGGGTATCAGCACCCGTCAGCATCTTGAACAGGGTGGTTTTACCCGCACCGTTCGGACCGATCACACCAACGATACCACCCGGCGGCAGACGGAAATCAAGGTTTTCAAACAGAAGCTTGTCACCATAAGCCTTGGTCAGGCCCTCGGCAGTGATAACTTCGTTACCAAGGCGCTCGGCAATCGGAATAACGATCTTCGTTGAGTCCGGAACGGCCTTGGCGGCCTCGGCGACAAGATCGTCATAGGCGCGGACACGGGCCTTGGATTTTGCCTGACGGCCTTTCGGGTTCTGACGGATCCACTCAAGTTCGGTGGCAAGCTGTTTCTGGCGGCTGCCTTCTTGACGGGATTCCTGTTCCAAACGCTTTTGCTTCTGCTCAAGCCAGGAGGAATAGTTGCCTTCGAACGGAATGCCTTGACCGCGGTCAAGTTCCAGAATCCAGCCCGTGACGTTATCAAGGAAGTAACGATCGTGGGTGACCAGAATGACGGTACCCTGATAATCTTCAAGGTGGCGTTCAAGCCACGCAACCGATTCAGCGTCAAGGTGGTTGGTCGGTTCGTCAAGCAGCAGAATGTCAGGTTTTGCAAGCAAAAGACGGCAAAGGGCGACACGACGGCGCTCACCACCGGAAAGCTTGGTTACATCCGCATCCTTGGGCGGGCAACGCAGGGCGTCCATCGCGATCTCAAGGGTGCGTTCCAGATCCCAGCCATTGGCCGCATCGATGCGTTCCTGAAGTTCACCCTGCTCTGCAAGGAGGTCATTCATTTCGTCATCGGTCATCGGCTCGGCGAATTTGCCGCTGATTTCGTTGAAGCGTGCAAGATCGTCAACAATCGAACCGCACCCTTCCATGACGTTGCCAAGAACGTCTTTCTCCGGATTGAGCTGCGGTTCCTGTTCAAGATAGCCGACATTGACACCTTCGGCAGGCCAGGCTTCACCGGCGTAATCCTTTTCGATGCCGGCCATGATTTTCAGCAGGGTCGATTTACCTGCGCCGTTGTTGCCCAGAACACCGATTTTTACGCCTGGCAGGAAGGACAGTGTGATGCCCTTGAAAAGTTCGCGACCGCCCGGAAGGATCTTGGTCAGGTCCTTCATGACGTAAATATACTGGTAGGATGCCATTAAATTCCCCATCCAAAAGTCGTTGGGTCCGCCCTGTTGGGCTGAAACACTTCGGCACACTCATGCGCATGCCTGAAATACTGTGCCCGTTTGTAACCGACAGGCAGGCTCTTAACAACTTCAAACCGCAGACAGCTCACATGCTATCAAAACATGCCAGGTGGCGAGCTGAAACAAGGTGCATCAAGCAATCTCGCGTCGGCGACATCAATCGGGTTAGGCAAACGAAATTTGCGTCGATTTCAGTCAAAAAATAGCTGCGTCGGACCGTGACGGGTCCCTTAAGTTATAAAAACGTCACTTTTTAGGCACTTAGACGCAATGTTTTTCAACCTTAAAATGCTGCAATGCACACAGTGAAAACCGCCCGGATTCTGTCACTATTTTTATTCGACGTTGGGGCAGAACACCTTCTAACACCCTGTTCTATACGACTAATGATTAGCTTATGGCGACTCTCGAAAACTGGTATCGAGCTTTACAGGCAATGAGTGTGTCTTGATGCATTCAACGCCACGCATTCATGCGGCCGACAAACACAGCATAAAAATATGTCGGCAGGGAAAGTTATCATTTCTAGGAAGGAGACGCGCGATGGATGAACAAAGCGCAGCCTACTGGAAGAGAAACGTGAAGCTGGTCTCGGTCCTTATCGCGATCTGGTTCATCGTTTCCTACGGTTTCGGCATCTTGTTTGTCGATGCCCTCAACTCTATCGAAATCGCGGGCTTCCAGCTTGGTTTCTGGTTTGCTCAACAGGGGTCCATTTACGTCTTTGTCGCACTGATTTTCGTCTATGTGGCCAAGATGAACAAACTGGATCGCGAATTCGGCGTTCGTGAAGACGACTGACGCAGGATCAGGGAGACAGACAAGATGGATCTTACCACCCTTACATATATTGCCGTCGGCTTGAGCTTCGCGCTGTATATCGGCATCGCGATCTGGGCCAAGGCAAGCACCACCGGCGAATTCTATGTCGCTGGCAAAGGTGTTAACCCGGTCGTCAACGGCATGGCGACCGCAGCAGACTGGATGTCGGCTGCTTCCTTTATCTCTATGGCTGGCCTCATTGCCTTCCTTGGCTATGGTGGCTCGGTTTACCTCATGGGCTGGACAGGTGGTTACTGCCTGCTGGCGATGCTTCTGGCACCGTACCTTCGCAAGTACGGCAAATTCACCGTGCCGGAATTCATCGGGGATCGTTATTATTCCAAAACCGCCCGTATCGTTGCTGTTATCTGCCTGATCTTTATCTCGTTTACCTATGTGGCAGGTCAGATGCGCGGCGTTGGTATCGTGTTCTCGCGCTTCCTTGAAGTTGAACTCCTCACCGGCCTGATCGTCGGCATGGGCATCGTCTTCATCTATGCTGTTCTTGGCGGCATGAAGGGCATTACCTATACCCAGGTTGCACAATATTGCGTTCTTATTATTGCCTACACCATTCCGGCAATCTTTATTGCCTTCCAACTGACCGGCAATCCGCTGCCGCAGCTGGCATTTGGCTCGACCGTGAATGGCACAGGCGAATACATGCTTGATCGCCTTAACCAGGTTGTGACGGAACTCGGCTTCCTCGAATACACCACCACCAACAAGTCAACGATTGATATCTTTGCAATCACGCTTGCACTGATGGTTGGTACTGCCGGTCTTCCGCACGTTATCGTTCGCTTCTTCACCGTTCCGAAAGTCCGTGATGCACGTTCTTCTGCCGGTTGGGCGCTGGTCTTCATCGCGCTGCTGTACACCACTGCTCCGGCAGTTGGTGCAATGGCACGCCTGAACCTGACCGACACCATCCAGACCGGTGAAGTGGGCGCAGAAGACGGTAACCTCGTCTATGAAGAACGTCCGGACTGGATGAAGCGCTGGGAAGCAACCGGCCTTCTGAAGTTCGAAGACAAGAACGGTGACGGCCGCATCCAGTATTACAACGATGCGAACGCAGAGTTTGCGACCAAAGCAGCCGAATATGGCTGGGCTGGTAACGAACTGAGCGTTGACCGTGACATCATGGTTCTTGCCAACCCGGAAATCGCACAGCTTCCGAACTGGGTCATTGCCCTGGTCGCAGCTGGTGGTATCGCCGCAGCACTTTCAACAGCTGCTGGTCTTCTGCTTGTGATTTCATCAGGCGTTTCACATGACCTTCTCAAAGGCACGTTCACACCGAACATGACAGAAGGACAGGAACTGATGGCCGGGCGTGTTGCGGCTGCGGTCGCGATCGTGATTGCCGGTTATCTGGGCTACAATCCTCCGGGCTTTGTGGCACAGGTGGTGGCCTTCGCCTTCGGTCTTGCCGCATCCTCGCTGTTCCCGGTTATCATCATGGGTATCTTCTCCAAGAAGGTTAACCGTGAAGGTGCTATTGCCGGGATGCTGGTCGGTCTGATCTTCACCATGGGTTATATCATGTCCTACAAGGGCATCTTTATCCCGGTATTGATCGAAAACGTCGAAGCAAACTGGCTGTTCGGCATCTCGCCGGAAGGCATTGGCGTCGTTGGTATGATCCTGAACTTCATCGTTGCTTTCGCTGTGTCGAAAGTCACCGCTGAACCGCCAGAGCATATCCAGCACATGATTGAAGACATCCGCGTTCCGAAAGGAGCCGGTGGCGCAGTTGACCACTAATCGGTCAACTGGTTTGCCAAGAACTGTTGCAGGCCCCCGGATCATTGATCCGGGGGCTTTTCTTTTCGGCCTTAGTCAGGCAACAATGACTCAGGGCATGCCCTTGCGGAGGAAAACAGTCATGAGCATCGAACTCGAAGAAATTGCCGAATTTCTAAAACAGCACCACCCGTTCGATCTGTTACCTGACGAAGAAATCAACGCCCTGCCCAAGCGCCTCTCGGCCCGCTATTTCCGCGCAGGGACCAAAGTCCTCTCGCCCGAGGAACAATGCCTTCATCTTTACATCATCCGCACCGGCGGCACCGAAACCCGTGACCCGAACGGGCAGTTGCTTGCCCGCCTGTCAGAGGGTGAATGCTTTGGTGTGCGCGCGATGTATCAGAACGGGCGCGCGGCCAACAACATTACAACTCTCGAAGACAGCCTGTGTTACTTGCTGCCTGAGAAGGATTTTCACGCGCTAACTGGCAAGTATCCGCAGTTTAGCTATTTCTTCGCCCAGATGGGGGGCGAACGCCTGCGCAGTGGCATGCAGTTGCTCGAAAGTCGCGATGACGATCAGCTCAAACTGATGAGTGTGAAGGTCAGTGACCTGATCGCGCGCGAACTGGTCAGCATCGACAAGTCGGCCTCCATCCTCGAAGCTGGCCAGTTGATGAGCAAGGAACGCGTTTCCTGTCTGTTGATCACCGAAGGCGGTGACGGCGTTGCCGGGATCATGACCGACCGTGACCTGCGCAATCGTGTCATCGCCAAGGGCCGCAGTTATGATGAGCCGGTAACCGCCATCATGACCGAAAAGCCGATCTCAATCGATCCTGATCAGTATGCGTTTGATGCACTTCTGACCATGACACGCAACAATATCCGTCATCTGCCGGTGATGAAGGACGGCAAGGCAGTTGGCATGATCACCACCAACAACTTGCTGGCACGCCAGTCGCTGTCGGCTGTTTACATGGCAGGTCGGATCGGCAAACTGACCGAACCCGAAGAAATGGCAAAGGTCATCGCCCAGGTCCCCGAACTTCTTAGTCACCTTATTGAGGCGGGCGCGACATCGCAAAATGCCGGACATATCGTAACGACCCTTTCGGATGCGGCGACCGCCCGGCTGCTGCAACTGGCAGAGGAAGAATTCGGCCCACCGCCCGTCCCCTATGTCTGGATGGCGGGTGGGTCACAAGGCCGCCAGGAACAAACGGCACTTTCGGATCAGGACAATTGCCTGATTATAGATGACGCCTATAACGCGGATCAGCACGGGGACTATTTCAAAAATCTTGCCGACTTTGTCTGTGATGGCCTGAACAAGGTTGGCTACGTCTATTGCCCCGGTGAAATGATGGCCAGAACAGATGAGTGGCGGCAACCGGTGCGCACCTGGCAGCACTATTTCAATAAATGGATCGAACAACCCGAACCAAAGTCCCTGATGTTGTGTTCGGTCTGGTTTGACCTGCGCCCGGTCCACGGCACCAAAAGCCTGTTTGAAGACCTGCATCGCATGATCATCTCCAAGGCCAAGGACAACCGTATTTTCCAGGCCTATATGGTGGGCAATGCGCTGAGCCATCACGTCCCGCTTGGTTTCTTCAAGAATTTCGTCATGATCCGCGGCGGCGAACATGACAAGACGCTTGATCTGAAACATAACGGCGTGGTGCCAATTGTTGATGTCGCCCGCATTCACGCCCTTGCCAACGGTGTCGAGGCCGTAAATACCTATGAGCGGCTCAATGCCGTAAAGGCATTCCCATCCATCAGCAATCAGGGGGCATCAGACCTTCTCGATGCCTTTGAATTCATCAGCATCACCCGCCTGAAACATCAGGTCCGTCAGATCCGGCGCGGCGAAAAACCCGATAACTTCCTGCAACCTGAAAGCCTGTCGGCGTTTGAGCGCAGCCATCTAAAAGATGCGTTCTCGGTGATCAAGAACCTTCAGGGCGCGCTTGAGCACGCCTTTGGCAAAAGCGGGACGTAAGCCATATGGGATTGCGCCAGAAAATCCTCGACAGTCGGCTGTATCGTGACTTCATCCAGCGCAAGGCAACCGGGCCTTTGCGGACCTATTACGATGTGCCGCCTGCCGATCCTGAAAGATCCGTGATGGAAACCGAATTCATCGCTCTTGATTTGGAAACCACCGGCCTTGACCCCAAAAAGGACGAAATCGTCAGCCTCGGCTGGGTGATTATCCGTCAGCTTTCGGTCGATTTTTCAAGTTGCGAACATATTCTGGTGCGGCCAACCAAGGAGCTCAGCGAAAGCTCGGTCGTGGTCCACCGGATCTTTGACAGCGATGTCGCCGATGCCCCAAGCATTGAAGCAGCCCTTGAGCATCTTTTGCCCCAGATGGCTGGCCGGGTTCTGCTATCCCATCATGCGCCAATTGAACTGGGATTCCTTGGCCAAGCCTGCAAACAGTTCTTTGGCGCGCCACTGCAAATCCCGACGGTCGATACTCTGGTTCTGGCTCTGCGTGACATCCGGCGCAGCGGAGAAACCATGAAATCCGGGGCGCTCAGGCTTGATACATTGCGCCGAAATCATAACCTGCCCCCCTTCCGGGCCCATAACGCATTGTCTGACGCGATTGCCGCGTCGGGCCTGTTTCTGGCCCAGATCGCCAAACGTGATCCGAAAGGCGAACTTGAGCTCGACCGGATACTGCGCTAATCGGTTATCAGGGCTCAAAAAATGCCCCACCAATAATAACAGCAGATCGGGAGCCACCAGCCTATGTACGTCTTTATCTTCTCAACCGTTGTTATCGGGTTTGCGTCGGCTGGCGTGGTCATGTTGCTGTTCCGGCTTTGGGGCCGTAAGGCACCGAAATATGTCATTCCGCTCGTCGCAGCGATTGCGATGTTTGGCTACATGATCTGGGATGAATACACATGGTTTGATCGCTACGAGGCCCGTCTGCCTCAAACCATCAGCGTCATTCAGACCTTTACTGACGAAAACATTTTCGCGCCGTGGACACTGGTTTCCGCACCGACCAACCGCTTTACGGCGATTGATCGCGAAAAACTGGTATCCAATCCCCAAAACCCCGATGAAAAACGCGTCATGACCCTGCTGCTGCGCAAGGGCGGCGAAACCCTTGCCCTGACCCATCTTGTTGATTGTGCGCAAGGACGGCGTGGCTATATCACGCCCGATACATCACTCGACAGCAACGGCTTCCCGACCGCGATGAATGAATGGTTTGATATGGATGCCAACGACCCCCTGCGCGCGGCGGTCTGTTCCTGAACGCTGTTTCCATCGCGAAACCGGATAACCTTTGGCCCGCCCTGTGGCGGGCCTTGTCATGTGTGGCAACAAAACTGATTTCGGCTATAGTGATGCAAACGCGCCCTTTTTCTTAAGTTACGGGTCCCTATGCCCCATTTTCGATCCCCATTGCCATCCGCAGTCGCCTTCTTTGTGATCGCGGTCGTTTTTTTCGGCAGCATCTCAACAGCGGCCCGTGCGCGCGATATCACTGTCTTTGCCGCTGCGAGCCTGACCAACGCCATTGAAACTGCGGCCGCCACCTATGAAAAGGAAACCGGTGATACAATACGCCTGTCACTGGCAAGTTCTTCGACACTGGCGCGCCAGATTGCCGCAGGGGCACCCGCAGATGTCTTTATCTCTGCCAACGAAAAATGGATGACCTGGTTAACTGATCAGGGCCCGCTTGTCCCCGGCAGTCGTCATGACCTGCTGACAAACCGTCTGGTTATTGTCGCCCCCAAAGATAGCAATCTTAGCCCGATTAAAATTGGCGATACTTCAGACCTGACAGCATTGATCGGACCCAATGATCGCATTGCAGTCGGCGACCCGGACCACGTACCTGCCGGGATTTATGCCAAACAGGCACTGACATCTTTGGGGCAATGGGAAACGGTCGCACCAATGCTTGCGCGTACTGACAATGTTCGTGCGGCCCTGGCGCTGGTTGAACGGGGCGAAGCACCGATTGGCATCGTTTATCAAACTGACGCCGGCATTTCAGATAACGTCAAAATCATCGGCACCTTCCCCGAAAACAGTCACCCGGTCATTACCTATCCTGTTGCCCTGACAGGTGATCCGTCCGAAACCAAAGCCATGAAATTCCTACTTTGGCTTTTGGGGGATGACGCGGGGCGCATTTTTGCCGACTATGGCTTTGAACCCGTTGCAACAACGCAAGCCAACGTACCCGGAAAATGATCAGCTTAACCCCCGCCGAAATCGAGGCACTTCTGCTAAGCTTGCGCATCTCAGGCGTTGCTGTTGCTTGTGCACTGCCCTTTGCCATCATCGTCGCAACTGCGCTTGCCCTCGGTCGGTTTCCAGGGCGCTTTATTCTTGATGCGATTGTGCATCTACCGCTGATCCTGCCACCGGTTGTGATGGGCTATTTGTTGCTGATTGCCTTGGGCACACGGGCACCGTTGGGCGCTTGGCTGTATGAAACATTCGATCTGCGTTTTGTTTTTAGCTGGACGGGCGCGGCACTGGCATCGGCGATCGTAAGCTTCCCGTTTCAGGTCCGCGCCATTCGACTGAGCCTGGAAAACGTCAATCCCGGTCTTTATCAGGCTGCCGAAACCCTTGGCGCCGGGCCGATTGACCGATTCTTTTCGCTGACACTACCCTTGGCACTCCCCGGTATCATTGCCGGTGCCATTACCGCCTTTGCCGCAAGCCTTGGTGAGTTTGGTGCGATCATCACGTTCGTATCAAACATCCCAGGCGAGACCCGCACCCTGCCACTGGCGATCTATACTGCGATCCAGACACCGGGCGGCGAATTGGCCGCGGCACGTTTGGCGGCTCTTTCGATCGGGTTGGCCTTTGCCGGGTTGCTTCTGTCTGAATTGGCGCTCCGTCGTATTCGCAAGAGGGCCGCTTCATGAGCATCGGTGTCAATGTTGAACGCAGTCTCAAGACTTTCCGGCTTTCCGCCGAATTCAATATTCCTGAACCGGGGATAACCGCCCTGTTTGGCCCTTCTGGCAGTGGCAAGACGACGCTTGTTAACATGATTGCCGGTTTGGTCCGCCCGGATCGCGGCCATATTCAAATCAACGACCATGTGCTTTTTGAACATTCACGTGGCATCAACCTTCCGGTTCGCAAGCGTCGGGTTGGCTGCGTGTTTCAGGATAATCGCCTGTTCCCCCACAAATCGGTCCGCGACAACCTGTTTTACGGCGCGCGCCGTAATCCCCACAAACTGCCACAGGATGAACAACAGGCCATCCTTGAGATGCTTGATATCTGGGATCTGATGGATCGCCGACCCAACCTTCTGTCTGGCGGGGAAAAGCAACGGGTGGCACTGGGGCGTGCACTTTTGTCCAATCCGGATGTATTGCTGCTTGATGAACCGCTTTCTGCCCTTGATCACGCCCGCAAACAGGAAATCCTGCCATATCTCGAATGGTTGCGTGATCATCGCAAGATACCGATCCTGTATGTCACCCACGCGATTGACGAGGTCGCCCGCCTTGCCGACCACATGGTGATCATTGATCAGGGCAAGACACTTGCGACCGGGTCGGTATTTGAGATGCTGGGCCGCACGGACTTGGCGCCGCTGGCCGGGCGTTTTGATGCCGGAACGGTTCTGGCCGCCCGAATTGTCAGTCGTGATCCCAAGGCCGAGGTCAGCTTCCTTGAATGTGGCGGTCAACGACTTGTCGTGCCCTATCTGGGCCGTCCGAAAAGTGATCGTGTCCGACTGCATATTCGTGCCCGCGACGTCATGATTGCCCGCACCCCGCCCCACGATATCAGTGCCAACAACATCATTCCCGTTACCATCACCAAAATCAGTGACGAGCCCGGTGACACCATCGACGTGACCATGTGCTTTGGTCAGGATGCGGACGCCACCCTTCTGGCCGAAACCAGTGGCCGCCCCAAAATTCATGCCCGCATCACGAAATGGTCGGGATCACGCTTAAAACTGCAGCCCCATCAAAAGGTCTTTGCCGTGATCAAGTCGGTCACAGTCAATGGGCAGTTGCGCGATCGCTAGATTTGACACACCAGGAAACGGCAAACCCCCGCCGGTATCTTCGACGGGGGTTTGTTTTAAGGCTTAAGGGTGCTGATACGCACTGGGCGCTGGCCAATCCCATTTATCCTGCAAGGCCGGATCGGTTTCATAGATCTCGACCTTCAGCGGATAACAAGCGGCTTCATCACTTGAATGGCCGGTGCTGCAATCCCCACCCGGACAGGTCGACAGATTGCCCAGCAAATCAATCTCGGCAAACATTTCAAGATAGTCCCCCGGGCGTACAGGACTTGCCTTCATGAAATACTGATGGGTGTCCTTGGTAAAGCCGGTGCACATGAAGACATTCAACACATCATGCACATAGTGATCGGCTTCCTGCATCGACATGCCAGTCTCATCACTAAAGGCCCGGCAAAGGTTGGAATGGCAGCAATGGTGATAATCATTCCCTGACAGCAACCGGTTGGTGAACGGATCGCAGCGGGTGCCGATCACGTCATGCACACTGCCGCCATCCTCATCAAAGCCATACCAATCAAGGGTATCTTCGCTGATGAGCGCCATCGAACGCAGATAGGGCATGTTGGACCACAAACGGTCACCTGTGGTCAGGTGTGTCCGATGCAGGGCACGGGTCTTGCCGCTAAAAAACCGTTCCTTCAGGTCATTGGCATTCCAAAGGTTCAAATCACCGACCTGCGGCCCATCGACACTGACAATGCGGAAAAAGTATCCCTTGGGCACATGAAACGTGCGCGCATCGCGTGGTGGAACGATAACCTCGTTCACTTTCTTCATTGAAGCCTTGAATTCGGTAAGCGTCGCAAAGTCGGGCTCGGGCAAGGTTCCGTTGGGATAAACAACGACCGGCTTAATCGCGCGACGCTCGGCGGCGTCTGTTGGGGCTTGGTGCTGGGGTTTGAAAGTCATGGGGTGGCCTCGATAACAGGAAAATAGATGGGCGACAGAATGGCACAGTGACAGGTTGACACAAGCCTGTTTCAACCTGTCCGACAGGCAGATCAAACGAACAACTAAACAAGCGGTGTGATCAATTCTCGGCGTTCATCCCACGTATCAAGATTATCGACAACCAGTTGGCCCATGGCATCGCGGGTTTCCACCGTTCCACTCGCCAGATGCGGATACAGCACAACGTTATCAAACTTGGCAAATGCTGGATCAATCTCCGGTTCATTTGCAAACACATCAAGTCCCGCACCGGCAATCGACCCGTGCTGCAACCCCCGGATCAAAGCCGGTTCATCAATCACCGATCCCCGTGCGATATTGATCACGACACCATCTTTGCCAAGGGCTTCAAGCACCACTTCATTCACAATCCCGTTGGTCGCGGCCCCACCGGGGCAGGACAACACCAAGATATCCGACCATGTCGCGAGTGCCGTCAGATCATCAAAGAACCGGTACTCGACGTCCTTCTTGCTGCGTCCGAAATAGCCGACCTCGACCCCACTTGGCACTGCGCGTGATGCAATTGCCTGTCCAATCCGGCCGAGCCCTACAATGCCAAGCCTCTTGCCGCGTACACTTCTGGTCAGTGCCATCGGACCTTTTGCGGCCCACTTTCCGCTGCGCACCCAGTCATCACCCAAAACAAGCTGTCGCAAAGTGGCATGCATCAACATGATCGCCGTGTCGGCAACGTCATCGGTCAGAACGTCAGGTGTGGTTGAAAGACGAATGCCGCGGTCACGAAGAGCCTTAAGATCAAACACATCATGCCCAACGCCAAAGCTTGTAATGACTTCAAGGTTCGGCAGTTGCGCCAGCAAGTCATCCGGAACACCAAAGCGCGCGGATGTCACAACTGCTCTGATCTGATCGCCCATTTCATCAAGAAATTTCTGCTTGTCCGAAACCAGGTCATAGCGATGCAGATCGTGGCGTTCTGCCAACATGGCCGTATAGGCCGGGCGGATATCAAGAAGGGCAAGGACGGAACGTATCATTGGGGCGTCTTTCGGTGGCTGCGTGTGCCCCAAAGACTAGCGGCCTCAATCACCTGAGACAAGTTGATGCGCAGTTTCGTATCACCAGAAAACCACATTCAACCCAATACGTTTGCCTAGATACAATGAGGGCGGGGATGGCAATCGCCCAATCCCCGCCCCAATGCAGATTACTCTGCCGCGAATTCCTTGCAGCCGGTGCAGAGCAGATCAATGATGTGCAGGGCAAAGGAACGCCAGATATCCATGCGGAAGCTTTGCTCGGCATCCCGCCAAAGAACAACCGTGACACCGTCAATCACCGTACGGCAACCACCACCCACCGGGATGCTGTCGATATCGCGTGGGCAACCGATGGTCAGCAACTCGCTCGCACGTTCGCCTTCGATGCGCACCGTGACTTCACGGGCTGACACCTCGGTCAGGCTGTGGGTTGCCGATGCATAGACATCCGCGCACGCCTTGGTCACTGTTTCGGCATCATCCGGCTTGGCAATGATCAGCCATTCATCCGGACCGAGGCAGATGGACTCAGTCGTGCCGTTGGCCGCACGTGCGCCAACAGTGGTTGCCAGATCAACACCAATCGCCTTGGATACGGCCGGAATATTGGCCGCCCGCAAACGCAGCGAGAAACGGGCAACAGGTGCCATCAGGGTCAGTTTGACCGGCCCTGAAGCAACGATCGGACCTGGCGTAAATGCGTGTGTAAGTACCGTCATTTTTCTGTTCCCCGCCTAGAGTTTCAACCGTTCGCCTTCGGGATCGTAAAACACGGTCCCGGTGACGGTCGCCTTGATCACACGATCTGGCATCGGAATGTAAATGGTTTCACCCAAACGATTGAAACCGTCTTCAAGCAGCGCCATGGCAATCGGGCGACCTGCGGCATCGCTGTGATAGCTTGATGTCACATGGCCGACCATCTTCATCGGCTTGGGCTGGTTCGGATCAAGAACGATCTGTGCCCCTTCCTCAAGCTTGGTTTTGCCATCTTCGGTCAGAAGACCGATCAACTGCTTGCGGCCTTCGGCAACCAGGTCCGGACGCGCCAGACCACGTTTACCGACGAAATCAGGTTTCATTTTACCAATAGCCCAGCTCAGCCCGGCATCGTGCGGGGTGACTGTGCCATCGGTATCCTGACCGACAATGATATAGCCCTTCTCGGCACGCAGCACGTGCATGGTTTCGGTCCCATAGGGGCAGATATCGTATTTCTTGCCCGCCTCGAACAGCATTTCCCAAAGTGCACGACCGGCATGGGCCGGAACGTTGACTTCAAAGCCGACTTCACCGGTAAAGCTGATGCGGAACAGGCGCGCCGGAAAGCCGCCAACGCGGCATTCGGCAACTGACATGTGCGGGAAGGCTTCATCAGACATATCAAGACCTTCGACGAACGGCTCAAGCACCTTGCGGGCATTCGGGCCATTCAAAGCAATGGTCGCCCACTGCTCGGTCGTCGAAGTCAGCCAGACATCTAGGCCCGGCCATTCGGTCTGAAGGTAGTCTTCCATCATGTTCAGCACACGTGCCGCACCACCGGTCGTGGTGGTGACATGGAAGCGATCATCCGCCAGACGGCCAATCACACCGTCATCACGAATGAACCCGTCATCGCCCAGAAGCAGGCCATAACGTGCCCGGCCCGGTGCCAGCTTGGTCCAGGGGTTGGTGTACATGCGGTTCATGAATTCAACCGCATCGGGACCAACCACCTCGATCTTGCCAAGGGTCGATGCATCAAAGATACCGACACTTGCGCGCGTCGCACGGCATTCGCGCGATACGGCTGCATGCATGTCTTCACCGTCTTTCGGGAAGTACCATGCACGGCGCCACAGGCTAACCGGCTCGTAAGCGGCACCATTTTCTTCGGCCCAGCTATCAATCGGAGTTTTTCGCGTCACTTCGAAGTGACTGCCCTTGTGATAACCACAGAAGGCGCCAAAGGTCGTCGGGGTGTAAGGCGGACGAAAAGTTGTCAGGCCAACTTTCGGCTGCGGCACACCCAACGCGTCAGAGGCAATGTTAAGGCCGTTGATGTTCGACATCTTGCCCTGATCGGTCGCCATGCCGTTGGTGGTGTAACGTTTGACATGTTCGATCGAACGCATGCCTTCGCGTACCGCCAGACGAAGGTCCTTGGCGGTCACGTCGTTCTGGTAATCGACAAAGGCACGTGCCTTGCCAGCATCCAGATCGGTCGGCAGTTCCTTGTGGCTGACACCGGTCCCCGGACGGTCGTTGGCAACGCCGTAGCTTGCAGCCTTGGCCTTTTTGCCAAGGCTTTTGGCCACAGCCGCGCCCATTTCCGCCCCGTCATTCAGAACGGCCTCAATGCCCCACAGGCCACGGCCCGCACCGGCGATTTCGCATTCCTCTGCCTTGTGGTCCGGCAGGAAGGTCTGGCGTTCGTCGTCCCACTTAAGCGTTCCCTTGGTGTGGGAAAACAGATGCAGCGACGGCGTCCAGCCCCCCGACATCAAAAGGCAATCACATCCGATCATTTCAGCCGGACCGACCGACGATCCACTGACCGGGTTAACGCGAACCGATTTGACACGCAGGCGGCCCTCGGTGCCGGTCACAGTATGACCGGCCATGATGCGAATGCCACGTTTGGTGGCCTCGGCAATCAGATCGGTATTCTGTTCTGAACGGGTATCAACGATGGCAGCAATGGTGGTGCCCGCATCGGCAAGATCAAAGGCCGCGTACCATGCGCTGTCATGGCTCGTGACGATGACAGCCTTGTCACCAACCCGAACGCCATAACGGTTGAGGTAGGTCTGGGCCGAACCGGCCAGCATCACGCCCGGGCGGTCATTGCCATCAAAGACCAGCGGCTTTTCAAGTGCGCCTTGCGCCAGAACAACCTGCTTGGCGCGGACACGCCACATGCGTTCACGCGGGGTTTCTGCATCCGGGCTGGCCAGGTGATCGGTCAGCTTCTCACACAGACCAACCATGTTTTGGTGGTAATAGCCAATCGCGGTCGTGCGGGTCATGACTTTGACGCCAAGCTCTTTGAGCTCTGCCACGGTTTTGGCAACCCAATCCCATGCCAGCATGTCTTCGATCATCGCTGATGGCTCAGACAGAAGCGAACCGCCCGCTTCGGGGTTTTCGTCAACAAGGGTCACTTGCGATCCGGCACGCGCCGCCGTAAGGGCCGCAGCAAGACCGGCAGGACCAGCACCAATGATCAGAACATCGGTATGCAGATACCGCGATGCATAGTGATCCGGATCGGGTTCGGTCGGCGAAACGCCAAGACCGGCTGCCGCACGAATGAACGGCTCATAGACCTTGTCCCAGAAGGATTTCGGCCACATGAAGGTCTTGTAATAGAACCCGGCCGAAAACAGCATGTAGGCCTTGTCATTGATCGCACCAATGTCAAAGGACAGGCTGGGATAGCGGTTCTGACTGTTGACCTGAAGACCGTCCCAGATTTCCTGAACAGTTGCACGGGTATTCGGCTCAAACCGGCCCGGACCACGGCGCGTGCCGACCAGTGCGTTCGGTTCTTCGGAACCGGCCGTCACGGCACCACGCGGGCGGTGATATTTGAACGAACGACCCATAAGGTGAATACCATTGGCCAGCAGGGCCGACGCAATGGTATCGCCTTTAAAACCTTTGATTTTCTTGCCATCAAAAGTGAACTGGATCGGTTGGGTGTGATCGACGCGACCACGCCCGGAAACGCGGAAGCTGCTCATTTCGATTTCTCCAACAATTTGGACAGTTCAGGACGGGGATCATCGATTTTATAGGTGATCAGGAACCGGTCACTGACAGTGTCACGCACTGCGTTGAAATATCGACCGCAGCCATGGAAGTGGCGCCAGCGTTCATAATGCGGGCCCTTCACGTTGGTGCGGATGAACAGGAAATCACGCCATTCTTCGTCACTGACCGACGACGGATCGGCCGGACGTGCAATATGCGCTTCACCGGCATAGGTAAATTCCAGTTCCGGCAGGGTCTGATTGCAATAGGGGCAATGGATCAGAAGCATGTCCGGTCTCCTTAGTGCGCAACAGCGGCAGCAGCGGCTTCGTCAATCAGACGACCGGTGCTGAAACGTTCAAGGGTGAAGGGCGCGTTGGCCGGATGCGGATCATCCTTGGCGACGGTCCATGCCAGTGTGTGGGCGGCACCCGGGGTCGCCTTGAACCCGCCTGTCCCCCAGCCACAGTTGACATAAAGACCCGGTACCGGCGTCTTGCCAAGGATGGCCGAACGGTCCGGGGTCACATCGACAATACCACCCCACTTACGCAGCATGCGCATGCGGTTAAAGATCGGGAAAATCTCGCAGATCGCGGCAACCGTATGCTCGATCAACGGCAAACCGCCACGCTGGGAATAACTGGTATACTGGTCGGTCCCCGACCCGATCACGAGCTCACCCTTGTCAGACTGGCTGATATAGGCATGCACGCTGTTGGACATGACAACACAGGGGAAGATCGGCTTGATCGGCTCGGACACCAGTGCCTGCAACGGATAGCTTTCAAGCGGCATGCGCACACCGGCCGTATCCATCACGACCGAGGTATGACCCGCGGCCGAAACAGCAACCTTTTTCGCACCAATGAAACCCTTGGCGGTTTCAACACCGGTGACACGGCCATCCGGGCCACGGCGAATGGCAGTTACCGGGCAGTTCTGAATGATATCAACACCACGTGCCGCCGCCCCACGGGCATAACCCCATGCCACCGCATCATGGCGTGCAGTACCCGCGCGACGCTGAAGCGCCGCGCCAACGACCGGGTAGCGCGCAGTCGGCGAAATATCGAGGGGTGGGCAGAATTCCTTGGCTTCCTCGGCCGACAGCCAGACGTTATCGACACCGTTAAGGCGGTTGGCATGCACATGGCGCTGGAAGCTTTGAACGTCATGGACATTGTGCGCGAGCATCAGAACGCCGCGCTGCGAATACATGACGTTGTAATTCAGCTCCTGGCTCAGGCCATCCCACAGATCAAGCGCGTGGTCATAAAGCTTGGCACTTTCGTCATAGAGGTAGTTCGACCGAATAATCGTCGTGTTACGGCCGGTGTTCCCACCGCCAAGCCAGCCCTTGTCGATCACGGCAACATTGGTGATGCCGTGTTCCTTGGCCAGATAATAAGCCGCACCAAGACCATGACCACCCGCGCCGACGATGATGACATCGTATTCGGCCTTCGGCTCACTGTCGGGCCATTGCGGCTCCCAGTTTTTTTGGCCGCTAAGGGCGTTTTTGATAAGCGATAGCGCAGAAAAATGGGTCATGATTATACGATCCCCCGATTTACCGTTGCCGGAACTCTATCAATGTCCATGCTCTGCGGACTGGATAATTGCGACAATTTCATTGTATATTTTTGCCATGAACTCTTTTTCGAGCCCGGGATCAAACCCCGGCAAACCCAATGCAAAAAAGCGCCTTCGCGTCGCCTTTCTGCTGGCAGACAATTTCACGCTGACAGCGTTTGCCAGTTTTGTCGATGTCTTGCGTCTTTCGGCCGATGAAGCCGACCGTTCGCGGCCCATTCATTGCGACTGGACGGTGCTGTCTGATACCATGAATCCGGTGCGTTCAAGTTGCGGGGTCAAGGTGCAGCCCGACACGCGTCTGCGCAATGCTGGTGACTACGACTATATCGTGGTTGTCGGCGGCCTTATTCAAGAACAAGGCGGGTTTTCATCCGATTGCATTGCCTATCTCAAGGCGGCTGCCGCCAAGGGCAAAAACCTGATCGGGTTGTGTACCGGTGTTTTCGCGCTGTATGAGGCCGGGTTGCTTGAAGGATACCGATGCTGTGTTAGCTGGTTTCACCATGACGAATTTGTCGCAAGGTTCGAAGCCGCCCAACCGGTTTCCGATCAAATCTTTGTCGTGGATCGGGATCGCCTGACCTGTTCGGGTGGGCATGGGGCCGCGCATTTGGCGGCCTGGGTGGTGGAAAAGCACATCGGGCGCACGGCGGCGACCAAAAGCCTGAGTATCATGATCATCAACGAGGCCATGACCGGTGAAAATCCGCAGCCAGGCTTTCAGACCGATCTGGTTGCCAAAGACGCACTGGTCAAAAAGGCGCTATTGCGGATGCGCCAGAATATTGAGTCGCCCGAAACCGTCGCCAAAATGGCCGAAAAACTTGGCGTCACACGCCGTAAGCTCGAACGCGCGTTTAATGCCGACATAGGCATTTCACCATCACGTGCCGCTTTGCGCATCCGGCTAGATGCCGCCAAAAAGCTGCTGGGCGAAACGGGAAAAACCACCACCCAGATCGCGCTTAGCACCGGCTTTTGTGATGCATCGCATTTCATTCATGCCTTCAAGGCCGAAATCGGCATGAACCCGTCGGAATACCGAAACACCGTTCCGACGGCCCAGCCGTAGTCAGGCATCAATGGTGACTTGCCCGATCGGGTTCGAGCAGCAGGCAAGGATGTAACCCTCTTCGATATCGTCGTCCGTGATCCCGCCATTATGAACCATATGAACCTGCCCTTCGGTCTTGCGCACCTTGCACGTCCCGCAAATCCCCATCGAACAGCCTGACGGGATCACAAGGCCTGCCGTGCGCGCCGCGGCAAGGACGGTATCGGTTTGGGTGCAATTTGCCGTGATGCCAGATGCGGTGAATGCGATGACCGCCTTGCTGTCTTCATCAGGCACGACATCATCTGGCACGTCTTCTGCTTCGAGTGTCGGCGCGTGGAAGCTTTCCTGATGGTAGCGATCCATATCATAGCCAAGCCCGACAAGAACTTCGCGCACCGCCTGCATGAACGGTTCCGGTCCGCAACAGAACACTTCACGTTCAAGATAATCCTGCGCCATCAGGCCCAGCATCAGCTGATTGAACGTGCCCAAATACCCGGTCCATGGCTTGTAGGGATCGGCTTCTTCAACCACCCATTTCAGGGCAATACCGTTAATCCGCGACGCGCTGTGTTCCAACCGTTCGCGAAAGATGATCTCGGACGGGCGTTTCGCACAATTAACGAAGACAATGTCGGGATCACGCCCGGCGTCATAAAGATAGGTCGTCATCGACATCATCGGTGTGATGCCCGACCCCGCCGAAATGAACAGGTATTTATCCGCCGGATGGTTAATCAGTGAAAAGCTTCCAGCCGGCCCCTTGGCCCGAATGCGCATGCCCGGACGCAAATTATCCAGCATCCAGCGCGTACCGACCGACCCAACTTGCGCCTTGACCGTTACCGTCAAGGATGTCGGGCGCGATGGCGAAGATGAAATCGTATAGGTGCGATAAAGCGGTCCACCCGGCACCGGGAGCTCCAAAGTCAAAAACTGCCCCGGGTCATAGCTGAACAACGCGCCCGATACCGACTGGAAGCAAAATGTCATGACATTGGGGGCTTCTGGCAGGAACGAAACACATTCCAGTTCCTCAGCGTCCGACCAGAAGGCAAGCTTTGGTTTTTCGATCACAGACATCGCCCTACTCCGCCACGATCAATCTGTTTTCGGCAAGCTTGTCCGACAGGGTTTTCGCATACCAGTTGCCAAACTGGGCAACACCGGCTTCGTGGATTTCGGAATACGGACCGACCTTGTAGGCTGGTGTCGCGATACCACGCTGATTGTTTTCGACCACTTCCTTGTCTTCGGCATTGGTCGCAAGCCAGACTTCGGTCAGACGTTTCAGATCATAGTCACGGCCTTCAACCGCGTCCTTGTGCACAAGCCACTTGGTGACGACTTCGGTTTCCATCGGGCTGATCGGCGTTACACGGAAAACAAGCGCATGGTCCGACAGAAAATGGTTCCAGGTTGACGGATAATGGAACTTTAAAAGTGATCCGGCATTTTGGAACGGGATGTTGGAGTTCGGCAGGCTGACAGCCGCCTTGGTGTCGAGTGTATAACTTTCGGCTTCCCCCAAAAGCGGCACACGCACCAGACGCCATTCACCACTATCGGACATCTGATAGGCAGATGGCGCGCCGACCGCCTCGCAGCGGGCCACATGATCATCAAGCACACTGGCCACGACACCATCAGATGTGCTGCCGATCGCACGCGCATCTTCCGGGAAGGTCCGGCACAGCGATGGGTGATTGCCCCCACAATGATAACATTCCCGATTATTCTCCCAGACCAGCTTCCAGTTGGCTTTTTCGATAATCGTGCTTTCAAACGCGACCTTGGAATTTTCCAGATCGTGCGGCGCAAGATAGCGTTCGGCGGCCTTGGCAAACGGTTCAATATCCGGCGCATTTTCAGCCAGGCAGATATAAACCAATCCGTGGATCACCCGGCAATGAACCGGGCTTAACCCGAATTTTGAGTTATCAAAATCCGGACCCATATCACGCGCCCAAAGCAACTTGCCATCAAGGTCATAGGTCCACTGGTGATACGGACAAACCAGCCTTGGATTTCGGCCCTTTTTGGTTTTGCACAGAACCGAGCCACGATGACGGCATGAATTGTGAAAGGCACGCACCACCTGATCATTGCCGCGCACGATCACGACGGAATAAGCACCGACTTCATAAATGACGTAATCACCCGCCTTGGGGATTTCGCATGCCGGGATCGCAAACAGCCATTCCTTGTAATGAATGTTTTCAAGGTCGAGCTCAAAGATCGACTGATCGGTATAGAACGGCTGTTCCAGGGAATATCCAGGAACGCGACGCGCCAAAAGCTCTTGAACTGATTGCGGCATAACAGGCATGGCGGAAATCCGTTTCTTGATGGTTGGAAGCAACCAAAAGTGTGAACTTCATGCCACGATTTACAACGGCATTAATTTTCATCTTGGTTTAGCTCACCTAATCTGAAAAACTCACAGAAATTACCTTGCGCTGTTTTCAGGAGAGGCCGTTGGCCCGCCCATATGATCTGTCTTCAATAAATGCCCTGATCTGCTTTGAGGCAGCTGGTCGCAACATGAGTTTCAAGGATGCGGCTGCGGAATTGAACGTGACACCTGCGGCTGTAAGCCATCAGATCAAGGCACTTGAGGCCGATATTGGCAGCGCCCTTTTCATTCGCCGCAACCGCGGGGTGGAGCTGACCGAGAAAGGCGCCTTCCTTCTCGTCGCCCTGCAACGGGGCTTTGAAACCATTTCCGACACGGTCATTCAGTTGCGCGATCAACCTGAAACGGTTGATGTCACAATCCGGACGACAACGGCAGTCAGTTCACTTTGGCTTACGCCAAAAATTGCCGCCTTCTGGAAAATTCATCCCAATATCACGGTGTCGCAAATTGTATCGGATGTGCCGGGCATGACGGGGTATTGCGATCTCAGCATCCATTACAGCAACCCCGATGATGGGGCGGACGGATATTATAAACTGTTTCAGGATCGCGTGGCCGCCATCGGCACACCGGCGTTTAAGGCCGAACAAAACATCGAAACGATTGATGATCTTTTGCGTGCACCCCTGATCCACCTGCATAACGAGGAAACGGACTGGACAACATGGACCGACTGGTTCCGTGCATTGGGACGCCCGGCCCCTAAGGGCCGCAGCTTTAAGCTCAACAATTACACGATTGCATTACAGGCCGCGCAGGATGACGTCGGTGCGGTGCTTGGATGGGACGAACTGGTTGGGCCACTGCTGGAAGACGGGCGCCTGATCAAACTTGTGCCTGACGAAATCCCCTCGCCGATGGGGTTTTATCTACGCGTCCATCCGCGCGCATCCGAAAAGGCCCGCATATTTGTCGACTGGCTGATTGACGCCGCCTGACAGGAAGGCAAATGGCAAGCGCAGCACATCGCCACACTTGCCGCACAGATCAGACGTCTTTTAACAAACGCAATGCATCATAGATCGCCGCATGGGTATTGCGTGCTGATACTGCATCCCCGATCCGGAAAAGCTGATAGGCACCATCTGGATTGCGCACAACCGATTGCGGTTTTCCGGCCAGAAGGTCGTCATGCGACATTTCACCATGGTTCGATGAGCCGGGCTTGAGATCGAAATAGATGTCATCAAGCGGAATGGTGCCGTGGTTAACCACGATCTGATCGACAATGCGTTGCTTGGCGACCCCGCCATAATCACTGCCAACATGCGCGATGAGTTGGTTGCCCTGCTTTTCCACCGCCTCAAGGCGATAGGTCACCGTAAAGGTCGTATCAAGCTTCTGCATGCTGCGCATATAGGGCACAAGGTTCATCGCCATGACTTCCGGTGCAAAGGACCGATCCGGTGTCATGATTTCGACTTTGGCACCACTTTGGGCAATCAGCTCCGCTGCCTGCAAACCGGCATGATCCCCGGCATCGTCATAGACCAGAACATTGGCGCCCGGCTTGACGTCGCCCGAAATGATATCCCAGGTCGACACGACCAGATCATTGCCCTTTGACAGGACTTCGGTATCGGGCATGCCGCCGGTGGCGATGATCACCACATCCGGGTTTTCGGCCGTAATCGTGTCGGCCTCGGCCCAGGTATTGAAATGGAAGGTTACGCCAAGTCGGGTGCACTCGGCCATCCGCCATTCAATGATGCTGATCATTTCGCGGCGGCGTTCATTCTGTGCGGTCAGGCGGATCTGCCCGCCCGGATTAGGCGCGGCTTCATAGACAACAACTTCATGACCACGTTCGCCGGCAACACGGGCGGCCTCCATCCCGGCCGGACCGGATCCGACAATCACGACCTTCTTTCGAGTTTGAGCCTTTTCAATGATTTGGGGCATCGAAAGCTCACGGCCGGTGGCGGCGTTATGGATGCAATAGGCCGACCCGCCCTGATAAATGCGATCTAGGCAATAGTTGGCCCCAACGCACGGGCGGATCTCATCTTCGCGCTTTTCAATGATCTTACGCACGATATGCGGATCGGTGATGTGTGCGCGCGTCATGCCGACCATATCGACCTTGCCCGATGCAATCGCATGGCGCGCAGTCGCAACATCGGGGATCTTGGCAGCATGGAATGTCGGAAAATCTGTGGCGGCGCGAATTTCACCGGCAAAATCCAGATGCGGCGAGTTCGCCATGCCCTGGATCGGGATCACATCCGTCAGACCGGCATCCGTATCGATATGCCCGCGAATGACATTGAGGAAATCGACCATGCCACTGTCTTTAAGCCGCTTGGAGATCGACAGGCCATCTTCCTTGGTCAAGCCACCCTCAAGGTCTTCATCACCGGTATAGCGCACACCGACAATGAAGTCGGGCCCGACCCGCTTGCGAATTTCAGTCAGAACATCAAAGGTGAACCGCAGGCGGTTATCAATGCTGCCGCCATAAGGACCATCTAGTTCATTGGTCAGCGGCGACCAGAACTGATCCATCAAATGGCCATAGGCCTGAAGCTCGATCCCGTCCATACCGCCTGCCTTCATGCGTTCGGCCGCATCGGCATAATCCTTGATGATGCGTTCGATATCCCAGTCTTCCATCTTTTTCGGGAAGGCCCGATGGGCGGCTTCGCGCTTGTGCGATGGGGATACTACCGGCAACCAGTTCGCCTTGTCCCAACGCGTGCGACGGCCAAGATGGGTCAGCTGGATCATGACCGCGGCACCCTGTTCATGCACCGCGTCGGTCAGGTCCTTCATCCAAGGAACGACTTCGTCTTTCCAGACCAGAAGGTTGTTGAAAACCGGCGGACTGTCCTTTGACACTGCAGCCGAGCCCGCCGTCATCGTCATGGCAACACCGCCCTTGGCGCGTTCGACATGATAGGCGCGATAACGGTCCTTTGGCATGCCATCCTCGGGATAGGCCGGTTCGTGCGACGTCATCATGATGCGGTTACGCAGCGTCAGATGTTTAAGCTGATAAGGCTGAAGAAGCGGGTCGTTGGACATGTGCGGGGCTCCGGGTTTGGACTCTCTGCCCATGACGATATTCAGAAATGTACAGTTGTGTCAATTTTAAGTTCACTGATGTATATTTTGGATACATTCATGTACACTCTGCTTGTCGCGATCCGGGCAGTTTGCTAAGGAAACGTCCATGGAAGAACAGATTGAAGATATCGCCGGACAAAATAGTGGCTGGCGCGGATCGGCCGAGATTTGGCTGAACGCGGCCTACGACGCCCTGCTTGAAACCGGCGTCGATGGCGTAAAAATCCAACCATTGGCAAAGCGCCTGAACCTGTCACGCACCAGCTTCTATTGGTTTTTCAAGGACCGAAAGGAGTTGCTTGGTGCCCTGCTGGATCTGTGGCGCGAAAAAAACACCGGTAATCTGATCAAACAAACAGAGGCCTATGCCGAGACCGTCTCGGAAGCGATGCTGAACATCATCGATTGCTGGCTGATGCCCGACCTGTTTGACTCGCGTCTTGAATTTGCCGTACGCAGCTGGTCGATGCAATCCGACGATGTAAGGGCCGAAATTGAAAAGGCCGATCAGCAACGCCTTGATGCGCTTGCCAAACTGTTCATCCATTTCGGACAGGATGAACGCATGGCCGACGTCCGTGCGCGTGCGATCTATCTGGTACAGATCGGCTATATCTCGATGAAAGCAAACGAAGATTTAGCCGTGCGCATGGCGCGCATTCCAGGCTATGTCGAAACATTCTGCGGCCAGGCCCCGACGCAAAGCGAACTCAACCGGTTCTATGCGCGGCACAATTTTGCACCCTGAACCGGGAAGCGGCATTCATCCGATTTTCACGGCGAACAAAGCCACCTTTGGGCTCAGAACTCTGCCTTGAAAATCGTATCATCAAGGAATTGATCCATACCTACAAGAGATCGATCCGGTGCATCTGCGGCACCTTCGACGCGCCAGTCATCCTGCGGAACCAGAACATCCAGCCCGGCAACCGCCGTTCGATAAAGGTCCGGTCGAAAGACATCTGGAATGACGGCTTTAAGATCCGTGTCTTGGGGAATTTGTCGCCAACGCTTCATTTGTTCGCCAATCCAGCGACCCTGTGACAACCACGGAAATGTTGCTGTGTACCGATAAAAGACATGACGGTCAGGAAGATCGATGGGTGGCTCACCCGGACGTAACACCGGCTTACCGCTCAGCGATGCCTTCAGCACTTCAAACGGCGCGCCGACATTGGCCTCCTCAGACAGTATGTGGGCCAGCTCAACGCGGTTCCCTGGCTGGTCCGCCCATTCAGCAGCCCGGACAAGCGCACGCACAAGTGCAGAAACAAGTTCCGGATTGCTCTGCGCCCAGTCTTCCCGCAAACCAAGAACTTTCTCCGGACTTCGTGACCAGATATCGTCCTTAAGCGCAACAATCACGCCATCGCCGTGAAACACCGCGCGCTGGTTCCATGGTTCGCCAACGCAGTAACCATCCACCCAGCCATTGCGCAGACTGTCAAACATGCGCGGCGGCGCGATCACACCGATATTCACATCCATGTCCGGATCAATACCGGCTGCCGCCATCCAGTAACGAAGCTCATAGTTGTGGCTTGAGAACGGAAACACGGTGGCAAAAGACAGGATCGGGCGCCCTTCAGCCTTGTCTTCATCAATGACCTTTTTAAGCGCCCTGGCCGACCGACCGCGCGGCCCAAGCATCGCATTCGGGTCGGCCTCCAACATGCGCTGATAAAGCTGGGTCGAGACCGTAATCGCATTGCCACCACGACCCAACGCCATCGGCACGACGATATTTTGAACCGGTAGTCCGCCAAGGCCAAGCCGCGCGGCGATCGGAATTCCCGCCAAAAGATGGGCTGCTTCAAACATGCCAAAGGAAAGCTTGTCACGAATGGCTGCCCATGACATTTCACGGACCAGTTCCAGATCGATATTTTCCTGCTGGGCAAACCCCATGGCACGCGCCACCACCGGAATGGCGCAATCGACCAGTGGAACAAAACCGAGACGAACCTTGTTAGCCATCCATCAAAACTCCAACTGAAACGCCGTGATGACGCTTTGCGCGATTTCATAAATCTTGCGATTTTGCTTCATGGCGTTTTTGCGCAGCAGCGCATAAGAATCTTCTTCGGACAGACCTTTTTCTTTCATCAGGATGCCCTTGGCCCGTTCAATCAGTTTGCGTTCATTGAGCTTCGCCTGCGCTTCATCACGTTCGCGGCGCAGCCGATCAAAGACGTTGAACCGTGAAATCGCCATTTCGACAATCGGGCGAATGCGGTCCTGACGCAGGCCATCAACCACATAGGCACTGACGCCTGCCGAAACCGCCTCGTGGATCATGGATGCGTCACTTTGATCAACGAACATCGCAATCGGGCGCGCAATGGCGCGCGACACCTGAAACATCTGTTCAAGCGTATCGCGGTCGGGGTTTTCAAGATCGATGATGATGATGTCTGGCGCCAACGCCTGAATGCGCTCAACCAGATTATGGGACGTGCCGATACGGGCCACGCGGGTATAGCCGCTTTCAACCAGACCACGTTCGACAATCGCCGCACGGTCCGGATTTTCGTCAATCACCAGAATATTGAATTCTTCCAGCTTCACCAACTAACCCTAACTCCCTGACAGCCTGACATGGCTGCGCCTCTCTGAGATATTTTTTATATGTTCCGCCCCGTTTGCGGGGCCGGATTATTGGTTTCGGGATGCGGCACCGACCGCATCCCGAGAAGATCATATCAAACAGCGTATCTTATTCAGCCGGAACCGGCTGCGCTGTACCCGAAGTCCCAAAACGTTCTGACTGTGCCGCATCGAAACGCGCCTTTTCTTCGGCCTGGGTTTCCGCCGAGAAACGCACCGCCAAAGCTGCGAACGAGCAGACGATCACGGCCAGACCGAGATACAGAAGACCTTCCTGATAGGTAAGTGCTTCGGACTTGAACAGGAAGCCCGCCGCGACCGCGCCAGCATTACCGCCCGCACCGACAATACCTGCAACAGAGCCAAGCGCCTTGCGATTAACGAACGGCACAATCCCGAAGGTCGCACCTTCTGACATCTGAACAAACAGCGAGAAGACGATCATCACCGAAACGGCAACAACCAGTGCTTCCATCTGCGAGAAGGCCACAAGTGCGACGCCTTCGATGAACAGTGCCATGAACAGGAATTTCACACGACCCGAAAGGCCGCCCTTGGCAGCAAATTTGTCAGAGAACACACCGCCCAGCGTGCGGGCAAAGATGTTCATCAAACCAAACAGACCGGCAATCATGCCAGCGGTTGCCAATGAAAGCTCGAACTTGTCGAAGAAATAGATCGCCGCAATGTTGTTGATCGTCAGCTCGACACCAAAGCAGGCGGCATACACCAGGAACAATGCCCAGACACGGTAATCGGAAACGGCTGCCATCATGCCCTTGGCGGCACCGGCAGTATCGTCTTCCGGCTTAAGCGCGCCACTTTTACGCATGTCGGCATAGTTGCCTCCCGGGCAGTCGGTGGTGAAGACCCAGTACAGCACGGCAACAACCAGCATGATCGCACCCGGGAACACCATCGCCAGACGCCAGCCCATGGTTTCAGCCACGCCAAAACCAAGAACCATCGCAAGGATTGCTGGCATGACCATTTGGGTCACGCCACCGCCAAGGTTACCCCAACCCGCCGTCGTGGCATTGGCCGTACCGACAACGTTTGGCGCAAACATCATGGAGGTATGATACTGCGTGATGACAAAGGATGCGCCGATTGACCCAATGGCCAGACGGGCAAGCAGGAAGGTTTCATAACTGTCGGCAAGACCGATCAGCATGACCGGAAGCGACCCCAGCACCAGAAGACCGGTATAGGTCTTGCGCGGGCCGATCTTGTCGCAAAGCGGTCCGATCAAAAGTCGGACCAGAACCGTAATCGCGACCGAGGCAATGATGGTACTGCCGATTTCGCTTTTGCTAAGGCCCAGATCATCGCGCACCAGCGGCATCAGCGGTGCGATCCCGAACCAGCCAAAGAAGCACAGGAAGAATGAAAGCCAGGTGAGGTGGAAAGTACGCATCTGGACAGTCTTGAGACTGAATAGATTTATGCGTGTAGCCTTGTTCTTGATTTCCATAACATTGAAGCCCTTCGTTTAGGTCGCGCAGAGCTTGATGTTTGCTTTGTACGACCGACGGTTTTTCCCCATGGGCCTCATGCTTCATCTGGAAGATGTCCGCAGGCGGCCCGTCATTCGTATCGGAAAGGCTGCGCGCTCATCGCGCTGCTGTTCCAAACGTCTGATCGTCCGCCGTTGGACGAAGAACTGTGAGCCACCCGTCATTGGGCATGCTTTCGTCAAAGCTGCTCACACGAAACCGGTATTGCAAACACCGCGCCAGTTCTTCCGCGATGCGGGACAATTCCATCAAATGGTTGAAAATAATCATAATTTGACGACCGCATCTGCACAGGATGTTTTTCAGTCCGCCAAAATGACTATTTTTTGCACAAATTTAAATCACTCGCTTTTATTGATGATTACTTTTTAATCATTACGGTGAACCCAGCCAAATTCGTCAATCTGCCGAGCAAACCTTTTCATCAATATTTTCAGTTTGTTAAAAGATAATTTTCTCAATCTTCAATTCTGGCACGGCACTTGAATACATTGATGCAAGAGCGCGGGCAGTGTCGCCTGCGGCTCCGGCGAAAAAGCCGATTGTATATATAAAGAATCCAAAGACGGGTTCACCGGATAACGACGTCCGTTGCGAAATGCCTCTTTTCAGGGCAGGCCGCATCGGGCGTTTTTTTGTGCCAATTCGCATCCCGCGACGAGGAGCCAGAGACAAATGAACCACGTCACTGCTGCATTACGAACCGCCAAAGCCCGCCTGGTTGTCATCGGCAACGGCATGGCCGGCATGCGGACCGTTGAAGAAATCCTGAACCGCGCCCCAGACAAATATGACATCACCGTTTTCGGTGCCGAGCCGCGCGTGAACTATAACCGCATCATGCTGTCGCCATTGCTGTCTGGCGAAAAGGATTTCGACGAAATCGTGATCAACACCCCGGAATGGTACACCGAAAACAACATCCATCTTTATTCCGGCGACCCGGTGATCAAGATCGACCGCGACCGCAAAGTGGTGATTTCCAAAAGCGGAACCGAAACCGAGTATGACCAGCTTTTGCTGGCAACCGGTTCTGATCCGATCATCATCCCGGTTCCCGGTCACAAGCTTGACGGCGTTGTCACCTTCCGCGATGTCGATGATGTCGACACCATGCTGGGTGCTGCTGCCAAGGGCGGCCCGGCAGTCGTCATCGGTGGCGGCCTTCTGGGCCTTGAAGCGGCCGTTGGCCTGCAATCGCGCGGCATGGATGTCACGGTTTTGCATCTGGCCGGCCATGTAATGGAACGCCAGCTTGACCCGTCGGCAGGTTACCTTCTGGCGCAAGAACTGGAACGTCGCGGCATTACGGTGATTACCGAGGCCGATACCGCCGAAATCGTTGGCAATGAACATGTTACCGGCGTTCGCCTTAAAGACGGACGTATGATCCCGGCAGATCTGGTGGTTATGGCTGTTGGCATTCGCCCCAATGGGCGCCTTGCCGCAGACGCGGGTGTTGCAGTCGAACGCGGCATCGTGGTTGACGATGTCATGACCACCAGTGATCCGGCGATCTTTGCCGTTGGCGAATGCGTTCAGCACCGCGGTCAATGTTATGGCCTGGTTGCCCCGCTGTTTGAAATGGCCAAATCACTGGCCGATCACATGGCCGAAATATACACTGATGGCTATACCGGCTCAGTCACCTCGACCAAGCTTAAGGTGACGGGCGTCGACGTCTTTTCCGCAGGTGATTTTTCCGGCGGCGGCGAGACAGAGGAAATCGTTTTCCGCGATGCCGGTCGCGGCGTTTACAAGCGCATCGTCCTTGAAGACGGCAAGATCAAGGGTGCGGTCCTGTATGGCGACACATCCGATGGCGGCTGGTATTTCCAGCTGATGAAAGACGGCGAAGATGTCACCGAACTGCGTGACACACTTGCCTTTGGTCAGGCATTTGCGGGGGGATCTTCTGGAAACCCTCTTGATGCCGTTGCAGCCCTGCCAGACGATGCAGAGATCTGTGGCTGTAACGGCGTTTGCAAAGGATCGATCGTTGCCGCGATCAATGAAAAAAGCCTGACCACCCTTGATGAGGTCAAAGGCCATACCAAGGCATCGGCATCCTGCGGGTCATGCTCTGGCCTTGTTGAAAACCTGTTGGCTGCAACCCTTGGCGGCGACTATCAGGCCGCGACGGTCAAGCCGATCTGTACCTGTACCGATCATGATCATGACAGCGTCCGTCGTCTGATCATTGCCAAAAACCTGAAATCCATGCCTGCCGTCATGCAGGAACTTGAATGGAAGTCATCCGATGGCTGCCATGTTTGCCGCCCGGCTTTGAACTATTATCTGCTGGCGGCGTGGCCAGGTGAATATGTCGATCACGGTGCGTCACGCTTTATCAACGAACGCGTTCACGCCAACATCCAGAAAGACGGCACTTATTCAGTTATTCCGCGCATGTGGGGTGGCTTGACCAACCCGCGTGAACTGCGGGCGATTGCCGATGTTGCCGACAAGTTCGAAATCCCCACCGTCAAGGTTACCGGTGGTCAGCGCATTGACCTTTTGGGGGTCAAAAAAGAAGACCTGCCGGCTGTCTGGGCCGATCTGAATGCGGCGGGCATGGTATCGGGTCATGCCTATGGCAAATCGCTTAGAACGGTCAAAAGCTGCGTCGGGCAGGAATGGTGTCGCTTTGGCACCCAGATGTCGATGGGCATGGCCGTCGAACTGGAAAAAATGACCTGGGGGTCCTGGATGCCCCACAAGTTCAAAATGGCCGTATCGGGTTGCCCGCGTAACTGCGCCGAAGCAACCATTAAGGATTTCGGCGTTGTGGCCACCGATGGCGGCTGGGATCTGCATGTTGGTGGCAATGGCGGCATTCATGTCCGTGCGACCGATCTTCTATGCAAGGTCACCTCTGACGACGAGGTCAAGGAATATTGCGGCGCCTTCATTCAGCTTTACCGCGAAGAGGCCCGTTACCTTGAACGCACGGCCCCCTGGATCGAACGGGTTGGCCTGAAACATGTTCAGGAACGGGTTGTCGATGACGAAGCCAACCGCAAGGCGCTGTTTGAACGCTTCATGATCAGTCAGAAAACATCGCAGATTGATCCATGGGCAGAACGCGCATCCGAAGGCGTTGACGCGCACGAATTCACCCCCCTTTCGATGGTCGCAGCGGAGTAAGACAGATGAGCAACACTCTGACATGGGTAGAAGTCGGGCCCGCAGCCAACATCCCGCAGCAAGGGGCACGCACCCTGCAAACCGAAACGGATCGCATTGCGATTTTCAGAACACTTGATGATCAGATCTTTGCATTGCTTGACCGCTGCCCGCACAAACAAGGGCCGCTGGCACAGGGCATCGTCCATGGTCATTTCGTGACCTGTCCGTTGCATAACATGGTGTTCTCGCTCGAAACCGGCGAGGCACAGGGGCCCGATGACGGCTGTGCCGCCAAGGTGGAATGCAAGGTCATTGATGGGATTGTGCGCATTGGCCTGACCGAACTGCAAGCTGGATTGCGCCATGCAGGATGAGGTCAAAACAACCTGCCCCTATTGCGGTGTTGGCTGTGGCCTGATCATTTCGCCAACCCGTGATGGATGGGCTGTCGGCGGTGATCCGGATCATCCGGCCAATTTCGGGCGGATATGCTCCAAGGGTGCCGCGCTGATCGATACCATCATGGCCGAGGAACAGCGCGATATTCGCCTGCTGGAACCCGAAGTCGATGGCAAGCCGGTCGCATGGAATGATGCCATTGGCGAAACGGCAAAGCGCCTGCGCGCAACCATCGAACAGCATGGCCCGAAGTCGGTGGCGTTCTATGTCTCGGGTCAACTTCTGACCGAGGATTACTATGTCGCCAACAAGCTGATCAAAGGCTTTATCGGATCACCGCATATCGATACCAATTCCCGGCTGTGCATGGCCTCGACCGTTGTCGGGCACAAACGGGCGTTTGGCGCGGACGTTGTGCCGGGCTGTTACGAGGATCTTGAAATCGCCGATCTGGTCATTCTGACCGGATCAAATTTGGCATGGTGTCACCCGGTGCTGAACCAGCGCCTGCGTGCGGCCAAGGAAAAACACGGCACAAAGATCGTCGTGATTGATCCTAGGCGGACGGCAAGTTGCGATATTGCTGATCTGCACCTGCCGATCAAACCGGGCAGCGACGTTGCCCTGTTTAACGGGTTGCTGGCCTGGCTTGATCAAACCCGCAACACCGACCTTCGTTACGTGGCCCGTCATGTGACCGGCTACGAACACGCCGTGGCAGAAGCACGTTCTGACTGCCCCGATATCGAGACAACCGCAGAAAAATGCGGGCTCGACACCCATGAAAGCGCTGATGAACTCGGCTCGGGCCTGGGAAAACTGGAAACGTTCTTTAATTGGTTTGCCGCCTTTGAACGCACTGTCACGGTGTTCTCGCAAGGGGTAAACCAGTCCTCAAGCGGATCGGACAAGGTCAACTCGATCCTGAATTGCCATCTGGCAACAGGGCGCGTAGGAAAGCCGGGTTCAAGCCCGTTTTCCGTCACCGGCCAGCCCAATGCCATGGGCGGACGCGAAGTTGGCGGGCTTGCCAATCAGTTGGCCGCCCACATGAACCCCAAAGACCCGGTTGATGTTGATCGCGTGCGTCGGTTCTGGAAATCCGATGTTCTTGAACAGGGCGAAGGATACAAAGCGGTTGATATGTTCCGCGCCGTTGAACGCGGCGAAATCAAGGCCGTGTGGATCATGGCGACCAATCCGGCAGTCAGCCTTCCGGATGCCGATCGTGTCCGGCTTGCGCTGTCGCGCTGTCCGCTTGTGATTGTTTCGGACGTAGTGAACGATACCGATACATTGCGTCATGCTGATATCAAACTCCCCGCTGCCGGTTGGGCCGAAAAATCCGGCACGGTCACCAATTCCGAACGTCGCATTTCGCGCCAACGCCCGTTCCGTCAGGCCCTTGGCAATGCCAAGCCAGACTGGTGGATCATGTCCGAAGTCGCCAAGGCCATGGGCTTTGCCAAGGCGTTCAAATACAAGGACCCAAGCGACATCTTTGCCGAGCACGCCGCCCTGTCGGAATTCGAAAATGATGGCACACGTGCCTTTGATATCGGTGCATGGCACAAGGCCAGAAAATCGGCCTATGACAGCATGGCACCTTTTCAATGGCCGGCCTCGCGCAAATCTCAGCCTGCGAATGGCGCAACCCGCCTTTATGGCGACGGCATTTTCACCACATCAAGTGGGCGCGCCAAGATGCTTGGCCTTACCCACAGCGGCCCGCAATCTCAAACCAGCCGGGAATACCCGCTGATTGCCAATAGCGGCCGTTACCGCGATCAGTGGCACACCATGACGCGCACGGGAACTGCCGCCCGGCTCAGCGCGCATCGCCCTGAACCGTTGCTTGAAATTCACCCAAAGGATGCTGCCCTTTACGGCCTTGCTGATGGCGGGATCGCCCGGATCAGAAGCCCGCATGGCACTGCGTTGATGCGGGTGGCAACTACGGATGCACAAACACCAGGACAGGTTTTCGTTCCGATGCACTGGAACGATGTCTTCTCGGCCGCGGGTGGGATTGGTCGACTACAGCCCCCCAATGTTGACCCCCACTCCGGCCAACCCGAAAGCAAACATATTCCGGTCACCCTCGAGCCGTTTAGCGCCAAATGGCAGGGATTGCTGTTTTCAAGTACGCCGGTCGATCTTTCCAAACTGCCCTACTGGGTCGGTGCGACCGGACCGGGCAGCATGGTGTACGAAATCGCCGGTGATGCCCCGATCCTGTTCAAATCCCTTTTGCCGATTACAGCAAACAGGGACGTTGAGCAGATCATTGAATACTCGGATGCCAACAAGGGTGTCCATCGGTTTGCCCGCCTCGAGGGTGATCGCATTACCGGGGCGCTGTTTGTCGGCCCCGATCGTCAGGCACTTGGTCGTGACTGGGTTTCAAACCTGTTTGGTGCGGATGCCATCGCGCCGGTTGAACGCAACGCGCTTTTGGCCGGGCGGATGCCCGATGCCGGGGCGATCAATGATCGTCTAATTTGTTCATGCTTCTCGGTCGGCTTGGCCGCAATCAGCAAAGCCATCTCTGAACAGAATGCCGTGACGGCGACCGATATCGGCCGCCTGCTTCAGGCCGGGACAGGATGCGGATCCTGCGTGCCGGAGATAAAGGAGATTCTCGATGACGTATTACCGCGCGCCGCAGAATAGCACTCTGAACGCCACGGCACATCGGGCAACCACCGATCAGCCGGACGAAAAATTCGCCTACTTCCCCGCATTCGTGAAAGTGCAGGGCAAGAAGGTCGTTGTGCTTGGGGGCGGCGAAGTTGCCGCAGGCAAGCTCCGCCTTCTGCTGCGCAGTCACGCCGACATCACGGTGATTGCGCCTGAAGTGTGCGATGATGTTGCAAACATGCACAATGCCGGCCAGATCACATGGGAACGCGCCCCGTTTGTCGATACCATGATTAATGGCGCGATCATGGTGTTTGACGCAACCGACAATCCCCACCTGACCAAGCGGGTCGAGGCGGCAACCAAACGACGCAATATCCTGCTGAATGTCGTCGACAAGACCGCGCATTGCGATTTCATTGTGCCCGCCATTCTTGATCGCGCACCAATCATGATCACGATTTCGACGGGTGCCTGCGCCCCGGCACTGGCGCGCATGTTGCGGCAACGACTTGAAACCGTGTTCCCGGCAACCTTGTCAAACCTCGCCAAAATCGCCCGTGATGCCCGCGAAACCGTGGCCGCACATTTAAGCGACAGCTTGTCTCGACAGCGCTTCTGGACGCGTTTTTTCCAAAACACCTTGCGCGCGGACAACACCGGCAAAGTCACCCCGGATGACCTTGCACATGAACTCCGCACCTTTGTCCCGCAAGGCAGCAGCGCAACCGTGCCGTCCGGCCAATCCTTGCAGGTCACGATCAGCGCCAATAACGCCTATGACATCCCGCATGGCGTTGCCGGCAACATCGAAACAGCCGATATCATTTTCCACGACAAAGATGTGGCACCCGACATCCTTGCCCTGGCCCGCCGGGATGCGACCCTCATCAGAATGAGCCCGTCTAGCGACAAACACGTCGAAATACCCGACGCCGGATTGGCGACCAGCAAACAGATCCAGTTCTTTACCCAACAGGGCATGAACGTCCTGCGGCTTTGTCGAAACTAACCAACAAAGCAAGCAGTTGGAGGTTATTCACCCCCCGACGATCAAGACCACTGGTGGCTTTTGCAATGTGAAGCGAGGTGATATCAAACCTCACCCGAAATCATAATCCGGTTTTAATACGACCACCCACATGGCGTTGCAGAGCGCGCGTTTGCAGGGCTTCCGCGTTCAGGTTGTTTGGAATCAGGCAGGCCCTTAAAGAGCCAGGTCCGACAGGCCATGCCCGTAATCGGAAAAACTTCGGTCGCCTCGTTCAGAATGTTGGAGCTGAGCAACGACGACGAAGAAAGAGCGGCACTAAACCAGAACACCACAAGCACGCTAAGCACAGCCATGACAACATGCACCGCAAGGCGTGTCACAACGTTGTAATTGTGCGCCTTGTTGGGTCCTGGATCAAATAAGGGCATCACTTGCTGTCGCGCTGGAATATCCAGTCATGGTCCGGGTGGTTCTGGAAACGCCATTTGCGCACCGGCCCTGCCATGACATTGAGGTAATACATCTCATAGCCATAAGGGCTGCCACATGGGTGATGTCCCTTGGGCACCAGCACAACATCACCGTCTGACACCGCCATGGTTTCATCAAGTTCGCCATCTTCGGTAAAGACGCGCTGGAAACCAAATCCCTGTCTGGGATTGAGGCGATGGTAATAGGTTTCTTCAAGATAGGTCATGTCGGGATAGTTATCCTCGTCATGGCGGTGCGGCGGATAGCTTGACCAGTTACCTTGCGGGGTAAAGACCTCGGTCACCAGAAGGCTATCGGCGATGTCTTTTTCTTCCATCGCAATCGGGTGGATATATCGGGTATTCGCCCCTTTGCCACGCTCCACGAGCTCAATGTTTTCGATTACGCGTGCAGGGAAATTTCCCTTGCCGGGTGCGGTACAAACCGCAAGCGTGCAATCGGTGGTCGCAACAGCTTTCCAGTTGGCATCATTGGGCGCATAGACACAGGCTGGCGGGATACGCTCAAACACGCTCATGCGTTTGCCGAGCTCACCGAAATCCTGATCATCGACAGATATCTCTGCCTTGCCTTCAACCAAGACCAGAATGACCTCACGGTCGCCGGTTGCTTCCCGGGCAGTTTCACCGGTTTTCAGATGATACAGCCCAAACCCGACATAACCCCAATTGGCACTATCCGTTGTGATATCGTGGACCTTCCCGGTCGTTCCATTCGGCTTTCTGAGCAGATCAGCCATCAGGCGTCTCCTTTATCCAGTCCGGTTTTCCGTGCCATGTCGCGCAGCGATTTCAGCCCCAAGGACTGATATTCAAACGGGTTACGAACGTTCGGATCCTGTTCTGCCTCGATCACCAGCCAGCCGGAATATCCATGGTCGGCTGCGATTTTCAGGACCGGTTCAAATGCAACGCCCCCCTCGATATCGCCAGGGACGGTAAAGACCCCGCGCCGCACACCTTCAAGGAAGCTAAGCCCTTCTTCACGGACCTGTTTGCTAATAGTCGGGCGCACGTTTTTGCAATGGATATGGCCGACACGATCCATGTAACGCGCCGCCAGTTCTTCGGGGTCGGCACCCCCGAACCAGGCATGACCGGTATCAAGCAGAAGCTTGGTTTTCGGCCCGGTATTTTTCATGAAGGCATGAATTTCATCGGCCGTTTCAACAATCGTGCCCATGTGATGGTGATAAACCAGATCAATGCCCTGATCGGCACAATAGGCGGCGATTTTTTCGACATCCGCACCGAACTTGGCCCAATGATCGGCATGGAGAACCGGGCTGTTATTAAGGGCTGCGTTATCATTGCCGTGAATGGCGTTTGACGTTTCACAGACAATGCAAACCTTGCATCCCATCGCCTTCAGAAGATCCAGATGCGGCTGAATGGCCTTTTTCTCGTCCTCGACCGAGTGGGTCAGAAGATTAAGCGAATGCCAACCTGAAATGAATTTAAGGCCATGTGGCGCAAGGGCAGCTTTCAGTGCGGCCGGCTCGGTCGGCATCTTGTGACCTTTTTCAATGCCGTCAAAGCCAATCTTTCCCGCCTCCGACAAACAGGTTTCAAGGCTGATGTCTGCGCCAAGGGTCTGGTCATCATCATTGGACCAGGCAATCGGATTGGTACCGTAAAGGATCATTATTTTAATCTCCCGGGCGCTGCTTTTTCAGCGCGGCTTCATAATTTTTTCTGGCTTCGTTGACGCTTGGGCGAACCGATACTTCCGGCACGGCGACATCCCACCAATGACCACCGGCTTCCGTGCTTGGCAACGGATCGGTATCAATCACAATGACGTAGGATCGATCAGCCTCTTTGGCGCGCACCATGGCGTCTTCAAGCTCGGTGATCGACGATACCTTTTCGGCAATCGCCCCCATCGCACCGGCATGCGCGGCAAAATCAATTGCCGAGGGCACGACATGGCGCGCGGTATCAAGAAGGTTGTTAAAGCTTTCCCCGCCGGTTGCCATCTGCAAACGGTTGATACAGCCAAAGCCCCGGTTATCAAGGACCACAGTGATGATCTTGTGCCCCAGCATCACACTGGTCGCGAGCTCGGAATTCATCATCATGTAGGAGCCATCCCCGACCATAACGACAACTTCGCGATCCGGGCAGGCCATCTTGACACCAAGCCCCCCGGCGATCTCGTATCCCATGCACGAGAAACCATATTCAACGTGATAGCCATTGGGTCGGGCTGCTTTCCAAAGCTTGTGAAGTTCGCCAGGAAGCCCACCGGCTGCACAAACAACAATCGCATTTTCATCTGTGCTGCGCTGAACCGCACCAATCACCTGTGCGTCCGTTGGCAACGCGTTTCCTGTTGGCGCCGCGGTGACACCCTCAACCGCATCCATCCAGCTTTGCTTGAGCGCCGGGTCCACCGCACTTGCACGATAGTCGCCCAGTTCCTTGGTGAGCTCCGTCAACGTGACCTTGGCATCACCGACGACGGAAATCGCGTCATGTTTACGCGCATCATAGGCCGCGACATTGATCGAAAGAATACGACGATCAGGGTTCTTAAAAAGCGACCAGCTGCCCGTCGTGAAATCTTGAAGACGTGTGCCAACCGCAATGATCAGATCGGCGTCCTCGGCAATGGCATTGGCACTGCTTGCCCCGGTAACACCAATCGAGCCCATATTGAGATCATCATCCCACGGCAAGGCGGATTTCCCTGCCTGCGTTTCGGCCACCGGAATATTGTGACGATGGGCAAATTCACGCAGATCACCGCAGGCTTGGGCATAATGCACGCCACCACCGGCAATAATCAGCGGCTTTTTCGCTGATTTGATCGCGCGAATGGCGTCTTCAATCTGTTGAAGGTCCGCACGGGGACGCAGGTGTTTCCATGTCTTTGGCGCAAAGAAACTTTCCGGCCAGTCATAGGCTTCTGCCTGCACATCCTGACAAAATGCCAGGGTCACCGGCCCACAATCAGCCGGATCTGCCAGAACCGCCATTGCGCGCGGCAATGCTGTCAGAAGCTGTTCCGGGCGGGTAATACGATCAAAGTACCGACTGACCGGTTTGAAGCAGTCATTGGCCGAAATCGTACCGTCCCCGAAATCTTCGATCTGTTGTAAAACCGGGTCCGGTGCACGATTGGCAAATACATCGCCGGGTATAAAAAGAACCGGCAACCGGTTCACATGCGCCAGTGCCGCGGCCGTCACCATATTGGTCGCACCTGGCCCGATCGACGTTGTCACGGCCATGGCCCGCTTGCGATTGGAGGCCTTGGCATAGGCAATCGCCGCGTGGGCCATGCTTTGTTCATTATGACCACGCCATGTCGGAAAACTGTCGCCAGCACCATGAAGCGCCTCGCCCATTCCGGCGACATTGCCATGACCGAAAATGGCCCAGCAGCCCCCGAAAAAGCTCTCGCCGTCGTGATTGCGCTGTACGCTGAGATACCGCACCATTGCTTGGGCGGCGGTTAATCGAACGGTTTTCATGCCGCTCCTCCCGATTTTTTGCGTGCCGCGTCCCAGATATCACACAGGGCGCGATATTTTTGGGCCATTACTGTAACAGCCTGATCATCGGCAATCGTACCTTGCATCCAGTCACGCGCAACATCGATAAAGATCGTGCGCCCGACAGCAAAGCCTTTGACCATGTTAAAGCGCGCCGCAACCTCGAAGCTTTCCACGAGCTCCGCTTCTGGTGCATCAAGACCAAGCACGACGATACCCCGGCAATAGGGATCATTTTGGGCAATCGCATCGCAGGCATTGCGCCATGCCGCATCCGATTTCATCGGTTCAAGCTTCCACCAATCGGGATAAACACCGATTTCATAGAAACGCTTGATCACCTTGGCCGTTGTTTCATCATCACAATCGCGAACCTTCGACGGAATAACTTCCAGAAGGAATTCCAAGCCATTGCCGCGCGCTGCATTGGCAAGCCGAATGATGGTGGCTTCCTGATCGGCCTTGGTCACATCATCATCATCGGGATGATAGAAACACAAAACCTTGACCACATGCTCCACCGGCCATTCCGCCAGTTTCGTGCCAAGATCGGGACCAATTTCCAGTTCAAGCGGACGCGATCCCGGAAGTTCAACCGGTCGCCCGATCCAAAGCCCGGTGCCCGCCGCCGCATAAAGGGCATCACGCCCCAGTCGGAGGTCGCAAAGGATGCCGTATCCATCCCTGCCGCCCGAAACATTCTGGACCGCGCGCAGGCACAGTTCCTTGAACGGACCAATGCGGTCATGCGAAACGCTGAGATCATCGGCAAGATCTTCAAGCTGCATCCGGTGATCAAATGCAAAAACCCGCATCTCCGGCCATTGGCCTGTGCGATTGGTTGACCAGTGGATTTGCTCCAACTCTGCATCGTTACGCAGTTCCGTCGTTTTGATACCGCGATCAAAGAAGAATTGCAGCTCATCCCAACTCGGATAGGCCGGTGTACAGCCATGTCGCGACACCGCGAATGCACCACAGGCATTGGCGTATTTCAGGGACGTTTCCCAGTCCGCGTCGCTCAGCCATCCTTTCAACAGGCCCGACATAAACCCGTCACCAGCCCCCAGGACATTAAACACATCAACCGTAAAGCCCGGCCCGGAAATACCGTCATCAAGGCTTTTGCCAATTGTGTCCGCAAACGCCACAGCCCCCATTGGACCACGTTTGCAAACCAGTGTCGCATTCGAAATCACCCGAACATTTTCAAGCGCTTCGAGCGTGTCAGTCACACCACCGGCAATATGGAATTCTTCCTCAGTGCCTACAATCAGGTCAAACAGATGCAGCGTCGCCTGCAATTCCTTGGTAACAGCGTCGGATGCAATGAAACGGTTTTCACCATCCCCATGCCCCGACAGCCCCCAAAGATTGGGACGGTAATCAATATCGAGTGCGGTTTTGGCACCGGCATCACGGGCCAGTCGAACAGCCTTAAGAACGGCCGCACGGGTTTTGGGATGCGAAAGGTGCGTCCCGGTAACCGTCACACAGCGTGCACTTGCAATGAAGTCGGGATCGATATCATCCTCACACAACGCCATATCAGCACAGTTTTCGCGATAGAAAATCAACGGAAACTGCTCCTGATCGCGCACGCCCAAAAGCACAAGTGCAGTCAGGCGCTCAGGGTCGGTTATGACACCCTGAACATCAACGCCTTCAGCAACCAGCTTTTCTCGGATGAAACGCCCCATATGCTCGTCGCCAACCCGCGTGATAAGCGCAGATTTCAATCCCAGCCGCGCAGTCCCGCACGCCATATTGGTCGGGGAACCGCCGATATATTTTTTGAACGACGCCATGTCCTCAAGGCGCCCGCCAATCTGGGTGCCATAAAGGTCAACGGATGATCGTCCAATCGTAATGACATCAAGCCGCTTCATTAAATCGTCCCTCCAAGGGACCCTTCGAGTTCGGCCAGTTCCTGACCGCCCGCCATAAGGTCTTGAAGCTCTTCGGGTTTGATTTCACCCCGCTTCGCCGTGCCGTGGGTTTGGCCGCGGTTCAAAACCGTAAACCTGTCGCCCACTGCCATGGCGTGGCGCACGTTGTGGGTAATGAAGATGACGCCAATTCCGGCTTTGCGCACCCGATCAATGGTCGCCAGAACGTTTGACGTCTGGCGCACACCAAGTGCCGATGTCGGTTCATCAAGGATCAGGACCTTGGCACCAAAATATACGGCACGCGCAATCGCAACTGTTTGCCGCTCCCCACCCGAAAGCGTGCCAACCGCCTGTTCAGGTTCGCGCAGATTGATGCCCATCGATGCCATTTCATCCAAGGTGACCTTGTTGGCATGTTTGAAGTCGATCCATTTGAATGGGCCAAAGCTTTTGCGTGGCTCGCGCCCCATCCAGAAATTGCGCGTTACAGACATCAGCGGGATCATCGCCAGATCCTGATAAACGGTGGCGATCCCGGCTTCCATCGCATCACGCGGACTGTCGAAAACCGTCTCCTGACCACTGACCCGCATGACACCCTTGGTCGGCTTGTGTACGCCTGACATCGTCTTGATGAAGGTCGACTTGCCCGCACCGTTATCACCCAGAAGACAGTGGCACTCGCCTTCCATCACATTGAAGGAAACACCGCCCAACGCGATTACCGGTCCAAAATGCTTTTCGATATTGTCCATTTCAATCAATGGCGTGCTCATTACCGTTCTCCCGTAATCATGCGGCGGATATAGGTATTCATGATCACAGCAAAGATCAGGATACCGCCCAGAAACACCCGGAAAAGCGAACTTTCCGCACCGGCAAAGAACAGGCCTTGCTGAACCACACCAAAGATCAAAGCCCCCAGCGCAGCACCAATGACCGAACCATACCCACCTGTCAGAAGTGCGCCGCCGATCACCACACAGATGATGGCTTCAAATTCCTTGAGCAAACCACGGTCGGCTGCAGCCGAACCAAATTCCATGACCTGGCAGGTCGCGAAGACGGTTGCGCAGAATGCGGTGAACATGAACATCAGGATTTTAACGCGATTGACCGGAACGCCAACATAACGTGCGGCCTGCGCATCCCCGCCTGATGCGAAGATCCAGTTGCCGAAACGTGTTTTGGTCAAAAGCCAATGACCAAAAATGATCAATGCCAGCGCCCAGATGACCAGCATCGGCAGACCTTCAACGACCGGCTGCCCGATACGGGAACCACGGGTAAAGGTATCAATGACACCGATATCGCCAAGCCATTGGAAGAAACCCTTGAAGATCACGCCGCCAAACAGCCAGGCAAGCGGGTCTCCCTCGGCAACTTCCTTAACCCCGCCAATAATGGTCTGTCGGGTTGTCAGAATGGAAAGCCAGATGGTCAGACCACGCAGAATATATAAAAATGCCAGGGTGACAATGAAGCTCGGCAGGCCTGTTTTGATCACCAGAAAACCGTTCAATGCGCCCAGTGCCGTGCATACGATGAAGGCCGCAATAATAGACAGCCAAACCGGCAGCCCCCATTGAACAGACAGAATGGCAATCACCACACCTGCAAAGCCGATCATTGAGCCGACCGAAAGATCGAACTCACCGGCAATCATCAACAGGCAAGCACCGACTGCGATGATGGCAAACTGGGCTGATACAACACCCCAGTTCTGGATGCCTTCCGGGGAAAACATGCCGCTATCACCGGCAATCATAAAGAAGAAAACAAAGACCAGGATCGTACCGCAGATCGCACCGAGTTCGGGCCTGATCATGGCACGGCGAATGGCTGAGACTTGCTTGAGCCGCTCGTCCGACATGGCATCACTCTTTTAACTATCAGGTGGGTACCAAGGGCGGCCTTGGGCGCGCCCTTGGCGGGAGGAAATCTTAACGATATTCGCCGGCGTATTTTTCGACCTGCGCGATGTTGTCTTTGGTAATGAAACCAGGGCCCGAGTTGATATGCCCAGACGGCAGAACGCTATAGCGCGCATAGTTGGTCAGAATGACGACCGGAAGATAACCCTGAAGGTAAGGCTGCTGATCGATGGCAAAGTTGATTTCACCAGCCTTGATGGCCTCGGCAATCTCGGATGACAGATCAAACGTGCCAAACATCATTTCACCGGCAAGACCCGCGTCACGCAGGGCTGCAAGGGTCGGATGGGCAGAGTTCGGGCCCAGTGTCAGCACAGCATCAACATCCTGATTGGTATTGAGATACGCGCTAACCTTGTTCTTTACTTCCGACGGGTCCTGACCGCTATCGATCATCTGGCTACCAAGCTCGACACCAAGCGCATCGGCAAAGCCACGGCAACGCTCAACAGACGCCGGGTTGGTGATGTAGTGGTTCACACAGACAAAGCTTTTCGCACCCGCTGCGGCGGCACGTTTACCGGCACCAAATCCGGCATCATATTCCGGCTGGCCGACATGCATCAGCGCGCCAAGTTCTTCGGATTGTTCCTGCGTGCCGGAGTTAATAGTAATGACCGGAATGCCCTTATCCACGGCATCGGTGATCGGCCCCTTAAGGACGTTGAAGTCAGCAATGGTAACGATGATGCCATCCGGATTGGTCGCAGCAGCCTGTTCGACAATACGCGCCATATCGGCAAGGTCACCGGTCGGCGGGTTACGATATTCGACTTCTGCACCCATCTGATCACCCGCGACCTTGATCGCGTTTTTAATCACGTTCCACCAGCTATCAGAATCTGGTGCGTGGCTGATGAGAACGAATTTTTCATTTTCTGCGGATGCGGTTGTGGACAAACCGGCAAATGCAAATGCTGCTGCCGCGATGGCAGTAAGCGCCTTTTTCATCTGTTGCCTCCCTAGTCGGCTGAAATATTGGGATTTTCCCATTGAATTTATGTGTTCCTCTGGCAGTCAGTCGTCTTTGTGCAACCTTTCTGCTTCTGGCGGCGTGGGTTGATATGACCCGTTGAAACCGTTGAATAGAATTTTTGTTCTATTTTATGCCGAAATCAACATTTTTTTTCTATTGCACTGCAAGATAACCCTCTGCCCCTGCCACAAGGCCTTGCCAAACCGCCTGAAACCGCCGCTCACCCCACCCCGAACCAAATGCGATAGGCGACAACGTCCTTGCAAATAAAGGTAGTCGCCATCGGTCGTTTTAAGTTTTCGGGACGACTCGCATGGCACAGATCCCTGATCGCCAAAAGAAAACCGGCGCAGCTGATGGGCCACGCCGGCTAATGTCCAAGCCCTGATCTGGACGCGTTTAATCAGGGCAGAATTTCTTTTGCGACATCAACGCTCCGTCCCTCGCGCGCAGAAAGCGCGGCTGCCTCGGCGACGACCAGGGCATTGATGCCATCCTTCAGGGTCACTGGAAGGGGGGATGCCCCCTGCACGCCCTCAATGAAACTGTTCCATTCAATTTGATAGGCCTTGGCATAACGCTCGAGGAAGAAATGCTCCGGCTTGGCCTTGGTTGCACCTTGCGCGGTGATTTTCTCAATCGTGTTTTCCAGAACATTATGTGCGGCAAGCAACCCGTCCGAGCCCAGAAACTCGATGCGCTGGTCATACCCATAGGCCGCACGACGGCTGTTTTTAATCACGGCGATACGTCCACCCGAAAACTCAAGCGTCGTAACGGCAGTATCAAAGTCACCTGCCTTTCCGATCTCCGGATCGACAATGCTTGATCCGATGGCGGTGACTTTGTCGGGCAGCGAACCATACATCCAGCAGGCCATATCAAAATCATGGATCGCCATATCGCGGAAGATCCCGCCAGATACCTTCACATAGCTTACCGGCGGAGGTGCCGGATCAAAGGAAGTGATCGAAAGCAGCTCCCCCTTGCCGATTTCGCCTTGATCAAAGGCCGCTTTCAGATGGGCAAAGTTCGGATCAAAGCGGCGGTTAAATCCAACCATGATGGGCTTGCCGTGCGGTTCACATCGCGCAAGACAATCGAGGGCACGCTTTAGATCAAGATCAACTGGCTTCTCACACAGAACCGCCTTGCCTGCTGCTGTCGCGGCCTCAAGCAGGTCGGCATGGGTATCGGTCGGTGTTGCGATCAACACGGCATCTATTGACGGATCGGCAATGATGTCCTCGCTGCTACGAACAGTAGCACCATACATCTGCGCGAGCTTCTCGGCAGGCTCATCAAATTTGTCCGACACCGCGACCAGTTCACTTTGCGGGTGCGCGACAATATTCACCGCATGGACCTGCCCGATACGTCCAGCGCCCAGCAAACCTATTTTAAGCATTCAGATGTTCCTTCCCTTCGGCGTTCCCGCCTTGACTTACGTTGACCTTCCCGAACTACCTGCGACACGCCAGCAAGGACCTGGCAGACCAATTTGCAGATCGATGATTTCGGGATGATCACGCGGATGTCTCTCGCACCCGTTTATGCTGATACGCATATTCTGCTTGGAATACGCTATGGAATTTTTATTCCATTATTTTTGTTTTTCAATAATTATTTTCCATCGATCAGTTTCTCGCGCTTTGCCCCGACAGAGACGGCCAAGGCAATCGCCAACGAGATTGTCGCCGAAAGTGCTCTGAACGCCCCGACATCGACTTCGGAAACCGATAACATCAAGGCTTCTGTCTTGCGCATCGGCCCGCTCAGCGAATCACTGATCGCCACAACCTTGTTTCCAAGGTCATGCGCATAGGCTGCAAGATCAATTGTTTCCTGTGAATAGGGCGCAAAGGTGATTGCAATCACCACATCACCCTCGCGGATCGCGTGGCGTGGATTAAGGTTACCCACACCGTCATGCAGAACGGCGGCAATGTTCATCTTTTCGAACGCATAGGAAAGATAACTCGCGACCGGAAAGGCACGTCTGAAACCAACCACATGGATCATCGGGGCTTCAGCCAGAACATCGACCGCCTTTTCCAGCGTTTCCAGATCAACCGTTGACGCCAGATTTTCCAGAGACAACCGCCCGGCTTCGACAAACTCGGCCAGCAGGGCACTGGGGCTGTCATCCCCTGTTGCGCGCAGATTCTCAAGCCGGGTGGCGTAGTCCGGCCATTTTTGTGCATAGGTTTCCCGAAACATTTTCTGCATTTCGGAAAATCCGGAAAATCCCATCAACTGGCAGAACCGCATGAAGGCCGAGGGTTGCACACCTGCACCGACCGATAGTTCGGCAACTGTGGAAACAGCGATGCGGTCCGTATTTTGCGCAACAAACTCCGCACATTGGCGCAGTCTTTTGGGCATGGTCTCCGATATTTCGGCCAGACGGTGATTGAATTCCTCAAGCGAAACAGGTGCGGTCTGATCACTCATGGCGTTTATTCTTCCTTGTTTTGTTTCTGCTTGACGCACGGCGCGTTCCATGACCATCCATTAAATAGAACAAAAATTCTATTTTGACTAGGTGAGGAGTTCCGGCAAATGAAATCTCTTGGCATTGGCCTGATTGGCACTGGCTTCATGGGAAAGGCGCACGCGCTGGCATTTGGTGCAGCACGGGCTGTTATGGGCGATGTGCCGGAGTCTCATCTTGCGGTTTTATGTGATACGCCGGTCGAAAAAGCCAAACAGATGGCCGATCAGTTCGGCTTTGCCAAAAGTACTGCCGACTGGACATCGCTGATTTCAGATCCGGATGTCGATATCGTCTCGATTACCACGCCGAATGCGCTTCACTTCGACATGGCTATTGCCGCCATCAAGGCGGGCAAACATGTTTATTGTGAGAAACCCCTGGCTCTGACACTGGATCAGGCGCGCGAAATGCGCGATGCCGCGCGCACAGCAGGCATCAAAACCATGGTCGGGTACAATTACATCAAAAACCCGGCATTCACACATGCCTGTCGGCTGATCCAGGGTGGTGAAATTGGTGAGATCGTTCATTTCCGCGGCTGGGTGGACGAGGATTATCAGGCTGACCCCGCACTCCCCTGGACATGGCGGGCCAAGCTTGCCGATGCCGGTCTTGGGGCCTTGGGGGATATGGGATGCCATCTGGTATCAATGGCATATGGCCTTGCCGGACCAATCGACAGCTTGATTGCCGATATGCAAACCGTTCACACTACGCGCCCTCTCCCCGATGGAACCGGGCGGGCGAAGGTCGAAAACGAGGATACGGCATCTGCCTTGGTGCGGTTCGCCAATGGCGCTCAGGGCAGCCTTTCGACATCGCGCTCCGCCTGGGGGCGAAAAAACCGGCTGGCTTGGGAAGTTCATGGCACCAAGGGTATGATCTGCTTTGATCAGGAGCGCATGAACGAGTTGCAGCTTTATCGCAATTCTGGCGACAAGGCGCAGCAGGGTTTCACCACCATCCTGACCGGCCCGGCGCATCCGCCTTATGGCGAATTCTGCCCGGCACCGGGACATCAGCTTGGCTTTAACGACCTCAAGGTCATCGAAGCTGCCGCACTGCTTCGTGCGATCCGCGATGGCAACCCGGCCTACCCCGATTTCGAACACGCTTACGAATTCGAAAAAGTCATCCACGCAATTGCGAAGTCCGCGACTGACGGCACGAGGGTCTCGTTATCCGAGGTATAGCCCCGAGTTATGAGAACGTCCGAGGCAATAAAGTACGACAATTGGAAGATCGGGAGAGGTTATGACGGAAAATAGTCATATAATATTACTAATCGTCCAAAAATGAACTCAGTCGAGGCTATCGCCGGCAACCTCGACTTCCCTTTGCGTGACCGACATCCCCTCATTCTCACCGCGTTCAATTGCAAACCGATCGAACTTAGAAACCCTCGAAATGCTCTCGTCAGTATGAAGATCTCTTAAAACCCTCACGCCATCTTGCAAGGCTGCACGATCAAAATCTTCAGGATCAATGCCGATGCCTCCGACCTCAATGGGCACACCTGAGTTAGGGGTATGATACAGGCGGGACTTAACACGCCTAAAATCAAGCGGCTCGCTTCCTGACGACAACTCTTCTTCTATTTCTATGCTGTAACGCCCGGGCAAAAAGCTTTGCATACAGCCGTCTAGACTGAATGGGTAGGAAAAGTCGTAGGTTTTATGCGTTGTTTTCATCGCATTCATGACTGCCAACTTCCCTGATGCAAAACGTATGTGCCACATGAATATGCGTCATTAAGTAATCAATTTTAAACAGTCACGAACATCTCACAAAATAAAACTCAAATACACATCACAGGTTAGTTTGCGCTTTTAAAACACGTCCATAATGAATTTTCCAAAATGAGAAAAAATTAAAAATCAACCAAAGGAAAATGACATGTTTGGATTTACAGGTGGCGAGACGCCCGAAACGCTTAAACGCAAAAAAGGCTACCTTGCCGACGCCAAAAACAATTGGAACTTCCTGACCCACTATGACCTGTCAACGATCAAGACCAAGGGGCAGCTTTGTAACATGATCAAAGTTCGCCGCGCCATTTCCGAGGAAGAAGCCGTTGCTGATGTAGAAAAGTGGATGATTGGCAAGGATTTCTCGTAACCAACACCGTTGGTCAGGATGACTTACGATACAAGTACGGGGCCGACCTGATCGAGGTATCCCATTTCGAATTCAGCAAGTTCGGTCAGTTTTTTCAAATCGTTGAACTGGACAACTCCCTTTTGGAAAGTGACCAAATTCTGTTCGCGCAGTTGGCGCAAAACTCGATTGATGTGGATCGCGCTAAGGCCAAGCGTATCGGCCAGTTGGTATTGCGATAAAGGACACGGATAACCTTGCGCATCACCGACACCGATTGATCTCAGCCGCGCACCAAGTTCCAGAAGGAAGTGTGCAGTTCTCTCGATCGCCGAGCGCCTGCCGATATTGACGAGATGCTCCACAACCATCGCCTCGTCGCAGGACACTGACCACAATATCGACATCGCCAAACGCGGTGCAGATGAAAAAGCCGATAGCATATCTTGCGCTTTGACTTCGCCAACCAGAACATCCGTTACCGCCTCAAAGCTATGGTCCGACGTTCGAAGCAACAAACTTCGCAACCCAAGGAAGTCACCGGGCACCTGAAAGTCAATAATCTGGCGCGCACCTTCGGGAAGCAACTTGTAGGACATCACCCAACCGTCCTGCAAAATGAAGGCACGATGCCCGCTTTGCCCCTCGTGAACGATTTCTCCACCAGCAGAAATCATCCGCGACGGGCCAATCATCCTTGAAAGGGTATCGAGCTCCTGCTCTGTCAGGTCGATATAGTTTTTCAGTCGCTTTGAAACAGCCGCCGTCGAGGAAACCATCAAACCCGTCCTCTCCATTGAATATCGGCACCCCTCATTGTCGCACGGATGTCAGCACACCCTGTTAAGACCGACCTGCCAATGCTGCGCCGGACCGAGGGGCGATAGGAAAAGCTGAACCTAAAACACGGCTTTGCGTGCCAAAGCGCACAGAAGAAAGGGCGAACCATGAACTCTTCTATGGATATCCAGGGATCTGCAGCGCTGTCGATTTGCGAGTCTACTCTAATATGCTTGGGCGATCTTGGAATTCTCAGCACGGAGGATATCGCCGGTATTCTTGAGGATGCGAGAGGCGCACATAATCCCGCAACCGCAGGCACTCCTTCCCAGACAGACCATCAGGCTGTCCACAGCCTGATCGATAGGATCATCAAGGGCGGGAATGCGCTGAAACTTAAATAGATCATGTTCGCTGGCAACAATGATATCCGTTGGGAGCATCAGCAAAGAACACGGTCATTGAACTGGCGCTTAATTTAAGTGATGGAGACGGCAACGTTCATGTCGATAAGGGCGCCCGTGCCTCCAGTGAACTCACCGGCAACCGGAACAGCCTGCGTCATTTCACGAACCACGGCGACCGAAATAAGATTGCCCGATCCCACACTGCGGTTTGTCGGATCAAAGGCAACCCAACCCGCACCGGGAAGAAAGACCTCCGCCCAGGCATGCGTTGAACCTGAACCATCTGATCCTCTTAAGCTGCTATCTGTATTCACCAGATACCCGGACACAATTCTTGCCCCGAAACCAAGGCAACGGGCTGCCGCAACGAACAAAACAGCAAAATCGCGACACGACCCTTCCTGATTATCCAGAGTTTCCAGCGGTGTTTGAGTGCCTTCGCTCTCCCGCCTTCGGTAGGTCGTGCGTTGCGATATCCCGAAGCTAATGTCCTTTAACAAGGACAGCGTGTCTGTCGGGCTGCTGAAAATAAAACCATTCACCCAGTCTGATAACCGCCCGGTCGGATCTGGGTAATGCTGTGCTGTCAAAGCACCGAGATCAATCCATTCATCGTCTGAATATGAGAACGGAAAAGTACACGCCGCGGCCGAGATTGTAAAAACCGGCCATTGCGAGGCGGCCATCTCGATTTTGGACCGGCTTTCAATTTTAAGATAGTCGGTCTTGTCCTTGAAATTTGCTGTTGCGATCGCGTTGCCCGCAACATCATGAGTCCAGACCAACTCTGTTTCCGGGCTCATTGTGACCTCAAAGGACACCAACCGGGTATCGCGCGCCTCTCGTGGGCGGAGCATCAATCGATGCGGCCCAAGTAAAACCGGCCAGTGATAGCGGTAGATCGTTGAATGGACCAGATCAAGAGACAGCATAAGGCGGCCCCGCTATCTCTTGAGCGGTTTTTGGGAACCCATCATGACAAAGCATCATAATTCTTCCGTCCAAACACGGAAGTCTCGCAAAATGCTTTCGCCAAAGGTTTGCAGCAATGGCACATCGGCCGCATCCCGTCCTCTGGCGATCAATACACGACCGACCCGCGGGGAATTGTTTCTGGGATCGAACACCCACCATCGGCCAGAAAGGTAAACCTCCATCCATGCCGCAAAATCGCCGCTCGGATGGGGCAACGGTTCCCCGATATCACTGAGATATCCGGTGCAGTAACGCGCCGGAATATTCATGCAGCGACACAATGCGATGGCAAGATGCGTGAAATCCCGGCAAACGCCGCGTCGCTCCTTAAGCGCCTCTGATGCTGTCCGCGTCGCACGTGCATCAAGATATCCAAACGTAATGTGATCGTAGACAAAATCACAAATCGCCTGGACTCTTCCCGAACCCGGCGGTGTGCGTTCAAAAAGTCGCCACGCTTCATTTGACAGCAAGTCAGTATCGCAATAGCGACTGCCAAGAAGGTAAATGATCGTATCAGATGGCAAATCCTCAACCGCATGCTGTTTGGCATCCCGGCATGGCTCATCCTCGGTCCCGTCGTCGAAGATAACGCCGTCTGATTGCAAGACGAATTTACCGACCGGCGCAGTCCAACGCGTACAGATGTTGCCAAACCCGTCGACATAACGTGTTTGAGCCAGTTCCGGTACTGTCTGCAGGCGGTCGTCGCCCTCAAGATCATGAACGCGGGAGTGATGAACATTTAGCAGCGCAATCATTGGTGTGATTTGCTGCAACTGATACTGGAAATAATATCCAATGCTTAAACGCATTTAAGGTGTCCTGACCGAGTTGAGTGGGACAAAGCAACAGCCGTGCAAAGCGCCCTCAAGATAGTGAAAGCTTCGCAAGGGCCTCGGCTGCAAGGGCATGCTCGCGGTCGTGATAGTGCCCGAGGAAAACGCCATCCACACTGATTTCCCAGATGTTGTTCTTTTTGATCAATTGCACACGATCGACACGGCCGCTGCGCTCGATACGCTGTGCATAGGGTGCATGGACAAAGTCGACACCGCCCTGTTGCCTGACCGACGTGCTCTTGTTCAGCGCGGATTTGTCACGATCGGTCAGACCTTTAGCCTCAAGCAACATCACAGCGCGAATGAAATCTTCGGCATATTCGTCTGTTTCTTTGTAGCGATGCTCATGAGGCGCCCGCGACATCGGCACAACAAACCTGTCTTGCAGATGCTCAACGAATCGCGGATCGCTTCGCGACATGTAGGCGATAAGCGATTGCAAAATCCGCTCATGGGCAAGAACCCGCCGCTCCAAGGATGTCGCCTCAGGCGGCAAAGAAGAAGTCGTCCTCTCGTCTGACACTATCTTTATCTCCTTGGGTTTCGCAATTATGACAACTCCGGCTCAAGCGCTTTGACGCAGGCTTGTGCAAGATCGCGGTTTGGAATTTCAGTGCCTGGCATCGTTGCCCAACCGGCTTCCATCAGAGCTTCTCTTTGCTGATAACTTGAAGCCCCCCGGATCGTTTCGAGTTTTGCCGCACGATTTAAATCCGCACTCGCCTTGGCAACACAAACAGGCACCAACGCGGCGATCACTTTGTCATCGGACATCGTCTCTGACATCTGACGCGCGTCACCGCCCGTCACCCAGCCGCCCCAGGTAAAGCCGACAACCGTTGCCAAAGCCGCACCGGAAACCGCACCAAGAACATAAGGCTTCAACCAATCGGGATAGTTCATAATCTTGTCCTCCAAAAGGGCAGATAAAGGGCTCAAATGTCTGGATTGTTTCGCGCAAAGAGGACTTGATAAAACACTGCTCTTTGCTTTTCGAAGTAAGCATAACGACGCGAACGAACATGCGTCGCGATTTTTCAAATGATTGGAAAATTGCGGATTGATACAGCGATCAAATCGGCGCCTGTCAGCAACCCGCAGGCAGAGACCGGCCTTGATGTTAATCCAAGCCGACCGGTTACGAGATGCGATCCAACATCGCAGAACATTTAATGAAGACTACTCTTTTACACCGATTGTGTGCCTGCGGAGCTAACCTCGGTTAGTTTTGGCAAAATGGTCCGTCTGCAATTGGAAGAAATCCGTTCAGATGCGAGATCGATTTTGGCAAAGGCGAGCAGCCCTTCTTTCTGCGTGCCAAATAGCGTTATGAACGCTGAACTAATCCACATTAGCTCCGCCCCGCACAGCTTGATCCATAATGTCAACCACATGGCATTTCGCCAGGGCGGTTAAATCAGGCTTCTTGCCAAAGATCGAACACCGACATTTGCATGGATTGGTCTATCATGATGGAAAACTATCCAAACGGCCTCGACACACGATACGACAGGTTTCTGCAAACAAAAATCGGTGCAGGTTTGAACGGTACGCCTGTGACGACACTTTCGATGCTGGCCAGACTTGGGCTGGATCCATGGCAAGTCGCGCGCGACCTCAGCGCAATGTCAAAAGAAACCGCTTGGGCAAAACTTGAAAAAGTAATGATCAGTTTCGCAGACCTGACGCACTCAGCTAAAAGTCGTCAGAACATTGTAACGGGCTTGATTGCGTCCTTGCACTAAACGACATGATCCGGTCCGACAGAACAAAGTCTGTGACCGAGAGGTTTCTAGGAGGCTGGGATATCAGACTGATTTTTGCGCGAAGATTGAGAGCGATGGAGCAGTGGTTACGTTTTGCAATCACTGCTCCATTGTTATGTGCCACAAAAGCTGACATTTCTCTCAAAGTACGTTTGCAGGTCTATGACTTTCTCTGCCTGAAACGGTCAAACGCCACGGCAATCACAATGAACGATCCAACAAACGTTCCCTGCCAAAATGTGCTTATGCCAAGCAAAATAAGGCTGTTGCGGATCACTTCAATCAACAAAGCACCGACCACGGCACCAAACGCAGTGCCACCACCACCTGCAAGATTGGCACCGCCAATGACCGCGGCGGCAATGACGGTCAGCTCCATGGCCTGACCAAGATTGGTCGTAACCCCACCGAGCCAGCCAACTTCCAGGACCCCGGTAATACCTGCCATCAGGGCTGAAAACATATAAACGCTGACTTTGATGCGCGCGACGGGAATGCCGGTCAGAACCGCTGCGTTTTCGTTACCGCCAATCGCGAACAAGTGCTGACCCCAACGTAAATGCCTGAACGCAAACGCCGTCAGGCAGGCCAGAATCACCATGATGATCAACGGATGCGGAAGACCAAGGGTCGAACCGCCCCCAAGCCAAAGCAAGAAGTCGTGATCCGGCCCGAACTCATAGATCATTTTGTTATCAGAAAGCACCATTGCCAGACTGCGCGCGACCGACAACATGCCAAGCGTCACCACGAATGGCGGCATTTTCGCATAGGCAATCAGCACGCCATTAACCGCGCCCACAAGCAACGAGATGCCAAGTGCGGCGATACAACCGAGCCAAAACGGCATTCCTGCGGACATGATGACACTGATCGTCATCGCGGAGATCACCAGCGTAGAGCCAACAGATAGGTCAATCCCGCCGGATGCAATAACCGCCGTCATGCCAAGCGCAATGATCCCGACAAACGCAAAATTGCGGGTAACATTAAACAGGTTGCGCTCTGTTGCGAAACTGTCGGTTAGGATCGTCAATGCCAGGCAGGCAAAGACAGCCGCCATAAACACCCAAAAAATCTGTTGGCTTGTGATCCGCGCGATCAGCCCATGATGCTGAGAACGATTGATGACTTCAGCAAGAGTCGGCGTTGCCATATTCATTGTTCCTTTTTTAGGTCCACTCATGCGTGCTCAATCGCGCCGGTAATCAGGCCCGTAATTTCTTCTGGCGAAGACTGCGATGCGTTTTTGTCTGCAACAAGTTCGCCGCGCCTTAGGACAACAACCTTGTCTGCGACCTCAAAGACATCGGGCATTCGATGGCTGATCAGAACGACGGCGATACCCTGATCACTAAGCTGCCGGATAAGATTGAGGACTTCCGCCACCTGCCGAACAGAGATCGCAGCCGTTGGCTCGTCCATCAAAACGATCTTGGCATCACTCAAAAGGGTCCGTGCGATCGCAACAGCCTGGCGCTGCCCGCCGGACATTTTGTGCACCAGATCACGGGGACGGGTTTCCGATTTCAATCGCGCAAACAGTTCGGCGGATTTGCTGCGCATGAAGGCATAATCCACAACCTTGATCGGCCCTATCCTGCGGGTCGGTTCACGCCCCAAAAACACGTTCGACGCTGCACTCAGATTGTTACAAATCGCCAGATCCTGATAAACGACCTCGATACCGGCCTTCTGTGCATCCAGCGGCTTGTTAAACGCCACTTTCTTATCGGAAATAAGGATATCGCCCGACGTCGGGGCAAAGTTCCCCGCAATCACCTTGACCAAGGTGGATTTCCCTGCCCCGTTATCGCCCATAAGTCCGACAACTTCGCCCGGCGCAATGGCAAGTGACACGCTATCGAGTGCCTGTATGGCGCCATAACGTTTGGATATGTTTTTAAGTTCAAGCACATTCATGAACACCCCCCATATCTGCTAATGCACCTGACGCGGTAACAAGCAGACGGTTTTCTTTTGTGATTTATGGTTTGTGCAGCAAGCCCAGCGCCCTTTCGGTATTTTTTCTGGTGCGATAGGCTGCAAATTGCTGATCTGCCAGAACACCCAGCAAAATCACAGCGCCCATCACTGCGAAATTCAGCGAAGATGGAATGCCCAGCAAATTCACCAGGTTCTGCAGTTCCTGTAGCAACACGGCCCCAAGAACGATCCCGATGACTGAACCTTCGCCCCCGCGCAAAGAACACCCGCCCAAAACAGCCGCCGCAATTGCATACAGCTCGTAAAAGTTACCGTGCGAAGACGGCTGGACGGACTTGGTGAACATTGCGAAATATATTGCCGCAATCGATGCGAGCACGGCACAGATCACATATGCCATCACCGTGACGAAACGGGTGTTTATCCCCGAAAAGCGTGCGGCTTCCTCGTTCTTGCCTACCGCGCAAAGGTGACGACCAAAAACTGTGTGATGCAAAACAACCCACATCACCGCCGCAACAATCAGCATCGCGACGAACGAGTGCGGGACGCCGAAGCTCCGCCCAATTGTAAGCCATTCAAGCTGAGGATAACTGGAACCAAAAGGAAATCCTGCAGTTGATTCCGCTGTGTATCCACGTGCGATGCCGCGATAAATCAAAAGCCCGCACAAGGTAACGACAAATGGCTGCAGCCTAAATCGTGTAATCAGGATACCGTGCGCCAGCCCGATCAGAACACCAAGACCTATGATGATCGCCACGGCCAATGGCCAGGGAACACCGAACTTACCGACCATGTCGACAAATAACACACCAAGCAGCGCGATCACCGATCCAACGGAAAGATCAATACCCCCGGTCATGATGACAAACCCTTGCCCAATGGCAAACAGGCCAAACAGGCCGATCAGATTTGCGGTATTGCCAAGGTTGATGGGCGACAGGAAAAGCGGGTTGCGCATATAAACAATTGCGCCAACCACGATAATCAGAATGCCAAGACCGATATCTTTTTTTTGCATTTCTCAGGCCTCTTCCAGCACTTTACCGACGGCGAGATTGAGCACATTGCTCTCGGAAAAGCGAAAGCGCGGTAATTCCCCAGTAATCAGCCCGTCTTTCATCACGACAATCCTGTCTGAAACCCCGATTACTTCTTCCATATCGCTCGATATCATCATCACCCCCACTCCGCGATCGGCCAGCGATCGCATCAATCCATAAATCTCGGCTTTTGCACCGACATCGATCCCCCGGGTCGGCTCATCGAAAATGATGACTTTGGGATCCATGGACAGCCACTTTGCCAGAACGACTTTTTGCTGGTTGCCACCAGACATTTCATTTGCGGCCCGGCGAACATCATGTGTCTTGATCGCCAATGCACTGCGCTGGGATTCCGCCACAGCGATCTGACGTTTCTGGGAAACAAGCCCGCGTGATGTGTATGCCGGCAAGTTGGCCATCGTGACATTTTCCAAGGTCGGAAATTCAAGGATCAACCCGGCCCGCTTGCGGTCTTCCGGCACAAGATAAAGCCCTGCTGCGATGGCATCGGCCGGGCTATTGATCTCGGTCTTTCTGCCATCAATCAGAATGTCCCCGCCAAGCTTGTCGCCGACACCAAATATTGCCTCGGCCAAGTCTGTACGCCCTGCCCCGATCAAGCCCGCAACGCCAAGGATCTCGCCTGCCATCACATCAAAGCTTGCCGTGCGATCAGGCTTGCTTTTGATCGCAAAGTTTTTGACGGAAAGAACGGGTTTGGTCGCAGGCACCGAAGGTGGTGTGTAAAGTGCTTTGAGCTCTCGTCCGATCATCATGCGGATCATCGCATCATGCGTAACTGCCTGACGCTCAAGCACGCCAACATTATGGCCATCGCGCAGGACAACCGCACGGTCGACGCATTCCTCCACCTCGCTCAGGCGATGTGAAATATAGATGACGGCAATCCCTTGCGCCTTAAGGTCGGCAATGACCTTAAGCAGCATGTTGGTCTCAGAAAGTGTGAGGCTTGATGTTGGCTCATCCATGATGACCAACCGCGCATTCATCGACAACGCCTTGGCGATTTCCAGCAACTGGCACTCCGCCAAGGACAATGTGGAAACCGGTGTTTCTGGCTTGAACGGCGCGCCAACACGCTCGATCAGCGGCTCCGCCATCTTATTCATGGCTTTGCGATCCGTCAGTCGCAAAGGCCCACGCACCAGTTCCCGGCCAAGGAAGATGTTTGCGGAAACATCCATGTTATCGAAAACATTCAGTTCCTGATGGACGAACGCGATCCCTGCTTGTTGGGACTGTTTGACGTCAAAGGCGTCATACTGCTGTCCATCAAGAATAATTTTCCCGGACGTTGGGGCTATCAACCCGCCGAGAATCTTCATCAGGGTCGATTTTCCGGCCCCGTTTTCACCAAGAAGTCCAACAACTTCGCCAGCTTTGATCTGCAATGAAACATCATTAAGGGCCACCACACCGGGATAAACCTTGGTGACACCTTCAAGTCGCAGATCAAGCCCATGCACTGCACTCATATATTCGGCTCCCCAATGTCCATTCGACATCGTTGGAAAGGTGCGAGCAGGCGCACTCGCAGATTTCACACGCCCGCTCGCTAGGCAGGGGGAAGAAAATTACCCGCCTATTCTTTCCTTAACGACAGCCTCGAACTCATCAACATTGGATTTGTCGATCACCTGGGTCGGCACGATGATCAAGCCATCTGCGGGCACCTTCGACATATCGCCCTCAAGATAATCCGCCATCAGGTGCATGCCCTGATAGCCCCACTGGTACGGGTCCTGAACAACCGTGCCAGCAAAGCTGCCCTCGCGAACCGCGCCAAGCGTCACAGGGTCTTCATCAAAGGCAACAACGGTCACCTGCCCCAACTTGCCAGCAGCCTGCAATGCTTCGTAAATTTTCGGCGGGTTGTAGGAATAGAACCCGACCATGCAATCAATGTCGGGATTTGCCGCAAGCACGTCATCGACATTTGATCGCGCACGCGCAAAATCAACATCATCACCACGCACATCCACAAGCTCGATACCGCTGCCTTCAACCGCCTGACGGAAACCGGCAATGCGTTCAATCGCGTTGTCGGCACCAAGGAACCCGACAAAGCCCATGCATTTTCCGCCGTTTGGCAGTGCTTTCACGGCAATCTCACCAGCCTGAACGCCAGCGGCAACGTTGGATGATCCAAGATAGGCGATGCGATCACTTTGCGGGGCATCACTATCGGTAGTAAAGAGCGGCACCTGGGCCGCAATGCGGTTGAACGCATCAATAGAGTTCTTTGGATCGGCCGACGAAATCATGATCGCATCCGTTCCCCCGGCGACCAAATCATCCATCAGCGCATTCTGAAGTGCTGCGGTTCCCTGTGCAGGATACCGGAACTGCAGCTCATATTCGGGGAGTTCTGCCTGTGCGGCCTCGACCCCTGCTTCTGCCAGTTTCCAAAAGTCCGATGCAGCATTCACCACGAATGCAAGCTGCTGCTTTTCTTGTGCAAACGCCCCGCCAGCCAGAACCATTGACAGACCGAGGGTTGCGAATGTTGTTGCAAATTTCATGCGTTTAATCCTCCCGATTAACAATCCGCACGACTGTATTTATAAATTATCTGTGCGGCTCATAATTAATAATATCATTAATAATTTCGGATCAAGCGTTTTTCACCCCCGGTTGTGTAAGTTGATGGTTTTAATCACAGATTGGCCCACGTTTTTTGCTCTTCGCTCGCAAAAACCGCGTCAAGAACACGCATGGAGGCAATCGAATCCTCGATGCCGTATGGCAAACCTCTTCCTGTCAGAATGGCCTGCGCAAACATTTCCGCCTGCTCTGTATACTGATCACACGCAGGCACGATCTCGCAGCCAGCCAGACTGCCATCCAGGCTCTCGCCCGCATCGACAATCAGGGCGGTTTCTTTATCTGCCGGCGCATTGTAGGGGATCATGATTTCGGCCCGCGCCTTCGTGCCAAACACGTTCAAGGTCTGATACGGGCACAGTTGCGTCGAAACCATGAATGACAATTGCCGACCGCCGCCGAAGTCCGCAACCACACTCGCCATTCGATCGGTTTTGAATGCGGGATCTCGATCGATCAGGGCCATGACGCGCACCGGCTCGTCTTCGAACAAAAACCGGCCCGCCGTGATCGGGTAGCATCCGATATCCATGACGGCACCGCCGCCGGCCTCTGGCCTGTTGCGGATATTCTGACCATCATCGTTAAAGTAACTGAATGCCGCCTGGATCGCCCTGACCTCACCAAGCTCACCGCTTCTGACCATCTCGCGCACACGTATCCATTGCGGGTGGTAGCGCACCATAAAGGCCTCTGCGACCAACACATTTTTCGGACACGCGCGCAGCCGTTCTGCATCGCGCGCATTTAACCCGATGGGCTTTTCACACAACACATGCTTACCCGCCCGTGCTGCAGCCAGCGTCCAGTCGACATGCATGTGGTTTGGCAACGGGTTGTAAATCGCGTCAATTTCCGGATCAGCAATCAACGCCTCGTAGGACGCGTAAGACTTTTGAATTCCAAGATCATTGGCCACTCTCGCCGATCGCCCTGCATTGCGCGATGCAATCCCCAGCACATTCGACGAGGGTGATTTTTTGATTGCCGGAATAACCTTCTCCACGCCGATATTGGCCGTCGAAAGAATGCCCCAGTTGATTGTTGTTTTTGTCACGTTGTCTTCCGCCCTGTGTAAGTCCGGATAAAAATCGAGCCGGATCTGATCAACAAATCCGGCCCAGTTCATCAAGGATTGGTATTAGTTATCCGCGCAAAAACCCGGATCCGACTGATTGCAAACATCCAGCCCCGTATAGAGTGGATCATCTACCTTTTTGCCATTGATCAGTTCGATCATCACGTCAGGCGCCCGATACCCCATCTCAAACGGACGCTGACCGACCTGCGCATGACTGCGCCCATCGCGGAATGCCTGGGTTTGCGGAGGAAGTGTGTCGCCCGCAATCAGGATCAGCTCCTTGGATTTCAGACGATCCATGACCTGATCGGTAACCTGTGCATAGGCTTGCGGCGCAAACTGCGCCCAGCCGCCAATCAGAATAAAGGCATCAAGATCGGGATTTGCCGTAAAGGTGTCGGCCATCTGCTGGTTGGCAAGATCGACCTGATCATTGGTAAAGACTGGACACCCTTCAATTTCCGTCCAGCCATTGCTGTTCGCAAGGCGTTCCGTGCCCTTAGCCCCTGAAATCGTGTCGCGGAAGCCAGAAGCACGCGCGTTGATATTGTCCGCCGCAACGTTCCCCAACTGCAAACATACCGATCCCCCATCCGGCTTAAGCATCATGGCTTCTTCGGCCATTTTGACACCCATCAGATAGTTGTCAGTCCCCAGATAGGTCGCACGCAAGTCGCGATCTTTTTCAAGGAAATCGGCATCAATCGTCATCACCGGAACATTCGGGTTGATCTGACGAATTCGGTTTGCCATCGCCGGCGCATTTGACGGCGAAATTGCGATTGCGGCAACACCGCGGGTCAACAGATCATCGACGATCTGAACTTCGCCAGCCTCATCAGCACTGGATGCAGGCCCGGTGTACAAACACTCGTATTCGGAGTCCATGTTCTCCGACATCCACTTCTGACAACCCAGATTGATTTGCTCGAAGAACGGGTTATCCAAGCCTTTCACCACAATGGCCAATGTCTTTTTCCCATCGGCATTTGCAGCGCCAACACCTGTCGCAAGAATGAGCGCAGATGTGAGAGTTAGTAACATTTTATGTTTCACGTTTAGCTCTCCCTAGTTGGTCTGGCCCGGAATTGATTACCCCGGATACCAGATTTTCCGAGGATCGCTCGGGCTTCTTTCATATGCCCAGGCCCGCTCGATCATCTCCTCGAAATCTACTTGCGGCCGCCAACCTAGTGCGTGCCGTGCCTTGGTGTTATCAAGCCAGTTGCTGTGAAACGGTGTGGGGATTTCCACGGGTTCCATATCGCGCGTTCGCACCAGGTAATCTGCGACCTGCGCGTAATCGACTGGCTCATCCATTGAGATATTGAAAAACTCCTGCATCGCGGCAGGGTGATCGAGGGCTGCCATCAACGCAGCAACCAGATCATCGACATGCACAAAGTTGCGCTTAAGAGCCGCGCCCTTTTTATCACGCATCAATGGCACAAAACTGCCCTCGGCAAGGCGCACAGCCTTTTCCGCGCTTATCAAGTCGCTCCAGACCGGACCACCAAACTGGTCCGGACCAAACGAAAGCGCATATTTGAAATCGTCTTTTTCCATGATCCAGGGCGCACGCAAAACGGTGCCATTCAGGCCATACTGGATCTGATATTGCTCGATCATCACCTCTTCGAGCACCTTCGTCAGCGCATAACAGCCGCTATAAGCCTGCCGCGGGGAGGTTTCTGTGATAGGCGCCGGATAATCCTTGAAAATGTGCCCAACAGAGCAATCACCACCTATCAGAACGAACTGCTTAAGCGTCGATGACTGGCGCGCGGCTTCCAGAAGCAGGAACATCCCCTTGATCGCAACATCAATGACCAGATCGGGGCTTTCTTTCACCGCCGCCATATGAAGAACGTGGGTGACACCCTCCATCGCGTGCGCAACCGCATCCGGATCAGACAGAGACCCCGTAATGACCTCTACCCTCTCACCCGCTTCGATCTTGCGGTTATGACACAGCGCCACGATCTTGGCCGATGCATACCTGGGGCTATCAAGAAATGCCGCCAAAAATGCCTTGCCGACCTTGCCGGCTGCACCCGTAATCAAAATTTTCATTAATTATCCTCCCTATTGAATTAATAATATTAATTAATAATATGGAGTCAAGTGACCTCAGGATAGAATGCCGATATAAATTCAACTGGAAGAATGATTACTAATTATGCCGCAGGCGCGGCAGACGGCTTGTCTTGATCGTCTTGAATAAGGTATTACCAATATCGGCTTGGTGGTTCAGACGTGCGCCAACCTGTTCAATTCTAAGGGCGAAAACGTTGTCTATCGGTCGTTTTTGCACCATCTGACGCAATCACCGCAAAATATCGGTTGGCTAAAAGACCAGAGGCAAAACGAGTTCAATGTCGCAAAAGAAACATTACGGTGGCAAAAATCGCCCGACTATGATGGATGTTGCCTCGATGGCGGGCGTATCGCAGGCAACAGTCTCACTGGTCCTGAACGGGAGCCCGGCCAAACTGACTGAATCCACACGTCAGCGTGTGATCGATTCCGCGAACAAACTTGGCTATCAGCTTGTTCGACGTGAAAACCAGGTTGCGCCAAGCAACAAGTCACGGTCAGTCATTATCTTCATCGCAGATGAAATCAGCACCGATCCATGGATGGCACTGGCCTTTGAAGGGGCGCACAACAAGGCCCTGGAATACGGGATCAATGTTTGCCTCGCGGTCAGCCACGGCAATGCGAACATCGAAGCCAGCATCGTCAATCAGCTGGCAGACTCGAACGTCATCGGGATCATTTACGGTACAATTCTTACCCGACTGGTGGAATTACCACCGATCCTGTCAAAGAAGCCCACTGTCCTTGTCAATTGCTACGACAGCACCCGCACCCTCCCGTCTGTTTTGCCAGGTGACCTGCTGGGGGGACGGGCGGCAACTGAACGTCTGATACAAGCCGGTCGCAAGCGCATCGCGATCATTAATGGGCAAAAAGGTGTCGACGCCTCGCGCGACCGTCTCAAGGGATACCGTCAGGCACTCTCAAGCAACGATATACCGTTTGATCCAGCACTTGTCCGGCCAGGCAACTGGGAGCCCTCAACCGGTTATTCGATGACCCATGAGCTCATGGCACTCGATAATCCGCCAGACGCGATTTTTTGCGCCAATGATTTGATGGCGCTTGGTTGTTTTGACGCGCTGCGCGAACTAGGGAAAAGCATCCCGGAAGATGTGGCTGTGATCGGCTTTGACGACCGCGAAATCGCCCAGCACACGCACCCTGCCCTGACGACACTTATTCTACCGCACTACGAAATGGGCGAAATCGGTGCCGAACTCCTGATAGACAGCGTTGGCGGCCTTCTTGCGACACCAAACCAGATCAAGGTCGAATGCCTTATGGTAGAACGCGATTCAGTCGAGAAATCCGAAGAAAAGGCGTAATTCCCAAGAATTATGACCGACAAATAGCTGACAAGCGCTGCGGAATTGTCAGAAAAGATGACAACTTTCATTTTCCAGCAAAAATGCCCAAATCAATTCCCCTCTCATCAAATCTTTTGAAGAGAGGGGAAAGCACATACCAAGATTGATTTGGTCTAAACGCGTGCTGATTTCCTGATTAGCTGTATCGTCAGTTCTGCCAATTCGCGGCAATCACAGTTTCCACTTTAGAGAATGCATCGCTGTTACGATCAATCGTGTTTGCAATGACATCACCGACGCCGTCATCCCCAGCGTCAACTCGATCAGGTACTGGTGAACATCCGAAACCAATGTGCACTCGTCCAGAAGGAGAGACTTGTTGCCTTCGCATGCACGCCTCTCGCATTCTGCTCCTGCATAATGAAACTTGGCAAAGTGCCGCCGCCCTGCTGGAAGTTTCCTTAATCCCGAACTTTTGATCCAGCGCTTCAGCACCGCTTAAACAAAAATCAGCCCGTCAGATCATGCACAAGGACGGGTGCCGGTACGTTTGCGGGGACCACCTTGATCGCATGGATGTCGAAACACTCGACGATACGCCATTTCTGGCGGTCAACGGTTTGCAAACCCTGTCCAGCCACTATGTTGAAATGGCGGACAATATCGCACAGATGCAAACCGCCGGTGTGACAGCGTTCCGCCTGTCGCCACATAGTCTGGACATGACCAGGGTTTCGGATCTCTATCGTCAAGTTCTCGCGCGTAAAACCGATCCGGAAGAACTCAGACACCGCCTGAAGGAAATGCGTTTCCCGATGAACTTTGCCAACGGCTTCTTGCACGAAGCCCCTGGGGCCGAGTTTCGTCAGACGCACGCTCCGCAGGCAGAATAAGAACCACGGCAGGCAGAACTCACAATGAAAGAAAGGGCTGCAATCTTACCGATTGCAGCCCTTCAATACATTCACAATTCGGGGAGTTCGCATGACATTACATTGTGAACACCAATCAGCATAACACTGCGATGGTAGGAACCCTTGACAATGATCAACTGGAAGCACCCAAATGGAACCATGTCGGAAGGGCCCTAGATGTCCTCAATCCAGGTTTTCGCGGCAACCGCACGCGGCAAACCGACGGGTCCGATAGACAACATCGCAATCTGCAACAAATCTTCTTGGGCGATACCTTCGGCCTTGGCACGCCGGGTGTGTGAATGTACCGCTCCTTCAGAACCAATACCGATTGCAAGCGCAAGCTTTACAAGGCGGCGTTCCCGATCCGTCAAAGGTCCTGCCTCTGCAGCGGCCTTACCAAGTTCAGCATAAGCCTTCCAGATATCGGGATACTGGTCCGCCAGTGTTCCGGCAGCACCGGGCATAGATTTAACCATAGGCTCTCTCCTTACGTTTGATCATCGTCAATAAGAGATGTCGGCTTGGCAAACTTCTGAAGAAGGGCGGGGTTAGTTATCTCTATTTTTTCTCCGTTAACCGCGACCCCATATGCCTGAAGTGCCTTGAACGCGCGGCTGAGATTTTCAGGTGTCATCCCTAAAACCGACGCAAGTTGCCGTTTTTCCAGATCAAGATCGAAACTCGCCGGCGCACCATAGGCCCGATGTCGGGACAGCAAATAGTTCGCCAGACGTTCGAGGGCTGTACGCAACTTCAGGTTCTTGGTGGTCTTGATCACTGAACGGTAACAGGCGGCCAATTCGACGACAACCGCACGTGCAAAGCCTGCATCAAGGTCAAAGATCGCCCGGACATCCTGACTGGGGATCATGACAATCCGGCTTTTCTCCATTGTTCTGGCCGACATCAAATAACGAGCATCGCGAATGGTAGCGGCAAGAATGAAAGTTGAAACCGGCTTGACGATCATGACACTCGTTTCCCGGTTATTCCAACGCGAAAAAAGATCCACCGCGCCTGAGACCAAAACATGAAGGAAATCAGCACCTTCACCTTCACCTATCAGGTCAACATGCGGCGGAAATGTTTGCAAATAAGCGCCGCGCATGAGCTTGGCATAGTTCTCGTCGCTCATATCAGCGAAGAGATCCAGACTGCGTACCTCCGGGAAGGTCGAATCGGACATTTTTTCCTCACTTATAACCCTGCGCAGAAACATGCCTGCTGCTTACTTGATATTTATCAAGCGGGCATTTGCTCTTGCTCTCTCTGTGTATTGAGGTTCGGCAAACCGCCGGACCACATACTTGGCGTGGCTGTTTATTTCACCGAAGCGTTCCACGTTTTCTGATTTAGATCAACCCTGACGAGGGTCCCCTCAAACAATGATCAGGCCATTCGGACACGCTCCAATGTAACGACAGATGCTCGAGGGGAATTGCCATGCATACGTTAAAAGGGGTTTCACAAACAGACCAATACCGTGCTCTGGGACTGAGTACTTTCGCCTTCACGGTATGCTTTGCGGTTTGGACGATCTTTTCCATTATCGGGGTGAAGATCAAACAGGAACTCGGCCTGAGTGATACACAATTCGGGCTGTTGGTCGCGACACCGGTTCTAACCGGCTCGGTCAGCCGCATCTTCCTTGGCGTATGGACAGAGCAATTTGGCGGTCGGGTTATGTTCCCACTGCAGATGCTGATTACAGCCGTCTGTGTCTGGCTCCTGACGTCCGTCCACAGCTATGAAATCTTTCTTGTTGCCGCCCTTGGTCTTGGCCTTGCTGGTGGGTCCTTTATCGTTGGTGTCGCCTATACGTCGCGCTGGTTCGAAAAGGAACGTCAGGGCACTGCGCTGGGGATTTTTGGCGCCGGTAACGTTGGCGCGGCTGTAACGAACTTTGCCGCCCCATTTCTGGTAGTCGCCCTTGGTTGGGAGGGGACGGCCCGCGTTTATGCTGTCGTCCTTGTCATCACAGCCGTACTGTTTTTCTTGCTGGCAAAAACCGACCCGGTCCAGCAAGCGCGCAAGGAATCTGGCGAAGGCCCGGTATCAGCCAGCTCGCAGCTTGAGCCACTTAAGAACATGCAGGTCTGGCGTTTTGCCACCTATTACTTCTTTGTCTTTGGTGCCTTTGTCGCGCTGGCAAGCTTTTTGCCGCGCTACTATGTCGGCGCCTATGGGCTGGAACTAACCACGGCGGGCGTCTTTGCCGGACTTTATTCTCTCCCCGGCTCGGTGTTTCGGGCACTGGGGGGCTGGATGTCGGACAAATGGGGTGCACGTGCGGTGATGTATCTGACCTTCATCGTCTCCCTGGTCGTTCTGTTCATCATGAGTTACCCGCAGACGACCTATCTGGTTTCGGGCATCAACGGACCCATCGAGTTTGATTTCGGTGTTTCGGTTGGCATGTTTGTCGCCCTGACAGTCGTTCTCGGCTTTGTCATGAGTCTGGGCAAAGCCGCCGTCTACAAACACATCCCGGTTTACTACCCACATCACGTCGGATCGGTTGGTGGTCTGGTTGGCATGATCGGTGGCCTTGGCGGTTTCTTCCTGCCAATCGCCTTCGGAGTGCTTCTTGATCTGACCAATGTCTGGACCGCGCCATTCATGCTGCTGTTCGTGCTGGTCGCGGTGTCCACGATCTGGATGCATGTCGTGATCCGCCGCATGGAACGTTCGCGTCATCCGGCACTGGCAGACGAAAAATACCTTTCAGATGTGCCCGACAAACCGCTGGAGAAACCGGCACCTGCCACTGGCAAACCATCGGGCGTTACCACCAAACCTGCTCAGTAAGACAAACCGGCAGAGCGCAGATTGCGCTCTGCCTCTCCAACAGTTTCATCGGGAGGTTCCTTTGGAAATCACGCACGCAGACAATGGTCAAAAAGGCGCTGTCCTGACCGATTGGCGACCAGAAGATACAGAGTTCTGGTCAAGCAAAGGCAGTGCAATCGCCACCCGCAATCTCTGGATCTCCATTCCCTGCCTTTTGCTGGCGTTTTCGGTCTGGATGGTTTGGTCGGTTGTTGTCGCAAAGCTGCCGGGCATTGGCTTCACCTACTCCACCGGCCAACTTTTCTGGCTGGCCGCACTGCCCGGTTTGTCGGGGGCAACGCTTCGTATTTTCTATAGCTTTATGGTGCCAATCTTTGGTGGCCGTGTCTGGACGACGCTGAGCACAGCATCCCTGTTGCTGCCTGCGCTTGGCATCGGCTTTGCCGTGCAGGATCCCAATACGTCCTACAGCTGGTTCCTTATTCTTGCACTGTTGTGCGGGTTCGGGGGCGGCAACTTTGCCTCCTCGATGGCAAACATCGCCTATTTCTATCCGAAAAGAACAAAGGGCAACGCCCTGGCCCTGAATGCCGGACTTGGCAACCTTGGTGTTTCGGTCATGCAGTTTGTGGTCCCGCTTGTGATCACGGCCGGTGTGTTCGGCGCCTTTGGTGGCGCAGCCCAAAGCGTTGCTGGTGGGGGCGAAATCTTCTTGCAGAATGCCGGTTTCATCTGGGTGCCGTTCATCGTGGTTTCGACCATTGCTGCCTGGTTTGGCATGAACAGTATCGCGGATGCCAAAGCCAGCTTCAAAAAGCAGTCGATCATCTTTAGCCGCAAACACAACTGGATTATGTGCATCCTCTATACCGGGACATTTGGCAGTTTTATCGGCTATTCCGCCGGGTTCCCGCTTCTGATGAAGACCCAGTTCCCAGAAGTCGATGCCTTGCAATATGCATTTCTTGGTCCGCTGGTTGGCGCGCTGAGCCGTGCTGGCACAGGATGGATTTCTGACAAGCTTGGTGGCGGACGGGTAACGTTCTGGACCTTTATCGGCATGATTATTGCGGTTGTCGGCGTCCTGCAATTCCTGCCGCTTGGCGGAACCAGCGGTCATTTTTGGGGTTTCTTTGCCTGCTTTATGGCTCTGTTCTTCCTGACCGGTGTCGGCAACGCATCGACCTTCCAGATGATTCCGTCGATCATGCGTCAGGAAATCCCGCGCCTGATGCCCGATGCTGATCAGGCAGCCCAGCTTAAACAGTCGGAACTCGAGAGCTCGGCCATCATCGCCTTTACCAGTGCGATTGCTGCCTATGGCGCGTTCTTCATTCCAAAAGCCTATGGCACATCCATCGCACTGACTGGCGGTCCCGCAGGCGCGCTTTGGTGCTTTGCCGGCTTCTATGCGGTCTGTGTTGCGATCACCTGGTTCTACTACAGCCGCAAGAACGCACCGGTTTCGTGCTGATCACTCAAATTTATCCCTGCCCAGCCTAACCCGTTTGGGCAGGGTCCGCAGCCTTCAGGAGAAACGCCATGAGTCACCTGTTAGACAGACTGAACTTTTTCCAGAACAAGGAACTGGAAAGGTTTTCAAATAATCACGGTCAGGTCACCCGCGAGAACCGCGACTGGGAAGATACCTATCGCAACCGCTGGCGCCACGACAAAATCGTTCGCTCGACACACGGTGTGAACTGTACCGGGTCTTGCAGCTGGAAAATCTATGTTAAATCCGGGATTGTTACCTGGGAAACCCAGCAAACCGATTACCCACGCACCCGTGCCGGATTGCCAAACCATGAACCGCGCGGCTGTGCCCGAGGGGCAAGCTATAGCTGGTATCTGTATTCTGCCAACCGCGTCAAGAATCCGCTCATCCGTGGCAAGCTTTTGAAGCTGTGGCGCCGGATGCGTTCGACAATGAACCCGGTTCAGGCATGGACAGCCATTCAAAATGACCCTGTCTTGCGCGCAAGCTATGTAGAGAACCGCGGCAAAGGCGGGTTTGTCCGAGCAACTTGGGATGAGGCAACCGAATTGGTTGCAGCCGCCAACGCCTTTACCGCGAAAACATATGGCCCTGACCGTGTGTTTGGTTTCTCGCCCATTCCGGCAATGTCCATGATCAGCTATGCGGCCGGTTCACGCTATCTCAGCCTTCTGGGCGGCGTATGCATGTCGTTCTATGACTGGTATTGCGATTTGCCACCGGCATCGCCAATGACCTGGGGCGAACAAACCGACGTTCCGGAATCGGCAGACTGGTACAATGCTGGATATCTGATCCTTTGGGGATCGAACGTGCCGCAAACCAGAACACCAGATGCCCATTTCTATACCGAGGCCCGGTATCGCGGAACCAAATCGGCCGTCATTTGCCCGGATTATTCCGAAGCAGCAAAATTTGGCGATGTCTGGTTGAACGTCAAGCAGGGTACGGACGCCGCGTTGGCAATGGCGTTTGGCCATGTGATCCTGCGCGAATTCCATCTCGACCGTCAGACAGATTATTTCGAAGAGTATTGCCGCAAATATTCAGATTTTCCGATGCTGGTCAAACTCGATGAAAAGAACGGTTCCCTTATTCCGGGACGGTTCCTGCGTGCCGCAGACCTGAGCGACAAACTTGGCGAAGAAAACAATCCGGAATGGAAGACCATCGCACTCGACGAAAAGTCGGGCCGCATGGTCGCACCAAACGGATCAATTGGCTATCGCTGGGGCGAGGCTGGCGAATGGAACCTTGAAGAACGTGCTGCTGGTGCTGACACCAATCTCAAAATGTCGCTGGTCCTTGAAGAAGATCATGACGAGATCGCCGAGGTCGATTTCCCCTATTTCGGTGGTGATGCCTCGGAACACTTTGCGACGGATGCGCAACACCCGGATGTTCTAACCCGTAATATCCCGGTCAAACGTATCCAGACCGCTGAAGGCGAGGTTGTGGTCGCGACTGTATTTGACCTGTTCTGTGCCAACTATGGCCTTGATCGCGGGCTGGGTGGTGACTGGGTCACCAGTGACTATGCCGACGGCATGCCCGGAACCCCGGCATGGGCGGAAAAGATTACGGGTGTTCCAGCTGACAAGATCATTCATGTCGCCCGGGAATTTGCCGGAAATGCCGAAAAGACCAAAGGCAAATCAATGGTCATTATCGGCGCTGCGATGAACCATTGGTACCACATGGACATGAACTACCGTGGTGTCATCAACATGCTGGTCATGTGCGGCTGTGTTGGCCAATCGGGTGGCGGTTGGGCCCATTATGTCGGGCAGGAAAAACTCCGTCCGCAAACTGGCTGGCAACCACTGGCGTTTGCTCTTGATTGGGGACGCCCGCCTCGGCACATGAATTCGACCAGTGCCTGGTATGCCCATACCGATCAGTGGCGTTATGAGACACTGACGGCCAAAGAAATCCTTTCTCCGACCGCCCCGGAAGGCGATTGGGACGTTTCAATGATCGACTACAATATCCGTGCCGAACGGATGGGCTGGTTGCCATCTGCCCCACAGCTCAAGACCAATCCGCTCGATGTTGCAAAGGCAGCCAAAGAAGCCGGCAAGGAAATTCCGGCATATGTCGCCGAAAAACTCACATCGGGCGAACTGGAAATGTCCTGTGAAGATCCGGATGATCCCAAGAACTGGCCACGCAACCTGTTTGTCTGGCGTTCCAACTTGTTGGGGTCTTCGGGCAAGGGGCACGAATATTTCCTCAAACACCTTCTTGGTACCGATCATGGTGTCATGGGCAAGGATTTGGGTGAAGAAGGCCATCAACTGTCCAAGGAAGCCAAATGGCATGAAGAAGGCCCGCGTGGAAAACTTGATCTTCTGGTCTGTATTGATTTCCGGATGAGCACCACCGCAGTCTATTCCGATGTCGTTCTGCCAACCGCAAGCTGGTATGAAAAGAACGATCTGAATACGTCAGACATGCACCCGTTCATCCACCCGCTTCAGGCGGCCGTCAACCCGGCCTATGAAAGCAAGTCTGATTGGGAAATCTTCAAGGCCATTGCCAAGAAGTTCCAGGAAATCGTTCCGGGATATCTTGGCAAGGAAACCGACATTGTCGCCCTGCCGATCCTTCATGACACCCCGGGTGAACTCGCCCAGGATCAGGTCAGAGACTGGAAGAAGGGTGAATGCGAACTTATTCCCGGCAAGACTGCACCGAACTATATCGCCGTCGAGCGCGATTACACCGCAATCCATGATCGCTTTACCGCACTTGGCCCGTTGCTAGACAAACTGGGCAATGGCGGCAAAGGGATCAACTGGAAGACCGAGGTCGAGGTTCAGCATCTTCGTGATTTGAACGGTGTGTGGCAGGAAGGATCTGCCAAGGGCTGTGCGAAGATCGATACCGATATCGATGCCACCGAGGTGGTTCTGATGCTGGCACCGGAAACCAATGGTGAGGTTGCGGTCAAGGCATGGGATGCACTTGGCAAGATTACCGGACGTGATCACAAGCATCTTGCCCTGCCCAAGGAAGATGAAAAAATCCGCTTCCGCGACATTGCCGCCCAACCGCGCAAGATCATCTCTTCGCCGACCTGGTCGGGCCTTGAGTCCGAGCATGTCTGTTACAACGCGGGCTATACCAACGTTCACGAGCTGATCCCGTGGCGTACCCTGACAGGACGTCAGCAGCTTTATCAGGATCACTTGTGGATGCGGGCCTTTGGCGAAGGGTTTGTCTCCTATCGTCCACCGGTTGACCTCAAAACCATTACAACGGAAATCAACGACGAAGCCCGCGACGGTATGCCCCATGTGGTGCTGAACTTCATCACACCGCACCAGAAATGGGGCATCCATTCGACCTATAGCGACAACCTGTTGATGCTGACGCTTAACCGTGGTGGTCCGGTGATCTGGATCAGTGAAAACGACGCAAAACGCGCCGGGATCGTCGATAATGACTGGGTGGAACTGTACAATACCAACGGTGCCCTGACCGCCCGCGCAGTCGTTTCCCAGCGCATAAAGGATGGTACGACCTTCATGTACCATGCGCAGGAAAAAATCGTGAATACGCCCGGCTCCGAAAAGACCGGCAAACGCGGCGGCATTCATAACTCTGTCACCCGCACGACACTTAAACCCACACACATGATTGGGGGCTATGCCCAGCAATCATACGGTTTCAACTACTACGGAACCGTGGGTGCCAACCGTGATGAGTTCGTCATTGTCCGCAAAATGCAGAAGGTCGACTGGCTCGACGAAGAAGCAAACGACAAGGAGGTCGGGAAATGAGAGTCCGCGCACAAATCGGCATGGTGCTGAACCTCGACAAATGCATTGGGTGCCATACCTGTTCGGTAACTTGCAAAAACGTCTGGACCAGCCGTGATGGTGTTGAATATGCCTGGTTCAACAACGTCGAAACCAAACCTGGCACCGGCTATCCGACCGACTGGGAAAACCAGAACCGCTGGAATGGTGGTTGGGAACGCACCAAGTCGGGCAAGCTGCAGCCCAAACAGGGATCGAAATGGCGGATCCTGGCAAACATCTTTGCCAACCCGGATCTGCCGGAAATCGACGACTATTACGAACCGTTCGATTTCGATTACGATCACCTGAAATCCGCCCCGGAAACGAAGGCCTTTCCGACCGCACGTCCACGCTCGCGCATCTCTGGCGAACGGATGGAAAAAATCGAAAAAGGCCCGAACTGGGAAGAAATTCTTGGCGGTGAGTTTTCGAAACGCTCGGAAGACTACAACTTCGAAGGCATCCAGAAAGATATTTACGGCGAATACGAAAATACATTCATGATGTATTTGCCGCGTCTGTGTGAACACTGCCTTAACCCGGCATGTGCTGCAAGTTGCCCGTCTGGGGCGATTTATAAACGTGAAGAAGACGGCATTGTTCTAATCGATCAGGAAAAATGCCGGGGATGGCGCATGTGCGTATCGGGCTGCCCGTACAAGAAGGTTTATTACAACTGGTCAACGGGCAAATCGGAAAAATGTACGCTGTGCTATCCGCGCATTGAATCAGGCAATCCGACGGTCTGTTCGGAAACCTGTGTCGGGCGCATCCGATATATCGGTGTCATGCTTTATGATGCCGACAAGATCGAAGCCGCGGCCAATGCCGAAGAAACCACCGATCTTTATGATGCCCAGCTTGGTGTGTTCCTTGACCCCAAAGATCCGGAAGTTATCGCGGCGGCCCGTGCCGACGGTATCCCTGAAGACTGGATCAAGGCAGCCCAGGACAGCCCGATCTGGAAAATGGCGATGGAGTGGAAAGTTGCCTTCCCGCTGCATCCGGAATACCGCACCCTTCCGATGGTTTGGTATATCCCGCCACTTTCCCCGATCCAGAATGCTGCCGAAGCCGGCGCAATCGGCATTGATGGGGCAATGCCCGATGTCCGCAACCTTCGCATTCCTTTGAAATACCTTGCCAATATGCTGACGGCTGGTGACGAGGAGCCAGTGGCAAATGCTCTCGAACGGATGTTGGCCATGCGGGCCTATATGCGGTCGAAAACCGTCGATGGTGTCATTGATGAGTCGGTCGCCAAGCGCGTCGGTCTTGATGGTGCAACCATCGAGGACATGTACAAAATCATGGCGCTTGCCGATTACGAAGACCGGTTCGTCATCCCGACCACCCATCGCGAACAGGTCGAGGAAGCCTATGACCTGCGTGGCGGCGAGGGGTTCACCAACTGCAACGGTTGTTCTTCGGGCATCAGTCAGGGGTCCCTGTTTGGTGGCAGCAAGAAGCCTCTGAAAATGCCAGAGGAGGTACGCTGATGGACCGCACACTCAAATCGTTCTCGCTTCTGCTGAGCTATCCGACAACAGAACTGCAAGAAGCCATGCCCGAAATTGGCGGCGTTCTGGCATCGGACACCCGCCTTACGGCGGCGGCACGTCGCGGTTTGCGACCGCTGGTCGAAGCGCTGTCAAACGATGACATTTACGATCTTCAGGAACGTTTCGTCATGCTGTTTGATCGTTCGCGCAGCCTGTCACTTAACCTGTTCGAGCATGTCCACGGTGAAAGCCGTGACCGTGGTGGCGCCATGGTCAGCTTGCTTGAAACATACCGGGCTGGCGGCTTTGAACCGGCAACAACGGAGCTTCCAGACCATCTTCCTGTGCTGCTGGAATTCCTGTCAACCCGGCCGCGTGCAGAGATGCAGGACACATTGGCTGACGCAGCACACATCTTTGAGGCAATCCGCGCCCGTCTTGAAAATCGCGAAAGCCCCTATCAGGCGGTGTTTTCCGCCTTGCAGCAACTGGCCAATGTCACGGCTGACGCCAATGCCGTTGCCGAGCTCCTTGAACAACCCGAAGACGACCCCAATGACCTCGAGGCCCTCGACGAAGTCTGGGAGGAAAGCGAGGTCACGTTTGGACCGGACCCGAATGCCGGTTGCCCGCAGGTGCGTGACATTCTGTCGCGTATTGATCAACCCGCTGGACCGGTACCGCCGGCAGCAGCAGAGTAAAGGAGGCCCAAATGCATAACTTCCTTTTCGGGATCTATCCCTATATCGCGCTATCGGTCCTGATTATCGGCTCTATCGCCCGATATGAACGTGATCCCTTCACCTGGAAAACATCATCAAGTCAGCTTCTGCGTCGCAGGCAATTGATGCTGGGCTCCGTTCTGTTCCATGTCGGTGTTCTGGTCATTTTCTTTGGCCATCTGGTCGGACTTTTGACGCCAATCTGGATTTTTGATGCCCTTGGGATCACTCACGGTGCCAAACAGACCCTGGCAGTTGTGGCCGGTGGCATTGCCGGTGTCATGGCCCTAATTGGTGGCCTGATGCTGTTTCATCGTCGGATCACCGATCCGCGTATCCGCAAAACGTCAAGCTTTGCCGATATTGGCATTCTGGCCCTGTTGCTGACACAGCTTGTTCTTGGGATCGGCACCATCTTTGTGTCGCTTGAACATCTCGACGGGTATGAAATGACCAAGTTCATGGCTTGGGCACAGGGAATTTTCACCTTCCAGTCTGATGCCGCCAGCCACATTACCAATGTGGCCTGGATCTTCAAACTGCATCTGGTTCTGGGCCTAACGATTTTCCTGGTGTTCCCGTTCACGCGCCTTGTGCACATGCTGTCAGTTCCAGTGCGGTATTTCTTGCGTCCAGGGTATCAGATTGTCCGGTCACGCCGCACCAGACCTTTGTCACATCGATAATGGACAGTCGGCGCATTCATGCGCCGGCGACCTCCTGAAAACAAAGGACAAAGCGCTATGAATACGCAAATGTTTCCCGATCTCGTCATCAATGGCGAAACCATTCCGCAAACAGCGGTTGCTGCGGAATTGCAAAACCACACGGCGTCAAAGGACAATTTTGCCGACGCCTTGCGTAACGCGGCAAATGCACTGGTCATCCGTACCCTGTTGCTTCAGGAAGCGCGCAAAAACGGTATTGAAGCTGTCCCGCTGGAAGTCTCTCCAAACCGGTTTGAAACCGGGGAAGAGGCCATGATCCGCGCATTGCTTGAAGCAGAGATCGATATCATTCCCCCAAGCGAAGAAGCCATTCGTGCCGAATGGCAAAAGGATCCTGAACGGTTTCGCTCGATGCCGTTGTGGGAAGTGTCCCACATTCTGTGCAAATGCGATCCGAATGACGCCGTGGAGAGAGAACTGGCCCTCAGACGGGCAAACGATATCCTCAGCGACCTTCGCAAAGACGGCAAGACGTTCGAAAAGATTGCACGCACGCAAAGCGACTGTGGATCGCGTTCAGCAGGCGGATCGCTTGGTCAGTTGCGCCCCGGCGACACGGTGCCCGAATTTGAAGCCGCTCTTCGCCAGCTTTCTGAGGGCGAAATCGCGCCCGAGCCTGTACTGAGTAGATATGGCTATCACGTCCTCCGGCTAGATGCACTGGCAGAGGGGCATCCCCTGCCGTTCGAAACCGTGAAACCAAAAATCTCCGAAGCGATGGAAAAAGCCCAGTGGGTCCGCAAGGCAAAGGCGTTTGTCGACGGCCTTATCGCGTCCTCCTCCATCACCGGAGCCGACCTTGGACGCGGGACCAACAATACGAAACCGAATTAGACGCGCGGTTATAGCGCATATAACCCACAAAAGGTGTGAGGTTTGCATGCTTGAAAACCTTTTGGAACGAAACAAGGTCTGGTCGCGATCACGGCAAGACGAAGAACCTGGATATTTTTCCAGACTGGCAAGCCACCAGGCGCCAGAGTTTTTCTGGATCGGATGTTCAGACAGCCGGGTACCGGCCAACGTTGTTGCCGGGCTTGATCCCGGAGAAGTTTTTGTTCACCGCAACGTTGCAAACGTGGTGCATTCATCAGACCTGAACCTTCTGTCTGCGCTTGAGTTTGCCGTCGATACCCTGAAGGTCCGCGAGATTATTGTTTGCGGTCACTACGGTTGTGGTGGAGTGAAAGCGGCGACCGAGGACCTTCCCCATGGCTTGGCCGATTACTGGCTTGAACCGATCCGTCGTCAGGCCCGCTATCATGCCCGTGCACTTGACCTGCACAGTGACATCGAGGTTCGGCGTGACAGGCTCGCGGAGCTCAATGTGATCGAGGGTGTCAGCCGGGTGGCGGAAACCCCGATCATGAGACGTGCCTGGCGCGCTGGCGCAGACATCAAAATTCACGGCCTGATTTATAGCCTGAAAGACGGCCTTCTGCGTGACCTTGGATGCACGATCCGTTCCTCGGATTTTCCCAATTCCGAGGAACGGGCTTCCTGACTCAGGTGAGCGATCTCCCCCGACGAAACGAGACAAGGAATACCAAGATGAAAATCGCATACACGATGGCAGCGGGTAGAGGCGACACAGACCTGCTTTTGTCGAGCGTTGCCCGGCGCCTCTCGGACACGGGCTTGCGCGTTTGCGGAACAGTCCAGATCAATTCAGAACGGGAAATCGACGATCCGTGCGATATGGATGTCAAGGTACTGCCGGATGGTCCGGTTATTCGCATTTCTCAGGCACTAGGCAAACATTCACGCGGCTGCCGCCTCGATACAAGTGCACTGGAAGATGCCGTTGGCTTCGTCACCCAGGAGCTTCAAAAAGGTGCCGATGTTCTCGTTATCAACAAATTCGGCAAGCACGAGGCCGAAGGGCGCGGTTTTCGGGATGTCATTGCCGATGCTTTGGTAAAAGACATCACGGTACTGGTCGGCCTGAACCAACTAAACCTCGAAGCATTCAAGGAATTTGCCGGAGGCCTGGAAATCGCCTTGCCACCAAAAGAAAACGATCTTTTTGATTGGCTTGAGGAGAATTGTGCGTTGGTCCAGCCTGCCTAGCACGCGCATTAACCCGAACTATGACAATCCAATAGCTGCACCGACGCATATATGCGTCGGTCTCAGGCGGCATAAATTTTTCGGGAAAAGTTGTCAGGTGCCACAAAAGGTGACATCCGACCTCTCGCGAAATCAATGCCTTAGCATTTCCGATTGTCAGATAAGTTGTCATCGATTGTCACAAAAGCTGACAAAAAGCTGCAGAATTGACAGAAAAGCTGACATTTTTCTGATTGGCTTGAATACTGCTCCAACGGAGGGGTGTAAGCACTATGGGCTAAAAGCTAACGCAAATTGTCCGTCCATCATCACACATATATAACGGCAATTATCTTGTCGAAACGAGCTCCCTAAAGCTTTTCGACCAAGATCGAGCCAAAATCACTGCAAGACAGTGTCCCGCCAAGGTCAGTTGTTCGCGTGTTCGGATTTTTGAACATTTCAGCGATTACCAGATCGAGACAGTTGGCAGCCTGCTGCAAATCGTTGCGTCCGGCTTTTACTCCCTTCCACTCCAGAAGCAATGCAGTCGACAGCAAAAGCGATACGGGGTTGGCGATATTCTTGCCTGCAATATCCGGCGCGGAACCATGCGACGCCTGCGCAATCGCATTTTCATCGCCAACATTAAGTGATCCGGAAAGACCAAGCCCGCCTGCAAGCTCGGCCGCCTCGTTTGAAAGGATATCGCCGAACATATTGGTGGTGACAATCACGTCAAACGCGTCAGGGGTTCTGACCAGAAGTGACGCCATGGCATCAACATGTTCTTCACGAACCTCAAGCCCGCCTTGCTTTGCGGCTGCTTTTTCTGCTTCGGACAGGAAAAGACCGTCGCTCAACTTCAAAACGTTGGCTTTATGCACGATGGTCAAGTGCCCCCGGCGTTTCGCGGCAAGTCGCGCCGCATAGGCGGCAACACGGTAACTGCCCTGACGTGTTACCTTGCGCGTGGCAAGCGCAAGATCAGGCGTCGGCATCACCTCGCCAGTTCCGGCATACATTGTGCGATCTGCATAAAAACCTTCTGTGTTTTCACGCACAATCACCAAATCCATGTTCGCAACAGCCGACGGAAGGCCCTCAAACACCTTTGAAGGCCTTACATTGGCATACAAATCCAGATTGATGCGCAGTGCCGCCGATGGGTTGATCCCGCCCTGATCCGCCGGTGGGTAACGCGCAGTATCAACCGGTCCGATAATAGCCAAATCGGCTTTCCGCACACGTTCGATCAGTTCTGGCGTAATGGTGGTGCCATGCTTTTCAAGCGACGTAAATCCGACGTCTTCATTGCTAAACTTTAGTCCCAGGGAAAACGACCGGTCCAATGCCTCCAGCACTTTGCACGTGACAGACGTAATTTCCGGCCCGATCCCATCGCCCGGCATCAATACAACATCCATCAACCCGCAACCTCCGTCAGAATATTTTCAGGGACAAGGACCCTGCCTTCAAACAACCGGCGCGCTGTGCGGATCACACCACCCGATATCACTGAAAGATTTGGCCCAGACCCTTCGATGGTGAGTTCCACGGCAATCACGCCACTTGGATGTTCGATCTGGATCCATTGCTGCGGCTGAGCCTTAAGCTCGATCATCCCATCAACGATGCTTCCCGAAAGTGACGCGCAACTGGCAACACATATTGCCCCGGTCACCGCATGGGTTGCATGGCAATTATGCGGCACAAAGTAACGTGATGTAATATCACCACCTTTCGTTGGTTCCGACAAAATTGCCATTTTGGGGACGACCTTACCAGTACAGTCGCCCAGCCCCATCAATTCCGATGCCTTGCGACGCACGGTTTCCATCCGGGCAATCAATTCCGCATTGCTATCAAGCTGTGCCTTGGTCTCGTTCCCCTTAATCCCAAGATCACGGGCCCGAAACATCACCATCGGCACCGCCACATCAATACAGGTCACTTCAAGCCCGTCGATATAGTTGATCGGTTTGCCGGTCGGCAAAAGCCGTCCGGTTTTACTGCCCATGATATCCTTGAACCGCAATATCAAGGGCGACGCAGTACCAGGTACGCCATCAATCGCAGCATCACCGCTATAGGTCACCTTACCGCCCGGCGTGGCAACCAGCACGTCCACCAATGCACCGACATTTTGGTTGTAAATCCGCACCAAGGTTTGATCCCCCGTAACCGGCACCAAACCAGCCTCGATCGCGAATGGTGCAACGGCGGCGGTCATGTTTCCGCAATTCGGATTGACATCAACCTCAGCCCTGTCAATGGCGACCTGCGCGAACAGGAACTCGACATCGGCGTCCGGTCGGCTGGATGGCGCAACAATGCACGATTTGCTGGTTAACGTATCGGCACCGCCAATACCGTCAATCTGACGTTTGTCGGGCGACCCCATTGCCGCAAGCAAAAGGCGATCGCGCATTGCGACATCTTCGGGCAAATCACTGGCCAAAAAGATCGGCCCCTTGGAAGTGCCGCCACGCATAATCACACAGGGAACGGCATGTTGGTCATTCACAATCATGGTATTTTTCATGTCGATCACCCCAGCGGCCAGGGAAGTTCAATCAGGTCCTGAAGCATCCCTGCCGGGAAATCGAGAACCAGCGACCAGGCAAGAATGCAAAGCCCGATAACCGCCAACCCGGTCAAAAGCAGCGTCAGAAACCAGGACGCTTTGGCCTTGATCCGAAGGAAGGCAATAAAGAAGCCGGTAATTGCAATCAGGAACCCAAACACCGCCGTTCCGACCACCAAGCCTGTAACCCACAGCACGTAGTGCCAAAGACCGGCGGTTGGTTTCACATCCTGATGATCAAGATCATATTCATGGTCGAAATTGGCGGCATGTGAGGCGGGTGATGACACCAACTGCCAAATCAGGATGGCCGACGCGATCAACATCACAACCGACACAGCACCGGTAAAGACGCTGCCAAGGAAGGAATGCTGGGTTGCATCCCAAATACCAAAAGCAAAGAAGGCAAAGAGTCCGCCAGCAAACATGATTTGCGGCCAGCGTTTCGGATTATGCGAATGGCTGCTTTCTTCTTCCTCAACCGGGTTTGCCGGGTGTTTGCGCATGCCCATCAGAACCGAAATGATGGTCAGGGCTGCGATAATCAGTACGCCAGGGCGTGTCAAAAATTCCCAATTGTAGAATTGCAACGCCTGATAAAGGTAGGTCTCGGTATTGGAAGCAAGGACGAAGCCGATCAGAAATGCCGGACGCGGCCAGCCAAAGCGCTTCATCAGCACGCCAAGAACACCAAGCACCAACAACGCAATCATGTCTGACAGCGAACGCGTTGCCTGAAACGCGGCAAAGCAGATCACTGTAATCATGAACGGTGCAAGATAGCCGTATTTGATGGTCGTCAGACGGGATACAAACGGTGAAATCAGCAACGCGCCACCGGCACCAACCACGTTGGCAATCGCAAGCGACCAGATAATCGTGTAGGTGATATCAAGGTCACGCCCGACCATTGCAGGGCCGGCTTCAAGACCAATCAGCACCATACCGCCAAGGAAAACAGCCATGCTGCCCGAACCGGGAATACCAAACAGCAAGGTCGGGACAAGCCCACCGCCTTCCTTGGCATTATTGGCACTTTCCGGCGCCAGAACACCTCGAATGTCGCCCTTGCCAAACTGGGATTTGTCTTTTGCAGTCTGGACGACATGACCATAGGCGATCCAGTCGACGACACTTCCGCCAAGACCGGGCAAAGCGCCAACGATACTGCCAAGACCGGCGCAACGCAGGCAAAGCCATTTATGACGGATCATATCGCGAACACCGTCCCGCCATCCGAGACCGAGGGTGCCCTTGTCTGAAATAGATCGATTTTGCCGGCAAAGATCGATGATTTCAGGAAACGCGAACATTCCCAGACCGACGATGACAAGCGGCAGGCCATCCATCAAATAAACGGAGTCAAAACTCATGCGGAGTTCGCCGGTCGCGGGTGCCGCGCCAAGTGCGCCCAATAACAAACCAAGACCCGCAGCAATGACGCCCTTTGGCAGGCTCTGACCGGCAAGAACGCCAACCATCGACAAACCAAGAACAGCCAGCATGAACAGCTCGGCCGAGCCAAATGCCAGAATAAGGGGCCGCGCAATCACAACGAAGCCGGTAAGGATAACGGCCCCAACCAAGCCACCGACCAATGATGCCGAAAATGCAGCGCCCAGCGCACGGGCACCATGGCCCTTTTTCGCCAATGGAAATCCATCAAGAACGGTTGCCTGTGATGCACTTGATCCCGGTATCCCCATAAGGACCGAAGTAAAGGTGTCCGAGGTTGGGATAACCGCGACAAGGCCGATCAGCATGGCAAGGGCCGAGATTTGATCCATGCCATAGATGAAGGGCAACAGAAGAGACAGCCCTACAATTCCACCCAAACCGGGCAAAATACCAACAACCATGCCCATTCCAACACCCAGCAAAAGATAGATCAGATGGGTTGGTTGCGCGAAATGAGCCAGCGCGGTCATCATTGCATCAAGCATTTGGAAACTCCGTCAAAAGACAAAGTTCGCCCGTTCCCTTAAAACGACCAGACAGTCGAAGGGTGAAAAAAGCGGGGTGGACTAGGCCACCCCGATCAGGATACGGGAGACTTCAGATTTTAATTAGAACTGCACCGAATACTTCTCGGTCAGCCATTTTTGGACCCACTCACGAGCATCTTCAGGAACGTTTACAGCCGTGCGGAAAATTCGTTCTGCAGGTTCGCCAACGATCTGTTTGTACTCGCCAAGGGTTGCCTGTCGATCAGCCACAAAGCTCTCATCTTCGGTGGCAAGCTGTGCCGCGTCACGATACGCCTGGACGATTTCTTCAGGTGTGTCTTTTGGCAAAAAGACCATCTTCTGCGCAGGGAAACCGGCGATGAAGAATGCTTTGTACGCTTCCCATGCCGGGCCTGAAGGCTTTTCACCCTTCATTTTCTCATATGCTTCCGGGAAGCTCGGCAGATCAGGGAATGAAGGATCGCGTACGATGTTGCCATCGTCATCCAGTGCCCCCCAGGAGAACAAAGGAACAGCACTTCCGATATCAACAAGCGGCCGGACGTTGTTGATGAAAGCCGAAGACGTCTGGTAATCGATATTGACCTCGCCGCGCTCAAAGGCAAGACGACCGGCCCCACGGCCCTTCATGCCAAAGACCGCATCAACATCAAGTCCCAGCAGTTCAAAGGCAAGCAACGGAACGAGATCAAGGGATGTCGCCCCCTGGCTGCCATAACGCAACTTGACGTTTTCCAGTGCTTTCATGTCGTCGGCCGACTTGAGGCCAAGATCTGAATTCACGTAAACAACACCACCGGTCGGCGATGCAAGAACAACACGCCAGTCACGCATTTCATATTGTACGCGCTTGTCACGCAGAAGGTACGGAAACTGGGTAGAGCCGGAAGTACCGATTGCGGTCAATCCATCGGGCTCGGCACGGGCCTGAAACTGATTGGCACCAGATGTAGAGCCGCCACCCGGAATATTCTTGACGACAACAGTCGGGCTTCCCGGAAGGAAGACACTGAAATACGGTGCCCAGAAACGGCCCCAAGTATCAGTCCCACCACCTTCGCCAAACGGAATGATCAGTTCGACGCGGTCTCCCTCGAAATTTGCATCCTGTGCGGTTGCTGTACCGGCAAAGCCAAAGGCAATTGCCGCAGCCGCGCACGCGGACTTGAATGACAGATTAAAGTTCTTTCCCCATGACATTGGGCGTTCCCTCCATAACGGTTGTTTTATCTCGAACGGAAGGAAAGAAACGGGTGACGCAGATCGCGCCATCAATTGTCGATTTCCTCCCATTCAGGCTTTCGGCTGTTATTGTTTTTTTCCGGTCGTTGCCGGGAGTGCCGCTTGCCCCTGAAGGAAAATCTAAACGAAAAAGCTGTCAGTTAGCTGTCGATGGTCAAATTTTTAATTTTCGCAGCTGTTTTCGATGTTATTTAAGGGAAATGCGCATTCTGATCGTAGAAGACAACCTTGTTCTGGCCGATAAAATCGCTGCTGCTCTCCGGCAGACCGATCATGCTGTCGATATGGTTCATGACGGCGAGGACGCGCTCAACCTTGTTCTGCAAGAGACGTTCGATCTTCTGATTCTCGATTTATCACTGCCGGGACTGGACGGAATTGAAATTCTGAAAACCGTGCGAGCACGCCAGATCAATTTGCCGGTTATGATCCTGACCGCGCGTGGTAATCTCGATGAACGTGTTGCCGGTCTGGATGCCGGGGCAGACGATTATATGGTCAAACCTTTCGAGTTATCAGAACTCGAAGCCAGAGCCCGGGCTCTTCTGCGACGCAATATTGGCAAGCGCAATCCCTATATCACGGTTGGAAAACTGTCCTTCAATTCGGTCGACAGATCCGTGACCATTGATGGTCAGCCTGTCTCGCTGACGCCGCGCGAACGCGGGGTGCTTGAAATTCTGCTGCTGAATATAAGTCAGGTGATCAGCAAGGAAAAAATCGCCCTGCATCTTTTCGGTTTTGATGATGAAGCCAGCGTAAAATCAATCGAGCTTTACATCAGCCGCCTACGTAAAAAAATTGCTTCAGGTGATGTCGAAGTCCGCACCATTCGCGGACTTGGTTACATGATTGACGAATGAACGAAAACGCCACAGCCATCTCCACTTCTTTACGCGCAAGGCTTCTGCGCTGGCTTTTGCTGCCGGGTTTCTTGCTGACCTTCGGGCTGTTGGCAAAGAACTACCTGACCGTCAGTGAAATGGCCAACCGCATACAGGATCGCCTTCTGGTCGCGCTGGCGGTGACCATTTCCGAACATGCGATTAATTCCGGCGGGGATCTGTTGTCGCGCGATATTGAATTGTTGCTTGAACAATTCACCCGCGAAAACACCTATTACCGCGTTCAGGGCCCGGACGGGGCGTTTGTAACAGGTGATTTCGGCCTCCCTCGCCTGCCTGAAGGCGTAACGCTGGAACCCGGTGTTCCCCATTTCTACAATGCACATTACCGTAACGAGGACGTGCGCGCGGTCACCATGAAGTACCTGGTCGCCAATCCATCCTCGAACATCTACGGCTGGGTGACCATTGATGTCAGCCAGACCCGTCGCGAACGCGACAATCTGATTTATGACGAACTGCTGGGATCGACCACGGACTTTCTGGTTTTGATGTTTCTCGGCGGCGTTTTCGCGTGGATCGGTGTTTCACGCGGGCTTGCGCCACTCAGACGACTGCAACAGGCAATCCGGCGCAGATCAACGGATGATTTGCGCCCGATCCGCCATGCCATGCCCAAGGAAGTCACCGAGGTCGTCAAGTCTCTCAACGCGCTTCTGGCACGTCTCGAAAGCTCCATCACGGCCAACCAACGTTTCATTGCCGACGCCTCGCACCAGCTCCGCACCCCTCTTGCGACGGTGCAGGCCGAAGCCGAATGGGCCTTGCGCAATGCAAGCAACCCGGAAGACCGGCAGGCACTTGAACGTATCGTTGACCAAACCCGACAAACGGCAAGATTGGCCAGCCAGCTTCTCAATCTTGCACGGGTATCCCCCGAAGGCCGAAAAGCTGTTCGCTATGTGAAAACCGATCTGCTCGCACTTGCTGCCTCGGTAACATCTGGCATGGTCCGTCAGGCAATCCGCCACGATATTGATCTTGGCTTCGACGATCAAAGCGAAGGCATGAACTGCCAAATAGAAACCGGCAACGAGGTTTTACTTCAGGAAATGCTGAGCAACCTGATCGATAATGCCATTGTTTATGGCACGCCCGGCACGATCGTAACGGTTCGGCTAATCGGGGGTGGCGTTGCTGTCGGTCCGGTTCTCGAGGTCGAAGACAATGGCCCGGGAATACCGAAAGAAGATCGCAAAGCAGTTCTGGAGCGTTTCGTAAGACTTGATGAGCAAAACGGACAAGGCTGCGGTCTTGGTCTCGCTATTGTCAGGGAAGTTGCAGACGCACATAGGGCACGCTTGACACTCGAAGACGGTAAAGACGGCAAAGGCCTGAAGGTCCGGATCGAATTCCCGCTCTAGGCGTTATTTGCCGCGGTTCACCGACCGACTTGGCAATCGGCTGGCACATGATGTGCCAGCCTTTGACGTCATAAATTCAGATAGTCTTCTTGGCCTGGCATACACCGACCACCTGTTTGTGATCGTTTTTTTCTACCGCAAAGACAATCAACGCAATCAACCGGTAGAACCCGTGGATAAACTTGCCATAGGGCATCGACAAAAACAGGGTCATCACAACGCCCAGATGAAGGCTTAGCATCACCCCGACATAGTGCGTATCACGCACAAACATCAGGCAAAGTCCCGTGAGACTGGTCAAAAACAGCAACACCAGGAAACTGACATCCATACCTTTGTTGGTTTTGCCCTTCGGGGCGGAATCGGCCTTGGCCTTAAGCATCAAAAGACCGGCGGGTCCGACAATAAGACCGATCCCGCCAAGGATGCCAAACAGCTTTGGCAGGCTTAAGTACCCATAGGGTGCAGGAAGATCGAAGCCGTAATGCAATATCGTGGCGCTTGATGTCGCAGCAAAGCACAACATAAAGCCCCAGAAAGTCATTTGATGGAACCAACGTCTGGCCATTGATGGCGTCTCACTGGGATAGGAACACCCCTGACCATTCCCGCCATCAAGGTATTTGAGGGAAAGTGCATCCTTTATGCCCTGCATGACGCGGGGATAATCAAGCATCAGCGGACTTGGCAAATTCATTGTCCGCCAAAACTTCAAAACCGATCCCACCAGCGCGACCAAGACAAACCCGCCAACGATGCCAAACAGGGTTGCCAAGACATTGTGCGAGATGACGCCATAAAATGCATTCTCATGCGCTGCAAAGAAGTCGGCCCCTGTCAAAATGGCGGTCGCCCCGAAAAACAGTGTGATAACGATGACGGACAGAAGACTGCCCCAAAGGCCATTATTGGCAAACAGCTGGCCCATAAAGCCCGGCCATGCATAAACCCCGTAGTTTTCCTGACGGAGCTCGGCCATTGCCGCCGGGACGTTCAGCTGAAATTCGTGCGGCGGCGCATATTGGCAATTGTGGTAACAAGCCCCGCAGTTGTGGCAAAGGTTTGCCAGATAATCGAGCGTGTCCGAGTTGAATTCCAACCGCAGTTCCATCGCCTGGAAAACAGCGCAGTGCCCCTCACAATAGCGGCAAGCGTTGCAGATGGTCATCACACGCGCGGCTTCGGTTGTTTTATCGGTTGAGCGCATAATCGGCAGCCTCGCTTCCTGCAATTCGTCCAAATACATTGCCAATCGTCATGCCAATCCCGGCAAGATATCCTTGGCCTAATACGTTGCCGGCCATGATTTCACCGGCCGCAAAGATGTTCGGGCTTTCGGTTCCGTTCGCCATCTGCATCTGCGCCTTTTCACTGACTTCCACACCGAGATAGGTGAACGTGATGCCAGGTCGCAGCGAATAGGCACTGTAGGGGGGATGATCGAGTGTGCGCGCCCAGTTGGTTTTGTTCACCGCAAGCCCGCTGGTATGCACGCCATCAAGCTCGGTATGATCGAACTGCCCCGGTTGAACCGATGCGTTATAGTCGTTGACAGTTTTCTCAAGTGTTGCCGGGTCGAGACCAATTTTTTCGGCCAGTTCACCGATTGTATCGGCAACAACGGGTGGGAAGACCGGCGGCATGAAGGCTCCGCGTGTTTTCTGGTCAATAATGACATGGGCGACCTGATCCGGCTGGTCGGCAACAAGGCGCCCCCAGATTGCATAGCGCTTTGGCCAGAAATCTTCGCCTTCATCGTAAAATCGTTCGGCGTTCTTATTGACCACAATGCCAAGCGACACGCAGTCAACCCGCGTACAAATCCCGCCATCAAACTTTGGCGCGCGTCCGTCAATTGCAACTGCATGGCATTGATTGGGCTCACCAATCTGTTGGGCCCCGGCGTCGAGAAGAATACGCAGCAAGTCACCCCGGTTATACGGTGTCCCACGGATCAGGAAGTTTTCGGCGATGTCACCCCATGCTTCCTTCAGCCATTCAATGTTTGCTTCAAACCCGCCAGCAGCGGCAACGAAGGCCTTGGCAGATATCGTATGCTCACCAATCTGAAGGCTTTTGAATTCTCCGTCTGCAATATCGACGGACGAGACCATCGCATCGTAGTGGACTTCAACGCCAAGCTTTTCGGCATGGCGATAAAGCGCATTCAACAGCTGCTTGCCGCCCCCCATGAAGAAGGCGTTGGTTCGTCCTAGATGCAGAGTTCCACCCAATGGCGGCTGAAACTGTACGCCGCGCTGTTCAAGCCAGGCAACCGCCTCTGTCGAATTTCGCAAAGTCATACGCGCCAGCGTTTCGTTGGTCTTACCCTTCGTCACGCGCATCAGGTCATCCCAATATTCGGCCTCGTCATAGGTGCCGCTCAGGACTGATAAGGGACCAATATGCATCGGGCGCAAATTACGCGTGTGGCGTGTATTCCCACCGCGGTGAGTCCGAGGCGCACCTTCAAGCAAACAAACGCGCGCCCCTTTTTCCGCTGCCACGATTGCTGCAATAAGCCCAGCCTGCCCACCGCCCGCGACAAGAACATCGTAATGATCAAATCTGGTTTTCACAGCACCCACACCTCTCTTTGTATGTTTTTGGATACCTTTGTATACAATTGTCTGCAAGACTTGTGATTTCACAAGGCGTGTGTCAAGTTAAAACCAGACAGAACAAAGCAGGTGCCGCTCAATGAGCCCAGATTCCGCCAATCAGCAGCCTCGCAGCGAAGTTGCCTATCAGAAGCTTTTGGCAGCGATTCAGCACGGCGAGCTTAAGCCGGGAACCCGAATCCGCGAGGTGGAGGTTGCTGAAAGGTTTGGGATTAGCCGCACCCCGGTCCGCGATGCCATCCGGCGCCTAGAAAGCGATGGATTGCTTATCCACCTGCCAAGGCACGGTGCGGTGATCCGGGAACTGGATCATCGCGAAGTGATTGAACTGTATGAAATCCGCGAAGTTCTGGAAGGAACAGCCGCCCGCTATGCCGCGCGCCACGCATCGGAGCTCGAAATTGCCGAGCTTGAAGACCTCAATGAACTGATGCTGAAAAATGGTGATGACCCGGTAAAAGTCGCAGAAGCCAACCGATTGTTTCATCAGGCGCTGTATAGAACGGCAAACAACCGTTTTTTGATTGATGCGCTGAATTCTCTGTCGAACTCAATGGCCCTTCTCGGCGGTACGACTCTTCAGTATGCGAACCGGCCAGAAAGCGCTTACCAAGAGCACAAAGACATCATCGACAACATCCGCTCCGGCAATGCCGACCAAGCCGAAGCAACCGCGCAACATCACATCCGGAACGCACAAAGACTAAGGATCAAGCTATTGCGCGAATAGGATTTGCAGCCACGCTCAAGAAACCGGATCAGGAGCGGACCGAGAATATAAAAGTATGATGATTGGAGAAGATGGAAATTACCACGGGCAATAGTCATATAATATGAGTATTGCCCGTGGTAGGCCCGGAGGGACTTGAACCCCCAACCAGACCGTTATGAGCGGTCGGCTCTAACCAATTGAGCTACGGGCCCCCAAGACAAAAGTCCGGGTAAAGAAAAGACCGCACCGGTGGTCCGGTGCGGTCCCGAAAACTAGCGATTTTCCGGCCAAGGTCAAGCCCGAACGTCGCGTAATTTCTTAATAATCGAGGAACGAACGCAGTTTGCGCGAGCGCGACGGATGCTTGAGCTTGCGCAGCGCTTTTGCTTCGATCTGGCGGATACGTTCGCGGGTCACGGAGAACTGCTGACCAACCTCTTCGAGGGTGTGGTCGGTGTTCATGCCGATCCCGAAACGCATACGCAGAACACGTTCTTCACGCGGGGTGAGCGATGCCAGAACGCGCGTGGTGGTTTCACGCAGGTTGGCCTGGATCGCAGCATCAAGCGGCTGAACGGCGTTCTTGTCTTCGATGAAATCGCCGAGATGGCTGTCTTCCTCGTCCCCGATCGGGGTTTCGAGCGAGATCGGCTCCTTGGCGATTTTCAGAACCTTGCGGACCTTCTCAAGCGGCATCTGCAGTTTTTCTGCCAGCTCTTCCGGTGTTGGTTCACGGCCGATTTCATGCAACATCTGGCGCGAGGTACGGACCAGCTTGTTGATGGTCTCTATCATGTGAACCGGAATACGGATGGTGCGCGCCTGATCGGCGATCGAACGCGTGATCGCCTGACGGATCCACCAGGTCGCATAGGTCGAGAACTTGTACCCACGGCGGTATTCGAATTTATCCACCGCCTTCATCAGGCCAATGTTGCCTTCCTGAATCAGGTCAAGGAACTGAAGACCACGGTTGGTGTATTTCTTGGCGATCGAGATCACGAGACGCAGGTTGGCCTCGATCATTTCCTTTTTCGCACGACCGGCTTCGCGTTCACCCTTGTTGACCACGCCGTAGACGCGGCGGAATTCGCCAACCGGCAAACCAACCTCGGCCGAAACACCACCAATGCCTTCGCGCAGGTTGGCGATTTCTTCGGAATAGCGTTCAACAAAGGTTTTCCAGCCCTTGCCCGGCAAGCCGCCAACACGTTCCATCCAGTTCGGGTCAAGTTCATGGCCCTGATACTGTTTGATGAAGTCGGGGCGTTTGATCTTGCAACGATCCGCAAAGCGCAGAAGCTTGCCTTCAAGGCCGAGCAGACGGTTGTTCAAACCGGTCAGGTGATCGAGAAGTTCCTCAATACGGAAGTTGTTCAGGTGAACATCTTCCATCAGGTCAACCATCTCGTTCTTGAGCTTGTTATAGCGCTTTTCAGTCGCGGCCGGAACGGCCTCGCCCTTGTTCATTGCCACCAGACGCTGTTCCTGCGCCTTGTGCAATTTCTCATAGGTCTTGGCGATCAGTTCGAACTTCTCGAGAACCTGTTCGGTCAGTTCCTCTTCCATTTTGGAAAGCGAAACGTTGACCTGCTCGTTCTCGTCATCGTCGTCATCATCGTCGCCGCGACCTTCGCCTTCACCCTCTTCATCCTCGGACTTTTCAGACTCGTCGTCCTCTTCGTCCTCGTCTTCTTCGGCCTCATCGGTGAGGCCGGCCGGGGTTTCGGTCTCGGCTTCTTCGTCATCGTCGTCATTGGCCGACTCGAAGCTTTCGACATCTGCCTCTGCATCGACGTCGGTATCTTCTTCGTCTTCACCTTCGGCCGCGGCAATTTCCGCTTCCGGGCCACCGCCATAGGTGGTTTCAAGGTCAATGACGTCACGCAGCAAAAGTTCGCCGGCCTGAAGCTGGTCATGCCAGTTCACAATCGCACGAATGGTCAGCGGGCTTTCGCAAATCCCGCCAATCATCATGTCGCGACCGGCTTCGATACGTTTGGCAATGGCGATTTCGCCTTCGCGCGACAGCAGTTCAACACTGCCCATTTCGCGCAGATACATGCGCACCGGATCATCGGTCCGGCCAACATCATCTTCGGAGATGTTGCCACGCGGATCAGCATCGGAATCGTCGTTGTCGTCATTGTCGTCGGCTTCATCGCCATCGATGACATTGATGCCCATCTCGTTGAGATTGCTCATCACGTCTTCGATCTGCTCCGAGGAGAAATGCTCGGATGGCAGGGCCGCGTTCAACTCATCGACCGAGATGTGGCCCTTCTCCTTGCCTTTGGCAATGAGCTTTTTTATGGCCGACTTATATGTATCGAGAAGAGGTCCGTCTGCGTTTTCAGAAGAGTTCTTTTTCTCTTCAGCGTTCGAAGTCTTAGACGACATCTATTCCCCGTTTCCCGCTGGGTACGTTCGTACCGTTGTTGTCCCAAGCGCCGTGTCTTTCAGCGCAAATCACAAATAGCCCGATCGCTGATCCAGACCACACACGTGATCAATGATCAGTCGTCGAGCTTAAACACTTTCTCCCGGCGTCGGGCCAGATCCTCTCGTCTGTGAGAAAATCTTTCCCATTCCTCCTCGCTGGTATCTGCTGCCAACTGTCGGACGGCGTATTTTGCCTCTTCGTCCTCCAGGGAGCTTACAGCCATGGAAAAAACCTGTTTCCAACCCGTCAGGGCCCGTTCGAGCGGCGTTTCGGGCTTGGCGAAAGCGGCGTGCGCAATAACATCGGCACTAACCACCCGCAAAACTGTCTCTGACAGCCCGTCGCGCTCCAATTGGGCCTTGATCGTTTCGCAATCAAGTCCAGGATCATCGTCAAGCAGCTTTAAGACGGCCCGACGAAGATTGTCAAGCGCGGAGTCTGCACAACTATAGATTCCCAGCTGTTCACCAATCTCATCATGCAAGGCAGGATGGTTGATCAATGTCAGCAAAAGAATGGAGTCTTGCAGGTCACGCTTCTTTTGCATGGGCGGTCGCGACATGCCCGGAACCGCTTTACCGGCCGGACCCCAGAAATGGTCATTTTTTCCGCGTTTGCCACCCCATCCGGATTTTTTATTTTGGAAATTGCCCGAATTTCCCGAACGGTTTGCGGGCTTTCCGCCCCGATCCCCCTTGAACAGCTTCCAGATACGATCACGGAAAAACGAATTGTATTGCGACCGCACGGCTTCATCCGCGATCACGGAAATGCGTTGATTTATCGTCGCCTCAAGGGCTGCACGACGTTCCGGGGTGTCAATCTTGTGCGTGCCCGCATCCATGCGCCAGACAAGCTCGGCCAACGGCACGGCATGTTCGATGATTTTGCGGAAACTGTTAAAGCCATCCGGGGCTGCCATCAGGCTATCAGGGTCTTCGCCCTCGGGCAGGATCGAAAACAGCAATGACTTGCCAGGGCGCAAAATCGGCAGTGCGCGTTCTGCGGCACGCACTGCTGCGCGCTTACCGGCAACATCGCCATCCAGACACAGGATCGGCTCGTTGGTCATTTTCCAAAGTTCGCCAATCTGTTCTTCGGTCACCGCGGTGCCAAGTGGGGCCACCGCCCCGCGAAAGCCCGCGCGATGCAGGGCGATCACATCCATATAGCCTTCGGTAACAATGATCGGCGCATCCTGTTGCGATGCTTCGCGTGCCTGCGGCAAGCCATAAAGCAACCGCCCCTTGTGAAACAGCGGCGTATCCGGGCTGTTAAGGTATTTCGGCTTGCCATCACCCATGACGCGCCCGCCAAAGGCCACCACCCGTCCACGCCGATCCAGGATCGGGAACATGACCCGCCCTCTGAAGCGGTCATAGCTTTGCCGGTTGCCATCTTCGGGCTCGATCAGAAGCCCGGCCTCGATCATCAGTTTTTCGTCAATATCTTCGCGCTTGAGCGCTGCCTTCAGCGCCCCGCGGCTGTCCGGGGCATAGCCCAGCCGGAAGTCGGATATCGTCTTGTCATCCAGTCCGCGCTGATGGAAGTAATCAAGCCCTTCCTTGCCTTCGGGCATGCGCAACATGCGTTCGAAAAACGCACAGGCTGCTTCCATGACCTCGTAAAGGGTTTTGGCCTTCTGTTCACGTTCCTGGGCTTCGCGGGACTGTTTGGGAACTTCCATGCCGACCTGATTGGCCAGCACCTCGACCGCCTCGATAAAGGTCAGGCCACGGGTATTCATCACAAAGCTGATGACATCGCCATGCGCGCCACAACCAAAGCAGTGATAGAAACCCTTCTGCTCATTGACCGTAAAGGACGGGGATTTCTCAGAATGGAACGGGCACAGCCCGGAATATTCCCGGCCGCGTTTGATCAGCTTCACCGATGTACCGACGACATCCGCCAGTCCCACCCGCGCCCGCAGGTCGTCTAGAAACGACTGGGGAAAGCTCATGTGTGCCCCGTTCCCGTAATGTCACAGCAGTGTGCTGCAACGCTGTTGATTGGTCCCTGCCCCGGTCGACCTGATTGATGTAATTATTGTCCGGTCCCGGGACGACGAAAGCCGGACGATTTTACACGCCCGGCTTTCAAATGACATAGTCCTGTTGCGATTAACCCAACAGTTTTTTGGCGACGCCACCGGCTTTGCCGAAATCCATCGTGCCGCTGTATTTTTCACGCAGGGCTGCCATGGTGCGGCCCATATCCTTAAGGCAGGTCGCACCAATTTCCGAAACAGTGCCACGCACGGCGTCTTCGATTTCTTCATCGGACAGCTGGGCCGGCAGGAACTTTTCGATGACCTCGATCTCGGAGGCTTCCTGTTCGGCCAGTTCCGGGCGATTGCCCTTGGTGTACATTTCAATGCTTTCGCGGCGCTGTTTTACCATCGCCTGAAGCAGATTGATGATTTCATCATCTGAAATGCCATCGGTGTTGCCGTCGCTCCGTGCGGCGATATCGCGTTCTTTCAGTGCCGCCAGAATAAGGCGCACGGTGGTTACGGAGCAGGCATCCTTGGCAAGGACGGCCTTTTTCAAAGCGTCGTTAAGCTGCGATCGCAGCATGGCTCATCTCTGATTCTGTGGAAGAAAGGAGCGAACATACCGCAAAACGGCATTTGACGCAAAGAAAACGTTAACGTGTAAGTTATTGATTTTATTGTAAAAATAAAAGTTTAGATGCGTCCTTGACATGCCATGGCGACTCCCGTAGACATCCGCCAATTTGCCTGCCGGGATCACGCTTTGCCCCGCTTTCCGCACACCTTGCTGACGCTTTTGCGCTGTCGGCATACCTTGCTGGAAACCACTTGGCACGTCTGCATGGCCGGTATGCAGGTTAACAGCAGCCGTTTTTGTCGGCCTGCGCAGAATTATTATATATAAAAAGAATCCGTGTTTCACCGTGGAAAGATCGAAAGGACATTTGCCAATGTCAGCGCCCACGCACACCCCGCCCCCTGGTGCTTCTGCCGTTCTGGTTCTCGCAGATGGTTCAGTTTTTTGGGGACGCGGCGTCGGGGCCCGAGGAGAGGTCGTTGGTGAAGTCTGCTTCAACACGTCGATCACGGGCTATCAGGAAATCATGACCGACCCTTCCTATGCCGGTCAGATGATCACCTTTACCTTCCCCCATATCGGCAATGTCGGCACCAACGACGAAGATATCGAAAACGCCAAACCGGTCGCCCTTGGCTGCATCCTGCGCCAGGACATTACCGAGCCGTCAAACTACCGCGCCCAGAAACATTTCAACGACTGGCTGGCTGAACATGGCCGGATCGGGATCGCCGGTGTGGATACCCGCCGCCTGACCAAACGCATCCGGACCGAAGGCGCGCCAAACGGTGTGATCTGCCACAGCGAAGATGGCAGTTTTGATATCGAAGCCCTGATCGCCAAGGCCAATGACTGGCCGGGCCTTGAAGGCATGGACCTTGCCAAGGACAACAGCTGCACCACCGGTTACGACTGGGACGAAGCGCTTTGGACCCGCGAAGGCGGATATGGCAAGGTTGGCAATGCCAAGCACCATGTCGTTGCCATTGATTACGGCGTAAAGCGCAACATCCTGCGCAATCTGGCAAGCCTTGATTGCAAGGTCTCGGTCGTTCCGGCCACCACCTCGGCCGATGAAATCCTTGCGATGAACCCGGATGGGATTTTCCTGTCAAACGGTCCGGGCGATCCGGCCGCCACGGGTGAATATGCGGTTCCGACCATCAAAACCCTGATCGAAAGTGGCAAGCCGGTATTCGGGATTTGCCTGGGTCATCAGATGATGGCGCTCGCCCTGGGTGCGAAAACCATGAAAATGGATGTCGGCCACCGTGGTGCCAACCACCCGGTCAAGGACACGACCACGGGTGTTGTTGAAATCACATCCCAAAACCATGGCTTTGTCGTCGACAAGGACAGCCTGCCTGACAACGTCGAAGCAACGCACTTCTCGCTGTTTGATGGTTCCCTTGCGGGTCTGCGCCTGAAAGACAAGCCGGTCTTCGCTGTTCAGTATCACCCCGAAGCATCGCCGGGGCCGCATGACAGCCACTACCTGTTCAAACGTTTCGTTGGTCTGATCGAGGACGCCAAAGCCTGATCCCCGGATCAGGATACGCCCGAGATTACGCGATTAACGGACTTAAACGAGGCGGTGCAGCCATAGCGCCTGCCCTTGCGAAAAGCGGAAAACGACATGCCGAAACGTACAGATATCAAATCAATCCTCATCATCGGTGCCGGCCCGATTGTTATTGGTCAGGCTTGCGAGTTTGACTATTCCGGTGCCCAGGCCTGTAAGGCCCTTAAGGAAGAAGGCTACCGCGTCATTCTGGTCAACTCGAACCCGGCGACCATCATGACCGACCCGAACCTGGCCGATGCGACCTATATCGAGCCGATCAAACCGGCCATGGTTGCCAAGATCATCGAAAAGGAACGCCCGGACGCGATCCTGCCGACCATGGGCGGTCAGACGGCGCTGAACACCGCACTCGCCCTGTTTAACGACGGCACGCTTGAAAAATACGGTGTCGAGATGATCGGTGCGAAAAAGCACGTCATCGAAAAGGCCGAAGACCGCCAGCTGTTCCGCGAAGCCATGGACAAGATCGGCCTTGAAAGCGCGCGCTCAGCCATGGTTCGCACCTTTGAAGATGCGGTCAAGGCACTTGAAGTCACCGGCCTTCCGGCGATCATTCGCCCAAGCTTCACCCTTGGCGGTGAAGGCGGCGGCATCGCCTATAACCGTGAAGAATTCGAACAGATCGTCCGCAATGGTCTGGCGATCTCGCCGACCCACGAAGTGCTGATCGAAGAATCCATTCTCGGCTGGAAAGAGTATGAAATGGAAGTCGTCCGCGACAATGCGGATAACTGCATCATCATCTGCTCGATCGAAAACGTCGATCCGATGGGTATCCATACCGGCGACTCAATCACTGTCGCCCCGGCGCTCACCCTGACCGATAAAGAATACCAGATCATGCGCGACGCCTCGCTGGCGGTACTTCGCGAGATTGGTGTTGATACCGGCGGCTCGAACGTTCAGTTCGCGGTCAACCCGGATGACGGTCGCCTGATCGTGATTGAAATGAACCCGCGCGTGTCGCGTTCTTCCGCCCTGGCATCGAAGGCAACCGGTTTCCCGATTGCCAAGATCGCAGCCAAGCTTGCGGTTGGGTATACCCTGGATGAGCTTGATAATGACATCACCGGCGTTACCCCGGCCTCGTTCGAGCCGACCATCGACTATGTCGTCACCAAGATCCCGCGCTTCACCTTTGAAAAGTTCCCGGGCGCCAAGCCGCTTTTGGGGACTGCCATGAAGTCGGTCGGCGAAGCGATGTCCATCGGTGGCTGCTTTGCCGAGAGCCTGCAGAAAGGTCTGCGGTCGATGGAAACCGGGCTTACCGGCCTGAACGAAGTCAAAATCGAAGGTGCGCCGGACAAGGCGGCTATTCGCGCCAAGCTGACCCAGCCGATCCCGTTCCGTATCCTCTACGCTGCCCAGGCATTCCGTCATGGCCTGACGCTTAAGGAAATTCAGGGTGCGACCAAGTTTGACCCCTGGTACCTCAAGCAGATCGAAATGCTGGTCGCCGAGGAAGAAAAAGTTCGCGCAAACGGCATTCCGACCGACAAGCAGGAATTGCTGCGCCTCAAAAAGCTCGGCTTCTCGGACGCACGTCTTGCCGAACTGGCTGGCAAGGACGAAGACGCCGTTCGTGCGGATCGTCACGCCCTTGGCCTGCGCCCGGTTTACAAGCGCATTGATACCTGTGCGGCCGAATTCCCGTCGCGCACCTCGTACATGTATTCCATGTATGAAGGCGATGGTTTCGTTGAGCCGGAAAACGAGGCCGAAGTCACGGATCGCAAGAAAGTCATCATTCTTGGTGGCGGCCCGAACCGTATCGGTCAGGGCATCGAGTTTGATTACTGTTGCGTACACGCGGCCTATGCGCTGCGCGAAGCCGGTATCGAAGCGATCATGGTCAACTGCAACCCGGAAACGGTTTCAACTGACTATGACACCTCGGATCGTCTGTATTTCGAACCGCTGACCGCCGAAGACGTAATCGAGCTTTGCCAGCTTGAACAAAGCAACGGCGAACTGCTGGGTGTGATTGTTCAGTATGGCGGCCAGACCCCGCTGAAACTTTCCGCGGCCCTTGAAAAGGCTGGTGTTCCGATCCTCGGCACCAGCCCGGACAGCATTGATCTTGCCGAAGACCGCGACCGGTTCCAGGCCCTGATCAACAAGCTTGGCCTGCGTCAGCCAGCCAACGGCATTGCCCGTTCCGTCGACGAAGCCGTCAAAATCGCCGAAGGCATCGGCTACCCGATTGTCATCCGCCCAAGCTACGTTCTGGGTGGCCGCGCAATGGAAATCGTTCACACCACCGAAGACCTTCTGCGCTACATGCACGAAGCCGTTCAGGTTTCCGGCAAAAGCCCGGTTCTGATCGACAGCTTCCTTCAGGACGCGATCGAGATTGATGCCGACGCAGTTTCGGACGGCGAGAACGTCTTTGTCGCCGGCATCATGCAGCATATCGAAGAAGCCGGTATCCATTCCGGGGATTCGGCCTGCTCCCTGCCGCCCTACTCGCTTGATGAAACGATGATCGAACGCCTTAAGGAACAGACTGTTCAGCTTGCCAAGGCGCTTGACGTTATTGGCCTGATGAACGTTCAGTTCGCGATCAAGGATGACATCATCTATCTGATCGAAGTAAACCCGCGTGCCTCACGTACGGTGCCGTTCGTTGCCAAGGCAACCGGCAATCCGATTGCCAAGATCGGTGCGCGCATCATGGCCGGCGAAAAGCTCGGCGACTTTGAAATTGATCATGGTCCGTTCAAGCATATCGCGGTCAAGGAAGCCGTCCTTCCGTTCAACCGCTTCCCGGGCGTTGATACCTTGCTTGGCCCGGAAATGCGTTCAACCGGTGAAGTCATGGGTCTGGACACAGATTTCGGTCGCGCCTTTGCCAAGGCACAGATGGCTGCGGGCCACACCCTGCCGCTTGAAGGCAAGATCTTCATCTCGGTCAAAAACTATGACAAACCGGCCGCTGTTCAACTGGCGCGCGACGCCATTGCGCTTGGCTTTGGCATCGTTGCGACCCATGGCACTGCAGAAGCTCTTGAAAAAGAAGGGCTAGACGTCACCCCGGTCAATAAGGTACAGGAAGGACGTCCCCATATCGTGGACATGATGAAGAACGGCGATATCAAGCTGGTGTTCAACACCACCGAAAGCAAGCAGGCCGTGGTCGACAGTTTCTCGATCCGCCGTACTGCGCTTACCGATGACATCCCGTACTACACCACTGTCGCCGGTGCCCGCGCTACCCTGCGCGCCATCGACAACCTGAAACGCGGCGCACTTGAAGTCCGTCCCGTTCAGGAATATCTTGGGGACAAGTACTAAGGTTCTTAATCTGAACCTGACGGAAGAATTCAGACCGCCCGGCGGGATGCCGGGCGGTTGATTTTGTAGTATCGACCGCTAATAAGAATAGGCTGTGAGCGCGATGGAAAAAGTACCAATGACCCCCCAGGGGCATCAGCGTCTCGAAGAAGAACTGAAGCATCGCAAGTCCGTCGAACGTCTTGAAATCATCAAGGCCATCGCGGATGCCCGCGAGCATGGCGATCTTTCGGAAAATGCCGAATACCATGCCGCACGCGAACGCCAAAGTTTCTGCGAAGGTCGTATTGCCGAGCTCGAAGACGTGCTCAGCCGCTCCGAAGTTATCGACATCAAATCCCTTGCGGGTGATGTCGTGAAATTCGGCGCCAAGGTTCAGCTCGTTGACGAAGACACCGACGAGGAAACCACCTATCAGGTGGTTGGCCCGATCGAAGCCGACATCAACGCTGGTCGCATCTCGACCACGTCGCCAATCGGCCGTGCGCTGATTGGCAAGTCGGTCGGTGACTCTGTCGAAGTCACCGTGCCCGGCGGCACCAAAAGCTATGAAATTCTCAAGGTCGATTTTTCCTGACCGGGAAACAACTGATGCGTATCAGGGCCCGGGCATTCCCCGGGCCTTTTTCGTTTCAGAATTTCATTCGAGACAAATACAAAAAGACAAAGAAAAAGCCGGGCAAATGCCCGGCTTTTTCGCACGTTGGGACGCGTATTCCGATTTATCCCGATTTCGCCAACTGATCGAGAACCTGCTCAACATTCTGGTTCAGATCGGATGCTTCCGAACCAAGATGATCCGCACTGCCCAGAAGCTCTGTTGCGGTTTCCCCGGTCTGATCGGAAATTTCGGAAAGCTGATGGATCAGGTCCGAAAGGTCGCGGGTTGCGTCAACCGTGACATTCAGGCTTTGCGCAATCTCGCGCGTTGCGCCTTGCTGTTGTTCCATCGTCGCTGAAATCGTGGTTGTGACTTCAACCAAATCGCCAATGGTTTCCGAAACCCCGTTTACGGCCGAAACGGAATCCCCCGTCGCCGCCTGAATTTCAGAAATCTGCTGGGCAATCTCATCGGTCGCACGTGCTGTCTGGTTGGCAAGGTTCTTGACCTCGTTGGCCACAACCGCAAAACCTTTGCCCGCTTCACCGGCACGCGCCGCCTCAATCGTGGCATTGAGTGCCAGCAGGTTGGTCTGGGACGCGATATCGGTAATCAGGTTGACCACTTCACCAATTTTCTCGGCCGCCTTGGACAACCATTCGATCCGCTCGCTTGCGGTTGAGGAGCGCGCAACCGCATTGTCGGTGATTTCACGGGCGCGCACAATCTGACGCGAAATCTCGTCGGCGGATGCGTTGATTTCTTCTACCGCAGAGGCCGCTGATTGAACATTCTGCGAGGTTTCCTCGGACGCATGAACCGCGCCGAGCGATGCTTCACGGCCCTTACGCGCCCGATCATTCAGGCGCTGCGCACGCTTCTGCAATTGAACCGATTCCGCATCCACGGCACCGGCAGATTTCCCAATCATCTTGGTAATCTGATCTGCCAATTCGCGCTTGAAGTTATCGCGTTCAATGTTGCGCTGTTTACGAAGCTGTTCGTTCTGGGCCAACAAATCCTGTGCCGATTTAGCGGCCTCTTCGGCTTCGCTGCGCGCGATATCGGCATGCGCCAACGTCGAATAAAGGCTTTTACACGACCAGACCAGAACCCCGGCCTCAACAATCACCACCACCGCATGCAAAACCACACGGAAGAAATCGGCACCTTCCGGAAAGACCCAATAGGGCACAACAAAGTTCAGGATCAGGTGGTGCAGGGCGATCACGCCGGTTGCAACAACAATCGTTTTCCAGCACACCAGTGCGCCAAGCACAGCAAGTGCTGCAAAGAAATACATATGAATGTCGATCTGCCATTCATGTCCGCGGAAGGCATAGACCAGTACCGCGACCTGCAAAATCATCGCAGAAGAAACAATAAAGCGCGAAATCTGTGCCTGCGGACCAGCGGCCCGGCACACAACAAACGCAATGGCCGCAAAAATCGCACTGGCGATCAGCGGCGAAACTGCATCACCGCTTGCGAAGTAACCGGCAATCGCGCTGAGCGGAATATGCACGGCCAGAATGACAAACAGTGCCTTGATCGCATTGGCACGAATTTCGAGTAACTTTTCCATTGGCTTAAACCCAAATATCAGAAGGCGTTTTTCGGTGAGTCAGCATCAAAACAGGCCGAAGCAATTAGCGGAGACAGGGTAAACAATGCGCCGAAATCCCCGGCCTCTGGCAACGTACCGTCGTCACGCACAACGACCGCCATATGCCCAAAGCCCCCAAATCTCGCAACGCGACCACCGGAAGCCCCCACCAGTTCAAGGATTTCCTGTTCGCTCATATCAAAAGGAAACACCATCCCGACACCGGCCATCGCATCGGACGGCCGATAGGACAGAACCACCAGCAACATCACACCGACAAACGCAAACAGCATGGTCGGTACGATCCCGCGCCAACCGTCATCATCGATGGACAGAATGCGGGTGGTTTCCGGAGTTTTTTGAAATGCTTCCAATTACTATCCCTAAATATATAGCCTATCCTATTCGTATAGGTATCTTGTATGTATGCCCTTCGCCCGAGACTGACAAGGACTTTCATCCATACGTTTAATAACGGGCAGCCAGCACACCTGATCGCGACAAGGCGATAAATGGCTGTTTTCGTGATATTTTTACGAACGAATCGCGATCCGGATCACATTTATTGACCAGTGCATGGCACCATTGCCCGGATCGAATAGCCCATAACAACACGTATAGGTTTCATGCAGGTGATAGCGTGCCCTCGCCCTTGCAAGGGTCGAGAAACAAATAAACCGGCGCAGTTTTGCGCCGGTTTCTGGTCTTCTTGGAAATGTCAGTCGCGGGTCAATGGCCTGTAATCAGTCCTCGACCTCGATATCAATCGGAACGCCCGGCATGTTCTTGGCGGTGCGAATCGAAAGGGCCGATTTGACGTGATTGACGTTCTCGGCAACCGTCAGCTCGGTGGTCAGGAATTTCTGATACTCATCCCAGCTGTGCGACACGATCTTAAGCAGGAAGTCCATCTCGCCCGCCACCATGTGGCATTCGCGAACTTCGGGCCAGCTGGCCGCACGGGCCTCGAACGCACGCAGATCGTGTTCGGCCTGGCTTGCCAGACCGACCATCGCAAACACCGTGACGTTATAGCCAAGTGCCTGCGCATCGACTTCGGCGTGATAGCCCTGAATGAATCCGGTTTCTTCGAGTGCGCGCACACGACGCAAACAGGGAGGAGCCGAAATACCTGCACGGCGTGCAAGTTCCACATTGGTCATGCGGCCATCTTCCTGCAGATCGCGCAAAATTCTGCGGTCGATCTTGTCGAGTTTGACCCGTTGCATTTATTCCTCGATTCTGTGCGCGAAACTTACCCCGATTGAAACAATATTACAGCGAGGCAAGTTGATGGCAATAATATAATCCGCATCAGAATGCAATCTTGTGCTTGGATGCCGTAACTGAAAACGCTGAAAAATCTGCTTTTTGGCGCAAATTTCCGCCATCCTGCACGAGCATTCCGATACGCTTCGATGCCACAATAAAACTACCTGTTTCAAACGTAAAATTTCACCATTCAAAAAACGCGAAACAAGGTGCTCAAACTTTGCGTGAAGCGGTTGCGTCTTGCCCGGACTGCTCATATGTTCGATCTCTGTTTTTACTCATCTCGGACGTATACAAAGAACATGGCCCAGGAACATCAGACCAAAGTCCTCATCATTGGCTCCGGCCCTGCCGGGTACACCGCAGCGATCTATGCCGCGCGCGCGAACCTTGAACCTATGATGGTGATGGGTCTTCAGCCGGGTGGCCAGTTGACGATCACAACTGATGTCGAAAACTATCCGGGCTTCGCGGATGTCATTCAGGGTCCGTGGCTGATGGATCAGATGAAGGCACAGGCCGAACATGTCGGCACCAAAATGGTCCACGACCTGATCACCGAAGTCGATTTCTCCAAACGTCCGTTCGTCTGCAAGGGCGACTCCGGCGACACCTATATCGCAGACACGGTCATCATCTCGACCGGCGCACAGGCACGCTGGCTTGGCCTTCCGGGTGAAGAGAAATTCAACGGCCGTGGCGTTTCGGCCTGTGCGACTTGTGATGGTTTCTTCTATCGCAATAAGCCGGTCACGGTTGTCGGTGGTGGCAACACCGCGGTTGAAGAAGCCCTTTATCTTGCCGGTATCTGCTCCAAGGTCACCCTGATCCACCGTCGCGATGAACTGCGTGCGGAAAAAATGCTCCAGGACCGTTTGCTGAAGCACGAAAAGATCGAGGTCGTCTGGGACAGCGTGGTTGAAGACATTCTCGGCGGCGATGGTCCGATGGACGGTGTTGAAGGTGTGCGCGTTCGCAATGTCAAAACCGATGCGCTGCTTGATATCCCGGCCGACGGTTTCTTTGTTGCCATCGGCCATGATCCGGCAACGGCTGTGTTCAAAGGCCAGGTCAACATGGATGACGAGAACTATATCCTCGTCAAACCGGGCAGCACGGTGACCAATATCGAAGGCGTCTTTGCCGCAGGCGACGTTACCGACAAGGTCTATCGTCAGGCGGTGACTGCTGCTGGTATGGGCTGCATGGCCGCCCTCGAGGCAGAAAAGTTCATCGCAGAGCAAGAAGCCTGATCTTCTGGCGTAAATGAGCTTAAAGACCAAAGGGGACGCATCTGGCGTCCCCTTTTTTAATCGTTTCAAACGGCCGCGATCCGGCCAATTGACTGACATTGCGTCGAAAACCGCACCCCGCCATGGACTTCGCAGGAAAATGTCTTCTTGCAGAAAATGTCACAGGCCTCATATTGATTGAATAATCATGCACTTGGTCAAAGCTTGTGATGCACTTAATAGTGTGGAAACCAAATTGGCCATAAAAGAAGAGAACAATTATCAGGGGTCCTGCGCATCGACCGTGCGCTGGCACATCTAGGAGCAGGTCTATGGACTGGGACAAGCTGCGTGTTTTTCACGCTGTTGCCGAAGCCGGGAGCTTCACCCACGCAGGGGAAAACCTTAATCTGAGCCAGTCGGCCGTCAGCCGACAGATCAGCGCACTCGAAGAAAGCGTGAAAGTCCCGCTTTTCCATCGCCATGCGCGTGGCCTGATCCTGACAGAACAGGGCGAGCTGCTGTATCGCACCGCACATGATGTTTTTGCCAAGCTTTCCATGGCAGAAGCCCGCATTCGCGAATCAAAGGAACGGCCAAGCGGTCCGCTCAAGGTCACGACAACCGTTGCCTTCGGTTCGACCTGGCTAACGCCGCGCATCAACGAGTTCCTTGAACGGTATCCGGAAATCGAACTGTCGCTGGTGCTCAATGACGAGGAACTCGACCTTGCCATGCGCGAGGCCGATGTAGCCATCCGCATGCAGCCTCCCCGTCAGGCCGACCTTGTCCAGCGCCAGCTCATGACGCTGCGCTATCACGTGTTTGCATCGCCGGAATACATCAAGCAACACGGCATGCCCAAAACACCAGAAGAGCTCAAGGACCATCGCCTGATCATCTATGGCGCGGATGCCCGTCCGCCGGTTTCCAACGTCAACTGGATGATGGCAACCGCACAGCAGTTCAAACCAGACATGCGCCCGATCCTGAAGCTCAACAATATCTATGGCATTTTCCGCGCCACCGAGTCCGGCCTTGGTATTTCGGCACTGCCCGATTACTTGCTGCCAACCAACAGCAATCTGGTCCGCATTTTGCCGGAACTCGAAGGGCCAAGCTTCGATGCCTATTTCGTCTATCCGGAAGAACTGCGGCACTCCAAACGTATCGCCGTATTCCGTGACTTCCTGATTGAGGAAATTTCAAAGGTCAAGGCAAAGGCCGCGGCAGCCGCCAGCGCAAGCGCCACGACCGAGAAATAGAATCCCGGACATCATTATCCGATTCTGCAACAGCCCGGCCCTGCCGGGCTGTTGGCGTTTATGGGGTGTTTTGCCAATAACGGGGCACATCAAATATCAGTCGTGCCATAATGTCTTAAAATTGCTGACATTTTATTGTCATGCGCCTGACGCATGGTTGACTTGTAGTCATTCTATTTTTGGTCCACCCAAGGATCACTTATATTCATATCATAAGTTGTGAGCATCCGCACAAAGCGAGCTTGCTCCGGCTTCTTGATCTTTGGACGATCCGTCCGCCGGAACGATATCCGGCCTGGAATCTTCAAGAGATTCCCTGCGTCTCCCAGACGTAAGCCTCCCTGTTGATCTTGCCGGTAGCTCCCCCGCTACCGGCTTTTTTTTGTGCCCCTGCACAATGAATTATCCCCGCAAACAGTGATCTAGCCAGAAAACCGTCGAAACGACCTCGTAAAAATATATAAATATCAATTACTTAATACCGTTCTAAACGCTTCCATATATTTATGCAGAAAATGCATGGCTGAAAAAGCAATTTGGCAGTGGTCATTATCGTCAAAAACGCTATCTTCTCCCTCGAACCGCAGCGGAACACTCCGCACCGCGGTACAGAGTTTTCTCCCTGACCGATTATGTCGGTCTTTAGCCGGACGCCCTGTCCGGCTTACCCAGGGCCCTGCGAAGGGTCCTACGTCTCCCAGACGTGAAGCCTCCCTGATAAACTTGCCGGGCACATTTGTTGCCCGGCTTTTTTTTTGCTTTATCGGCTTCCTCGCCTTCTCCCCATTGCGCCCGCTCGCACGCAGCTGTGATCAGCCGTCACCCGATCTCGACTTGGCAAGTGCCGCCCTTGGTTTCACTATGGGCAATCAATGTGTCCAATAGGGACACCCATCTGCATGATCGGGACATCGGCTCCATGAAAAGCACGCTGAGCGCCTTCCTGTTTGGCAAGAATGCCAACAGTCACTTGCCAGAGCGCGTCCAGAGCGCAATCGAAAAGCAACAATATGAAAGCGAAAAGCTGATCGGCTGGGTTCAGCTGTTGCTGGTCACGATCTTTGCAAGCCTCTATGCCATCTCCCCCAAAACCGTGATGTCCGATGGCATCCATCCTGTGCCGTGGGCATTGGGCCTTTATTATCTGTTTACCCTCAAACGCCTTGCCCTGACCTATCGCAACAACCTCTCGACCTGGTTCCTCACTGCATCAGTGATCGCCGATATCGGTCTTCTGATGGTCCTGATCTGGAGCTTCCATATCCAGTACATGCAGCCAGCAAGCTTCTATCTCAAAGCACCGACCGTGCTCTATGTCTTCATCTTCATTGCGTTGCGCAGCCTGCGCTTTGATCCGCGCTATATCCTGATAGCTGGCGGGACAGCGGCGGCAGGCTGGATCATTCTGACTGGCTATGTCATCTGGTCGGAGGGCGGCAAAAGCATGATCACGCGTGATTATGTGACCTACCTGACCTCAAACTCGATCCTCATCGGGGCTGAAATTGACAAGATTATCGCAATCTTGCTGGTTACAGCTGTTCTGACGGTCGCCGTGATGCGGGCCAAAAGATCGTTTATCCGGGCTGTCACTGATGAAATTGCCGCGCGCGACCTGTCGCGCTTTGTGTCGCCCGAAATTGCCGACCGCATCACCCATGCCGAACAACAGATCCGGCCGGGTGACGGTGAAGCAGTCAACGCGACCGTAATGTTCACCGACATCGAAGGATTTTCATCAATCGCCGAAAAGCTCGCGCCAAAAGAACTGGCCACCATGCTCAATGAATATTTCACCGAAACCAACGCGGTAATTTCGCATTTCGGCGGGGTCATCACCCAGTTTGAAGGCGATGCGATGCTGATCACCTTTAACGCCGTGACCCCCGATACCGATCATGCACTCAATGCCGTGCGCACCGCCCTTGCCATTCAGGAACTCGCCAATCGGCGCATTTATTCTCATGGCGGGCAATTGAAAACCCGCTGCGGGATCAATTCAGGTGAAATTGTTCTGGGTGCGGTCGGCTCCGAAAGCCGCCTGACCTTTACGGTGCATGGTGACAACGTCAATATCGCATCCCGGCTTGAGGCACTGAACAAGGAATTTGGCACCTATATCCTTGCAACAGAGGATACAGTGCGCGCCTGTGGCAACCACGACGATATTCCGGCATGGACCCCGCGCGGTGATGTCACTGTGCGGGGTCGGGAAAACCCGACAAAGATCTTCTCGCTCTCACCGATCAAAATCACCGGTCACACCCCGGCACAAGACACAGCCCACCAGACGGTATCACGCGCCTGAAAATCGTGACCAACGGCACGCCCCGGACAAATTAAAAGCCCGGGGAGCTGTAAGCTCGCCCGGGCTTTGGGGACAGATGGTCTTGGGAGACCTGTCAGATGCGCTGCCTTGCCCGTGGGGTGCATGACGCCTTGGGGGATAAGGGCGTCCGTTCCGGGCCTCGATGCGCCGTGAGGGAGGGGCACGGCATCGAAGTTTTCGCATCCGACAGTTAGGAATATGCCTTTGAAATGCGGCTCAAAATACGGTGTCTGATGACCATTTGGGGGCAAATTGGGGCAATTGTGGCGGCGCTGATATAGGGTGATCTTGCTGCCCCGCCATCCGGACAAAAAAGTGGGGCGGGATAAAACCCGCCCCAATTTATTCGGGGTCATTCATGGTCTTGGGGAGACCAAGTCAGCCGGGGTATTTCAGGTGGGGGAACAACCTGAAACCATCTGGGCCAGTATCGTGAGGGGGGACAGAGACTGCTGACCACGTCCTCGACTGACAGTTGTGAATATGCCCGGAAATCAAGGCGGGAAAACAGGTCACATTGGGCCATTTCAGGGCGAATTGTGTTCCAATAAAGGCACCTGAAACGCAACCTGTTGAATTCATTGAGTCCGGCAAATGCCACCTCGGCCCAAAACGTCTTAAATTCCTTTTTTTGACCCAGATGTCTACGACGCACCAACGACCGGATTCAGCCATATCAAAGGCCCACTGAAATATCCCTACTTCAGTAATAGAATTGCCCTATCGCAAACAATTAGACAATCAATTGGTGTAATTAACAGCAGTCATTCATACTGCCTTCAACACGAAAAAGCACAAAGCCCGCTTGGATTGAAAGCGGCGAAAGGAGATAAACATGCAGATCGATATCGGCATCAATGAATCCAACCGCACCGCTATCGCCGACGGACTTGGCCGCGTTCTGGCCGACAGCTATGCGCTATACCTGAAAACGCACAATTTCCACTGGAACGTAACGGGTCCGATGTTCCAGACCCTGCACACCATGTTCGAAGAGCAGTACACCGAACTGGCGACCGCGATTGACGAAGTTGCGGAACGCATCCGTTCGCTGGGCGCCTATGCCCCGGCCAGCTTCTCGGCCTACGGCGAACTTACCGCGATCAAGGAAGAAAAAGGTGTGCCCGTCGCCAAGGACATGATTGCGCAACTGGTCGAAGGCCATGAAACCGTGATCAAGACCGCGCGTTCGCTCTATCCGATTTGCGATAGCTCGGACGATGACGCCACCGCAGACCTTCTGACCGCCCGCATTCAGGTCCATGAAAAAACCGCCTGGATGCTGCGTTCCCTGCTTGAAGGCTAAGCACCAACTTTTCGCGTCCCCAACGCAAAACGGCCCGGAACATTCCGGACCGTTTTTATATATGTGCGTCACAAGAACACCACACCCTTGCGACGCACGATGCCTGTGACCGGGAAAGGAGCAACCCGATCAGCGGGCTGAAAGCTACTTACTGGCTATGCTTGGCAATCGCCGCACGTGCGGCCGCGACAATGGCGGCACCATCAACACCTTTGTCGTTCATTTCCGCGATCCAGCGATCAATCACTTCGTCGGCCTTTGCGGCGAACTTTGCGGTTTCATCGGCTGAAAGCGTCACCAGCTCGCCCGATTTGGCGAAAATCTCTTCACCGCGGGGTTCAATTGCGTCCCATGCCTCGCCAATTTCGCGCGCAATGTTCTGGCCAGAGTTATCATCAATGACCTTTTTCAGATCATCTGGCAGGGCTTCATAGCGATCCTTATTCATCGCAAACATGAAGACCAGCGTGCCAAACCGGACACCCTGATCCCCCTCGATGGCATACTGGGTCATATCCGGGATCTTGAACGGAATGGCGACCTCGTGCGGGATCAGCGCACCGTCAACAACCCCAAGCGACAAGGCCTGCGGCAAATCAGGAACCGGCATACTGACCGGCTGTGCGCCCCAACTTTCGAGCATCCAGGCGCCGGTACGCGACGGTGCCCGCAGTTTCATGCCTTCGACATCAGCAAGGCTTTCGATCTTTTTCTCGGTGGTGAAAATCGCCTGTCCGGTATGGACATGGATCAGCAAAGGCTTGATATCGTCGAAATCCTGCGACAGGTGCTCTTCATAGATATCCTGAATGGCCATGTTGGTTATGGCCGCACTGCCGGTATGAACAAATGGCAGCTCAAACACTTCACTGCGCGGATAGACACCCGGCGTATAGCCAAGTGCACTCCAACCCAGATCAACCGCGCCATCACGGATATGACTGTAAAGCTCGGTCGGTTTGCCACCCAGCGCCATCGCCGGGTAAATCTCGATCTTGATGCGACCGTCAGATTGTTCCTCGATCCGCTGGGCCCATGGCTCAAGGAATTTGGCCTGTGCCGTTGCCTTGGGCCCCAGCACATGTTCCAAAACGAAGGTAAATTCCGGTTCGGCCTGCGCAGAAAGCGCGCTTGCCAAACAGCCAGCAGCAACTGCTGCCGATACAAACAGGCGTTTTAACATTTTCAACCTCAGACGTTTTCCCTGAAAATGCGCTCAGCACCCCCGCCCGCTTGGCACGGTTTTGGCGCGGTGTTTCACAGCACTGAGCGTCTCTCTCTTTTGGTAGCGTTCTTTGACCGGTTCGGATCCGGCTTTGTCTTTTTATGCGTTGGTTATTCCGCCGCAGCAGCAAGTGCCCGATCAATCAGACGGCGCGCACGCACACCGCCCGCATCAATATTGAAGTTCAAAAGCTTGCGTTCCGGATGGCGCAGCATGTTGGCCTGCTGACCTTCAACCACTTCAAGATCCTCATAGAACACCTTGGCCTGCGCATCTTTGATGTTTTGGGTCAAGCCGTTATCATCGATGTCAAAGTTGCGCACCATGCCCCAGTAATAGCGGCACGTGGTTTCTGTTTCCGGCGTCATGCAGTTCACGACAATGCCGGTCACACCTTTGGATCGGTCGCCCTGTTGCGCACCGGTCCCGGCAAGCGCAACGCCGACATCAATCATCACATTGGATGGCAGGGTAAAGGTACAGATCTGCCAGCGGTCGCAGACTTCCTTGGATTTCAGGTTATTGGCCCAGAACGGCGGCGGCACGATGTTTTCCATCCAGCGTTCGACCGTGACACTTTCGTCATCGGACCGTGTCTGCGGCAGGCTCTCGGTGATTTCAAGCTGACCGATGCTGGACGGATGCACATAGGTCTCGTGGCTCAGATCCATCAGGTTATCGACCAAAAGCTCGTACCCGCATTTCACATCATAGGTCCCGCCGTCAAAGACCCAGCCTTCTTCGGATGCATGCGGGATGTCGGGCACAAGCGCCTCGTCGGCCTTTTCCTTGTCGCCGATCCAGACCCAGACAAAGCGGTCCTTCTCGACCACCGGATAGGCGCGCACACAGGCCTCGGGGTGGATGCTTTGCTGGTTGGGCATATGTACGCATGCACCATCACCATCAAATTCCAACCCGTGATAGCCGCACACAAGACGATCGCCTTCGACATAACCCTGGCTCAGCGGCAGAAGGCGATGCGGGCAGCTGTCTTCAAGTGCGACCAGTGACCGGTCGGCACGGCGATACAAAACGACATTTTCATTGCAGATCGTGCGCGCGACGGGGGTGCGACCAATTTCGCCATCCCAGCCTGCGACGTACCAGAAGTTACGCAGGAACATGTTTCTCTCCCTTGGCGCAAGGCCAATCAAGGTTGCTTGCAGGTGGAATTTTTACCACCAAGATTTCTTGTTATGCTTCTAAGCGTAATCAAATTGGATCCAATTTGGCAAGATGCTTTTTAAACAATTCGATCTGAACTATGATCGCCCGGCAGTCACAAAAACGGAAACCGGCATGAGCAAACACGGCCAGCGCGTCCTGATCACCTTGCGGAAAATGATCGCCAACGGGGAACTCCCACCGGGCGAACGGGTTGCAGAAATCCCGATTGCTGAACGGCTTGGCGTATCGCGCACACCGGTCCGAATTGCCTTTCGGACACTAGAACAGGAAGGCCTGCTGCGCAAAGGGGATCGTCGCGGCTACACCGTGCGCGCCATCACCCCGACCGAAATTGCCGACGCCATCGAAGTGCGCGGTGTACTCGAAGGACTTGCCGCCCGCCTTGCCAGCGAGCGCGGCATTTCCCTTCCGGCGCGCAGCCATTTGATTGAATGTCTGTCCACGGGTGATGCCTTGTTTTCCAAGGGTTTCCTGACCGATGAAGACATGGAAATCTATCACGATTTCAACATGCGCTTTCACAACACCATCATCGAGGCCAGCCGCAACATCGCCATCGAAGATGCTCTGTCGCGCAATGATCACCTGCCGTTTGCATCCGTGTCCTCCATCGCCTTTAATCGCGATGACATGACCGGCGAATTCCGCCGATTCAATTTCAGCCACATGCAACATCACATCATTTTCGATGCCATCGATAATGGCCAGGGCGCGCGCGCCGAAGCCCTGATGCGTGAACATGCCAATGCGGCACTGCGCTATACGCAAATCCTTGGTCCGACACAGGATATGCCCGACAACTTCACCGTCATCGAACGCGAAGATACCGCATAATTCGCCCCGCCTTATATTTTCCGGCCCCATCAGGTTTGACAAAATTGGATCCAATTGATCTAATCTGGATCCAGTCAAGCCCACAGACAAACACACCCGGAGAAAATCCGGGGGCCTGGGAAGGAAAATCGCCATGCCTGAAGTTACCGTTCAACAGGTCCATGACCTGACCGACCGCATACGTGGTTTTGATCTTGTTGCCGCCAATGGCACAAGCCTGCCGCCTGCCGAACCGGGCGCGCATATTAAACTCACCGTCACCGACACAGCCGGCCAGTCTGTTAAGCGGTCCTATTCGATCATCAATCCGGGGGAGCCTGATCTCTATCGGATCGCCGTGCTGGGCGAAGAAGGCGGCGAAGGCGGGTCCATGTATATGCATCAAAAGGTCAATACCGGCGATGCCCTTGAAATCGACCTGCCGCAAAATGACTTCCCGCTTGTTGAGAGTGCGGCCAAAACCATCCTGATTGCCGGCGGCATTGGCATCACGCCAATCCTTGCCATGGCGACCGCGCTTCAACAGGCAGGCAAGGACTTTGTCCTGCATTATGCCTGCCGCAACCACACCGACATGGCCCTGATGACCGAGGCCCTTGATGCCGCCAACGGGCGATGCGCGCTTTATTTCGACGGTGGCGATGCGTCACGCAGCATGTCGCTTGCCAGCATCCTTGGCACGGCAGAAGCCGGCAAACACGTTTATGTCTGCGGCCCGGGCGGCCTGATCGATGCCGTGCTTGATACCGCACGCCGCAATCGCTGGGCGTCGGAGAATGTGCATTATGAACGCTTTACCACGCCTGCCGCACAGCTTGATGACACCAGCTTCGAAGTTCATCTGGCGCAAAGCGGCCAGACCTTCGAAGTCCCGGTTGGCAAATCTGTCCTCGATGTCCTGATCGATGAAGGCATCGATCCGCTTTACGACTGCAAAAAGGGCAATTGCGGGATCTGTACGTCGGTTGTGATTTCGCATGATGGCGATCTGTCGCATCGCGACGCCTATCTCAGCGACAGCCAAAAAGCCCAGAACGATCAGATGTGTATTTGCGTCTCCCGCATGCAAAGCAGCGGTTGCCTGACGCTGGATCTCTAAACAAAAACGGCCCGGAAGTTCCGGGCCGCTTTCTTGTTCAGTCAGCTTCTTCAGGCAAAAAGCGGATCAATCAACCGGGCCGCTGCCAGGATCGCCTGATCATGACCGTGTGGCGCCCCGATCATAAGGGCGGCTGGTGCAACCTCACCTTTGATCTGAACGGGCATCGAAAGCGCACAGGCATCGACAAGGTTCAGATAACCGGTATTACGCAGCATCAGGGCATTCAGGTTGTCAAAGTCGGCTTCGACCTCGGCAATCTTGGGTGCCATGCGCGGCAAGGTCGGCGCGATCATGACGTCAACATCCGCCATCGCCGCCCCGAACATCGATACAATATCGGTCCGCTTGGCATAGGCGTCGATCACTTCATCACTTGATAGCGTATCGGCAAACTTCATCCGCGACAAAACGCGCGGATCGCCCACGGTTGCAAGCTTTGCGAAATCCTTGGCATAGATCCGGTGCGCTTCAAACGACACCAGCATCTTATTGAGGATCGCGTTCTGGGCGATGAAAGCAAAATCAATCTCAATCAGTTCATGCCCGGCCTCTTTCAGCTTTGCACAGATCATCGCAAAGTCTGCCTTCACCCGGTCATCGAGCCCATCAACAAACGCGTTCATCGGCACGCCAATGCGAAGCGTCTTTTTCCCATCTTCCGGCGGTGTCACGGTGATGTCTGTCAGGACTTCAAACGCACGAATGGCGGTTTCAAGATCTCCTGCCAACGGCCCCGGCGTATCAAAACTTTTGGCCAACGGATGAATGCCCGCCCCCGGCACCAAAAGGCGGCTTGGCTTGATGCCATAAAGCCCGTTGACCGCCGATGGAATTCGGATTGATCCGCCCGTATCCGTGCCAAGCGCCAGATCCACAATCCCGTGCGCCACGGTCAAACCACCGCCCGAGGTTGAACCACCCGGAATGCCATCAGGGTCAAAGATGTTACCCGGCGTGCCGTAATGCGGATTAAGCCCGACACCGGAATAGGCAAATTCACTCAGCGTCGTACGGCCAAACGGAATGGCCCCGGCGGCCTTGATCCGACGCACGCATTCGCTGTCGGCCTCGGCCGGTACGCGCCCCTTCAAAAGTTCGGATGCCGCCGTGGTGGCAATGCCCGCCTCGTCATACAGATCCTTGACCGATACCAGCATCCCGGCAAGTGCTGCACCGGGATTTTGCGCGCAATATTGCTCCGCCTCGGCAGCAGCCTTTAAAATCCGCTCAGAATCAAACTCGGTAAAGATCTTGTCCTTAAGCTCGCCAAGTTGATTGACCTTGTCGATTGCCGCTTTTGCCTTGTCGATCATTGCACCCATCTGGCACCCCGATTTGTTGTTTTGTCGCGATCCGACGGCCCCATTCGATCCGCGCCGCGCATTTGTGTTTGACTGTCATAGGATGGCACCCGTGCCTGATCAAGGATCAGATCGGCAATTTCGCCCGTACAAAACGGGTAGTAACCGGAAATGATCAGGGTTTCACCCGCTGATCACCGAGCCGTGACTTGCCCAAAGCCGGTTTTCAAAGGACATTTAGAAAACCCGCGCAATTGGAGGACGAAATGCTGATACGCCGCAAAAAGGGTTGGGAAATTCCTGAACGAGACGCAACGCCGGAATCGATCTATAAAAACCGCCGTCAATTCCTTAAGGGGATCGCCGCCGGATCGATTGGCGCAACAGCATCAAGTCTCCCGCTTGGCAGCGCGCTCGCACAGGGATCCGGCTCCACCGCCGATCTTTATCCGGTGGATCGCAACCCGGCCTACACGGTCGAACGCGAAATGACCGAAAAGTCCAAGGCGCTGACCTATAACAACTTCTATGAATTCGGATCGCACAAATCGATCTCGCAGGCTGCCCAGGCCATGCGCATCCGACCCTGGACCGTGGTGATCGACGGGCTGGTTGAAAAACCGATTGAGATCGATTTCGAAGAACTTGTCCGCAAGATGCCACTCGAAGAGCGCGTCTATCGCTTCCGCTGTGTCGAAGCCTGGGCGATGACCGTGCCCTGGTCCGGTTTCCCGATGAAGGCACTGGTTGATTTCGCCAAGCCCCTGTCGGGTGCGAAATATGTCGAAATGGAAACCGCCAGCCAAAAGGACACCATGCCGGGCCTGCGTCAGTTCTGGTATCCGTGGCCCTATATCGAAGGTCTCACGATGGCCGAGGCCACCAATGAACTGACCATGATTGCCACGGGCATTTACGGCGAAGAACTGCCCAAGCAAAACGGCGCACCGCTGCGTCTGGTGACACCGTGGAAATACGGTTTTAAAAACATCAAATCTATTGTGCGCTTCACCTTCACCGACACGCGCCCGAAAAGCTTCTGGGAAGACATCAACGCCGATGAATATGGCTTCTGGGCCAACGTAAATCCTGAAGTCCCGCATCCGCGCTGGTCGCAGGCCTATGAACGGCTGCTTAATAACGGCGAAAGCGTCCCCACCCGGATCTATAACGGCTATGGCGATTTTGTTGCCGATATCTACAAGGGCATGGAAAACGAACGGCTGTTTATGTGACCCGCACGCCCGTAGCGCCCAAACGCAAAAGCCGGTGTTTTACGACACCGGCTTTTTTCTTGGCGATTCTGTTGGCCATCGGACACGTTACGAATCCGTATTCGCGTACCGGCCATAAATTTCCTCAAAGGTGCCGTCCTGGCGCATATCGATCAGGTGTTTTTCAAGTACGGTAAAGCTGCCATCGGTGAAAAAGTCCGACTGGCGCGATAGCGCAATGAAAGATGGCTTTCCCTGTAACAGCAAATCAGATCGTTTGATCCGAAACGGCCCGAACTTGCGGATATGAGCAACGGCAAGAAGCTCCGGTGCGATCAGTGCATCAATCCGGCCAAGATCAAGCATTCGAAATAGCGTCTCGTAATCCGCTGCTTCGACAAACCGGATATAGGGCGCCTCACTAAACTGCCAGCCATAACTGGCCCCGCGCAGCACCCCGGTCAGTTTGTGTTCAAGATCCTCGATCTCGATCACATTGGCATCCAGTGCGCCGGTATAAATCACCTTCGGCTCGCTCGGCAGGGCTGCGCCGAAATAATACATGTATTGCAGACGATCATCGGTGCGATTGGGACCAAGCATCAAATCCGCCTGCCCGCTCTCCATCAGGTGCAGGGCACGTTTGAACGGCACCACCTGAAACACAAGATCAATCCCCGCACGTCGGGCGGCTTCGCGCACGACATCAACATAGATGCCGCTATAGACCGGCTCATCGGTTGTTTCGGTCACAATACGATAAGGCGGGGCATCATTGATCGCGACGATCAATGTACGTGCGGCAACCTCGTTGCCAAACCAGCCTGCCCCAAGCAGGAACGCCGTGAAGACCAAACTCCAGGCTTTCAAACGCCGCATCAAGTCTTCTCCATAGCGATCACACAGCAATCTGTGTTGCTGTTGTTATATGTGATCACGACAAATATTCTCAACGGCGAATGCAACCTGTATTTGTAATTTTCTAAATATCCTAAGCCCCTTTTCTACGGCGCCCTTTGTATTTCGGTTTATTGGCCGATTTTGACCCGGGGCCAACAGTGCCAATGGTGCGCGCCATCGGCCCGGCCTCAGCCAGCCCAAGTTCCTGATCCTCAAGGCGTTTGATCTCGTCACGCAGACGGGCTGCTTCCTCGAACTCAAGGTTCCCGGCAGCATCGCGCATGCGTTTTTCAAGGTCTTCGATATGGGCACGCAGGTTATGGCCGACCATGATGTCGCCCGACACCCCGGTATCAACCGTGACGTAATCCTGTTCGGCGACACTTTCGAGGACGTCATTAATCCGCGACCGCACGGTTTCCGGCGTAATGCCATGTTCCTTGTTATAGGCCATCTGCTTTTCACGCCGGCGGTTGGTTTCGCCAATCGCGTATTCAAGGCTGTCGGTCATTTTGTCTGCATAAAGCAGCACGCGACCTTCAACGTTACGCGCCGCGCGGCCAATCGTCTGAACCAGCGATGTCTTGGAGCGCAGGAACCCTTCCTTATCCGCATCCAAAATCGCGACCAGCGCACATTCCGGGATATCCAGACCTTCGCGCAGAAGGTTAATCCCGACCAGCACATCAAACACGCCAAGCCGCAAATCACGGATGATCTCGATGCGCTCCAGCGTATCAATATCCGAATGCAGATAACGTACACGTACACCGTGCTCATGCAGGTATTCGGTCAAATCCTCTGCCATGCGTTTGGTCAGGGTGGTGACCAGAACACGCTGTCCCTTGGCGGCACATTGCTTGGCCTCGCCCAGTAGATCATCAACCTGGGTTTCCACCGGGCGCACGATACAGACCGGGTCAATTAGACCCGTCGGGCGAATAACCTGTTCGGCAAACACACCACCCGTGCGTTCCATTTCCCAGTTGCCGGGCGTTGCGGAAACAAACACGCTTTGCGGGCGCATTGCTTCCCATTCCTCAAACTTCAGCGGCCGGTTATCGACACAACTTGGCAGGCGGAAGCCATGCTCGGCCAGGGTAAATTTGCGATTATAGTCCCCGCGATACATGCCACCAATCTGCGGCACAGCCACGTGGCTTTCATCGACAAACAGCAATGCATTTTCCGGCAAATATTCAAACAGGGTCGGCGGCGGCTCCCCCGGATTACGGCCCGACAGCCAGCGGGAATAGTTTTCAATCCCCTTGCAGTGGCCGACCGTTTCCATCATTTCCAGATCAAAGGTCGTGCGTTGTTCGATCCGCTCGGCCGCAAGCAACTTGCCCTCGGCCTGGAACTGCGCCAGACGGTCTTTAAGCTCCTGCTTGATGCCGGCCATCGCCTGCACCAGCGTCGGGCGCGGGGTGACATGGTGCGAATTTGCATAAACCGTGACCGAGTCCATGCTGGCGAACTTGTGCCCGGTCAGCGGATCAAATTCGGCCAGTTCCTCGACCTCGTCGCCAAACATCGACACGCGCCATGCCCGGTCCTCGGCGTGGGCCGGGAAGATTTCCAAAACATCGCCGCGCACCCGGAAAGTGCCGCGCGAAAAGGCCGCATCATTACGGGTATATTGCAACTCCACCAGACGCTTCATGATGTCGTTGCGATCAACCTCGTCCCCGACCGAGATACGCTGGGTCATCTCAAGATAGGTTTCCACCGCCCCGATACCGTAAATGCACGACACCGATGCCACGATGATACAGTCGTTGCGCTCAAGGATCGCACGCGTGGCTGCGTGGCGCATCCGGTCGATCTGCTCGTTAATCGAACTGTCTTTTTCGATATAGGTATCGGATCGCGGGATATAGGCTTCGGGCTGGTAATAGTCGTAATAGGAAACAAAATACTCGACCGCATTATCCGGGAAGAAATACTTCATTTCCGCATAAAGCTGGGCGGCCAGCGTTTTGTTGGGCGCCAGAACAAGCGCGGGTCGCTGCGTCTTGGCGATGATGTTTGCCATCGTAAACGTCTTGCCCGACCCGGTCACGCCCAGCAGAACCTGATCGCGCTCGCCCTCACCGATACCGGCCATCAGCTCGGCAATTGCTTGCGGCTGATCACCGGCGGGCTCGTATTCGGTCACCAGTTTGAATTCCCGTGATCCTTCAACAGGCGGGCGACGTTTGGTCAAAAATTCCGGTAGCGCATTCATCGGGCAGATCCCTTTTCATTCCAACCCTAGTTATAGGTCAGATACGCCTGACCGCAAGCCCCCGCCCTGACAGTTCCTGTCAGGAAGTGTCAGGAGACGTCAGGATGTAAATCCGGGAACAACGGGTGTTTTGGCACGTTTGCAAAACAGTTCTTTCCGCTCGGACTTCTGAAAGGCTGCAAAATTGGATAAAATCATCCCAAAGAACCCGCAGAAGGGCCTAAACAGCCTTGAATTGGAATTAAGGCAGGCGTAGGGTCCGAACCGAAAGAACACGATTCTTTTCACTTCTCATAAATTCCAGGGAAACAGACCAATGGCGTTCATTGCCGACCGTTTGAGCCGTATCAAACCCTCTCCCACCATTGCTGTCACCACCAAGGCTGCCGAACTTAAGGCTGCTGGCGTTGATGTGATCGGACTTGGCGCAGGTGAGCCGGATTTCGATACCCCCGACAATATCAAAGAAGCTGCCAAAGCGGCAATTGACGCTGGCAAGACCAAATACACTCCGGTCGCCGGCACGCCGGAGCTTCGCAAGGCGATTGTCGAAAAGTTCAAGCGTGAAAACGATCTGGAATACACCATCGACGAAATCACCGTCGGTTGCGGTGGCAAGCAGACCCTGTTCAACGCGTTCTTCGCGACCCTGAACCCGGGCGACGAAGTCGTCATTCCGGCACCATACTGGGTATCTTACCCGGACATGGCGCTGATGGCCGAAGGCACCCCGGTCATTGTTGAATGCCAGGAAGAAAACGACTTCAAAATCACCGCTGCCGAACTCGAAGCCGCGATCACGCCGAAAACCAAATGGGTTGTTCTGAACTCGCCGTCGAACCCGACCGGTGCGGCCTATTCGCGCGCCGAACTGCGTGCGCTTGCCGACGTGCTTCTGAAACATGAAAACGTCTACATCATGTCTGACGACATGTATGAGCACCTTGTCTATGACGGTTTCGAATTCACCACCATCGCCCAGGTCGAGCCAAAGCTGAAAGACCGCACGCTGACCTGTAACGGCGTGTCGAAATCCTATGCCATGACCGGCTGGCGCCTTGGTTATGCTGCAGGCCCGGTCGAGCTGATCAAGGCGATCAACAAGGTTCAGTCGCAGTCCAGCACCCATACCTCGTCGATCAGCCAGGCGGCTTCGGTCGAGGCGCTCAACGGTACGCAGGATTTCCTGGCCGAACGCGCAGAAGTGTTCAAAAAGCGTCGTGACCTTGTTGTTGCCGCGCTCAACGAATGCGAAGGCCTGTCATGCAAGACGCCTGAAGGCGCGTTTTATGTCTATCCGTCCTGCGCGGGCGCAATTGGCAAAACCACCCCGGATGGCAAGAAAATCGAAACCGATACCGACTTCGTCACCTACCTGCTTGAGGCAGAAGGCGTCGCGGCGGTTCAGGGTTCGGCATTCGGTCTGGCACCGTATTTCCGCATTTCCTATGCGACCTCGGACGATGCCCTGATCGAAGCTTGCAAACGCATCAAACGTGCGTGCGCAGCCCTGAAATAAGGTCTGCTGCCCCGATCTTCGGGATTAAATCGTATCAAACAGGGTCCGGTACTTGCCGGGCCCTGTTTTTTTGGTCATGATCACAATTAAATAATTGCGCACCGAATTACCGATAAATCATCCGAACCACGCCCCAACAAAGATTGCCCTCACATGAAGATCGAAAATTTCTATGCCACCGTGAACGGTATCAGCTTGTCATGCCAGCGGATCATCCCCGAGGATGTCCGACCTGATGCGCCAACCATCCTGATGCTGCACGAAGCCCTTGGCACGATCCGCATGTGGCGCGATTTCCCGGCCAAGCTGGCGACCGCGACCCGCCACCCGGTGGTTGTCTATGAACGGCGCGGGCATGGCAAATCCGACCCGCACGCTGTTGGTGATATCCCGCGCGCGATTGATTTCCACAACACCGAAAGTGATGTCTATCTGCATGGCCTGATCACCGAACTGGGCCTCGCCAAACCGATCCTGTTTGGTCATAGCGACGGGGCAACCATCGCGCTTAAATACGCTGCGCGCTTCCCGGATAACGTCACCGCGGTAATTTCCGAGGCCGCCCACGTTTTTGTCGAGGATGTCACGGTTGCCGGCATCACAGAGGCGGCCAAAATCTATGCCCAGACCGACTGGAAAACCAAACTGCAACGCCACCACTTCGCCCAGACCGACGATGTCTTCCGCGCCTGGGTCGATACCTGGCGCCAGCCTGAATTCCGTGACTGGAACATGGTCGATGAGCTTGCCAGCATCACCTGCCCGCTTCTGGTCATTCAGGGCGATGACGACCAGTTCGGCAGCGATGAACAGGTCCACACCATCTGCGCACATACCGGCGGCCCGGTGACCAAAATGCTGATCAAGGATTGCGGCCACATCCCGCATTTCGATCAACCCGATCAGGTGGTCAAAGCCAGCCTCAACCATCTTGGCATTACAGAACCCGCATCAGCTTAACGGATGCCCCGACAAATCGACGCAAAACAAAAGCCCCGGCACCATAAGGTGACCGGGGCTTTCTGCCGGGCGATTGCCCGAATATTTTAGGCTTATTCGGCCAATGCGTCTTCCGCGTCAATAACGACGGCAACCGCATGGATAACCGATGCGATGCGGATGGCGTTCTGGATGGTTTCCTTTTTAACGCCAGCGTTCTTCAGCACCTTGTCGTGGCTGTCGATGCACATGCCGCAACCATTGATCGCCGAAACCGCGATCGAAAACAGTTCGAAGTCGGCCTTATCAATGCCCGGCTTGCCGATGATGTTCATGCGCAGGCGGGCCGGCATGGTGCTGTATTCTTCATCCGATACCAGGTGGTTGAACCGGTAATAGATGTTGTTCATGCCCATGATGGCAGCCGCACCCTTGGCAGCTTCAATCGCCTCAGGCGTCAGTTTTTCCTTTGCTTCTGCGGCAACGGCCTTGGTCAGTTTGGCGTTGCGCGATGCAAAGGCACACGCAAGGGCGGTGCCATAAACCTGCTGGTCGGTCATGCCCGGATTGTTGGCCATGCTCGAAAGGTTCAGCTTAAGGTCCTTGGCATAGGCCGGCATGGAGTCCTTGATTTCAACGATCGACGTCATGGAAAAAATCCTCTGAAGCTGTCTGAAACGATAAACGCGTAATTCAATAACGAATGGGGGGGATCGTCAGCCGTGGCAGTGCCGCACTTGGTCGGGCGCACAATGCGCAAGTCGGCAAACGTCACAGGCTGAAAGGCGGGACCGGGCCAAGGCCCGATCCCATAGACTAGGTCCGGACTGGACTTACAGGGTTTCGTCGCCCTGGTTCCAGTTGCAGGGGCAAAGTTCGTCGGTCTGCAGGGCGTCGAGAATACGAAGCGCTTCCTGCGGGTTACGACCAACGTTCAGGTCGTTGACCTGTACGTGACGGATGATGTTGTCCGGGTCGATGATGAAGGTCGCGCGGAGCGCAACACCGGCGTCTTTCGCCAGAACACCAAGGGCGGTCGAGAGTTCTTTTTTCTCGTCAGCCAGCCATACGAACGGGCTGTCGCCCAGGTCTTCGTGGTGGGTACGCCATGCAGCGTGCACGAAGTCGGTGTCGGTCGAGCAACCCAGAAGAACCGCGTCACGGTCTTCGAAGTCACCATTCAGTTCGCCGTAACCAACGATCTCGGTCGGGCAAACAAAGGTGAAGTCTTTCGGCCAGAAGAACAGGATCTTCCATTTGCCTTCATAGGACTTGTCGGTAACCGGTGCGAAGCTGTCCGGGGTTTTGCCCGAAACGCCGGTAAGATTGAATTCTGGAAGCGTATCACCAACGGTAAGCATTATGGTTACTCCTAACCCAGTTTGTAAAAACAATGAGCGGCCCCCGACAGGCCGCAAAAACTTTTGTGTGCAGTTGCAAAAAATGCACTGCTTGCTAGCGATTTGTAGAGAAATGCATTACCTAAGACAAATAGATAAAACTTGGATTCTTGATAGGAAAAATTTATGGCTGCCCAACCAAGCATCAAGCAGCTCAAATACCTTGTTGCGCTGTCCGAAACCGGACATTTTGGCCGCGCTGCAGAGACTTGCTTCATTACGCAGCCAAGTTTGTCGGCTGCGATAAGCGAGCTTGAGAACCTTCTGGGCGCCCAACTGGTCGAACGCAACAAGCGTCAGGTCCTGATGACTCCACTCGGTGAAGAGGTCGTCTCGCGGGCGCGAAATATCCTTCAGGAAGTCGATGAATTAACCACCATGGCGCAGGCCGCCTCCGACCCGCTTTCGGGCCCGATCCATATCGGTGTGATTCCGACCATCGGCCCCTATCTGTTGCCCGATGTGATGGCCGCACTCAAGGCGGGCTTCCCGAAATTGCAGCCGCTTTTGCGCGAAGACCAAACCGCCAAGCTGGTGGAACTTCTGATGGCCGGCAAACTCGACCTTGCCCTGATCGCGCTTCCGATTGATGAAAACTGGCTTGAAGAGTTCGAACTGTTCGAGGATCGCTTTGTCTTTGCCTGTGCGCCGAACAATCCGCTGACGCACAAAAAGTATCTCGAAATCAGCGACATCAAGGATGAAAAGCTTCTGCTGCTTGAAGACGGCCACTGTCTGCGCGATCAGGCGCTTGAAGTCTGTCAGAAGGCGGGCTGGAACAAGTCGGCTGATTTCCAGGCCAACAGTCTGTCGACACTGGTTCAGATGGTCGGGGCCGGTATCGGTGCCACACTGTTGCCGGAAATGTCGCTTGAAGTCGAAGCCCGTCGGCCGGATCTGCTTAAAATCGTACCGTTTGAAAATCCGGTGCCGATCCGGCGCATCGGCATGGTCTGGCGCCGCAGTTCGGCCCGTAAGCTGGAATATCGCCAGCTGGCAGCCTACCTGCGCGATCGCCTTGCCCCGCGTGATCAGGCCGTCGTCGCCTGATCGGCAGCCCGTTGCCCGCCGTACCACTTAGGACACAGACAACAGACATAGCCAATGCTGCCGATCAAGGACAACAACCCGACCACCATCACGCCATGGGTCACCTACGCGATCATTGCGATCAATGTCGTGGTGTTTCTGGGTACCGTCACCCTTGATCCGCGCGCAGCCATCCTGGTGAACCTGCAATATGGTGCCATCCCGGCCGTGCTGTTTGGTCATGCCGAACTGCCACCGGGCTTTTCACCCTTCCCGGCCGGTTTCGGGTTCCTGTCGATCTTTTCGGCCATGTTCATGCATGGCGGCTGGATGCATCTGGGCGGCAATATGCTGTATCTCTGGATCTTCGGGAACAATGTCGAAGACGCGATGGGGCATTTCCGCTTTCTGATCTTTTATCTCGCCTGTGGTGTTGCCGCTGCCCTTGGGCACGGGTTGCTTGATACCCAGTCGGAAATCCCCATGATCGGGGCATCCGGTGCGTTGGCCGGGGTGCTGGGTGCCTATTTCCTGCTTTATCCCAAGGCCCGCGTGCTGGTCTGGTTCTTCTGGGTGTTTATCTTTTATGTTCCGGCCGTGGTCGTGCTTGGCTTCTGGTTTATCACTCAGGTGATCAATTTCGGCAGTGGTGCAGGTGGCGGCATTGCATGGGTTGCCCATATCGCGGGCTTTGTCGCAGGCGTGGCCCTGATCCCGCTCTTCAAGCACCGCAATGTGCCACTGTGGCATGATGGTTCCCCCGCACCAGCCTTTGGCATCTATCGTCCTGGTCGTAAAACGCGTGGCAGCACATCGAACATCCCGCCCTGGGCGGCTGCCTATGAGGCAGAGCGTGCCGCCAAACGTGCCAATATGCGCCGTGATCAGCGCGGACCTTGGGGAAAAGAGGGCGAGGAGCGCGATGCATCCCCGTGGGGCCGCTATCAGCCGAAATCGTCACCAAAACCAAAATCCAAACCATCGGTTGGCGTCCCGAAAGTTGTCCGCTTGCATCCGGACCGCAACAAGGACGATACTTAGGCCAAAGAAAAAATATCGTCCCAGGAGGATAGCTTCATGCGCGCAGCCTACTTCACCGACTATCAGGGCCCGATCGAGGTTCAGAATGTCGCCGACCCGACCCCGCAAAATGGCGGTGTGGTCATCAAGGTCGAGGCCACCGGCCTGTGTCGCAGTGACTGGCATGGCTGGATGGGCCATGATTCCGATGTGCAGGTCCCCCATGTGCCCGGCCATGAGTTTGCCGGTACCATCGTTGCAGTCGGCAAGGACATCAAACGCTGGCAGGAAGGTGATCGTGTCACCGTCCCGTTCGTATCGGGCTGCGGCCACTGCCCGGAATGCCATAGCGGCAATCATCAGGTCTGCGATCATCAATTCCAGCCGGGCTTTACCGGCTGGGGAAGCTTTGCCGAATATGTCGCGATTGATTACGCTGACACCAACCTTGTCCGCCTGCCCGATGAAATGGATTTCGCGACCGCCGCCAGCCTCGGCTGTCGCTTTGCCACCAGCTTCCGCGGCGTGATTGATCAGGGCAAGGTTTCTGCCGGTCAAATCGTTGCCGTCCATGGTGCGGGTGGTGTTGGTCTGTCGGCGATCATGATTGCTGCGGCCGCTGGTGCCTATGTCATCGCGGTCGATATTGATGATGCCAAGCTCGACTTCGCCAAGGAAATCGGCGCCAATGCGGTGTTAAATGCCCGCGCGATTGATGACATCCCGGCCGCGATCAAGGACATCACCCGGGGTGGTGCGCATGTGTCGGTCGATGCATTGGGAAGTGCTGTGACCTGCTTTAACTCGGTCGCATCCCTGCGCAAACGCGGCAAACATATTCAGATCGGCCTTATGACCGGTGATCATGCCCATGCCAGGGTGCCGATGGATCGCGTTGTTGCCCATGAACTTGAAATTCTGGGCAGCCACGGGATGCAGGCATTTCGCTATGACGCGATGCTCGACATGATCCTTGCTGGCAAGCTTGCGCCGCAAAAACTGATTGCCGATCGCGTCACCCTTGCCGAAGGCGCAACCGCACTGATGAATATGGACAGCTTCTCCTCGACCGGTGTCACCGTGATTGATCGGTTCTGATCCATGCTGGCCGGGATTGCCTTTCAGCCCAAAGACCCGATTGATGATCTTCTGGCCGGGATTGCCGACACCATGTTGGCAAACGGCAAGTCGGTTGCCGGATACGTTCAAAAACGCCGCAAGGATGCCGATTGCGGAACTCTGGTGCATGTCCGCAATCTGCGCAGTGGCGATGAAATGCCGATCACGAAAAATCGTGGCAAAATGGCCAAGGGTTGCAAGCTTGATGGCGATGCGCTTTCGACCTTGGCCGCCCAGCTTGCCCGCGATGTCGAAGCCGGATCTGAGATCCTGATCATTGCCCGATTTGGCCGAAGCGAGGCCGAGGGCCGCGGGCTGCGTGATGTGATTTCACGCGCGCTCGATCTGGAAATTCCGGTTCTGGTCGGGGTGCGCGATGAATATCGCGCTGCGTGGGAGGAATTCCATGGCGGCTATGCCGATGCGCTCGCCCTTAGCACCCAAGCCATCAAAAACTGGCTCTCGCAAACGCGCGCAGATACGGTGGCTGTCTGAGGTTAGCCGTTAGCTGCTCTGCCCGACATCGCAGGACATGCGGTTCTTGACCAGCACCTTCTCGGCAAAGCGTTCAAACCACGCCCCGAACGCTGCATCATATTTCGCCCGCCCGGCCCGCTGGGTATCGGGGCATTGGGCGTTCGGGCGGTCGGTCTTGTCGGCCGCATTCGAAAGCCAGCGTTCATGGGCTTCGTCGTCCACCTCCGGGTGGAACTGAATGCCCCAGATGCGCTCGTCAATGTGATAGGCCTGATGGGGGAATGTCGGGCCGGTCGCAATCAATTCCGCGCCGTCGGGAATGCCAAACCCTTCACTGTGCCAGTGATAAACCATCAGTTCATCGGGAAACAGGTGTTCGCCTGCTTCTGTCGCCTGCACCGGGTAATAGCCGATTTCGGTCATGCCTTCGGGATGGGGCACAACATCGGCACCAAGATGGCGCGCCATCATCTGTGCGCCAAGACAAATCCCCAGATACATCGCATCGCTGGCCACCACATGCGGCAACCAGTTCATGATCGCACGCACATTATCGAGATGATCGTCATTGGCACTCATCGGGCCGCCAAACACGACAACTAGATGATATTTGCCAAGATCAGTCGGAAGCGGGTCGCCTTCACCGGGACGGCGAATATCGAACTCAAACCCATAGCGGCGCATCACCGTTCCCAACCGCCCCGGCTGTCCGGTGGCAGAGTTGAAAACAAGCAAAATGCGGTTTTTCGGGCTCAGATCGTTCATGCGGTCCTCATTGCTGCATTAGCGAAGGTAGACTGCACCACGCCGTTTTGACAAGCCCTGCGTCACCAAAACAGCCCGACCAAAACAAAAGTCCACCGCGCAATTTACGGTGGCCTTTGGAATGTTTCCGAAAAAGCGGGTGCTTAGACGTTGAATTTGAAGTGGAAGATATCGCCGTCCTTGACGATATATGTCTTGCCTTCCTGACGCAGCTTGCCGGCATCGCGCGCACCCGCTTCACCGTTAAATTCGATGAAATCGTCATAGGCGATGGTTTCGGCCTTAATGAAGCCGCGCTCGAAATCGGTGTGAATGACACCCGCCGCGTTCGGGGCGGTCGCGCCCTTGAACACCGTCCATGCGCGCGCCTCTTTCGGACCGACCGTAAAGAAGGTCAGAAGATTAAGCAGCTTGTAGCCTTCGCGGATGATACGCGCGAGACCGGTTTCCGAAAGACCAAGACCTTCAAGGAACTCTTTCTTGTCTTCAGCACTGTCAAGCAGGGCAACTTCCGCCTCGATGGCAGCAGAAATCACCACCGAACGTGCACCCTGTGCTTCGGCCATGGCGGCAACCTTGGCCGAAAGTTCATTTCCTTCGGCCGCACTGTCTTCATCGACGTTGCAAACATAAAGGATCGGCTTGCTGGTCAGAAGTTGCAGCATACGGAACGCCTTGGCTTCGTCTTCGCCGTCAATCTCGACCACGCGGGCCGGTTTGCCTTCACGCAGCACTTCAAGCGCGCGCTCGATCAGATCCATCGCCAGCTTGGCGTCCTTGTCGTTCGAACGCGCCTTTTTCTGAAGACCCGGAATACGCTTTTCCAGGCTCTCCATGTCAGCCAGCATCAGTTCGGTTTCGATGGTTTCCGCATCACGGACCGGATCGACCGAGTTGTCGACATGGGTGATGTCGTCATCTTCAAAACAGCGCAGCACGTGAACGATGGCGTCGGTTTCACGAATGTTGGCAAGGAACTGGTTGCCAAGGCCCTCGCCCTTCGACGCACCACGGACCAGACCGGCAATATCGACAAATTCCAACTGGGTCGGAATGATGTTGGCCGAATTTGCGATCGCCGCGATCTTGTCGAGGCGCTCGTCCGGAACGCTGACACGACCGGTATTGGGCTCAATCGTGCAGAACGGGAAGTTTGCTGCCTCGGCTGCTGCCGTCTGGGTCAGGGCGTTAAAAAGGGTCGATTTACCAACGTTGGGCAGACCGACAATACCGCATTTGAATCCCATCTTTCCGGGCTCCGTCACTTGAATTTCTGTTTATCAGGATCGGTTTGCACATGCGCAAACCAGACTATTTCTTTTTGCCAAATGCCTTGGCAAGCGCTTCGGCCATGGCCGAGGCTGCATTACTTACCGGGGTATCGGCGCGCTCAAGCCGCACCTTTGCCGCCCCTGAAAGATCATTGATGCCTTCACCTGCCTGCGGCTCGGTTGATGCATCCTTGTTTTTCTCGCCCTTTTCGGCGGCCGGTTTGTCTTTTTTCGGCGCCTTTGGCTTGGGCGGTGAAACGATGGCGGAAACCTTGCTCATAAAGCCGCCATCATCGCCCTTGGTCAGGCGCCCGAATTCCGCGGCCACCGCATCCAGAAGCGTCATCAGCCAGCCATCCTGTTCGGCCTTGGAGAAATCCCCAAGCACATGACCATGCACGCGGGACTTTTCCCCCGGATGACCAATGCCCAAACGAACGCGGCGATATTCCTTGCCACAATGGGCGTCAATCGATCGCAAACCGTTATGGCCACCATGGCCGCCGCCGCGTTTGACGCGCAGCTTGCCCGGTGGCAGGTCCAGCTCATCATGCAGGACAATAACGTCTTCGACCGGAATCTTGTAAAAGCGCAGCACTTCGCCAACGCTTTGCCCCGAAAGGTTCATGAAGGTTTCCGGTTTCAGAACCAGAACCTTTTGGCCGCTCAATTCACCTTCGGAAATCTGGCCCTGGAACTTTTTGCGCCAGGGACCAAAAGAATAGCGGCGGACGAGTTCGTCCGCCGCCATGAAGCCAATGTTGTGACGATTGGCGGCATATCCCGATCCCGGGTTTCCCAATCCAACCACCAGAAACATCGTAAGACCTCGATCTTATTCTTCGGTCGCTGCTTCTTCTTCGCCTTCTTCGTCAGAAGATTCGTTCTCTTCCGAACGCAGAGCAGACGGCGCAGCAACGGTTGCGACCGTGAAGTCACGATCGGTAATCGTAAGCTCGACACCTTTCGGCAGTTTGATCGCCGAAATGTGGATCGAGTCACCAACTTCAACACCGGTCAGGTCAAAGACCAGCTCTTCCGGAATTGCAGACGGTGCGCAAAGAACTTCGACGTCGTGACGAACGATGTTCAGAACACCGCCTTTTTTGAGGCCCGGGGATTTCTCTTCGTTTACGAAGCGAACCGGAACTTCAACGTTGATCGTCTGGCCCTTGGAGAAGCGCAGGAAGTCAACGTGCAGAATTTCGTCAGATACTTTGTCGAACTGAACGTCGCGCGGCAGAACTTCGTATTTCTCTTTGCCAACCTGAACGGTCAGAACGTGGGAATAGAAGCCCGGCGCATGCAGAAGTTTCCAAAGCGGACGCGGGTCAACCTGGAACAGAACAGCTTCCTGTTTTGCACCATAGATAACACCAGGGACCATACCGGCACGACGCACGGCACGGGCGGCCCCCTTTCCGGCCCGTTCACGGATTTCCGCATTGATAACAGAATTTGCCATCGGAAAATCTCCTTGAACTAAAAGTAGTTTGTCCCCGCAGGTTGGTGAGAATCACCGCTGAAAGCCTGCGAAAACAAGTGCGGTGGCCTCCAGGGGTGCCACCGCAGCGAGGGCCTTATACCCTCAATCGAAAAGAACGGAAACAGATTTTTCTTCCGAAATGCGGCGGATGGCTTCTGCCATCAGCGGTGCAATCGGAAGCTGTCTGATTTTTCCACAATCACGCACCGCATCGGATGCCTTGATCGAGTCACTGGTCACAACTTCGGTCATCGGGGAGTTGGCAATACGCTCAACCGCCGGACCCGACAGAACACCATGCGAAACATAGGCCGCAACCGACGATGCACCGCGTTCTTTCAGCGCACCGGCTGCATTGCAAAGCGTGCCAGCAGAATCAACGATGTCATCGACCAGGATGCATGCCGCGTCCTTGACGTCACCAATGACGTTCATGACTTCGGAAACACCGGCCTGCGGACGACGTTTGTCGATGATGGCAAGTTCCGCATCCAGACGTTTTGCAACCGAACGCGCACGGGCCACACCGCCAACGTCCGGGCTGACGATGACCAGTTTCTGGCCGTCAAACTTGTTGCGGATGTCGCTGGTCAGAACCGGCGATGCAAACAGGTTATCAAGCGGAATATCAAAGAAGCCCTGAATCTGACCGGCATGGAGATCCATGGTCAGAACGCGGTCTGCACCGGCAACCGTGATCAGGTTGGCAACCAGTTTCGCCGAAATCGGGGTACGGGGGCCCGATTTACGGTCCTGACGGGCATAGCCGAAATACGGCATCACAGCCGTGATACGACGTGCCGAACCGCGGCGCAGCGCATCAAGCATCACCAGCAGTTCCATCAGGTTGTCGTTTGCGGGATAAGAGGTGCTCTGAATGACAAAAACGTCCTCACCGCGGACGTTTTCCTGTATTTCGCACCAGATTTCCTCATCAGAGAAACGCTTAACATCTGCACGGGTAAGCGGCAGATTAAGATGGTCAGCAATTGCCTCAGCCAACGGGCGGTTACTGTTACCAGCGAGGATCTTCATATCGGGGCCTCGGTTAATGGGTGCCGGGAAAGCGAATAACTAAATCTTTTGCGACTCCGACCCGAACAGATAGCCGTCCCTAGCCTTTTGTTGCCCTTGCCGCCCAACAGCCCGGAAACTGGGAATTTCCCGACCAATCAACGACGCCTTCACGACACTCAAAGACCAAATCCTGACACTTCTGCATACCGGCAGATCGCGGCGGCTTTATAACCAGCCGTTAACAGTCTGTAAATGGGCCCAATGCCGAATAACGACAAGGCAGTCATGCATGTCCGGCCCATCGGCCTCTGGCATCACCGATCACAACGGCAATCAACGCGCCAAAGCTGTCCTGTTATCGGGACGCAGTTGAAGCTTCTTGCTGGTTGCGATCTGTCCCAGAACACCTTCAAGGGTTTCGACCGCCGCCTGCGCAGCAAGGGACGCCACCGACCCCCATCTTTCATCAAGCTGGCCGCGCGGCACGACATTGTTCTGGTTCATCTGGCCCAGTTCCGTGCCATCGACTTCCATGATGATCCATTCAATCGATACACGATCCAGCGGTGTGGTGGTTTCTTCCCTAACCGGGCTGACATCAATGGTGGCAGACAGGATGACACTGTTTTCATCCATCTCGCGGTTATCCACCGTGATTCCGCGCGCCTTCAACAACGCGCCTGCGGACCGTGCCAGGGCTGTATTGCCATCGCCCGGCGCACCGGCAAAATCAATCAGGGCGACCTTCATAAGCGGCGCTGCCCGTAACGAAGACCGATCACCGGTAATCATGAAGGCAATCTGATCGGCGGGTTGGGCGACCAGCCCTTCATAGGTTTTTGCCACCGGGTCCTCGGCCTTGCCTTCAAGTTCGCGGACTTTATCAACCAACTCCTTCGGGATGGCGAGGTTGCTTTCCTCGGGCCCGATGGGTTGATCGGCAAACCACTGATCGGCGGCCAGTTCGCCGGTCGACCGGGTGGTATCAATCGCAAGCCCGTCCGGGCGCATCAGAACCCAGGTGATATCAAGATCGGCACCGGTATCACTCAGGCTGGCCTGAACATTCGGGCGCAGGATGTAATCGCCGCCCGTCTCAGATTCGCTATAGGCCGGAATATCACGCAGACGAAGGGCACGCGCCATCGCACGCGCCAGATGGGCAGATGCCCCTTCGGGCAGGTCTTCGGTATTTTCCACGCGCACAGTGCCGGTATCACGCAGTTCAAGCAATGCCGGATCCCCGGCCCGACCTGCCCCCTCGAACGGGCGCGGCAAATCGCCACAGGCCGCAAGCAACCCAGCCAGACCAATAAACAAAACAACAGAACGCAGGAAAGACTTCATAGGGGCACTTCTAAAACGGGATTTACGCCATCACATGATGACGCAACCAACCATGGTCGCGATGATCATAAAGAAAAAAAGCATTATCAGATGTGGCATGGCATATCCCCCGGGGTCCGCATAAGCACCCTACGCCTCTGTCAACATGATCGCCGAAAGCTGCCGACCGTAATCGGGCTCCTTGCGAAGCGTCGTGCGGCGATAGCTGTAAAAAAGATCTTCTTCGGCCAACGTATCGCGCGCCACAAGCTCGACCGAGGCAACCCCGGTGGCAATCGTCCGCCGCCGGACATATTCTGGCAAATCAAACATGAAATGCCCGTCGCGCGACGACGGATCAAACAGGTCTTCCTGGCCTTCCGGTCCGGCAAGGATGGTATCGCGAAACGTGCCATCAACCTCATAGGATTTGCGCGCAATGCACGGCCCAACAGCGGCGTGAATGTTTTCGCGCTTGGCCCCCAGTTTTTCCATCGCATCGACCGTGCTGGCCGACACCCCGCAATGCGACCCGCGCCAGCCGGAATGACAGGCCCCGATCACACCGGCCACCGGATCATGAAACAGAACCGGCGTGCAATCAGCAGTCAGGATACCCAACATGATGTTCGGGCGATCTGTGACCATCGCGTCGGCCTTTGGCGCCTCGTCGCGCGAAAGCGGCTTGTCCAGAACGGCCACATCAATGCCATGCACCTGATACACCGTCGTCAGACGATCCGGGCTGGTGTCAAACGCGGATGCGGCACGGGCCCGGTTTTCAGCGACGCGGTCTTTGTCGTCATCGGATCCGAAACCGACATTCAGCCCGCCGTGGATACCATCACTGACCCCGCCCTTGCGGCTCAGGAACCCGTGGCGCAGGCCGTCCTTGTCCGACAGGTTCCCGGCTTCAAACCAGGTCAGCCCGTTGGTGCTGCGTTCGATCCCGTTGGTAACCTGGCTGATCGGATGTGTCATGCTGGCCTGCTCCGTTCCCAAAACCGTTCCGGTCGCAATCAATTTAGCCCGCCACGCCACTGACGCAAGGCGGCGGGGTGGTATCGCAACCATACGCGATCAGAACTTTAAAAAGCGTTCCCATCTGATCGGCATCGATCAACCGCGACAACGCCTGATCAATTGCGGTTTTCTGGGCGTCATCGGCACTGGTTTTCAAATGCTCGGCCCGCTGTTCAATGCCCAGCATCCGCAAAAACGTCCCTTGGGTTAGAACCGCACCGGTACGCGCACCCGCCTCGTTCATCGCCCGCCCGATGGCGGCAAAATCAACATGCGCGGTCAGATCGGCATCGCCCGGATCGCTCAAAACCGGATGATATTCATGGCCCTTGAGCGCCTGGAAAGTATCGCCAAACGCGCTGCCGGGATGGCCGTAATCAATAAACAGCGCCCCGCCACCCGTCTCGTTCAGACGCCGGGCGATTTGATCGGCAATGGCAATTGCGGGCGCACAGCTTTCAAAGATATCACCCTTTTTTGCGGCCCCGCGCATGGTGACCGGGATCAGCGCATCCGTGATCGGCGTTTCAGCACCTCGGACAAAGCCAAGTTCGCCGGTTTTGGCATCAAGCCCGACCAAACGCTCGGCCCAGCCTTTCTCGCCGCGCTCGAACTGACGGATTGGCAGTGCGTCAAAGAACTCGTTGCCAATCACAATCGCCGGGACGTTGGCGCGGGTCGGAATGTCATCAAACGTTTCATGCCAAGTGGCGGGAATACCGTACGCCATGATCGATGTTTGTTGATGGGTGCGCAAAACCGGGCTGGTTTCAACAAACCGCACGGTCAGGGCATCGCCAATGCCCGGCACATAGCGCACGGCACGCAGCGCGTCCGACATCAATGTTCCACGACCCGGCCCCAATTCGATCAGATCGATTTTCGGCGGGCTGCCCATCTGTTGCCAGGTGACCGCCGCCCAAAGGCCGATCAGTTCGCCAAACATCTGACTGACTTCCGGTGCGGTGATGAAATCACCAGCGCGCCCGAACGGGTCCTGCTTGCGGTAATAGCCGTGCTCAGGATGGGCCAGTGCCTCGGTCATGAAATCGGCAATGGTGATCGGTCCCGATACATTGATCCGGCGTTTGATATGGGCCAAAAGCGGGCTGTCGGTCGCAGAAGTCATAATTACGCGTTTTCGGCTTCTTTGGGGTGAATGCGGGTTTCAATCGGTTTGGATTTCAACGCATAGATAATGCAACCAATCCCGGCCAGCACCATCGGGATCGACAGGACCTGCCCCATGGTAATGCCCCCAGCAAGGTAACCAAGCTGCGCATCAGGCTGGCGGAAGAATTCGACGATGATGCGCGAAATGCCATAGCCCGCGACAAACGTCCCGCCAAGGATCCCCGGACGATGGCGCACGAACGCCTTACGCGACAGGATAAACAGCACAACAAACAGGATCAGGCCTTCAAGGGCTGCTTCATAAAGCTGGCTTGGATGGCGCGGCTCCGGACCGCCATTGGGGAATACGAAGCCCCACGCAACGTCAGTGGTGCGGCCATACAATTCGCCATTGATGAAATTGGCGATTCGGCCAAAGAACAAACCAATCGGGGTCGCCACCGCGGCGGCATCCAGCACGGCAAGAATGGAAATATTGCGCTTTCTGGCAAACAGAATGATCGCAACAATTACGCCCATGAACCCGCCATGGAACGCCATTCCGCCCTGCCAGACCTTCAGGATATTGGCCGGGTTATCCAGATAATAATCCAGATTGTAAAACAGGATGTAACCCAACCGCCCGCCAAGGATCACGCCAAGTGTTGCCCAGAACAGCAAATCATCAACATCGCGTTTGCTCATGATGTTGGGCGTTTTGGTGCAGTAATAAACCACATATTTCCAACCCAGCAGCAGACCGGCAATATAAGCCAGCGCATACCAGCGAATGGCAATCGGGCCGATGGAAATCGCAATCGGGTCTATCGCCGGAAAGGCAAGGCTCAGCATCTGGAATACTCCGGATCAGCAGATTGGGTTTGATGATAAGACTGCTTTGAGGTCGCAAAGGAGTTGGGCAGCATCATGGCAAACCCCACCCCGAACCATGCAGGCGACACTCAGCGGAACGGATCCTCGGTCGCAAGATAATCCTGCACATAGGACCGCACGCCTTCTTCAAGCGATGTCATTTCCTTGCCATACCCCGCTTCGCGCAGCTTGGTCATATTGGCTTCGGTGAAATACTGGTACTTGTCGCGGATCGCCTCAGGCGTCGGCACGAACTTGATATCGGGCTCCTTGCCCATGGCGCTAAACACTGCCAGTGCCAGATCCTTGAAACTGCGCGCCTTGCCTGTGCCGATATTGAAAAGATCGCTGACCTGCGGGTTGTCATAAAGCCACATGATGATATCGACGACATCACCGACCCAGACGAAGTCACGCAACTGACCTCCATCTTCGTAATCGGGGTGATGCGATTTAAACAGGGTTGCGGTCTCGCCCTTTGAAAGCTTGTCAAACAGTTGCGACACCACGGACCGCATGCCGCCCTTATGGTATTCGTTCGGGCCATAGACGTTAAAGAACTTAAGCCCCGCCCATTGTTTGGGCCGGAAACCGTTCTGATCGAGAATACGGCGGAACCGGCGATCGGTGGCATGCTTGGACCAGCCATAGGCATTGAGCGGTGCCAGCTTTGCCAGATCGGCTTCATCAAAGCTGTCATCAAAGCCCTGCTTGCCATCGCCGTACGTTGCCGCCGACGATGCATAAATCAGGCGCGATGAGTGGCGCGAACACCATTCCCACAGCCAGGCCGTCAGTTTCAGGTTGTTGACGACGATCTTGTCGGCATCGGTTTCCGTGGTCGCGGAAATCGCGCCCATATGGAAAATCGCCTCGACATTGCCGGCATGCTCTTCAAGGAAATGCGGCAGTTCATCGGGATGAACAATGTCACGCAGGTTCCGCTTGGCGATGTTTTTCCATTTGATGCCATCGCGCAGGCGATCAACGACAACAATGTCGGTTTCGCCACGCTCTTCAAGGGCAGCAACAATATTGGAACCGATAAACCCGGCACCACCAGTGACGATAAGCATTACATTCTCCTGACGGGGCCGCCCTGCCCCGATGGGCCAAGGCGACTGATCACGTTTGTCGACACTTTATAAGACCGCCCCTGATCTGGAGCAAGAAAAGCCATGCAAAATAACGCTATCGTCACGTCCACTTCATGACGTGCGGCTTGCCCTGAGCCGATGATGCGCCATATTATGCCCAACAACAGTTTAAAAAAGCCGGAGACCACTATGCAGATCAACAACCGCATTCTCGATGACCTGACCCGTGTCACCAATTCCGCATTGGGCACCATGACCGGTGTCAAAGGCGAAGTAGATGCCATGATCCGCCAGCAGTTTGAAAAGATCCTGCTCAACATGGATCTGGTCACCCGCGAGGAATATGACGTCGTGCACGATGTTGCTGTGCGTGCCGCCGAACGCATCGATGCGCTCGAAGCCAAGATTGCCGATCTTGAAAAGCGTCTTGATGCTGCCGAGCCGGCCAAGAAACCGGCCGCCAAACGCAGCACCACCAAGGCTGCCCCAAAAGCCGCCCCCAAAACGGCGGCAAAAAAAGACGCCTGATCGGGGCAACTATCCCCATATAATTCCCATATATGCGAAATGACGCGGGCGTTTTATGCGCCTGCGCCAACATTTGCTGTCACAAGCAGGGCCGCTTGACGGTCGATCAGATGGACCGGGCAAACAGGCCGGGTGACAATGATCCGAATATTCATTGCTGTCCTGCGCGCAGCAGCGGTTGAAACAAAGCGTTCACCGGCATATAGTGCGCGCCCTTTCGCACATGCTTGAACAGGCTGGGTATTAATGAACGACCAAATGGAAGATATCGGCGACATCGGCGATGAAAACCCGCTGATCCTGGTCGAGGATATCGCCCGCACCAACCAGTGGCATCTGGAACGCCGCAGCTCGGATGAGATTGTGGTCGAAATTCCGGCCCACTGGTGCACCTATCTGGTCTATTTCACCTGGCGTGAAGATGCCGAGGCGCTTCATATCGCCTGCTGCTTTGATCTGTTCGTGCCCGAACCGCTGCGCCCGCGCATCTACGAACTGGTTGCGAAATGTAACGAACAACTCTGGATCGGGCATTTCGGTTTGTGGCTGGAAGAAAACATGCCGCTGTTCCGCCATACCCTGCTGTTTGGCGGCGATGTCCCGCCGATGGTCGAACAGTTTGAAGAACTGATCGATATCGCGCTTTCGGAATGCGAACGTTTCTTCCCGGCGTTTAACTTTGTCCTTGGCCAGGGGAAAACCCCGGACGAAGCCTTGATGCACGCGATGCTCGAACCTGCTGGTCAGGCCTGATCACATCAACCCATCCAACCTGCCAAGGACGGCCTCATCGCCGTCCTTTGTCTTTTTCGGCTGATTTTTTTTTGGTCTTTGCCGCCAGACGCCAACTCAACACAAATCCTGCAAACCAGCTTTCCCGGCCGCCTTTCACAACAGAAAATTCCGCAAAGCCGCCGCTGGCCCGCCATAACATCCTAATCAAGGCTAACAGCCTGCAAACACGGACTGTTTGCACGCCCCTCTTGCCCTCTGCGCTGACTTGACCCACCTTGAGAAGATCGCTACGGCATTGCATCATGTGCGTTGATCCCCCACGATCAACCAAACCCGATGGATAAAGCGGAGCAGAATTTATGAATACGCGTCTTTTGCTGGTTGGCTGTGGCAAGATGGGCAGTGCCATGCTGGAAGGCTGGCTGGCCCGCGGGCTTCAGGCATCGAACGTCTTTATCGTTGAACAGACCGAAACGGCTGAAAAGCTTGAAGCGCAATACGGCATCAATGGCGTTCCCGACATTGACCACATACGCGAAGACTTCATTCCGCAGGTTGTGCTGTTTGCCGTCAAGCCACAGGTCCTGCCCGATCTGATTGACGCCTATAAACCGCTGGTGCGCGCCGAAACGGTCTTTTTGTCCGTCGCAGCAGGCAAAACCATCGACTTCTTCACAAGCCACCTTGGCGAACATGCCCGCATCGTGCGCGCCATGCCCAACACACCGGCTGCCGTCTCGCGCGGTATGACCGTGATGTGCCCGACCGAAAATGTCAGCATCGCCCAACGGGATATGTGTCAGACCCTGCTTGAAGCCGTCGGCATGGTGTCCTGGATCGAGGATGAAAGCCTGATGGATGCCGTCACTGGCCTGTCGGGCAGCGGGCCTGCCTATATCTTCCATCTGGTCGAAGCCATGGCGCAGGCGGGCGAGGCCGCCGGCCTTCCGGCCGATCAGGCAATGACCCTTGCCCGTCAAACTGTGGTCGGTGCGGGCTTCCTGCTTGATGCCAGCGAAGAAAGTGCCGCAACGCTTCGCGAAAATGTCACAAGCCCCGGCGGTACGACGGCGGCCGCACTCAACGTTCTGATGGATCCGAAAACCGGCCTGCCCGATTTGATGACACGCGCGGTCGCCGCCGCCCGTGATCGGTCCAAGGAACTGGCGGGCTAACACCGCCCGTCACGCAAGACACCCAACCCAAGGAGAACGTCATGCCACCCAAAAAGGATATCCCCAATCTCCTGATCGATGCGGCCCTGAAAACGGCCGCAGAAAAGGACTGGCATGATGTCACCCTGATTGATATCGCCACCGAAGCCGGCGTTTCGGTTGCCGAATGTTACGACCATTGCAGCAGCAAGGGCGATCTTCTGCGTCGCTTTGTCAAACGCGTTGACCGCGAAGTCTTGGCCGACATCGACTCTGAGGATTTCAACGAACCCGGTCATGACCGCCTGATTGCGGTGATCATGGCACGGTTTGATATCCTCTCTGATTACCGCCCGGCACTGCGATCGATCATCAATGCCGGCGGGGACCTTGGCCCGGCCGACGGGCTGCGGGCATTCAAGACCCATTTTGGCGCCATGCGCTGGATGCTGGAGGCCGCCGGTTTTCAGACAGCCGGCCTGCATGGCAGCATGCGGGTTGCCGGCCTGACCGCCGTTTACGCCAAGACCTTCAAACACTGGCTTGATGATGACAGCACCGATTTTGGCCCGACCATGGCCTATCTTGATCGCGAACTTTCCAAGGCCGCCAATTGGGACCGTCAGGTTGAAAAGGGTCTTGGCAAAGCATCATCGATTTGTGGTAAAATCAGGAAGCGGTGCCGGAATTTTTCGATCAAAAAATCACCGTCTAAGGGTGACAACAGCCCTGCCGATGCACCATCAGATCAGGCGACGTCAACCACGGCCAATACCTAATTCCCTGATCTGAAACGCAAAAACCGGCTATACACTCAAGGTTATGATTTTGACATAAAACAATAACCTATAAGTTTTTGTGCAGTGCAAAATAATCCTTGACGACAGGCGATCATTCCGGCATATTGCAGTTGAATTTGTGCGGCGCACAATAGCGCCTCATTGCATATCTGTCGCAAACTAATGGAGTGCAAACCATGACCGCCGCAAAAAAGGCAACCAATCCGTTCTTTGATCTCGACTTCACCAAATACACTGCGGATTTCAAAGTTCCGGGTGTAGACGTGAACGAAATGATGGCTTTCCAGCGTAAAAACGTGGAAGCCCTCACCAAAGCCAACAAGGTGGCCTTCGACGGTTTCCAGGCTGTCGCTCAGCGCCAGAGCGAGATCTTCAAAACGCTGCTGGATAAAGTTCAGACCCAGGGCAAAGATTTCGCTGCTACTTCCGCTGACGACCCGATGGCTTCGGCTGCAAAACAGACCGAAGCTGCAAAAACGGCTTACGAAGAAGCCCTTGCAAATGCCAAGGAACTGTCAGGTCTGGTAACCAAGTCCCAGGAAGAAGCGCTTGCTCTTCTGCAGACTCGCTTTACCGAATCCCTTGACGAATTCAAAGCTGCTATCGAAAAGACCGCAGCTTCGAAATAACAGCTTTGGCTGTTAAATTCCCGTAATCTACTTGATGGCAGGGCCTTATGGTCCTGCCATTTTTCTTTTGTGGCCCCTGTCCCCAATCACGCGTTTTTGCTCAAACTCCGGAATTCATATCGGGTTGATGGTTTGGGCTTACCAGAAACATTCGATCTTACTAAGCTGACTCCAAATTAAGGAGACAGCCATGAGTACTGAAATCAGTTTTGATGATTTCCTGAAAGTCGATATCCGGGTCGGCACCGTGATCGACGCACAGGAATTTCCCGAGGCCCGCCGCCCAGCGTTGAAGCTCTGGGTCGATTTCGGGCCCGAGATCGGGACAAAGAAAACATCTGCCCAGATCACCAAACACTACACACCCGAAAAGCTGATCGGCCGTCAGGTCGCCGGTGTGGTCAATTTCCCCAAAAAGCAGGTCGGCCCCTTCATGTCGGAATTCCTCTGCCTTGGTTTTCCCGACGGGGATGACGACAAGGGGATTGTCCTGATCCGCCCGGATCAGGATGTGCCAAACGGGTCGCGCCTGTTTTAGAGCACGTCGCGTTAGGCACAAAAGAAAAGGACGGATATCGTCATTGCGATACCCGCCCTTTTCCCGCTCGTGTCACGCTCCCGGCAGGGTTAGCGTGCCAAAATTCCCGATGCTTCACGCGTTCGGCCAACGATCAGGGGAATGCCTTCTGATGCCTTGATCATGTCGTTGAACGAATGCTGGGATGCCTCAAGGGAAGTCTGTACGCCGCGCATCTCGCTGCTGACCTGATGGGTGATTTCAGCTTGCTGTGAAACAGCCAGCGACACCACCGCCACCCGACTGAGCATCGCCTTAAGATCCCCCCGGACAGCTGTCGAAACACGTGCGGTTTCACCGACGCATTTTTCCAAAACTTCGATCTGCTCAATAATGGCGGGATCATCGCGTGCGCAGTCGCGCAATACATCAAGTGCCTTTTCAATCGATGCAATCGCCCCGTCACTTTCGATTGCATGATCGAATGCGTGATCGGCAACCGATCGCAGCTCGGTCATGCGTTGGGCTGTTTCATCCACACTGCTGACAAGCCGTCCGGTAACCATCGCACTGACTTCCAGATGCGCATGCGCCTGACGCCATGACGCCGCAACATCCTCGTAAAGCTGGTCAAGCTTGCCAACGGTCTGATCAATTTCGTCGAAACCGGCTTCAAGTGTCGATTTCAAATTAGCCAGTGACGTGACCTGTTCGGTAATATCGCTAGCAAGTTTGACGATCTTGCACACTTTCCCGTCGGCCCCGTAAACCGGGCTATAGCTTGCTTCAAACCAGACCTCGCGACCGTCCTTGCCAAAACGCTTGAACTGGCAGGCCCTGTTTTTGCCCTTTGCCAGCGACCGCCAGAATGTACGGTACTCGGCACTCGCGGCATAATCGGGATCAACAAACATGCTGTGATGTTTGCCTGCCACTTCCGACAGGCTGTAACCCATGGCGACGAGGAAATTGTAATTGGCTGTGAGGATGTTGCCCTTGGTGTCGAACTCAATCACGGCCTGACTATGTTCAACCGCGTCCACTTTGCCTTGCAGGTCGGCCAAACTGTCATGACGCTTGGTAACATCAACGCCAAGCCGGACGATGCGGATTACCTTGCCATTGCGGCCTCTCACCGGACCGACAGTTTCTTCAACCCACTTGCGCTCCCCGGTCTTTGTGATCCACGGCAATATGACACTTTTGGATTTACCGGCCCGCAAATCAACCCAACACAGACCGTACTCGGCCGCCTCAACCACATCGTCCGACAAAAACATCGAATGATGTCGGCCGAGAACCTCTTCTTCGTCATATCCGGTCAATGCAAGGAAATTGTCATTTACACTGATGACATTGCCCGTCAGGTCCAGCTCCGCAACAGAAAACGATGCGTCAATCAAGCCGAAAACGTCATCGAACTCATCGGCGGTTTCAACAGTTATGGATGTCAGTGAATTCATGGACAACTCCGGCATATCGCAACTACGCTAAACGGGTTCATTTGATGTGCCGACTATCGCCCGGCCATGACCGATACGACATCCCCATTTGGGGAGGGTGAATATACTTATGTATATATTTTGGTATAAATTTCATAGCAATGCACACACAAACAAAAAGAGGCAGAATGCAAAAGCATCCTGCCTCTTCTGTTCAAAATGGTCTGAGCTTTGGTCTGGAAGCCCTTAGCGCGCAAGCACCAGTGCTGCCTCTCGGGTCCGCCCGACACTGCCCGATACGATCGAGGACGCATCGCGGATAAAGTTCACGCTGCTTGCGAACTGCTCAACAGAGTTCGCCATGCTCTGCATGTTGCTTGAAACCTGCTGGGTCACAGCGCTCTGTTCCTCGACGGCCGAGGAAATCGTGGTGACATTGTTCAGCACATCTTCAACTTCAGTCCGGATGGAACCCAGCACGCCAGCAACTTCGCCAGCAATGTTCTGGACACCTTCGATCTCGCCAGTAATCTGCTCGGTGGCCTTGGCAACCTGATTGGCCAGGTTTTTGACTTCATTGGCGACAACCGCAAAGCCTTTGCCTGCTTCGCCAGCACGGGCGGATTCAATCGTCGCGTTGAGTGCCAGCAAATTGATCTGCCCTGCGATACCCTGAATGACATCAATGATGCTGCTCATGGCGGTGACGACTTCGCTCATTTTCTCAGTTGATGCGCCTGCGGCAATGGATTTTTCAAACACCTGATCGGTTGATGCGCGTGCCTCTGCCATACTGCGAGAAATCTCGGCAATAGATGCAGCAAGCTCTTCAGCCGCCGCAGCAACTGTTTGCACATTCGAAGATGTTTCTTCACAGCTCGAATGCGCAACCGTGGAACGCTGTTCCAGCTCACCCAGGCTCTGGTCAATGTCGCCAAAGTTGCTGTCGATCATCTGCTTCAGGTCGGTCAGAAGTTTGACCTGTTCTGTGATGTCGCTGGCATATTTCACCACCTTGTACGGCACGCCGTCGGCATCAAAGATCGGGTTATAGGATGCCTCGATCCAGATTTCCTTGCCCCCCTTGGCAAATCGTTTGAATTGCTGCGAGGTAAAGTTGCCTTTGGCGAGTTCGCGCCAGAAATCGACGTAGTCACGGCTATTTGCATAATCAGGATCAACAAACATGCGATGGTGTTTACCGACAATTTCCGAAAGCTGATAGCCCATCACGGACAGGAAGTTGTCATTCGCATCAAGGATATTACCGTTCAGGTCAAACTCAATCACAGCCTGACTGCGATTAATCGCATTCACCTTGCCTTCGAAATCGGCCATGGTTTCCTGACGCTTGGTGATGTCCGAGGCAAATTTCACAATCTTGGTAACATTGCCCTTGCTGTCGCGCACCGGGTTATAGGTTGCCTCGATCCAGACACGTCCGCCGGTCTTGGTGATGCGCGGGAATGCGGCACTTTTGAAGAAACCCTTGCGCAAATCAGACCAAAAGGCGTCGTAATCCGGACTCTTGCGAATTTCCTCGGGCACGAACATTGCGTGATGCTTTCCGACGATCTCGGAAAGCTCATAACCCATAACATCAAGGAAATTCTTGTTCGCGCGCAGGATCTTGCCCTGCAGATCAAATTCAATGACCGCAAGTGATTGCTCAAGCGCATCCAAAGTCATGGCAGCACTCTGGGAACCGGAACGTTTGAAAATATTGAGAAAGCCCATTTTTGTCTCCATTGACACCGCACCAGGACATTGAACAAGTTTCCAAACCTGACGCTTCATGAGCTCAAATTACGCGACTGCGAAAATTCCAAACATCCCCATTTGGGGAGGCATATATACCTACGCATACAACCTGGTATAATTCCCGGATCTCATCCAAACAAAAAAGGCAGCACCCGACGGATGCTGCCTTCTGATCTCTCGGCCAAAATGTGGCTGGATGCTTATTTCTCGACGAACGCCTTTTCGATGACGAAGTGGCCCGGTTCGTTCATGTTGCCTTCCTTGCCACCCCACTCAAGAAGCATCTTGCGGGTATCGGCAATCATCTGCGGGTTGCCGCACAGCATGAAACGATCGTTTTCAAGTGTCGGCTTTTCCAGACCAAGGTCGTCATAAAGCTTGCCCGATTCCATCAGTTCGGTGATACGGCCCTGATGCTTGAACTCTTCGCGGGTGACGGTCGGATAATACAGAAGCTTGTTCTGAACATCTTCGCCGAAGAATTCGTTGTTCGGCAGTTCGCTGTGAATGAATTCCTGATAGGCCAGCTCGCGCACTTCGCGGCAACCATGCACCAGGATCACCTTCTCATAGCGCTCATAGGTCTCGTAATCGCGGATTACGCTCATGAACGGTGCGAGGCCCGTACCGGTCGACAGCAGCCACAGGTTCTTGCCCGGCAAAAGGTTGTCGTGGATCAGGGTTCCGGTCGGCTTGCGCCCGACCAGGATCTTGTCGCCAACCTTGATGTGCTGCAAACGTGATGTCAGCGGACCGTTCGGCACCTTGATCGAGAAGAATTCAAGTTCTTCATCATAATTCGCACTGACCATCGAATAGGCGCGCAAAAGCGGCTTGCCATCAACTTCGAGGCCGATCATGGCGAACTGACCATTGATGAATCGGAAGCCCGGATCACGGGTGGTCTTGAACGTGAAGAGTGTGTCAGTCCAGTGGTGGACATAGGTGACGGTTTCTTCGTTTAAATTGCTGGCCATAACGCTACATCAATCCGTTTCGTCTGTCTGAGTGTGGAACCGTGGCGGGAAACACGGAGTATATATCCCGGCACGCATTCCATGCCAAGTTGCCGCGATTTAACATCAATCAAGCGTATATCGCAAGCAAACAATCAAAATTTATTGTCATTTTGTGTGAATTACATAATTTTATGTATATTTAGTGTGAAATACCCTTTTGCGAACCACCCGCCCCTGAAACGAATTGGTCCCACGCCAACCAATCTCTGTGCGGTTTGATAAGCCCGCCTGCCGCTTGATGCAATGACACATCGCAATGAATGCGGGCGATGTTGGTGGGTAATGGCTCGTCTCTCACGTCTCTGTGTGCACCGGCGTTTGGCCTTGTCGCACAGATCAACGCTTCATAAGATCAGGCTTTACCCATAAACAAAAACAATCAGGAAGCGCCATGTCGTCGAAAAAGCCTCTGACCACAGACTTCATTCCAATTCCGCTGCCCGACTATCGCGAATATGACGTGGAAGAAATGCGCGCACGCGCCAAAGGTTTTTACGACGACATCAAAACCCGCCATACCGTGCGCGATTTCTCTGACCGCCCCGTGCCACGCGACATTATTGAAACCTGCATCCGTGCTGCGGGCACCGCACCAAACGGGGCAAACCATCAACCATGGCACTTCTCGGTGATTGGCGATCCGGCGATGAAACGCAAAATCCGTCTGGCGGCAGAGGAAGAAGAACGCGCTTTTTATGAAGGACGCGCTGGCGAAGAATGGCTCGATGCCCTCAAACCGCTGGGCACAGATGACGCCAAACCGTTTCTGGAAACGGCCCCGTGGCTGATCTGCATTTTTGGTGAACGCAAAAGCACATCAGCCGACGGCAAACTTCGCAAAAACTATTACGTGCCGGAATCCGTCTCGATCGCGACGGGCTTCCTGATTGCTGCCCTGCACCGCGCCGGCCTTGCCACCCTGACCCACACGCCAAACCCGATGAGCTTCCTGACCGATATCTGCGGCCGCCCGGATCACAACAAGCCATATATCCTGCTGGTCACCGGCTATCCGGCGGCGGATGCCACCATCCCGGCCCACGCCACCGAGAAAAAGGACCTCTCGGAAATCGCGACCTTCTTTTGATCACCCGCACCGCTCAAACAAAAAGCCCCGCCGTTCAATGGCGGGGCTTTTGCAATTTAATGTGTAGACCTTAATGCCCGATTGGCAGAACCAGCCGCACACGAAGCCCACCGCCCGGCGCATCTTCAAGCAAGACCTCGCCGCCGTGACCACGTGCGGAATCACGTGCGATGGTCATACCAAGCCCGACGCCGCCGGTCGCCTGATTGCGCGACTCTTCAAGACGGTAAAACGGCTTGAAGACCTCTTCACGTTTGTCGGCCGGAATGCCCGGTCCGTCATCGTCAAAGACAATCTCGTAATCCTGCCCCCGACGCCCGGCACGCACCGACAGGTTTGTCGCATACCGCCCGGCATTGGACATGATGTTTGCGATACAGCGCTTCATCGATTGCGGGCGCAGCTCCATCTCTAGGCTATCTTCAATATGAAGATCAATCTGCTGACCATCGCGCAACGCCTCGCCAACCTGATCGGTCAGAAGCTTGCCAATATCGGTCAGAACCGCCTTTTCACCCTCTTCGCCGCGCGCAAATGCCAGATAGGCATCGACCATGCGCTCCATGTCGATGACATCCTGTTTCAGGGCATCAACACCGGGCGAGCTTTGCTGCATGGCAAGTTCAAGCTTCATGCGGGTCAAGGGCGTGCGCAAATCATGCGACACCCCGGCAAGCAAGGCTGTTCGTTGCGACAAATGCCGCCCGATGCGATCACGCATCGACATAAACGATGTCGCCGCCATCCGCACCTCGGCCGCGCCTTCGGGCTTGAAGTTATCCACATCAACCCCGCGCCCGAACTGATCAGCCGCCTTTGCCAGACGTCGGATCGGACGCACCTGATTGCGCATGAAGATCACCGCCACCCCATACAGGATCAATGCCGATCCCGCGATCCACATAAAGAAGATATAGGTGGTCGAGTTATACAGGCGCTTGCGCGGGGCAATGATCGACATCACCCCGTCTTTCAACTGGACGCGGATTTCAAGTTTGCGGTCATCAAGGTCAAGATCAAAGAAGAACGGCCGCTGCAGGCGTTCATCCAGGGCGACATACAGTTCCTCGGACACCAAACCAAACGGCGGCTCAGTAATCTGACGCTCAAGGATCGCGTCACGCTCGAAAAACAGGTCGAGTTCCATGCGAGCGCGTGCCGTGTTCTGAATCCACTCGTAATGGTCCGGATCAGGATACTGGCCCAGATAGTCGATCACGAAAACCACATCACCGGCAAGCCCCCGACTTAGTTGGCGGGCAACCGTATCCCAGTGCCGTTCAAAGAAGATCAGCACCGTAACGATCTGCAACAGCAGCATCGGCGTCATCAGGATCAGAAGCGACCGGCCCAAAAGCCCCGTCGGCATCAATGACTTGATCCGTCCGTTCTGTTCGCTACCCACGCTGCTTATCCCTGTCCGTTTTCATGGTCGCTCATCTTGCGTTCCTCAATCCGTATACAGGACATAGCCCTGACCACGTACTGTCTGCAAGTATCTTGGTTGCTTGGGGTCTTCTTCGAATTTGCGCCTAAGGCGGGTAACCTGCACATCAATGCTGCGCGACGCGCTAGGATCAATGGCATTGCCGCTGATCATGCCCTGAAGTTGCTCGCGTGATGTAGTTTGACCGCGGCGTTTGACAAGCGCTGCCAGCAAGGCCTGCTCTGCCGTCGTCAGATAGATATGCTCATCGCCGCGTTGCAGGATCATGCGTGTCATATCAAACCGGAATGCGCCAAAGGATGCCGAATTGTCAGATGCGTCCGGCGATCCTGAGTTTTCCGGTTCGGGCAACTCGCCATAGCGACGCAGGATTGCCTCAATGCGAAGCACCAGTTCGCGCGGCTCAAACGGCTTGGCCAAATAGTCATCCACCCCTGCTTCAAGACCTGCGATACGGTCCTCGGTCTCGGACAGTGCGGTAAGCAGCAGGATCGGAACCTTTGATCCGCTTTCACGCAGGCTGCGCGCCAGATCAACGCCCTTTTCGCCGGGCATCAGAACGTCAAGAACGATCAGATCAAACTGCAATCCCGCAAGGCTGGCACGCGCAGTAGCAGCATCTCGTGCGGCAGATACGTTAAAGCCGTTCTCGCCCAGATAGCGGGTAAGAAGGTCACGCAAACGGTCATCATCATCGACCACAAGAACATGTGGCTGATCAGCACCGGTCATCGGATTTCCCTGGGTTCAGGATCGCTGGAGAACAATTTGGCTGCAAAGTCTTTCAAAAGCGTAAGCATGACGACGTCAAAATTATGACAGATCCGACACCCGCCTCATCCGGCACGGCGGCGCAGGCCACCGGGGCCATCATCCTCGAACCGTTTACGGTCCTTTTCATCCATCATGCCCATCATGACCTTGCGGAACCCCTCGACCGATTCTGCACCTGCCTCGCGATAGGCCGCCGCAATCAGGGCTCTTTGCTGTTCGGTCAGCTCGCGTTCAAGCGCCTCGCCCTTTTCAGTCAGGGTTAGCAAACGCTGACGGCGGTCCTGCACACCGGTCTTTTGTTCGATGAAACCTTCGCGCACCAATTGACCCAGCACGCGCGACAAGGACTGCTTGGTGATCTTGAGAATCGACAACAGGTCACTGACCGTAATTCCGGGGTTGCGGCTCACGAAATAGATGACCCGATGGTGGGCGCGACCAAAATTATATTGCGCAAGCATCTGGTCCGCGACTTCGGTGAAATCACGGTAGGCATAGAACAGCAATTCAATGCCTTGCCTAAGCTCTTCTTCCCGCAGGAAAAGAGGGTTGACCTTGCGTGTAGAGATATCTGCCATGCTTATCCGTTATGTCAGTTATATTGACACATTAATCTATGAATGTTACCCCGACCAGACAAATAAGGACATAAAGTTACGTCCAGGAACGTTCTTGAAATGGAATTTGGCAAATGACAGCTCCGACCTTTGATAACCGTGATGGTTATATCTGGTATAATGGTGAACTTAAACCATGGCGTGAAAGCACTTTGCATGTGCTGAGCCACGCTGTCCATTACGGGAGTGCGGTTTTTGAGGGCGAACGTTCCTATAACGGCAAGGTCTTCAAGCTGGCCGAGCATGGCGAACGCCTGATCAAGTCCGGCGAAATCCTGGACATGAAAATCCCCTATAGCGCCGCAGAACTCGATGATGCCGTCATCGAAACGCTGGCAGCAAACGACATTACCGATGGCTATATTCGTCGTATTGCCTGGCGCGGCAGTGAAATGATGGGCGTTTCGGCCCAGACCACGCGCATCAATGTCGCCATCGCCTGCTGGGAATGGCCAAGCTACTTCAAGCCCGAAGAACGCCTGAAAGGCATTCGTCTGGATCTGTCGAAATGGGCACGCCCGGCACCGAATACCGCACCGACCAATGCAAAGGCCGCAGGTCTTTACATGATCTGCACCCTGTCCAAGCACGAGGCAGAGCGCAAAGGCTATGCCGATGCCCTTATGCTCGACTACCGTGGTCAGGTTGCCGAGGCCACCGGTGCCAACGTGTTCTTTATCAAGGACGGTCAGATCCATACGCCGAAGCCTGATTGCTTCCTGGATGGCATTACCCGCCGTACCGTGATTGGCCTTGCCAAGGCGCGCGGCTATGAGGTGATTGAACGCGCGATCATGCCTGAGGAAATGGAAGGCTTTGAAGAATGCTTCCTGACCGGCACCGCGGCCGAGGTCACGCCGGTGGCGGAAATCGGGCAATATACCTTCACCCCGGGTCAGGTCTGCAAGACCATGATGGAAGACTATATGGCGCTGGTGCGCGGTGAAAATACGGCTGTCGCCGCTGAATGATTTTTTTGAATAATCAGATCGATTATTCACATTTTTTGAAAAACACCCCGGATGTTTCACACCGGGGTGTTTTTTATTGAATTTTGTCGCATGACAAAATTTTACCCGGCAAAGGATGTAATCGGGTGTGCGCGTCCTCACATTGTGGCAATCACCACCAAAATCATCGTGACCGGACACCGCATGAGCCCCCAGACTGGTGCCAACAGGCCAGCAGACACAACCAGAACCGGCATTCTCGTTGCCCTGATTGCTGCGCTTTGCACGTTTGCTGATTTTGGCAGCAACAGCGCAGACGCCACAGAAACCATCGACATCCGCTTTCCGGTGCGCGAAAGCGAGTTTGATACGGTTTTTTCCTGCCAGAATGACAGCAATCCGGACTGCCGGTCCTGCCTTGCCGATCGCCCCGACAGTGCGTCGCTGGTGATGTATTCCATCTTGCAGGAAGCGCTGAATGCCGGGGGGCTTGCCGCCCGGGTACAGATCGTGCCATCGCCCAATTCCGAACGCAGCCGCAAGATGGTCAGCGAAGGCTTTGCCGATATCAAATCGGACTGGGACTTTAATATCGATGCGGATCCTGAAGTCTTGAAATCACTGCCTATCCTGCGCCGGGGCGAGGTGGAGAAAGGTATTTACGTCAGTCAGGATACCTTCGTGCTCGGCAGTGATACACCTGTTTCCGATGTGCATCACATGAGTGCGGTGTCCATTCGCACCTGGCGACTGGATTGGGAAGTGCTTGAAAGTCTGGCCCCTGCAAGCCTGACCAGTGCCGCCACCAAGGAGCAGATCTATGCGCTGATCAATGCCGGTCGGGCCGACTTTACCTTGCTGGAATTTTCCAGCGGGCCCGGCATGGTGCGCAGCAGTGACGGGATACGGTTATACCCGATGCCCGGCGTCAAGGTGATCCTGCCCGCCAGCCAGCATTTCATGATTTCGCGTCATCTGCCGGATGCCGAAAAGATCGTTGCGGCGCTCAATACCGGGATCGACGCACTGCACGCCAACGGGTTCATTCATCAGTGCCTGACAAATAGCGGCATCATCAATGAACAGGTCCGCGATTGGCGCATCCTGAACCCGACAGAAGACCAGGTCGCGCACCATAAAACCGTCCCGTCAAACTGAGCTTCCCCCGCCCGGTAGCAAACACGCCGTATTCCTTAAAGTATGAGGATTAAAAGTCGCCTGTTTTTCAGACGGATTAGCGGGATTGCCGCCCGTTGCCCGGCCGCCAGACAGACCACTGAAAAGGCGGAATATAAATCCTCATACAATTAAAAAGTGCGTCAGAGGCAATTCGGTGTTTCACAGCACTTTTGCGCCCGTGCCACAAAATGATCACATTGAAATCCGGAACGAAAAAACATCGCAGCCGTTGGTAAGGTGTAATGCCCGACACCAATGAAAGGAGCGACATTATGCCTGCGATTGATACCGCAAAGATCTTGATTCTTGCCACCGATGGCTATGAACGGTCTGAACTGCGTGTTCCGCTTGAAAAATTGTCAAACCACGGGGCGGACGTCAAAATCGCATCGCCCAAATCTGATCCGATCAAAAGCTGGGATAAAAGCGATTGGGGCGACACGGTCGATGTCGATGTCGAAGTCAAAGATGTCGATATCAAAGACTATGACGCGCTGGTCATCCCCGGCGGGCAGATCAACCCGGACCTGCTGCGCAATGACGAAGCGTCTGTCAGTCTGGTGCGCGAGTTTGTCGCATCGGGCAAACCGGTTGCCGCCATTTGCCACGGCCCGTGGCTTCTGATCGAGGCCGGAGCACTGCGTGATCGCCACGCAACGTCATTTGCATCAATCAAGACCGATATGCTCAATGCCGGTGCGCTTTGGCGCGACGAGGCTGTGGTCTGCGAGGACGGCATTGTGACGTCGCGTTCGCCACAGGATCTTGATGCCTTTGTCAGCAAAATCGTCGAGGAAGTCAGCGAAGGCACGCACCACCAGCGTGCGGCATAACACCGACCAAGACGGTCTAAACACACTCAAAGCAACGGACGGATGGCACAGGCCATCCGTCCGTTTTGTGTTTGTATCTTACCTTACCAATTTGGCGTTGTTATTCAGCGTGCCGTGGTGCGGTGATCGACGGCCCCGGGTGAACATCGGGGAGTTCGGTTTCGTCGACATAGGCATTGGGCAGGTTGTGTTCTGCCTCGTGCTCGGTCTCGTACCATTGCTTGTAGCGATAGAGCACAAGTGAGTCGCGCCCAAGGCCACGCAGCAAGCCATACATCATCACGAGGATCACGGCGGCAAACGGGAAGCCTGCCACGACGGCCGCGGCTTGCAGGGCGGAAAGCCCGCCTGCGATCAGGAGTACCGCGGCAATCACGCCTTCGGTCGTGGCCCAGAACAGGCGCTGAATACGGGGCGGATCGGCATCACCACCGGCGGTCAGCATGTCGATGACAAACGACCCACTGTCAGACGAGGTCACAAACCAGATGACGATCATGACGATGACAACGGTGGTAACAAATTTGGTCAGCGGCATGAATTCAAGCAGCTTGAAGATCGCACTGCCGTAACTGGCCTTGGTGGCCTCGATCAAACCTGGATCACCAATCATTTCCATATGGATCGCAGCCCCGCCAAAGGCGGTAAACCAGAAGAACAGGATAACGACCGGAATGAACAACACGCCAAGGGTGAATTCACGCACCGTGCGGCCGCGCGAAATACGGGCGATAAAGATGCCGACAAACGGTGACCACGACACCCACCAGGCCCAATAGAAGATCGTCCAGCCAGCCTGCCAGTTGCTGTCGGTGTAGGCTTCGCTCCAGAAACTGATGACAACCAGATTGCTGATATAGTTGCCAACGTTTTCAACAAAGCTGTCGAAGACGAAAAGCGTCGGGCCGAAGATCAGCACAAAACCGAGCAACACAAAGCTGAGCTGAATGTTGAGGTTACTGATGCGTTTGATGCCGCCATCAAGACCTGCCATGACCGAAATGGTCGCAAACACGGTGATGATGGCAATCAATACGATCTGAACCGGCAGCGTATCGGGAATGCCAAACAGCGAATTCAGACCGGAACTGATTTGCATGACGCCAAGACCAAGGGTCGTGACAATGCCAAACATGGTGCCAAACACGGCCAGAATATCGACCACGTGGCCCCAGGTGCCATAAATCCGTTCGCCAATGATCGGATAAAGGGCGGAGCGGATCGAAAGCGGCAGGCCCTTGCGGTAATGGAAATAGGCCAGCGACAGGCCGACAATGCAATAAAGCGCCCAGCCATGGATGCCCCAATGCAGGAAAGAAATCATCATTGCCTGTTCGGCGGCCTCGATGGTTTCGGGTTCGGCCATGGGTGGTGCGAAATAGTGATAAAGCGGTTCGGCCACGCCCCAATAGAGCAATCCGATGCCGATACCGGCACTAAACAGCATCGCCGTCCATGAAAACAGACCATATTCGGGCTTGTCAGTCTGACGTCCCAAACGCACTCGCCCATATGGGCCGATGGCAAGATAAAGACTGACGATCACAGCCAGATTGGCAACGATGATCAGGAACCAGCCAAAATAGTTTGCGATGGCGGCCTGTGCGGCGGCAAACAGCGCGCCTGCGGTTTCCGTAAACACCGCCCCGAATATGATGAACCCGACGATCAGGATTGCCGAGACGGAAAAGACCGGCTTGCTGACCCGCGGGAAGGGCCCGAGTGGCCCCACCTTCATTTTGTCGTCCATGATTACCTCACTGTTTCGGGTACCCAACTTTTCGTTGTTTATGCCCCCCGATCAGCGCCGGGGGTCTCCCGGACGACAAACTGATCAAATATGCTGTCCGTACCCGAGCCGGACAGCAAGGCGGCTTTGATTAGGCACTTCAGGTCTTCCTTTCTTCAGCTCTTGCTACACAAGAGTTGAGGCAGCGCCGGCCCGCCGTCCCACATGGCTGGCCGCCGCTGCTTCTTACTCCCCTCGCGGGAAGCGCTGTTTGTCTTCGAGTTCGTTCAGATCCATGTGATTGCGCATGTAGCGTTCGGACGCCTTTTGCAGCGGCTGGTAATCCCACGGGAAGTAGGAGCCGTTGCGCAGCGCCTCATAGACGATCCAGCGACGTGCCTGACTTTCGCGGACAGCAGAATCAAATGCCTCCAGATTCCAGCGCGCGGCACGCTGAGCACGAAACGCTTCAAGCTGGTCGGCGCACGCCGGATCGGTTGCAAGGTTGGTGAGTTCCTTGGGATCGGCTTCAAGGTCAAACAGCTGTTCGGGATCAAGCGTGCAATAGGTGTATTTCCATTTGCCTTCGCGAATACAGACCAGCGGTGCATAGGACCCCTCGGCGGCATATTCCATCAGGACAGGCTCGGTGCGTGCCTTGCCCGCCAGCATGCCACACAGCGACATGCCATCGGTCCAAGGGGCTACTTCATCCATCGAAATCCCGGCAAGATCGGCCACGGTCGGGGTGACATCAAGGCTTGAAACCGGATCGGTATAAAGGCCTGGCGTGATGTTTGGCCCGGCCATCATCAGCGGCACACGCGCCGAGCCTTCAAAGAAGCTCATTTTGAACCACAGGCCGCGTTCGCCCAGCATATCGCCATGGTCAGAGACAAAGATGATGATGGTGTTATCAAGCTGACGGGTGGTTTCAAGCACCTCCATGATCTGCCCGACCTTGTCATCGATATAGGAGATGTTGGCGAAATAGGCCTGACGGGACCGTCTGACATCTTCCTTTTTGATGTCAAACGCAGTGTAGTCACTGGCCTTCATCAGACGCTGGGAATGCGGGTCCTGACCCTCGAAATCAAACGGTGCGACTTCGGGTTCGAGTTCCGGGCAATCTTCATACAGATCCCAGAATTTCTTGCGCGCGACATAGGGGTCATGCGGATGGGTGAAGCTGACCGTCAGGCACCACGGGCGTTCATCATGACCGCGCGACAGATCATAGATCTTATGCGTCGCGTTATAGGCAACCTCGTCATCATATTCCATCTGGTTGGAAATCTCGGCGACACCGGCACCGGTGACAGAGCCAAGGTTATGATACCACCAGTCAATCCGTTCGCCCGGTTTGCGATAATCCGGCGTCCAGCCGAAATCGGCCGGATAGATATCGGTGGTCAGGCGTTGTTCAAAACCATGCAACTGATCGGGGCCGACGAAATGCATCTTGCCCGACAGGCAGGTGTAATATCCTGCGCGGCGCAAGTGATGGGCATAGGTCGGAATGTCTGACGAGAATTCCGCGGCGTTGTCATAGACCCGTGTGCGATTGGGCAACTGACCGGCCATAAAGGATGCACGTCCCGGCGCACAAAGCGGGGAGCCCGTATAACAATTGCGGAAACGCGCCGAACGTTCAGCGAGCTTGCGCAAATGCGGCGTGTGAAGGAAATCCGCGGGACCATCGGGAAACAGGGTCCCATTTAACTGGTCGGCCATCAGGATCAGGATATTCGGGGACGTCATTTATTATGCACTCCTTCACAGGGTGCAATCCGCCGATCACCGAGATGGCAGCATTGACGACAAAAGCACCCCTGGGTCGTTTGTTTCGAGCCAGCGCAAGCCGTAGACCCTGCCCCTTTTCGGGTGCGTTTGATCGGGTGTTCTTGTTATTCCGCTTGACGCCAACTTCGTTAAGAACATTAAATCCATAAATCAACACTCAAAGAAACCCGGTGTTTTTTAATCACTTCCATAAAGAATTTTTATAATGCAAAGACCCCTCGACATTGGCTGGCTGAGAATTTTTGAAGCGGTCGGGCGGCTTGGCAGCCTGACACGGGCCGCCAATGAGCTGGGCTTGAGCCAGCCTGCCGTGACCTATCAGATCAAGCGGGTCGAGGATCAGCTGGGTGTGTCGCTGCTGCACCGGTCGCAAGGCGGCAGTCGATTGACCGATGCGGGTGAAATCCTGTTTGAGGCGGTGAAAACCAGTGTCGAGAGCATCGACAAGGCTGCGCGCGACACCCGGCGCACCACACAGGATCATGCGGTGCGGATCTTTACCGATTTCGGCTTTGCCGCCTTCTGGCTGATGCCACGCGTGACCGATTTCCGCCGCCTGCATCCCGAGGCCGAAGTCCATATCATCGCATCCCAGGGCCTTGATGATGCGATGGCGCGCGAAACCGATGCCGCCATGCTGTTCGGGGCGGCGGACGATTTCCCCGATACCGCACAGCTTCTGATCCCGGAAAGGGTGGTGCCGGTTTGTACGCCGGGCTTTCTTGAACGCTATGGTCCGTTTGACGATCCGGCCAAGTTCGCCCGTGCCCCGCTTTTGCATCTGGAAGTCGCTGGCAAGTCACGCTGGCTGACGTGGGAAAGCTGGCTTGCCGATCACGGGATTACCCGCAAACCGGCCCAGGGCGATCTTGGGCTTAATACCTATGGCTTTGTTATTCAGGCGGCCCTTGCCGAACAGGGGGTGGCACTTGGCTGGCGCGGATTGGTGGATCATCACCTTGAACAGGGAAGCCTCGTTGCCATCGGTCGCGAAGTGGCGCGCGCCGATCGCGGATACTGGGTGGTGCCGGGTGCATCTGTCAGCACTACCACCACCACGCTGCTTGATTGGCTGATCAACGAGACTTAGGTCGGCAACCGCGAACGCCGATTTATGAAATTGGTTTACTCACAGGCTATAAAACAAGAACCTTATTCTTGGCACGTAGAAGAGCAAAAATTTTTATCGTGCCACAAGTGGATGAGGTAAGCACGTGAGCGAAGAACACGACATCTATTTTGATAACGAGTACCAAAGCGACGTGTCCTATATGTGGGCCGCTGCCTGCGCTCTGCTTTTTGCAAACGATGACTTTTATCGAAGAAGAATCAAGGATGCCCATCCAATCGTTAGGAAGACAGTTCTTGGATGGTATGACGACGAGAATCAAGAAATAGCCTACCTCTTAGCACCTGCTGAGAAAGCAAGAAGTAGAATGCACATTCAAGGTTACACCGCTGATCGCTGCAAAGCGCTTTGGGAGCACGGTTTTCCTAAACATATCGCAACACTAAAGAACATGCGCGACCACCATGGAATCGATCTAGAGGAAACAATTTCCTCACAAGAAGATCTGACTTTCGAACAATGGCTGAGACGCGTCAACGATATGGAACTCAGCAAATTACTCCGATTTCCTGGCACCGAATTCGAATTGACTGATCCGTTTGCAAGCATGGCTGTGGAAATCGACGTACTGAAACCAAAGGAAGTTTGGATTGAACTCGGTTCGTACATTGATGAACTCGACCCCAAGTACACTCTCCACGAAAACCTACGCAAACTGGAAACCTTTCAGGACCCAGATCAAGAATTCATCCAGCCGACCGGAACAATCCTAATTCTTACTGAAGGAAAATCAGATACCCGGATACTATCTACAGCGATTCTAAAGATGTACCCAGAATACTCAGATCTGTATCAGTTCATTGATTTTGAGGAATTTAGCATTTCTGGAGGAGCCTCAATGCTCACCAGAATGGTCAAAACGTTTGCAAGCGTCAGAATGGACCAACCTGTTTTGGCGCTGTTTGATAATGACGCAGCAGGATTGGCAGAAAAACACCATTTGGACAGCATTGGAACACTACCATCAAACATAAAGACGATGGCACTTCCAGAGATTGAACTGGCCAAAAGCTATCCGACTATTGGCCCAGAAGGAAACCGGCACATGGATGTGAACGGTACGGCAAGCTCCATAGAACTCTTTCTAGGAAAAGAGGCACTAACCGACAAAAGTGGCGAACTTCATCCTATTCGTTGGACGGAATGGAACAAGCAAATTAAGCGCTATCAGGGCTCATTAGAATATAAGGATGCCGTTACAACACGATTTCTCTACCGCATGAATAGTTGTGGTGAACCGCCCCAGCTTCGAGCGGAATTTCCCGAACTGGACCAATTGCTAAACTGCATATTCCATGCTTTCCATTGATTCACCAGCAACCTTATGACGGTTCGCGCACACCACTTTCGACAGGGGATTTTCATGTCTGAGCATGGCTATAACAGCGGGCGGTTGAACCTGCCTTTCGTTGGCATTTCGACTTTTTCCAAAAGCCCCTATGTCGAAAACTGGGATGCGATTGATGCCGATGTGGCCATTCTTGGCGCGCCGTTTGATTTCGGCACCCAGTGGCGGTCGGGTGCGCGGTTTGGGCCGCGCGGCATTCGCGAGGCGTCGACACTTTTCGCCTTTGGCCATGCCGGGGCCTATGACCATGAAGATGACGTGACCTATCTTGAAGGGGTTCGGATGGTCGATATTGGCGATGCCGATATCATTCACACCGACACGATCAACAGCCACGCCAATATCGAGTTTGGCGTGCGCAAGATATTGGCCGCCGGTGCCCTGCCCGTGGTTCTGGGCGGCGATCATTCGATCAACATTCCCTGTATCAATGCCTTTTCCGATCAGGAGCCGGTGCATGTGGTGCAGTTTGACGCCCATCTCGATTTCGTTGATGAGCGCCACGGGGTGCGCAATGGCCATGGCAACCCGATGCGCCGCGCAATTGAAAAGCCGTGGGTATCAGGCATGACCCAACTTGGCATTCGCAATGTGTCCTCGACCGCCAAGGAGGGCTATGACTATGCCCGCGCGCAGGGATCAGACATCCTGTCTGTGCGGCAAGTGCGCAAGCTTGGTGTCGAGGGTGTGCTGGAACGCATTCCGGCCGGGAAACGGTACTACCTGACGATTGATATTGACGGGTTTGATCCGTCGATTGCGCCGGGCACCGGCACGCCAAGCCATGGCGGGTTCCTGTATTATGACGTGCTGGAAATCATCGCAGGCCTTGCCAAGCGCGGCGATATCGTTGGCATTGATCTGGTCGAAGTCGCGCCGGATTACGATCACACCGGGACAACAGCCATTCTGGCTGCCCAGATTTTGCTTAATACCATCGGGCGGATTTTTGCGGCGCGGAAGTAGTGGTTCGCCCGAAGAGCCTGCTGGGCGAGATCCCCGCCTTCGCTGGGATGACGGTGTAAGGCGTTACGGCCAGTTTGCTTCCGGCGGGAGGGACATCAGGATGGCTTCGGTGTTGCCGCCGGTCATCAGGCCAAAGCGCGTGCCGCGGTCATGGAGAAGGTTGAACTCGACATAGCGACCGCGCTTGATCAGCTGGGCGCGGCGTTCGTCATCGGTCCAGGTTTTGTTGTAGTGGCGTTTGACCAGTTCCGGATAGATATCGCGAAACGCCCGCCCGACATCCTGGGTGAACGCGAAATCGGCATCCCAGTCGGCATCCAGATAATCATAGAAAATCCCGCCAACCCCGCGTGGTTCGTTACGGTGTGGCAGCCAGAAATATTCATCGCACCACTTTTTGAAGCGGTCGTAATAGTCATCACCATGGGCATCGCAGGCAGATTTAAGCGCGCCATGGAAATCAGCGGTGTCTTTTTCCTGCGGGAAAACCGGCGTCAGATCGGCCCCACCGCCAAACCATGCCTTGGTGGTGACGATGTGGCGCGTGTTCATATGCACGGCCGGAACATGGGGCGAGCATGGATGGGCGACCAGTGAAATGCCCGCCGCCCAGAAGTTGGGGTTTTCATCGGCGCCGGGGATTTCCTTGCGGAATTTTTCGGAAAATTCGCCATGCACGAACGAGATATTGACCCCGACCTTTTCAAACACCCGGCCCTTCATGACCGACATCTCGCCGCCGCCCTCGTTTTCGCCGCGTTCCCATACGGTGCGTTCGAACCGCCCCGGGGCGCGATCGGAAAGCGGTCCTTCGTAGCTGTCCTCGAGCGCCTCGTAACTGGCGCAAATGTCATCACGCAATTGGCGGAACCAGTCCCGGGCGATCTGTTTGCGTTTGGCAATCACGGCATCGTCGACCTTGTGGTCGGTACTCGTCTTCATTGCCTGTTTTGCAGAACTCTTAGCGTCCGGCTTTGCGTCCGTCATTGCGTTACTCACTTGGTTCATTCACTCGGTCGGCTTGCAGGAAAGCCATCGGTTTGTCGGAGCGCCTCGCCCAATGTCATTGCGGTTGCCATGGCGACATTCAGCGAGCGCATGTGCGGCTTCATCGGAATGACGACGCGGGCATCGACATAATCATGGACGCTGTCGGGTACCCCTTTGCTTTCGGAGCCCAGCATCAGGATATCATCAGCGCGAAATTCAAAATCGCAATAGGGTTCGGCCCCCTTGGTCGTCAGCAACACCAGACGACCCGGCACCGTTCCGTCCTGGCGGGCCTCAACAAAGGCGCGCCAGTCGGCATGGCGTATATAATCGGCCTTTTCGAGATAATCCATCCCGGCGCGCTTAAGCGCACCGGACGTCAGAAGAAATCCGCACGGTTCGATGATATCGACCGGCAGACCAAAACAGGCCGCCATGCGCAGGATGGTGCCGGTGTTTTGCGGGATGTCGGGTTCGAATAAACAAATTCTCATGGCTTCTTTTAGAATCGTTGGTGAACAAATGTCGAATCAGTTCATCAGCGACATATAATTACCCGTTAACGCCGCTATTAGACTTTTTTGGAATATGAAGAACTAAAGCCACAAGTCCTTGGCGCACAAAGGGCGCGATACCCGCAATTACGCTATGTTTTACCGAATTGTGCAGCGCAAAACCCAATGATCTTGTTGAATGCAAACAATTTGCAACTCCAAGTTCTCCTTAACAAACCGAATTTTTGTTAGTATACGGACCGTCAAACAGGCCTAAGGGCTTTGAGCGGCAAGATTGTTTGATTTTCATCAATGGAATGTAAACATGAATGCCCTAAGTCTTGGTTTGGCATTCCGCATGCCTGTTTTGGGGGCAGAAAGAGGGATTAATTATGTCGCAAACGGTGCATTCCTCCGGCGAACACCAGCCGGACGAGAACCGCAGGGATTTCCTGACCTTGGCGACCACAGCAGTTGGCGCCGTTGGCGTTGGTTGCGCGTTGTTGCCGTTCGTGGACAGCATGAACCCGTCCAAGGACGTTCTCGCACTTGCCTCGGTTGAGGTTAATCTGGCCAACATCCCGGTTGGTCAGGCAATTAAGGTCATGTGGCGAGGCAAACCTGTCTTCATCCGCCATCGTACCGAACGCGAAATCAATGAGGCTGAAGACGTCGCATTGAACGAACTCGTCGATCCGCAGACCGACGATGCGCGTGTCGAAAAGAAAGAGTGGCTGGTCGTCGTCGGCGTCTGCACCCATCTGGGCTGCATTCCGATGGGCACAGCCACAGGCGAAACCCGTGGTGATTATGATGGCTGGTACTGCCCATGCCATGGCTCGCACTATGATACGTCGGGCCGTATCCGCCGCGGCCCCGCGCCGTTGAACCTTGTCGTTCCGGAATATGAATTCCTGACCGACACGTCGGTCCGGATCGGGTAAGGAGCAGGTTTATGAGCGCACCTCAGTGGAACAACAAAGTGGTCAAGTGGGTTGACGACCGTCTTCCGGTCATCTCCATGTTGCACCACTCTGCATACGAATATCCGACCCCGAAAAACCTGTCCTATATGTGGAACTTCGGTTCCCTGGCCGGTTTTGTTCTGGTGACGATGATCCTCACCGGTATTTTCCTGGTGATGAACTACACCCCCCATACCGATATGGCCTTTGAGTCGGTCGAGCGCATCATGCGTGATGTGAACTATGGCTGGCTGATCCGCTATATCCATATGAACGGCGCTTCGATGTTCTTCATCGTTGTGTTCATTCACATTTTCCGTGGCCTGTATTACGGGTCATACAAAGCACCGCGCGAGATGCTGTGGTGGATCGGTATCCTGATCCTGCTTGCGATGATGGCAACCGCGTTCATGGGCTATGTCCTGCCGTGGGGCCAGATGTCCTTCTGGGGTGCAACGGTTATTACCAACCTGTTCTCTGCCTTCCCGATCATCGGTGATCCGCTGGTGACCTGGCTGTGGGGTGGTTTCTCGGTTGATAACCCGACGCTGAACCGGTTCTTCTCGCTGCACTATCTGATGCCGTTCGTCATTCTGGGCCTTGTTGTCCTGCATGTCTGGGCACTGCATACCGTGCGCTCGAACAACCCGACCGGTGTTGAGATCAAGACCCCGGCGGATGCCATTCCGTTCCATCCGTACTACACGATCAAGGATCTGTACGGCATGGGCGTGTTCCTGATCTTCTTCTCGGTGTTTGTGTTCTTTGCACCTGACTTCCTGGGCCACCCGGATAACTACATCCCGGCGAACCCGCTGGTCACACCGCCGCACATCGTGCCGGAATGGTACTTCCTGCCGTTCTACGCGATCCTGCGGTCGATCGATTTCACCATCTTTGGCATTCCGGCAAAACTGCTTGGCGTGCTGGCGATGTTTGCCTCGATCGTGATCCTGTTCGTTATTCCGTGGCTTGATACCTCCAAGGTGCGCAGCTCGAAATTCCGTCCTGTTTACAAATGGTTCTTCTGGCTGTTTGTGATCGACACCTTCATCCTCGGCTATTGCGGGGCGAAGGCACCGGATGACTACTTCCTGGGTATTCCGGGTCTGAAAGTCATCGTGATGGGTCAGCTTTCGACGCTGTATTACTTCGCACACTTCCTTGTGGTTATGCCGTTGGTTGGAAAAATGGAACGAACCAAGCCGCTTCCTGCAAGCATCAGCGAATCTGTTTTGAAGGAGGGTGCAAATGCGTAAGTTCGCACTGACCGCAATTGCTGCCGCCTTCGCGGTAACCGCATTCACTGGTGGTGCAGCCAAGGCTGCCGGCGATCAGCCGGTGCCCGAGGCACAGGATTGGAGCTGGCAGGGTCTGTTTGGCACTTATGACCGTGCCCAGCTGCAGCGTGGCTTCCAGGTCTACAAGAACATCTGTGCCGGCTGTCACAGCCTGCGCTTCATTGCCTTCCGTAACCTTGAAGGCATTGGGTTCAACGAAGACCAGATCAAGGCGATTGCAGCCGAGTATGACATCGAAGACGGTCCGAATGACGATGGTGACATGTTCACCCGTCCGGGTCTTGCTTCGGATTACTTCCCGTCTCCGTTCCCCAACGAAAAGGCAGCTGCGGCTGCCAATGGCGGCGCCATTCCGCCGGACCTTTCGTTGATGAACAAGGCACGTGTGGGTGGCCCGGACTATGTGTTCGGCCTTCTGACCGGCTATGAGGAAGAAGCACCAGAGGGCTTCGACCTTGCGGATGGGAAGTATTACAACCACTACTTCCCGGGTCATCAGATCTCCATGGCACCGCCGCTTTATGATGAAGCGGTCGAGTACACGGATGGCACCCCGATGACCCTGGAACAGCATGCACGTGATGTGACCGCCTTCCTGAACTGGACGGCACAGCCGGAGCTTGAAGCCCGCAAGGCGCTTGGCATGAAAGTGATCCTGTTCCTGCTGGTTCTGACGGCAATGCTGTATGCGGTCAAACGCAAGATCTGGCGCGACGTCGAACACTAAGACGTCCTGATCTGCCCGATATTGAAACAGGCCACCGACATTCGGTGGCCTGTTTTTTTGTGCGCCGGTCAGACGCCCCGCAGGATATGGCGGGCGATATCAATAAGAGAAATAGGAAACAACCAGCCGGTCGATATCGCCGCTTGCGAGCATGTCACTGAGCACGCGATCAAGGGCGCCGGCAAACTGGTCGCGATAGGGCCATTTGCCCTCCGGGTCCGGGCCATAGGCAACATAGCCAAATTCGTACCCGATGATCGCGGCCTCGTCAAACAGACGCGCGACTGCCTTGTCGACGGCCAGTTCGCGCATCCCGGCCAGAATGGCCATGCGTTCATTGACATAACAATCGACACGACCGGCCATCAGGAAACGCAGGTTGCTGGCGGTGGTGTTGGCTTCTTCAAGGGTAATCTCCCCCGCCTCGACCATGTCAAAGAATTCCGGTCCGGCCAGACGATATCCGGCGTTGTTGGCAAAACGCGCCCCTTTGAAATCATCGGGGAAGCGCTTCAGATCGTTGCTTTGCGCGTAATCCTTGCTGCAGATTGCCACGACGGTTTCGCGCAGAATCGGGATGGAATAGCGTTCGATCCAGTCGCGATCCCCGCGCGCGTAAGGCGGAAAGAACCCCATGATCTTGCCATCCTTGAGCAGCTCCATCCCGCGGCGGAACGGCACATTGACAATATCGAGCTGATAGCCCGGCAGGCGATCAAATGCTTCCTGCAAGATGCGGACATAAATGCCTTCGGGGCTCACCCCATCGAGAAACGCGTATGGTGCGTTGCTGTCTTCGGCGTACAGCGTGATGGTGCGGGGCATGTTGCTGTCTTGCACCGGCTCTGCGACGGCGTGCAATGGCAGTAACAGCGCACCGCCAAACAGCGCGCGTCCGGTAAACCTGACTGTGTTTCGCAAAACAGATTTCAATGACATGACGTTATTATGCAGACAATCATGGCGTGCCTGTCAATTATCATCATGTAACAAAACCTGCCGTGATTTTGCAGACTTACTGGTCTGATGCCGAAGCCTGTGCTGGTTTGTCTTCGTCCGATGGGCTGTCTTGACGCTCATCGGTCTGGTCGTGCGACACACGGTGCTGTTGATTGCCATCGGCCGGGCGCAGTGGCGGGACCGTCACCGGGATATGGACCAGACGGCGTTTGCGCTGTGGCGTGCCGGAGCTGGCGTAAAGCTGCTTACCGGCTTCGACAATCGAGACACCGGCAAAGGCCTTGAACAGGCGCGATCCGATATTTTCAAATACCTGCGACCAGCGCAGCAAAAGGCGCATATTGGTCGGCGGCATGAAAAGGGCGCGGCTGTGCTGGATCGGCAGGAACATGTTTTCGCGCAGCAGGTTTTGCAGCTGTGAAACGCTATGAGGATGGCCATAGCCAAAGGGCGTTTTTTCCGACCATGACCAGAGCGAGCTTCGGTTCGGTGTCACCACGACAATCCGGCCATTAGGCGTCAGTACCCGCCAGCATTCGCGCATCAGGCGACGCATCGAGTCCGTATGTTCGACCAGATGCACGACCAGAATGCGATCCACCGAACTATCAGGCAGCGGCAACATGGTTTCTTCGGTCAGCGCCACTCGGTTGTCTTCGCCCGCAGGCCAATGAACGCAGCCCTGCTGGGCGGGCATGAAGGCCATGACACGCTCCGCCTCGCCAATAAACGGGCGCAAGTACGGCGTGGCATAGCCAAAACCAAGGACGCGCATGCCACGGACATCCGACCACATGACGCGCAAACGCCTGCGGATCAGACGCCGTGCGGCTTGTCCGATACTGCTGGCATAAAAACGGTGAAGATCAACGACATCCTGACGCATGCGATCAGCCTATCATTCCCGGTCCGGCACGGGAATGTTTTTGCGTGATTGTTTCAAGACACAACATCCTGATAGTCTTGCCCCAACATAGAAATTACATTTTGAGGTACGCCATGGCTGCCGGTGAAGTCATCGTCATTCCCTGTCTTTCAGACAATTACACCTATCTTGTGCGCTGCCACCGCAGCGAAGTCACCGCCATCATTGATCCGGGCGAAGCGGCCCCTGTGATTGCCGCCCTTGAAGAGCGTGACTGGAACCTTGATCTGGTGATCAACACCCATCACCACCATGACCATATCGGCGGCAATGCCGAATTGATCGAGAAATACGGTGCGAAATTGCTGGGCCCGACGGCCGAAACCGCGCGCATCCCCAACATGGATGAAACGTGCGGCGAGGGCGATCAGGTTCTGATCGGTGATCTGGAAGGACGGGTGTTTGATGTGCCGGGCCACACCAGCGGGCATATCGCGTTTTATTTCCCGGCCATCACCGCGCTGTTTTCCGGCGACAGCCTGTTTGCGCTGGGCTGCGGGCGTTTGTTTGAGGGCACGCCCGAACAGATGTGGCATTCCTTGCAGAAGTTTCGCAATCTTCCGCCCAGCACGCAGATCTATTGCGGCCATGAATATACCCAGGCCAATGCGAAATTCGCCAAAACGATTGAGCCCGACAACGCCATCCTGATCGCACGGTGCCAGGATATTGACGGGCTTCGCGCACGCAACCTGCCGACCATTCCATCGCGTCTGGATGTCGAGCTCGCAACCAATCCGTTCCTGCGCGCTGATGAGCCATCGGTTGCCGCGGCACTGGGGATGAGTGGCGAAAGCCCGGTTGCGATCTTTACCGAGATTCGCAAACGCAAAGACAATTTCTAAGTTGATGTTGGATCAGGCCATCTGTTTGAACAAAACGTTCTGATCCAGCAGATAGCGCGAGAACAAGGGCAGACTTGCCGCACCGATGGCGCGTGCGGCACTGCCGACCCGCCCCTGTTCGATGCGGGGGCGTTCGATGCCTTGCAGATCGAGCTCGGAAATCGCGGCGCGGGTTGCGGCCACCACCCGTTCGCAGACATCGGCCGGGAAGCCGCCATCGACAATGACGGCTTCGAAATCAATCACCGAGCAGACCGAGGTGATGGCAATCGCCAGACTGCGCGCGGTGTGTTCAATCCAGATATCAAGCGTCTTGCCAAGGCCATGCCAGTAATCGGGATCGCGCCACAGCATCGCCGGATCGCCGCCTTCGCGGGTCAGCATCTGTTCAAGCACAAAGATCGAGGCCTGATCGATCAACTGGCTGGGATGGCCGCTGCGTGAGGAGACCGGCATGGAGCCAAAGGCGCCGGCATTGCCCGTCCGCCCGGCATAAAGCGCCTGATTAAGCACAACCCCGCCGCCAATAAACGACCCGATAAAGAAATAGGCGAAATCGGAATAGTTCGGGCCAAGGCCAAAGACAAGCTCCGCCCCACAGGCGGCGGTCGCATCATTTTGCTGAAAAACCGGGAACGGCACGATGGCGGCAATGGCGTCGACCAGATCAACCTCGCGCCAGGCATTCATGTCTTCGACCGGGGCGCCGACCTCATCGACCCAGTTCCACAATTCAAACGGCGCCGCGATGCCGACCCCGGCAATGCGGTCAATCTGGTTGCGATCAAGACCGGTCAGGATGTCATCGACGGCACCACGAACGAACCGGCGAATGCCATCGGGGGTGGGGTATTTATACGCTTCGCGTTTTGTTGCCCGCACCGATCCGACGAAATCCATCAGGATCAATTCCGTGCTGCGTCGCCCGATCTTGAGCCCAAAGGAATAAACCCCGTCGGGATTGAGCGCCATCGGCACCTTTGGCTTGCCAACATTGCCGCGCACCGGTGTGCCGCGCATCAAAAGCCCATCCTTTTCAAGAGCGCGCATGATGACGGAAACGGTTTGGGCCGACAGCCCGGAAAGCCTTGCAATTTCGGCCTTTGAAAGGCCGGCGTTACGGCGCACGAGCGACAAGACAAGCCGTTCGTTATAAGCGCGCACACGCAACTGGTTTGCGCCCCCGCCCGGATGCAAGGGACGCGCGTTGCGATCATCCGCCCCGATATTGTCCGGGTTCGCAGAGATGCTGTCAGTCATATATTCCTCCCACTCGGGCATTAGGTAACCTGAGTACCGACCAGAGTGACAGGATTAATTAATAAATCAATCGGATTTATTAATTGACAGGATCGCCGGTTTGGTGTGTCGTAAGGCCATACAGATTGAAGACCCGCGACAAAAAATGCGCGTCACGATCTGTTGGAAAACAGCAAAATCAGGCCCAAATGGCCAAATATTCAGGTTCAGTCCTGGGAGGAAACAAATGAAGAAAGCACTTCTTGGCGCCGCCCTTGGTGCGCTTGCACTGGGTATGACTGCGGCCCCGAACGCCGCAAAAGCCGACGAAATCGGCGCCTGCCTGATCACCAAAACCGACATCAACCCGTTCTTTGTGAAAATGAAGGAAGGGGCATCTGCCAAGGCCGAAGAACTTGGCATTAACCTGTCGACCTATGCCGGCAAGATTGATGGCGACCATGAAACTCAGGTTCAGGCCATCGAGTCTTGCATCGCATCGGGTGCCAAGGGCATCCTTTTGACCGCATCCGACACCAAGGCGATTGTGCCGGTTGTCAAAAAGGCCCGCGATGCTGGCCTGATCGTGATTGCACTCGACACGCCGCTTGAGCCGATTGATGCCGCCGATGCGACCTTTGCCACAGATAACTTCAAGGCCGGTGAACTGATTGGTCAGTGGGCGGCAGCCAAGCTTGGTGACAAGGCGGCGGACGCCAAGATCGCCCTGCTTGACCTGACGCCGAGTGCGCCGTCGGTTGATGTGCTGCGCGATCAGGGCTTCCTGAAAGGTTTCGGGATCGACATCAAGGACCCCAACAAGATCGGGGACGAGGATGACGACCGGATCGTTGGCCATGACGTGACCAACGGCAACGAAGAAGGCGGCCGTACTGCGATGGAAAACCTGATGCAGCGCGATTCCGACATCAATGTTGTTTACACCATCAACGAACCGGCCGCTGCCGGTGCCTATGAGGCACTGAAATCGTTCGGCATGGAAGACGGTGTTCTGATCGTGTCGGTCGATGGTGGTTGCCCGGGTGTTGCCAACGTCAAGGATGGCGTGATTGGTGCAACCTCGCAGCAGTATCCGTTGCTGATGGCGTCCAAGGGGATCGAAGCGATCAAGGCATGGGCTGATAGCGGTGAAAAGCCGCAGAACAGCCAGGGCCTTAACTTCTATAACACGGGTGTGAACCTTGTGACCGATCAGCCGGTTGACGGCGTTCCGTCGATTGACGTTGCCGAGGGCATGGATCGCTGCTGGGGTTAATCCGGGGTTTATCCTGACCTGCTTCGAAGGAGGGCAGCATTATCCCCTGCCCTCCTTGTCCCACTTTGCTTTACACTTGGTATGTCATCCGAACCCGCCACAAGAGCCGGGCGGGAGACAGCGAACGGATCAGGGATGCCTGATCCTGGTTTCGACCAGGTCCGGAGGAAACGATGAGCGAGACACCCAAATCGTCGCGCCAGAAACAGGAATTCGAGCACGCGCTTGAATCCAGCGACCGCAACGTCGCGCAATTCGAACATAAACACCGCAGTCTTTTCGGCAACGTGCAGCATTTTTTGCACGGCAACCCGACCATGGTGCCGGTGATTGTTCTGATATTTTCGATCATCATTTTCGGCTTTGTCGCCGGCAGTAAATTCTTTTCGCCCTTTAACCTGTCGCTGATCATGCAGCAGGTATCGATCATCGGCATTCTGGCCGCGGCGCAAAGCCTTGTGATCCTGACCGCCGGTATCGATCTTTCGGTCGGTGCGATCATGGTTCTGATGTCGGTCATTATGGGCCAGCTTGCCGTCACCATCGGCATTCCAGCGCCGATTGCCATTATCATTGGCTGTATCGGCGGGATCTGTGCCGGGGGACTGAACGGGTTCCTGGTGACCCGGATCAAGTTGCCACCGTTTATCGTGACACTCGGCACCTGGAATATATTCTTTGCGCTCAACCTTTGGCTTTCAGGTGCACAGTCGATCCGAAGCCAGACACTTGATGAAATCGCCCCGCTTTTGAAATTCTTTGGCGAAAGCATCGCGCTTGGCGGGGCCAGGATTACCTATGGGTCGATCCTGATGCTGGTGATCTTTGCGGTGCTTTGGTACATCCTTAATCACACCAGTTGGGGGCGGCATGTTTATGCCATCGGCGATGACAAGGAAGCGGCCGAACTTTCGGGCATTCGCACCAACCGCACCCTGATCACGGTTTATTGCCTTGCCGGTTTGGTTTGCGCGATTGGCGCATGGGCATCGATCGGGCGTGTTGGATCGGTTTCGCCACAGAGTTTTCAGGAAGCCAACCTGCAATCGATTACGGCTGTTGTGATCGGGGGTATCTCGCTGTTTGGCGGGCGCGGATCGATCATTGGCCCGTTGATCGGGGCGTTGATTGTTGGCGTGTTTAATTCCGGCCTTCGCCTTGCGGGGGTGGATGTTCTTTGGCAGGTGTTTGCCATCGGCTGGCTGACCATTATTGCTGTCGCCATTGACCAGTGGATCAGAAAGGTGTCGTCATGAGCAACACTTCCCAATCTGTGCAACCTGTTCTCAAGGCACGCGGCATCGTCAAACGATATGGTCGTGTCACCGCCCTTAACTATGCCGATTTTGATCTTTATCCCGGCGAGGTTCTTGCCGTGATCGGCGATAACGGGGCGGGGAAATCATCGCTGATCAAGGCGCTTTCGGGGGCTGTCACCATTGATGAAGGCAGTATCGAGCTTGATGGCAAGCCGATCCAGTTCACATCGCCAATGGAAGCCCGCGAAGCCGGCATTGAAACGGTGTATCAGAACCTTGCGCTTTCCCCGGCCCTGTCGATTGCTGACAACATGTTCATGGGCCGTGAACTTCGCAAGAAGGGCTTTATGGGCAAGTATTTCGGGGCGCTGGACCATAAGGAAATGCAGCGTCTGGCGCGTGAAAAACTGACCGATCTTGGTCTGATGACCATTCAGAACATCAATCAGGCGGTTGAAACCCTTTCGGGTGGGCAGCGCCAGGGGGTTGCGGTTGCCCGTGCGGCGGCATTCGGATCGCGTGTGGTGATCATGGATGAACCGACCGCCGCATTAGGCGTTAAGGAAAGCCGTCGCGTGCTGGATCTAATTGCCGATGTGAAGGCGCGCGGCATGCCGATTGTGCTGATTTCGCATAACATGCCGCATGTGTTCGAGGTCGCCGATCGCATCCATGTCCATCGCTTGGGCAAACGTCTTTGCACCATCAAACCCGATGATTACAGCATGTCAGACGCGGTTGCCTTCATGACGGGGGCCAAAGAGCCACCGACAGAAGACGCCGCATAAAACACCGTACCCCGGATATGAGAAGCCCAGTTTCATGACACCTGATCTCGACGCGTTGGCAGACGCCATTCGCGCCAAGCACGCCGACAAGGGCCGCATTCTTGTGGCCATCGTCGGTGCACCAGCCTCGGGCAAGTCAACCTTGTCCGACCGGCTTTATCACCATCTGGGGGGTGATAAAGCCGGGGCTGCTGTGGTGCCGATGGACGGGTTTCATTTTGACAACGGCATTCTGGAAGACCGCGGCCTTCTGCCCCACAAAGGTGCGCCGGAGACATTTGATGTTGGCGGCCTCAAGCGCGCCTTGACGGCACTTCGCGACGCGCCAAACGAAGACGTTTACGTCCCGCTGTTTGACCGCACACTTGAAATATCGCGGGGTTCGGCCAGGATGATTACGCCTGATCACAAGATCATTCTGGTCGAGGGCAATTACCTGCTTCTCGATCAATCTCCGTGGAGCGAACTTCACGGCCTGTTTGATCTTTCGATCTATCTTGATGTGCCGGAAGACACACTGCGTAGCCGATTGATCGCACGTTGGCGCAGCTTTGGCTTTGACGACGCCACCGCCACGCACAAAGCCACCAGCAATGATCTTCCCAATGCGCAAACCGTGATACGCGGGACCGGAATTGCCGATATTCGCGTGCGCCCGTCCTGATCGATCACCGGACATCTCTAAAAGAAAACGCCCCGCATTCCTGCAGGGCGGTTTGCTTTAGCGGAGATGCCTCGCCCAATGGGCCAAAGCATCAGAACATATGCTGACCGCCATTGATCGACAGGCAGGAGCCGGTGATGAAGCCGGAATTCGGGCCGCAGAGATAGAGGATCGCCTGGGCGATCTCATCGGCTTCGCCCAGTCGTCCGACCGGGATTTTGGAAATGATGCCTTCAAGCACCTTTTCCGGAACGGCTGCCACCATGTCGGTATTGATATAGCCCGGTGCAATGGTGTTGACCGTAATGCCTTTACGCGCGACTTCCTGCGCGAGTGCCTTGGTAAAGCCGTGCACGCCTGCCTTGGCAGCGGAATAGTTGGTCTGACCCAACTGACCGGCCTGGCCGTTGATCGAGGAAATATTGACGACACGGCCAAAGCCGCGTGCACGCATGCCTTCAAGAACCGGTTTGGTCATGTAAAAGAGCGAGCTCAGGTTGGTGTCGATCACCGCGTTCCAGTGCTCGGTCTCCATCTTGTGCATGAAACCGTCGCGGGTGATGCCGGCATTGTTGATCAGAATATCAATCGGGCCGACTTCGGCTTCGACCTTGGCGATGCCAGCAGCACACGCATCGGCGTCGGCCACACTCCATTTATAGGTCGCAATGCCGGTTTCATCGGTGAAGGCCTTGGCGGCCTCGTCATTGCCGGCATAGTTCGCCACAACGGTGTAGCCCGCGTCCTTGAGTGACAGACTGATTGCCTTGCCGATCCCGCGTGTTCCACCGGTTACCAGTGCTGTTTTTGTCATGGTCGCCTCCCTAAACTTCGTTCATCAAACGTGTCATCATCGCGATTTCCGTAGCTTGCCCTTCTACGACTTGCGCAACTTTAATCCATAAATTGCGTTATATACGTAACTTTATTACTTCTCCATCCTCGAATTCTACAAAAGCGCTTAGTCTTTCGTCGCACTGCAGCAAATTCTGCATCAATGCAAACGGGGCATCCCCATCAAGAGGACGCCCCGCATTTGTTATTTTCCGGCAAAAGGTCGCTTAGCGTTCAACGCAAAGCGCAACCCCCATACCGCCACCAATGCAGAGCGTCGCCAGACCTTTTTTGGCATCGCGTTTCTGCATTTCGTGCAGCAATGTGGTGAACACACGGGCGCCGGATGCACCGATCGGATGGCCGAGCGCAATCGCACCGCCATTGACGTTGACCTTATCGGTATCCCAGCCCATGTCGCGGTTAACCGCAATAGCCTGGGCAGCGAACGCCTCGTTGGCTTCGATCAGGTCAAGGTCGGCGGCCGACCAACCGGCCTTTTCAAGCGCCTTTTTCGAAGCCGGGATCGGGCCGGAACCCATGATCGCCGGATCGACACCGGCCGTTGCCCAGCTTTTGATCGTCGCAAGCGGGGTCAGGCCACGCTTGGATGCCTCAGCCGCCGACATGACAACAAGGGCGGCCGCCCCGTCATTGATGCCCGATGCGTTACCAGCCGTCACCGTACCTTCCTTATCGAAAGCCGGGCGGAGCTTGGCCATGCCGTCGACGGTGGCACCGTGACGCGGATATTCATCGGCATCAAAGACGGTTTCGCCCTTGCGATGCGCGATGGTCACCGGGGCGATTTCATCATTGAAGAGACCGGCTTTCTGGGCGGCCTCGGCCTTGTTCTGGGAGGCGGCGGCGAATTCATCCTGCTCTTCGCGCGAGATGCCCCATTTCTTGGCAATGTTTTCAGCGGTGTTGCCCATGTGATAGCCGTTGAAGGCACACCACAGGCCGTCCTTGATCATGCTGTCGATGAATTTGACATCGCCCATTTTGTGCCCGGCGCGCAGATGCGCGACATGGGTTGAAAGCGACATGTTTTCCTGACCGCCAGCAACGACGATGTTGGCATCCCCGGTCATGATCTGCTGGGCAGCAAGGGCAACCGTGCGCAGGCCCGAACCGCAAACCTGATTGATCAGAAACGCGGTTGTACGATCAGAGATGCCCGCACCGATGGCGGCCTGGCGTGCCGGGTTCTGACCCTGGCCACCTGTCAGGACCTGACCAAGGATCACTTCGTCAACAGCATCGCCTTCGACGCCTGCGCGTTCGAGTGCAGCCTTGATGGCAATAGCACCCAGATCGTGCGCCGGTGTATTGGCCAGCGTGCCACTGAATGCGCCGATTGGTGTCCGTGCGGCACCCACAATTACGACGTCGGTCATGAGATCCTCCGATTAATCCTGATTACGTTTCCAAAGATCGGGCGAAGGTCGTTACGAGCCTTGCTCAGATCCAGCCTCAATCTTACCGCGCCGCAGCAAATTTCCAAGCGCTGATACCTACCACTTTCGGGTCAGTCCAATATCTACAACTTGCAAGCGAGGAGCATCAAAGGACTCCCAGCAGGCGATACATAGAGTGTGTGCCTATAGCGGCGAGATCGCAAGCCCTGTGCGCAACTTTAAGGGCAATGTCACGCATAATTTCGACTTATAAGGCCCGGTCCCATCGTCGGAGCCGGGCCTTACAGGCGGTTAGCGGACGTCGTAGATCTCGGCGGTGTTGTCGTTGATCTGATAGACTTCGAACGGAGCATTCTTGACCCCGCCCATACCGGGCGAGCCCATCGGCATGCCCGGCAGGGTATATGCCTTGGCATCCGGGCGTTCTGCCAAGATGCGGTCGATGGTTTCAAACGGGACATGCCCGGAAATGGCATAGCCTTCGATCATGGTCAGATGGCAGCCCTGCATTTCTTCGGGAATTCCCATCATGCGCGACATCTGAACAACCTGATCGCTTTCGATCACTTCGACTTCATAGTCCCGTGCGACAAGATAATCGGCATAGATCGCACAGCAGCCGCAATTGGGATCCTTGTAGACTTTTGCCTGCAAGGGATTGGCGTGGCTGTGGCCGGACAAACTCATCGTTGCGAGGCCGAGAGTAAGCATAAATGCAAAGAAACGTTTCATGGTTTTGATCCTGTCGTTTTTCGATTGCAGCTTTGGGGCGGTCAGGCGGTCCGGATGAAGCCGGACATGCCGCCGAATTTGTGTTCGAGAATGTGGCAATGAAGCATCCAGTCGCCGGGGTTGTCGGCAACAAAGGCGATTTCGGCCTGCTCTGCCGGGGCAAGAAGGACGGTATCCTGCCATTCCTGATACCGGGTTGGTTGCCCGTCGCGTGAAAGCACCCGGAAGGCATGACCATGCAGGTGGATCGGGTGATACCAGGCCGTGGCATTGGTGACGGTGACGACACAGCTTTCCCCTCGGCCGAGTGAAAACAGCGGGCCTAGCTCATCACGTTCGGGATCGCGGCCATTGACCATCCAGATGCCACCGCCGGTCATCATGCCCATCATCGATTGCGCCATACCGCGCACTTCACCAAGGAAGCCGGCATCAATCTTGCCGGTTTCGACAAGATGAGGCAGCACACCACCGCCCATCATGCCGCCGGTATAAAGCAACTGTTCACGTCGGGCATTTTGCAGATCAGGTTCGGGCAACGGGTTATCGGGCAAGGTCATGCTGGTTTGCGCAACGTCACCACGCACCGGATCCCCCGCAACCCGGAGGTTTGCCAACGGGTTTTCAAGCCCGTCATAGAAACGGTCGATCAGGGAAAACTGGCCACTCGCATCGGGCGGGACATCAACAATAAAATCAGCCCGCATGCCCGGTGCGAATAAAAAGACTGGCAGGTCCGGCACATGCGGTGTGACCGGATGACCATCAAGGGCAATCAGATGCGGTGCCAAGCCTGCAAAATCGATGGCAAAGACCCGCGCATTCGCGGTGTTGATCATGCGCACCCTGATCCGTTCGCCGGGGCGCACCGAAGTATCGGGATTTGCCACACCATTGATGGTGACAAGCCCACCCAGGCGTCCGGCATGACCGACATCGTGCCCGGCGTTAAACACCGGATCGATTTCGCCATTTTCCCCAAGACGCCAGTCATCGATCAGCCAGACAAATTCCCGATCAACGCTGAGCGGTTCGGCTTCCTCGACGATCAGGGCACCATAGAGGCCACGGGCAAGCTGGGTCGGTGAATTGATATGCGGATGATACCAATAGGTCCCGGCATCCCGGGCGTTAAAGCGGTAATCAAATGTGTCGCCCGGTGCGACCGGCTTTTGGGTCAGGCCCGGCACCCCATCCATGGCATTGGGAACACGCACCCCGTGCCAGTGGATGCTGCTGGGCTCAGCAAGCTGGTTTTCAAAGCGGACATGGACGTCTTCGCCCTGTTTGACGCGCAAAAGCGATCCCGGCACCGTGCCGTTAAATGCCCATACTGGTGTTGGCATGGCACCCCCGGGGATAAGGCGGGCCGTGGCGGGTGCGGCGGTCACTTGCTTAGCGCCCCCGGTCTCGGCGGCGCGGGCCATGCCGCGCCCGAAGCCCGGGATCATCCCGGGTAAAGTAGTGGACAGGGCCGCGGCGGTGACGCCACCGGCACCCAGCGTTTGCAAGAAACGGCGCCGTGACGGGCGCAAAGTGGAAAGGTTCTTCATGAGGATGACTTTCCTGACAGATGACAGTTTCCCGGCATTGCACATGCCGGAATGGTTGGCGCGCAGCACCTTCGCGAAGGCGCGCTCACTTGGCCGGTCTGTTGGGCAATGCCGATACAGACCGGGTCGGGTCAGGAAATAAGGCGCGGCGGGGCGATTTCCGGGCGTTGCGTAATGCCAGCAGCGCGATGGGCCACGGGCAGGATATGAAGCTGCTTGACCGAAAGGAGGTTTGCCAGCGGTTCCTTGCGCGCAATCACGGCCGGAACAGCGCAGATGATATCGCAGGCATCGGCCACCTGTGGCGACGCCGCGCAATCATCGCAATCAGCCATCATCTGTTCCATGGTTCCATGCGACATGCTGGCCCCAGCCATCGGCATTGCCGCGGCGGAGGCAGATATATGTGTCATGCCCGCGACCGAGGCGCTCAGCAAACACAGTGTCATGAAGATATGGAGCAGCTTGTTCATAAGCCAAAAACTATCGCGATCCGGTTGGCGCGTCCATGATCTTGATCATATCGACCACTGACATTCACGTTCGGGCTAGATCGCCGGTCCGAATTCATCCTTCAGCGTTTCGGTGATGATATAGGTGCGATACCAGACGATGTTGTCGTCGGCATCAAACAGCGTTTCGCAAAGGGCGGTATATTCGGCCATGTCGCGCATTTGCAAAATCATCACCCCGGTGACTTCGCCGGTGACGACATGGCATTGGCGTACGGCATCAAGTTTGCGGACCTTGCGGATAAAATCCTGCCGGAACTGATTGCCGTGACGATGAAATTCAAGATTGATCACCGCCCCCAGCGGACGTCCGACCTGTGCCGGGTCAATCAATGCGACGGTTTTGCGGATCACCCCTGATTGGCGCAGCTTGGCCACGCGCCGCAAACAGGCTGACGGCGACAAGCCGATCCGGTCAGCCAGTTCGGCATTGGGGATATCGGCGTTTTCCTGCAACTGGCGCAGGATTTTGGTATCGATCTGATCCAGTTCGGGCATATCACGCAACTCCACCGCGCCAATCAGCTTAACAACGCTTTCATATTGCACGAAGATGCGCAAATACGCTGCACAAAAATCAGAAACCCGTGGCATGATCGCGGCCTTGAACGACCTTACATGCGCACACCACCACCATTAAAACCCTCAATACCTAACCGGATTGCCGCCCCATGCATCGCTATGCCTTTGATCTGATCAACCGCAGCCAGAAACTGTTCATCACCCTGATCAAGGTGATGTTGCCCGTGATGGTGATTGTCCGCATTGCCGAGGAATTCGGGGCGGTTGAACTGGTATCCAATTGGCTGGCACCGGTGATGGCGCTGATCGGTTTGCCGCCGGAGGCCGGGCTGATCTGGGCGACCTGCGTTTTGGTCAGCATGTATGGTGCGGTCGGCGCCTTTGTCGGGCTGGCAGCGCACCTTGATATGACCGCGGCACAGCTGAGTGCACTGTGTGCCATGATGCTGTTTGCCCACGGCCTGCCGGTCGAACAGGCGATTGTCAAACGGGCCGGGGCAAGTTTTTGGGCGACCACCGCCCTTCGCGTTGGTGCCGCGATCGGATATGCCGCACTGGTGACCTGGGTGAGTGACCTGACAGGCTGGCTGTCCGAACCGGTTGATTTTTCATGGATGGCGGGGAGTGAAACCACGACTGCCGCCAGTGGACTGGCCGGTTGGATCGACTGGTCACTACAAATGGTCAAATCGCTTCTGGTGACCTTTGGCGTGATTGTCGGCTTGCTGATCCTGCTTGATCTGCTTGAGAAAACCGGGGTCACGGCCCGCATCACACAGGCGATGATGCCGGTCTTGCGTATATCGGGCATTTCGCGCGACGTGGCACCGGTGACCACCATTGGTGTGTTGCTGGGCATTACCTATGGCGGGGCGCTGATCATTGATGAGGCACGAAAGAACAACTATCCACCAAGGACGCTGTTTCTGTCGCTCAGCTGGTTGTCCCTGTCGCATTCCCTGATCGAGGATACGGCGATCATGTTGGCGCTTGGTGCCGATATCTGGGTTGTCCTTGTCGGGCGTGTGATCCTGACCCTGATCATCATCGCCCTTCTGGCGCGCCTGACCCTGCGCTGGGCGCCGGAGCGCGCCCAACTTGCCACCGAAAATGCCGATTAAAAGCGGGCTTTCGGATTAGCCCGCAAGCCAGTCGACCACCGGCTTCCATGTGGATTTTTCCGCACGTGATCCGACCATCATGCCGATATGCCCGGCAGAGGGATGAAGTTCGGTGCGGAGATCTTCGGGGCAGGCATCAAAGAGCGCCTGCGCGCTTTCGGGCGGGACGATGCGGTCATTTTCCGGGATCACGGCCAGCACCGGACAGGACAAATCCGCAGGGTTGATATCAATGCCGTCAATCTGCCACTGGCCCTTGGCCGGGCGGTTTTCAACATACCAGCCAATCAGGCAATCAACCGCGACCCGGCGCGGCAAAGGCACACCATCATTCAGCCAATCTTCGAGGGCGACAAAATCCTGTGCCTTGGTTGAATCCATTGCCATGGCCTGAAAACGCCGGAATTTCTCGCCCATCATGAAGGGATCGAGGCTGGCAAACAGGCTTTGCAGCACATCGACCGGAAGCGTGTCATGGATCGCCAGCATTTGCGGCAAAGAGGGCGCAAAGGCCGCAGCAATGCGTGACTGGGTGGGACCCGCGGCCATGAAGTCCCACGGGGTTGCCAGCAGGACAAGCTTTGACACCTGTGCCGGATCGAGAAGTGTCGCCGCAAGGGCAACAACCCCGCCCATGCAATAGCCCACCACCGGCACCGGCCCGCCATTGATATCGGCGACGTCCTGAAGGATGGTGACCAGACGGCCAGCGACATAATCATCCAGGCCAAAATTGGCTTCATCCATGCCGGGATAGCCCCACTCGACCAGAAGCGGGCGATAGCCGCATTTGGCGAGATAGCGCGCAAAGCTTCGCTTTTCATTGAGATCAAGAATATAGCCGCGATTGACCAGCGACGGCACAAGCAGGACGACTTCGCCGGTTTTCGCCGCCTTGTTGTCAGAAGTCGCGCCATAGTCATACACCCGCGTCGATCCCTCTTCCCAGACGGTCGGGATATCTTTTCGGTCCTGATCGCGCGGGCGGCGATAGGGATGGCGTTGATAGGCCCGCACCCCGTCATGGAACCCGGCATGGCGATCAAAGGCGACCCGATCAAGCGCCTGTGCGACATCATCGGGGTGATAGGCCTCAAGCTCAGCCAGAAGACTTTCCGCCTGATCCTTCAGTTCCGGCTTCCAGGGCAGCAATTGTTTCAGAAAGATCGGCAATGCGGCGCGCGAGCTGAGCCAGCTCGTCATCTCGACTGCCAGATGCATCGGAAGCGGTCTTGGCCCCGCCCGCCTCTGATTTTCGCGTTTTGGCGGAAGCGGTTTTTGTTTTGGCGGACTGATCATTCTTCCCCTGCCCCTTTGCAGCATTTTTTGCAGCACGTTTGGTTTTGGAAGTCTTGTTGGCTTCATCGGCGGCGGATGTCTGCGCGCTGTCTTTATCGGATGTCTGTTCATCCGCATCACCAGCAGCACTATCAGCAGTATCTGCGGCATCCGGTTTAGCTTTTGCCGTGTTTGGTTTGGGCGTCATCCCGGCCATACCGGCCATCGCCGACATATCGGGCGCAAACGGCATGCCCGCAAACGGGGATGCCGGTAGTTCGCGTGCGGCCTTGGCCATCTGATCCATCATCGCCTGCAACGGATTGGCGGCTGCCATGGCATCGCCCATCGGGTTATTGATTGGATTTCCGGGCCCGGCGGCAGGGTGTTGGCCCATCGCCATTTGACCGATCAGCTTGCCCCACGCTTCAAAGCCTTCGCCCATACGGGTGGTATCTGCACCAAGGGATGCGTAAAGACGCCCGATAGCACTGGCGGCATGGGCGCCATCAGCCGTTGCGGCGACCTGTTGGCGCCAGAGTTCAAGAAACTGCCGGGCAAGTTGGTCTAGCCGTTCGTCATCGGCGTCTGATGACGAAGACCCTGTGGTTTGTGATTGGTCGGGGTCGTTCGTAGCCTTGGCCATCGGCGATACCCTTATTGTTCCCAGTATTGTCCAGATGCGACGCACATCTGTTGGCGACCACTATAGGAGGTTGAGGGTCGCGGGAAAACGAATTCCCGTGCTGTGGCGCAACAAACGGTATCCAAAGTTGTTTTTCGCACTGCACTTCGCGTTGAATACTGGACACATTGGAAAATTCGCGGCACTCTCACAGTCTTCTGAGCGAATGCAAAATCGAAAATGCTGCGCAACATCGTAAACGCAACAATGTGAATTGCCGGGGCGCAAAGCAGGTGGAACGACACCACCAGAAGGTTCGCCAGACATACGTCCGGGAAACAGGGAAGCAGGAAAGACGCCATGACCAACAAGAAATCAGATGATCAGGACCGCATCGTTATCAAGAAATATGCAAACCGCCGCCTCTATAACACGGCGACCAGTTCCTATGTGACGCTTGATCACCTTTCGCAGATGGTCAAAGACAATACCGACTTTGTTGTCTATGACGCGAAATCGGGTGAAGACATCACCCGTCCGGTCCTTACCCAGATTATTGTCGAGGAAGAAAACAAGGGGCAGAACCTTCTGCCGATCAGCTTCCTGCGCCAATTGATCGGTTTTTATGGCGACAGCCTTCAGGGGCTGGTGCCGAGCTACCTTGAACAGGCAATGCGCGCCTTTGGCCATAATCAGGAACAGATGCGCGAATATATGCAGGGCACCATGCAGGGCATGTTCCCGTTTGGCCAGTTTGAGGAAATGAACAAACAGAACATCGCACTGTTTGAACAGACGATGAAGATGTTCTCGCCCTTCATGCAGGATGAAAACGGTGAGCCGACCGGCGAAGGCCCGAAAAAGCCGACAGCCCCCGGCGCTGCGAAATCAGATGCGTCGCTTGATGAGCTGAAAAGCCAGCTTGAAGCCATGCAGGCGCAGCTTAACAATCTTGCCGGTGGCAAATCCGGCAAATAAGGCCCCCGGCCCGCATCCCGGGCACTGAGATCAAAAAGGCGAAGCTGCCATAGCGCACTTCGCCTTTTTTCATGCCCGCATCAGATCGGGCGGCAAACAATGCCCGCAGCATGCCCAAGCCGTCCGGCACCAATCCTGCATAAATTTTTCGTTAACACTTTCAGAACGCCCGGCACCGCCGAAAGGCGGCAATTTTTGCCGGGTCAATGCCATGACCACGCACCAAAACCCACGGAGTCCCGAAATACACAGGCAACAATGACCCAATAAACCGAAAAACACATGACCGCGATCACTCCGATTTCCATGCTCCCGGCCCGCAGGACCGAAACTGCGAGCAGTGGAACCGATGGTCCTGCCGGGATCGGGATCGAGCAACTGACGCAATTTTCACCTGTTGAAAAAATTGCGCAGGGTGGTGGCGCGTGGCTGCAACCCCATGATCTTGTGGGCAGTGCAGCATTCTGGACCCAGCTTCTGGGTCAGATCCTACCTCAGGAAAACCTTTTGCAACCGCCGGTCATTCAGTCTGCGCATGCCAGCTATGCGCTTCATCACAAACCAGACAGCGTAGAAACGAACGTCTTTTTTTCGCCTTCTGCACTAGACAAAGACAGCTCGATTGACCTATATAGCTAGCTTCTGGCGGAAAGCTGTAATGATTATCTGACCAATGTTCAGGTACAGGTCATCAAAATCGCAGTGCCTGAAAGGTGCCGCGATGGGTGTGACATATCGGGAAAAACAACGAACCCGACAGCATCCGAAGTGGGGAATAATAACTGGCGGTTGATAACGGATTATAAAATGACTGAGAATGCTCAAAACGAAGAACCGAAACGCGCAAACCGCGCCACAGACACTGACCGTTATGTTGGTCAGCGCATCCGCGAACGTCGCATCATGCTGGGTCTTTCCCAGCAGCAAATGGCGGATCTGATTGGCGTTACCTATCAGCAGGCTCACAAATACGAGCGCGGCATTAACCGCATCTCTGCTGGTCGCCTTTATGAGATCTCCCAGGTCCTGGGCGTTCCGGTAAGCTATTTCTATGAAGGCCTGGAAGGCAATCAGGAAACCGAGCTCAATGCGCGTCAGCGTATGTGCCTGGAACTTGCGCGTAACTTCGCAAGCATCAAGCACGAGAAGCATCAGGAAGCACTGAGCCAGATGGCACGTGCCCTTGCCGATCAGGCTGCTTAAGTCCGCATATCCGGACCATAGTGCCACCGCAAAAAAGGCTGTCCTCTGTATTCCGGAGGCCAGCCTTTTTTATGACCGGTTCGCAGATGCAAAAAAAGGGACGCGAACGTCCCCTTTGGGTCTGCTGGAAGTGTGCGGGGTTTGCGCCTAGGCCTCGACCAGCACGAGATCATCGGAATGAATGATGGCGTTGCCGCGCGTAAAGCCTAGGGTGACTTCGATGTCGGCCGATGCATGGCCCATCAGAAGCCGGGTTTCTTCCGCGCCATAAGATGTGATGCCGCGCGCGATCTGCGCCCCGTCAGGCCCCAGTACCCGCACAGCATCGCCATGCTTGAACCGGCCATCGACGCCGGTTATTCCCGCCGCCAGAAGGTTTTTGCCAGCCGCCAGCGCCTTGGCCGCCCCGGCATCGACAATGATGGCTCCTGACGCCTTGAGCGAGGTTGCAATCCAGTGACGACGTGCGGCCAAAGGACTTTCGCTTGGCAGGAAGACGGTATTGGGGGCGCCTTCAAGCTGGGCTTTCAGCGGATGATAGATGGTGCCACGCGCAATGATCATGCGACACCCGGCCTTCATGGCGATTTCGGCGGCCTGAAGTTTGGTCACCATCCCGCCGGAGCTGTACATGGTCGGCGCGACACCGGCCATGTTGAAAATCTCTTGCGTCAGTTCGCGGACCTCGGGGATCAGTTCTGCATCCGGGTTCTTGCGCGGATCGGCGGTATAAAGACCATCGATGTCAGACAGCAGAACCAGCGTATCGGCCGAAATCATGTGCGCAACCTTGGCACCCAGACGATCATTATCGCCGAAGCGGATTTCCTCGGTCGCGACGGTATCGTTTTCATTGATCAGCGGAATGGCGCCACGGCCAAGCAGGGCATTCAGCGTCCCGCGGGCATTGAGGTAGCGACGACGGCCTTCCATGTCCTCAAGTGTGACCAGCACCTGTGCCATGGTCAGGCCATTGCGGCCAAGCGCCTCCTGCCAGACCTGTGACAGGCTGATTTGTCCGGTGGCGGCGGCGGCCTGCTTGTCGGCCAGACTGATCGTGCGGTGATCAAGCCCAAGCAATCGACGGCCAAGAGCAATCGCACCACTGGAGACCACAATCACCTCGACCCCGCGTTCACGCAGAAGGGCGATGTCATCGGCCAATGCTTCAAGCCAGGCGCGACGCAGCTTGCCGGTATTTTCATCGACCAGCAGGGCCGAGCCCACCTTGATGATCAGGCGCTTTGCATCCGCCAGGGCATTGCTTGTCACGGCTGGAAGCCCTCTTCTTCGCGGCCTTCCCGCGCACGGCGTTCACGCTCGCCTTCGATATAGGCGCGAATTTCGCGATGGATTTCCTTAAGCCCCTGCTGGGTCACGCCGGACACGATATAGACCTTTTTGCCGATGCCCTTTTCAAGGATCTGGCGCTGCTCCTCGACCATTTCGGGCAGGAGCTGATCGGCCTTCGACAGGACGACGATTTCGGGCTTTTCGACGAGTTCTTCGGCGTAGCCTTCAAGCTCTTCACGCACCGTCTTATAGGTCGCGACCGGATCTTCTTCGGCGCAATCAATCAGGTGGACCAGAACTTCGCAGCGTTCGATATGGCCAAGGAAACGAGTACCGATGCCCTTGCCTTCGGATGCGCCTTCGATCAGGCCGGGAATATCGGCCAGAACAAATTCATGATCATCAATGTTCACCACGCCCAACTGCGGATGCAGGGTGGTGAAGGGATAATCGGCAATTTTCGGACGTGCATGCGAGGATGCGGCAAGGAAGGTCGATTTACCGGCATTCGGCAGGCCGACAAGACCAGCATCGGCGATCAGCTTCAGGCGCAGCCACACCCACATTTCTTCTGCCGGCCAGCCTTCTTCGGCACGACGCGGTGCCTGGTTGGTCGAGGATTTGAAATGCGTGTTGCCACGACCACCATCGCCACCCCGGCACAGCATATAGGTCTGGCCCGGCTCGATCATATCGACAATCAGGGTTTCACGATCTTCGGCCAGAACCTGCGTTCCGACCGGGACCTTAATCGTGATGGATTTACCGGAACGGCCAGTACGCTGCCGGCCCATGCCATGCATGCCGACTTCGGCCTTGAAGTGCTGCTGATAGCGGAAATCGATCAGGGTGTTGAGGTTCTCGACCGCCTCGAGGATGATGTCGCCACCGCGGCCGCCATCGCCGCCGTCCGGCCCGCCATACTCGATATATTTTTCACGGCGGAAGCTGACCGAACCGGCACCGCCGCGGCCACTGCGCACATAAATCTTGGCTTCATCGAGAAACTTCATAACCGGTCCTTCGGGCGCACCCGTTTATCACTTTATATTGGCTCCCCGGTGCGCGAGGGACGCGCAGCGACGGGGTCCGAAATTCTATATCACATAAAACAAGGGAGGAATGATTGCTCATTCCTCCCTCGAAAATCTTGCTACGTATCGCGCAGCCGACGGGAGGCTTACGCCTCGGCCGGAACGACGGTTACGTAGGTACGACCCTTGAAGCCCGACTTGAACTGGACAGAACCGTTCACAGTCGCAAACAGGGTGTGGTCTTTGGCGAGGCCAACATTGTCACCGGCATGGAACTTGGTGCCACGCTGACGAACGAGAATGTTGCCTGCAACAACTGCCTGACCACCGAATTTTTTAACGCCGAGACGGCGACCTTCGGAGTCACGACCGTTGCGCGAACTACCACCAGCTTTCTTATGAGCCATGAAACTCTCCTAAAACTGCATCTCAACCTGATAGATCAGGCTTTGATGTCCTTGATGCGCAGAACAGTCAGGTTCTGGCGATGACCATTTTTACGACGGTAGTTATGCCGGCGCTTTTTCTTGAAAACGATCACCTTGTCGCCCTTGGCCTGCTCGAGAACTTCTGCGGTAACAGAAGCACCTTTGACCAACGGAGCACCAACCTTCGGCGCACCGTCGCCAGCAACCATGAGAACTTCTTCAAGTTTCACGGTGTCACCGGCCTGGGCAGCGATCTTTTCGACTTTGATAACGTCGTTGGCGGCAACTTTATACTGTTTGCCACCAGTTTTGATGATTGCGTACATCTAAAAGTTCCTGAAAAACATTCTGGAAACACAAACGCGCAGCTCGGTGCCGCTGCTAACAGATACCGAACCGCTGCGAAGAACGGGTGAATTACCGCTTTTGCCCCAAAGAGTCAACCACAGAGTGACCTTTTACGCCGCTTGGGCCGGCATGGCAAAGCCGCAGATTTGCGCGAACCCACACGCCTTTCGAACCGGGGCAAACAGCGCGGCCCAAAAGCCCGTACAAAAGAGTCCGTGAAATTTGAGATTTCCCTCTTGCAATCTGGCGCTCATCCCGGTAAACACCGCCTCGAACGCCAAGACCACACATGCGGAGAGGTGCCGGAGTGGTCGAACGGGGCGGTCTCGAAAACCGTTGTACTAGCAATAGTACCGTGGGTTCGAATCCCACCCTCTCCGCCATCCCCCCCCTACTACATTGAACTACCATTGGCATAAAACATCACATGATATTAGTGATGGCGAAATATGGACATCGCTCGCCTTGAACTCAACCCATCATATTGCATGAGGATTGCAACGACGCTATAAGCTTCGAGCAATTATCAACACTCTAATCAAGGACATGCAGCATGAAGGTCGTTGGATTTGTTCCTGCGCGAATGAACTCCTCACGCTTCCCAGGAAAACCGCTTGCCAGAATACTCGGCAGAACAATGATCGAGCATTGTTACCGGCGCACAGACATGTGCCCGCTGGTTGACGAGACCTATGTTGCGACTTGCGACCAAGAAATTGCCGACGAAGTGACCGCCTTTGGCGGCAAGTATGTAATGACGTCCGACAAACATGAGCGCGCTTCCGACAGGATTGCTGAAGCTATCCAGAGAGTAGAATGCGATATCGCTGTGCTTGTTCAAGGCGATGAACCGATGATCCTACCGGAAATGGTAACTGCAGCAGTCAAACCGATGCTAGCAGATCCATCAATCGCTTGTGTAAACCTTGCAAAGAAAATTGAAACAGAAGAAGAGTTCCTGAATCGAAACTGTATTAAAACCGTCATCGCACAAAATGGCGATGCACTTTGTTTTTCCAGACAAGCAATCCCATATTCCGGGCTATCAGGCTTTCACAGTATATCGGCATATAAACAAGTGTGCATCATACCGTTCCGACGCGAAGCCCTCGCCAAGTACGCAAGGCTTTCTCCTACACCCGGAGAGATTGCTGAGTCGGTTGATATGATGCGTTTCCTCGAACACGGCATTCCTGTTCGAATGATACAAACAAATCAATCGAGCTACGCTGTAGACACGAAAGAAGATCTGGAACGTGTCATTCCATTGATGGAAAAGGACCCGTTTGTCCCAGAAACGCTTCAGCACATAATTAAAACCTGAGAGTTAAGATGAATTTCAAAGTTCTTGTATCGGCCCCTTATCTACTTCCTTTTATTGAAGACTTCAGACCTTACCTCGAAAGTCAAGGGCTCTCACTTTTAATACCTCAAGTACACGAACGCTTGGAAGAGGAAGACCTTCTTCCGATCATCCATGACATCGATGCTGTAATGTGTGGAGATGATAGGTTTACAAGAAAGGTTTTTGAGGCCGCTAAAAACCTCAAGGTATTGTCGAAATGGGGGACCGGCATTGACTCTTTGAACAAAGAGATTGCCGCAGAGTTTGGTGTAGAAGTAGTGCGTACGCCAAATGCGTTCTCTGAACCGGTAGCAGACACAGTTCTTGCTTATGCGCTCAATTTTTCGAGGAACATCGGAAAGATGAACTCCGAGATGCGAGCGGGGCGCTGGGAAAAGATTAACGGCCGCGCCATGAATGAGAGTACATTTGGGGTAATCGGCGTTGGCAACTGCGGCAAGGCCGTACTGAGAAGAGCAAAAGCTTTTGGAGCCAAACTGATCGGATATGATATTGCCGCCATTGATGAAGAGTTTATCAATGAAGTGGGCTTGGAGATGGTCGATCTAAAAACCCTTCTATCAGAGAGTGATTTTGTAAGCCTCAACCCGGATCTTACAGAGAGTTCATATCACCTGATGAATGATGAGCGTTTTGATTGGATGAAGCCGGAAGCTGTCCTTGTAAACACTTCCCGCGGGCCAATAATTGATCAGGCAGCTTTGGTCAGAACACTTGAGAAAGGAAAACTTTACGGTGTTGGCCTTGATGTATTTGAAGACGAACCGCTTCCTCAAACAAGTGAGCTAAGAAAGTTTGAACGCGTCATGATGGCGCCACACAACTCAAATTCAAGCCCGAAAGCTTGGGCACGAGTACATGACAGCACAATACAAAACATGCTGAATGTGCTGAACAAGTATCGGTAAGCTTCAGAAATGGCTCACCCCGAAATATCTGTCATCATCCGGACCTACAATGAGGAAAAGTACCTTCCGCTATTATTGGAGGCACTTAGCAACCAAGAACGCCAAAATTTCGAAACTATAATAGTCGACTCTGGATCGACAGATAATACCTGCAAAATCGCAGCACCGAGGGCACACAAGCTCATAGAAATAAAGAAACATGACTTCACCTTCGGGTACGCTTTGAACGTAGGAGGGGCCGCGGCGTCAGGAAAGTACCTCGTGATGGTCTCTGCCCATACTAAACCCGTGGGAAGGGATTGGCTCGAAAGACTTGTTGCACCATTGCGAAGCGAGAGTGTTGCAATGTCTTATGGGCGCCAAATAGGTTGGGAAACATCTAAGTTCGGCGAGGCCACGGACTTCTATCGAGTATTTCATACACGTAAGGAAGACCTAAAGCCCCCTCACTTTTTTGCAAACAACGCAAACTCAGCCGTTCGCAGGGATCTCTGGCAAGATCACCCGTTCGATGAAGAGCTCCCCGGCCTAGAAGATGCCGAGTTTGCCAAGTATTGGATGGAACGCGGCTACAGGGTGGTTTACGAACCTGAAGCTATAATTCACCACATTCATGAGGAAAGCTGGCCGCAAGTTCATAGGCGCTACTTCCGAGAAGCTGTAGCCGCACGCGTGATGGGACTTTCCGGCAAAGCACACATCCCGAACGTTGTTTCCAGAGAAAGCTACTGGTTTTTCAAAGATGTCATTTGCCAAATCTTCAATCCTCCAAAGGAAGTTCGCAGACGAGCATGGTTTACGGAGCTAAAAGAGATAGCACGTTTCCGCTACCTCAAAGCATTAGGAACGGTTCAAGGCATCCTTAGCTCCGAAGAAATCAAAAGTCAGAACATCCGACAGTTTTACTTCTTCGACAAAACTGGCAAAACGGTCATTATTGCCGAGCCGGGATTGGCAAGCGTTGAGGATGTAGAAGTCAGAACACCGAAACCTGGAGAAGTCCTACTTCGAGTAGCCTACGCTGGCGTTAGCTCAACTGATATAGAAATGTTCGATGGAACCTTCGAATACAACGGCCAGCACTATGATTGCTACCCCAAGACCCCAGGAAGAGAATTCTCAGCAACAGTGGCGGCAATGGGCCAAAATGTAAAGCACTTGGCCGTCGGTGAACCTGTAATCGCAGAGAATTTACAACAATGCGGCGAATGCGCTCAATGCATAGACGGCCACTCGAACGGTTGCGCGAAACTGAATGATATTGGAGTAACATCAGAACAAGGAGCATACTCCGAGTACCTGATTTTACCAGGGCATCAGGTCCACAAACTCCCGGACAATGTCGATTTAAAACTTGCCACGCTTATTGAACCATTGGCCGTTGCGATCAAGGGACTATCCAAGATTGAAAATATTCGAGTTAACAAACCGTCTTCGTCCGACGTTTTCGGGGTATATGGAGCAGGTTTGCTCGGACAACTTATTTCCTTAACCTTGCAACACCGAGGGCATAAGGTACAGGTTATAGACAAAAACCCATCCCGCCTAAAGCCGTTATCTCCGTTAGTCACAACAACTGACGATCCAGATATCCTGATTTCTTGTGGTACTGTAATCGAGGTGACGGGTGACGGCGAAGTTCTAGAGAAAATAATACGTAAGACTAAACCTGGTTGCAGCATTCTTTTGATTGGACTGCCTTACGCCCGGCACTCATTTTCTATTTCAAATGTCATGATGTTTGATAAAACTCTTGTCGGATCGGTTGGATATGACAGATCGCATCTGACGGAGGCGATTGAGCTTATCAGTAAACTACCCTTGGAACACTGCCTAGAGCATGAGTTCGAATTGCAAGACTTCAAGAACGCCTGGCAAGCGCATCGCACAGGCACTGCCTTGAAGACAATCTTGCGAGTATCTTGAACAAGTAAGGTACGTCTCTAGTGAAAAAAGACTTCACAAGCTTATTGATCTCCAAAACAGCGACTGTGATGGATGCCATAAAGGCCATCGACGCAGGCGGAAAGCAAGTTGCCTTTGTTACGGCAGAAAATAATAAGCTAACAGGCAGTGTTACTGACGGCGACATCAGGCGTGGCCTCTTGCAAGGCATTAGCTTGAGCGACCCTGTTGAGAAAGTGATGAAAACCAATCCAGTTCATGTCAAGCATGACAATTGGCAAAAATGGTTTGTGCTAGACTTGATGAAAACTGACAAAGTCCACCAGATACCCGTCATTGATGATGACGGTTGCATCGTCTCAATTTCATCTATTGATGACCTGCTCGAACAACCTGAACCAAACAATACTTGGGTTGTCATAATGGCTGGCGGACTTGGCACAAGGCTGCGCCCACTAACACACGATGTGCCAAAACCAATGCTACCGGTGGGCGGCAGACCATTACTGGAGAGTATTATCCGAAATTTTGTCGCCCAAGGTTACAGAAAATTTTTCCTCTCTGTAAACTATAAGGCAGACATTGTTGAGAAGCATTTTGAAGACGGTACAGACTTCGGTGCCGATATCAGATACTTGCACGAAAACAAACGTCTCGGCACAGCTGGCGCTTTAAGCTTACTCCCAGAACGACCAGATGCCCCCGTTATTGTGATGAATGGCGACTTGCTAACAACTGTCAATTTTGATCATCTGTTGCAGTTTCATAACGAGCATCAAGCGGAGGCAACAATATGTGGACGAGAATATCAACAACAGGTGCCGTATGGCGTACTGAAAACAGAAAACTCGTATTTGACTCAAATTGTTGAGAAACCCTCTACCAAATATCTCGTCAATTCAGGTATTTATGTCGTGTCGCCAGACGCCTTGGAATTAATTCCGAAGAACACCTATTTTGACATGCCACAATTGTTTGAATTACTCCTAAAACAAGATAAACGGACTGTAGTTTTCCCGATGCACGAATACTGGCTTGATATTGGTCAATTCAAAGATTTGGAAAAGGCGCAAACCGAATTTGAACTTTTATTTGGATCCGAGAGTTAATAATGAATCGCACAATCGACGAAAACAGTATTAGACCAGACGATATTTTCGAGAAATTTTTAGAGCTGTGCATTGAGGATGCAGAGAATTTTTTTAACAAAGAAAACTTTATTGAGATTCCATGTCCTGCATGCGGATCAGACGAAAAGGACTCATGGTTTAAAAAACACAGTTTTCAGTATGTGGAATGTGCCAATTGCAGGTCCCTATTTGTCAGTCCAAGGCCATCGCTCGAAGACCTCGGAAACTACTATTCATCTTCCGCATCTGCAGCGTACTGGGCAGATAATGTAATAAAGAAAACACTTTCTTCGCGCAGAAAGTCGATCGTTCGACCAAATGTCGAAAGAATATCCGAATTGACGTTTGAGAAAGCTAATCAAGACCATACGATAATCGATATCGGAGCAGGAAGTGGATCATTTCTATCGGAATGGAAAAACGAGCACCCAAAAGCATCTTTAATTGCAATCGAACCGGGCGATCAAGCTGCGAAGGAATGCGAGAAGCTAAACATACAAGTAAAAAAAGGCGTTGTCGAAAATACATACAAGGGCATCGGCCCAAAAGGGGATATTGTTACTTGCTTTGAGGTGATTGAGCACGTTCAAAACCCAAAAGCATTCGCGACAGCAGTTTTTGGGTTAGTTGCCCCAGAGGGCACAGCAATCATAACTGGCTTGGGGGTTGACGGATTTGATATTCAGATAATGTGGGAGAACTCAAGAAGCATTATGCCTCCGCATCATTTGAACTTTATGTCGGCAGAAGGTATAAAAGAGCTGTTTCTCAACGCAGGTTTCTCAAAAGTGACCGTAGTAACCCCTGGTAGACTGGACGTAGAAATCGTATCACGCGCAATAGCACGTAAAAGCTACACCCCCCAATCGCGGTTCGAAAGATTTCTGTTTTCTCGAAACCCTGCCACGCTCGACGCTTTTCAGCAATTTTTGGCCGAAAACAAGATGAGTTCCCACGTGTGGGCAATATGCCAACGTTGATTGCGAATGATGTGCTGAGCGAGTCCTATTAAACTTGATGGACGACAAACATTATACGCTTAGACAAAGCCACTTTGGTCACCTTTACATTTGGCGTTTTTTGGAGCCATTCATTCCATGCGCGCTGTATTCCGTGCATGGGGTGACAATGATGGCGAACCCAATCGTCAATTACAATCACCGAACCGACCTGCAACCCATGCTGCAAATAATTAAAGATTGGCACTGCAGACTCATAAATGTCGCAGTCAATGTAAGTCATTGCGACTTTACGGTGTGAAAACACTTCTTTGGCAAGATCCTCAGTCAAACTCTCGTCATAGAATCCCTCTACGACTCCGATCTGATCAGACGCCACCCCATCATTTGTCACATTTTTATGGAACAATTCGCGAGAGGCCGAAAAAGCGCCCTTCTCAAAATGTGATGGTGCATACGAGTCTGCTGTTTCAGGCAATCCCGCGAATGAATCGTACGCCCAGAACTTCATTTCAGAAAACAACTCATGACGAGTATGTTTTTGAAACAGGTTGGCAACTTTACTGAACGATCGCCCCCTGAAGACACCGAATTCATGATAGTCACCAACCACGTTATTCATAACCGCAGTTTCGACGCCAAACGACAAAGGCCAATCGAGGATGGAACGTCTGACGATCCCTTCAATCTGGTTTTCAATTTTATTTCGAATGAACCGATACATCGCTTCGCTTACCTCGTACTCTGAAGTTGGGAGCGTCACATTATGCATTTACAGAGAAGTTTCAACACTTAATCGGAGCCCCGATTACGAATGCTGACCGAAACTGTGGTTAAAACACTCCCTTATCAACCTGACATCATTCTCTGGATCCAAAAGGCACACTCATTCCAAAAACTCTGTCTCGAATTCAACATTTGACTAATCTGACCGTTTCACTAAAAGCAACTGCATGATGTACAACATTCAAATTCGAACAGTCTGCGAAAAAAATGGCCTCTTTTAGTAGTTCGATTAAAATGATTTCCTTGGTTGTTCGAGATAATCGGGGTGCAACATTTACGGTTATATCTTGCTTGACACTCGCCACAGCTTTGGAAGCCATCGGAATTTCAGCAATGTTTCCGGTACTAGCCGCGATGCTGGATATGGACACCCAAATTCAGGACGGCATCATCGGAAGAACAATACAAATTGCGCAGTCTTACTCTGTATATCAGACCGCTGCTTTTATTTTAGGTTGCTTTGTTCTCAAGTCGATAGTCAACCATCTTTCTTATTACATTATAGCTAAGCATATTGCGAGTTTTTCAAACAAGCTTCGTATTTCGTTTGTGGACGCTGTTGTTAGATCAAAAATTACATTTATTCATTCGAAGTCACTTGGCGAGAACCTGTCTGTTCTAACCAATGATTCAATTCGCTCGGCGCAAGCCTATATCTCAGCAGCACGGACAGTTTCAAGCGGTATGCAGGTTGCGCTCTATGTCCTATACGCACTATGGCTCTCGGTTCCTGCAACTCTGCTTTCTTTTGTCACAATAGCTCTTTTAACACTTCTGGTACGTGGCACCCTTTCAAGAACCCGCGAAGCAGGTCACGACACCACAGTTCATATGCATGCTTTATCTAAAAATATGGGAGAAGCAATAAGAGGTATAAAAGCGGCAAAAGCAAGTGCACGAGAGGAGTTTATATGCAAGAAGATCAAAAACTCCTCTGAAAAATTATACGAAGCACATAGAACTGGCATTCTCGTTGGACAGACTCTAAGAAACATTCAAGATCCCGTACTGGTCGGATCCGTATTATTCTGCCTAATATCTTTTAAAGTCTTACTTCAACTAGACCCAAGCGAAATTATTTTCATTCTTGCGATATACTACCGCCTAATGTCGTCGATGAATACACTTCAAGCAGATATTCAGAAATACCTTGGTCAAGAATCTGCACTTTGGTCGATACTTAACATCACTCGAAAAGCGGAAGAAGAAAAAGAAGTCCACACAAAGGGGCATTCAATAACATTTGAAACCCCCCAAGACATTCGACTTAAAAACATTGGTCTTTGCTTCGGAGAAAAGGAAATTTTCACCGGGCTAAATTTTACCTTTCCAAAGAATCAGATTACCTTATTAAAAGGTGAATCGGGGAAAGGGAAGACTTCTGTAATTGACATTATTTGCGGACTGCTTCAACCGACGCAAGGTGAAGTCAAAGTCAGCGGCACTCCCTTGGCGCAAATCGACATATACCAATGGCGGCGGCAGATCGGGTATGTAGACCAATTCCCATTTTTGTTTAAGGGATCAGTTCGCGAAAACATCGTCCAAGATGGGCCTACATTCGAGAACGATGAGCACCTTAATAATTGCCTGACACTGAGTCACTTGGACGATTTTGTCGCGTCTCTTGAAGATGGACTAAACTTTATGCTCGAAGAGGGCGGGAACAACATCTCTGGTGGTCAACGGCAAAGGATCGCCCTTGCCCGAGCCCTCTATTTCCGACCCAACTATCTAATATTGGACGAACCGACCAGTGCACTGGACCCTAGCAGTCAAGAAATGATTTTCAATTCTATGACGGCCCTAAAGAAACAGATGACCGTGATTGCTATTAGCCATAGTACAGAGATAGAACCATATGCTGACAGCGTCCTAGATATGGGGGAGATATCTCGCACCTAGATCCGCTATCTAGCCCGTCGGCGCAGAAACGTCACGGACAATAGCCTGAGCTATCCGGCCGGCAACATCCGGATCTCGACTATCCCCGTACAGTTCTTGCGCAAAGAACTCTCCAGCATCTTCACTGTTAACTCGTGCACAACCCGAACGCATTTGCACAATTAGCTCTTCCAGGTCGGATAGGCTATTCAGAATCGACCACGCATTCCCATGGTCAAAAACGGTATCGAACTCCTGCAAAAATGCCAAGTATCCAGCCACCTTATCTTTAAGCAACACGTGGAACGCAATTGACGAACCAGAGAACAAGACAAGGTCACTCCAATCAATTAACTCTGTTGATGGCACATCAGGAACCAAGTGAACACCCGGAAGCTCTGCGATACTCATAAAGTCAAACTTCATCCCTCTGGTATGAGGCTTGATAGCCAACTCAACATCGTTCATGAATGCTAATTTTGTTAGGCATTTTTTTAGTAAGTCAATATCGACACCGTAGTTAATCTTAGACAACATAATGGATACGTGGACTACTCTTGGAAGTCGTACCAAGCGTCGATCCGAAACATCAACTAGAATATCAGAGAGCTTCTTCACCCAAACCGCATTCATTCGGGGATTTCCAAACCTGACAACATTGACGCTCGGCAGAGCCTGCCGCTCAAACATTTCGTCAATGGGACCGGATACGTTAAAGAAGCGGACAGCAACTTCACGAAGTTTGATGTTACTCGTGTCTACTTTAGCCGGATTTGAGACATAGTATATGTGATGCCCCGTCTTGATCGCGTAGATTGGGATGTAGCGAGATTTCGATATCTCCACCAACTTATCAACAATTGGTGATCGCCCCTCTTGAAAAACAATCTCGTCGGTAAGGACGATACCGTCCGAAATAGCATCAACTACCTTGTTGACCCAACTCCCCATACTATCAAAAGATGACCTCATGATAGTTCGGACAATCAGATCTGCCGGCTTAAGAGCCACATCAAGAACAGAAGAAATTTTTCTAACTTTTCTTATTCGCGACAAAACCGCAGACGATAGCCTCAATATTCGGGGACAATTCTCGAGTTCAGTAATTCTGGAGAAACGGACTTTATAGTTCTTCTTGAGGAAATCAGTTAGCTCGTGATGATATGGTTCTGAGACATGCCCATCAGCTATAAGTCCAATAACATGAATGTCTGAATATCCGCGCTCTGCCAAGGCAACGATAACTGAAGCCTGCATGTCCATATCGTTATAAGCACGGTTTAGAAAGACCGCTTTGCGCCGACGTTTATTTTGGATTTCAGTCATTACAAAAGTCTCTCATCACACTCAAGTCTCAAGACCCCTTCACAAAACAGCTCTGTTTTGACACAGCCCTTTGGTAAACCTTCGCCCGCAACATACTCATCAACAGTTCTATTTACCAAGCTGATATCCAACCCCATTTCCTTGTGGCGTCCATAGTCCTCCGCAATGGCACGATATCTTAGAGACATCGGCATTACCCTTCGGAACACTTGATGCTCGTTCATGAGTAAAAGCATCCCATTCAAAAACCTTTTGATTCGCTCTTTGAATTCGATCTTGCAGCCTTCCAGCCCCCTTGTCGGTTCTGGAGCGATTGCTGAAAACACTTTTTCAATTCTTGTCGAAGCACTTCCATTACAATCCGAATAGATCCAGGGTTTCAGAACCTCATCTGCGCCTTCTTTTTTTCTGTATTCCTGCGTGCTAATCGCTTCTAATACTAATGTAGTGAACTCTCGCCGGTTTTCGGCGCGTAAAGATACCGCCGCAGGCAGTTCTAAATCTGCAATATCCAAGTACTCTGGGACCCTAGGTTCGTAGGTCAGTACAGGCACTCCAAGCAGATACCCCTCTACGCTCGTAGTGCTTCTAAAGTGGAGCATAGCGCGAGAACCTAATATCCACGACGTCACACTTCCGTTGTACACGACATGAATATTAGCGTGCGCTTGCTCCAACCGTTTCCACATTTCATGTGTCTCTGATGGGTGTGGTCTTACGACAAAACTTGTCTCAGGGAATTGTTGGGCAAGCTCAGGAAGGAATTGGTAATACTCGTTAAACGTAATACGCAGCAGCTCTCCTTGTGCTTGCAACAAGCGTGTCATATGCGACGAAATGCCCTTACCCGCCATTTCAAAAGTCAGACCAACGCCGTACTCGGTCCCCATCCGATGTGCTGCACCACCAAAACTCGATGGAACAAATATATAGTCTCCAAAATCCCTTTGATGATCTTTTATCGCCTTGCCATAAACAGCGCGAGCATAGTCCACCCAAAAATCAGAGCGTGGGCTACCTGTGAGTACTGCTTTACTCTCAAACTCGGGGAGGGCCTTGGAAAAGGCATTGCATTGCATTTCTCCCCAAAACAACATCTTGTCTACGATAGATAGGGTGTCTGAGTTGTATCTGAGCTGGCTCTCAAATGAAGAGACCTGATCCACAAGCCCCTCTTCATCCAACACACAAATTCGATGGCCTGCGTCAAAAATCAATTTCAATTGATTGAATTCATTCGGGGTCGCACTTTTGACCAGAAACACCCCTTGAGGAAGGGACTTGCATCGCGCCATCAATGCACGTTTTTGGCCAACGAATACATTCCATCCACGCGATGCGCAAACAGCAGCAAGTAGAGCTTTCCCGTCAAGCTCTCTGACGACGAGCTCCATAGGAATATACAAAAATTTATCGCGCATTATAACCGTTTGGATGCGTTAAGAAATGAAGCTACTTAGAATTTTTAATCCTGTTGCCCCACTCTTTTCTGGGTGGAACTGGACACCGACGATGTTGTCCTTTTTTATTGCAGCACTGATCATAGAATTACCATAGTAACTTGATGCAATCAGGTGTCTGGAGTCGTCAGGAATTGCTGTAAAGGAATGAACAAAATATGCGCAGTCACCAGCATTGAGTTGACTTAGAGGGGTGTTAGCCCACGAACCACATTTGTGACCAGCAGGAAGCTCAAGCTCCGCCCACCCAATATGGGGAATTTTCTGAACACGACCATTAATGTGTTCGGGTAGAATTGCAACAACCCTACCAGAGACCAAACCGAGCCCCTTATGCTCGCCAAACTCCTCCCCAACATCGAAAAGCATCTGCATACCAACACAAATACCAAGTAAAGGACGGCTTTCAGCCACATAATTCATCAAGGCGGTTCGTAAACCACTTTCATCAAGTGCAAGCATGCAGTCCCCGAACGCACCTACACCCGGCAAAATAAGCCTTTCGACTTTATCCATACCTTCTGGGGTATCAACCAAAGCGACTTCAGCACCGCAATGCTCTACGGCCCGCTTCACGCTCATCAGATTGCCTACTCCATAGTTCACAATTCCTACTCGGTTTTTTGCAATCATTAATGAGTTTTTCCCAACGGTCTGATATCAATTTGGCTTGAAATTGCTGCATCGCGAATCTCACTCAAAGAGTAACGCTCGTAGTGCAAAACATCTGCCATCGAAACAGCATCAGCATGTCCCTTTGTCACAACATCAACCAAGTGACTCAAATTTCCCATACCACCAGAAGCGATAACTGGAACGGGCACAGCGTCAGCAACGGTCTGGGTCAGATCTATATCAAAACCTTTTCGTGTTCCTTCGTTATCAACCGACGTTAGGAGGATCTCTCCTACGCCCATTTGACACGCACGTTTCGCCCAATCGACAACATCCAAACCGGTGTGCTCGCGTCCATTGTCGGTAAAAGCTTCCCATCCTTCACCATTAGGGCGTCGCTTGGCCTCAATTGACAAAACAACACACTGGGAACCGAAAGTACGAGAGATCTCCTTCAATAAATCAGGCCTTTTCACGGCAGCCGTGTTGACGGCAACTTTGTCCGCACCGGCCTGCAATGCTTGCCGAACATCCTCTAGACTGCGAATTCCCCCACCTACAGTGATCGGTACAAATACATCTTTCGTTGTTCGTGAGACAATATCGAGAAGGCTGTTTCTCTCGTACAAGGACGCTACGATATCCATATAGATAATCTCGTCGATTCCTTGTTCGTAATAGCGTTTTGCAAAATCGTTGGGATCGCCGATTTTCCGCAACCCCTCCAAGTGGATGCCCTTAATCAAGTTGGGGGCCTTTACATCCAATCTGGCTATCAAGCGTACACGCGACATCAGTGAAGAACCCGTAAAATTTAGTTCGAAAATATTTTGTGCCGAAGCAACCACGAACCGTTCTCGTATTTCCAAAGATGCGGAGAGCGAAACTCATCCACCTTACGATCAAAACTATCTTTGGACATTATTGGGTCTTCGAACTGGGCGCAGATGGCGGAACCAAATTCCTTCTCCGTTATTGACATGTAGTCAAATAACTCTTGCTCGAAACGAACCGGATATTCGCCATCAAATTTCTTTACCAATGCGATTCCTTCGTCACGCTCAATGTCACCGGATCGAACTTCTTGGGACGCATCGTAGGTTGCACGTCCAATACCGAATTTTACAAATGTGGTATAGTAATGCAGATCATCCATCTTATCGTCGATGGAGTTATATTTTGAATAAGTTCCGGGAGTTCTCTCGGGCGCAGCTTCAAATCCACCATGCTCTACTGCATAATAATAAGCGGCCTGAGGATGCCACTTGACGTAGTAGCCGAGATAATGCACCTCAATCCCTTGCTTTTCTACAACCTTTGGATCAATCGGCAGATAAGGCTCTAGATCGTGCTGACGAAGACCAAACGTAGATTTCAGGTCATGAAATGATGTACCGCCAAGATAAACGTCGTGGTCATCAGAAGTGGTAAAGTATTCGTACTCGGCAAAATCGCGTTTCGCACTCTCATTCTCCTCGGAGGGATTACCATACTCACTACCACTTTCGCCGTAGAAAATCAGTTGGATATTGTGCAAAGCAGCCATTTTAGCTGCCAAGTGGCGCTGCCCTACAATAAATGGCTGGAAAGGATGCAGCAAACGATCAAATGCCAGTCGTGTCAGAAGACGATGAACACGACCATTCGGTGTGACAAGGATATTATCGAAGCCGGCATGAATCCATTTCTGGAAGTTTCTCCATCCCCAGTCTGTGTAAATGTGTGGGGCCCAAGTTACGGTTAGCGGATTCATTCCATACTTGTACTTAAGAAGATGGGCCTGCATAAAACTGTCTTTGCCGCCAGACCCTGGTACAAGACAATCATAAGAACCATCTTTGGAGCGATACTTGTCACAGAGCTCTATAAGCTCTTGCTCCCGATCGTCCCAATTAACTGTATCTTTCCAATCCTTAGTTTTGCATGCGTCGCAAACACCTTCAGAAAAAGCAATAACCTTCTTCTTTGTTTCTTTTGTGTGCTTTTGCTCGATCGTGGAATTAGGCCGCTGGTTCGATATCACGCAGGTTCTGCAGAATTCGACGTTATGCGGGAGACCGTAATATGCTTCGTTTGGAGCATCTGTCTCATATTTTGAAAATTTGCTCATAAAATTGGTCCTTTTAAAATCATGATATCGACGGCAATCAGAGCGAAGTTTAATGCCATTCGCCTAAACAGCAGATTTCTCTAATACATAAAAAAGTTGCCCCTTGAAAGGCGACCTGAAAACATGACCGTCTTGATAGTCAACGCTATAGCGGTCACGAAGTTTGAAGCCAGCTTTTCGAACCAACGTCTCCAGCTCTTGTGCTACAAACAAGTGTCCAGATGACTTAAATATCTTTCCTTCAATATTCCAGTCGTAATTTGCATCGCCTCGCTTTTCATCAAAGATGAATGAGTCGATCAAAACACGTTTGGCAACGGTAAAAGCACCATAAGCAGTTGCATTATGTCGGTTATTTACATCGAGCATTAGTATGCCGCCATCAATCAACTTATCGGCAATACATTTCAAAGCAGTTAGGCGCGCATCCGAGTTTCTCACATGTCCCAACACATTCCACAACGTCAAGGCCACACTGAATTGACCAATGTGCAATTCGTCAATCTTCTCTGCCAATACTTCTCGAACATCTCCCGCCAGATTCTGGCGACAAATTTTTGCCATCTCTTGGCTTGGTTCGACAGCAAGATAGTCTGTTATACCAGCCTTCTGGACTATGCGAGCGGTTCGCCGGCCATCCCCGGCTCCTATGTCAAGCAGTCGATCTTCAGGCGACAAACGCTCAATAACGAGGTTTTCGATAGCCGCGAGGTATGCTGATCTACTCATTGAGTAATTCTCATACATCGGAGCTATAGCATCATAAGCCTGCAACGTCGTTTCACTTCTCGTTTCCGCGCTGTCTACCATGCTGTCCAACCACCATCTACGATTAGGTTTTGCCCCGTAACATAAGCAGCATCATTAGATAGCAAGAATGCAACAGCGCCGGCGATATCTTCGTTTGTAGCCATTCGCCCCAAAGGTGTCTTATATTCATACCTAGAAACGAATTGCTCGTCCTGTCCCCTTTCTATTCCACCTGGCGTCACAGTATTAACTCGAACATCCGGTGCCAACACCGTGCTGAGCCAACGACTGAGCTGAATTAATCCTCCTTTTGACGCCGCATACGCGGCTGGATTGGTCATGTTAAGACCTTCGTAAATACGATGATCAGGCCCTACCAAGCCATAAATCGAACTTACATTCACTATTGCACCGGATTCTGACTTTCGAAGAAGTGAGCTTAGGCTTTGCGCTAGAAAAAATGGGGCCAATAAATTGACCTTCATTACTTTCTCCCAAGCCTCATAGCCCTCCTCTTCGAATGGAACTCCCCATCCTGGAGTATCATCGTAGAACGCCGCATTATTCACTAGAAAATCCATGCGGCCAAACTGCTGCGAAACAGTTTCACACACCTGAGAAAAGGCGTCTGGGCTTGATAAATCGCAAGGTATGAAATCAGCGTTTACTTGATACTCTTCGGTGATCGAAGAACATGCGCGCGCCGCTTGTTCCCTATCCTTGTCCAGCAAGACTACATCAACTTTATTGCCCGCCAGCTTACGTGCTACAGCCTGACCAATATGTCCTGCTCCGCCGGTAATAAGAGCGATTCTATTTGTCATGGAATTGAGGTCCTCGATAAGGTGTTCTTAATATGATATCAGCCAAATACAGATCATATTCCGTGTCGATATCCAGAGCTCTTTCTTGAGGAACCACAATAGCGCCAACCTTACCATCAACAAGCCTATCACACGACATAACGTAATCAGTGTTAGCAACGTACACAGATGTTGTTATGTCATACACACAAGGAACATCTTGCCTACGATAACTGCTGCCTTCTGAAATCACCACGTTGATCAACCGATCCTCATTGATGGTGACCATATTTAGATAAGGGCTTCGCAACGATGGTGATATGGCAAAAACGACGTCGCAATCGCCTTCAGAATGACGTTTTACTGCCGCATCAATATCACTTGGCGCTCTAAGTGGACTAGTGGCAGGAAGTGAAACCAGAACATCCTGTTTATCTTGACTAAATATTTCGGGCATTTGTTCAATCGCATGACGCCAAGCTAAAATTTCTGGCGTGGCATCTGCAGCCAAGCTGGCAGGGCGCATCAAAACACGTGCACCAAATTTTTCTGAAACTTCGGCTATTTCCTCATCATCAGTAGAAACTACCACCTGCCCTATGCAACTTGCTGACAAAGCACATTCAATTGAATGTGCGATTAATGGCTTACCTTTTACCAGACGAACATTTTTCCGAGGAACACCTTTAGATCCCCCTCTGGCAAAAATCATTCCTGTCAAGAGTGATCTATTTGACATCCTGTTCCCCTGGGAAGTGCAGACGTTTCCCTTTGGCATTGGACGCTTTGGCAAGATCAATTAACCTCATAACGTTCGCGGCATGCCTCACATCAACAGCATCCTTGAAGCTGGCCGTCTCTTCAAATCGATCTTGGTATGCCTTTAGCGACCGGCTGAAAAAGTAGTCGAACTGCCTCAAATAAAGTTCATTGCCATTTTCAAGTCTTGTAGCATCTACAGCCGTGCCATTCGGATTACTAGGTGTTTTCAACACTAGGTTTTCATTTATGAGATCCGCTTGTAATGTTGCCTCTGTACCGACGATTTGAAGAAACATGTTTGCCGTACGCTGTAAGAAATCTAGCTGGACGTGAACAGTTTTTGACCCGTTTTGTGGGCCGTACTCAAGAAAGACTTGAGCAGAGTCCTCTACATCTATATCGAGATCACTAAGCTTTGAGGCACTGCATATCACGCTATCTGGCAATCCAAACAACCAAGTTGCGTAGTCGAGTTCGTGACTTAACTCAAGGAGGCAACCTCCGCCGAGTGATTTTTGGGCACTCACACCAAGACGGTAGTCTGTTTCAGGTCTCCAATCAGGAAGATACTGCCCCACCTCTACATGCGCAGTAAGGACCCGCCCTAAAGTACCGGCGGCCATGAGACTTCTTACCTCATGTAGGATTGGTAAAAACCGTAAGACGTAACCGATCATCAAAAATGCATTCGACTCCGTTACAATAGTCGCAAATTCATCAATATGATCCGAAGTATGAGACAGGGGTTTCTCAAGGAAAACCGGAATACCGCGTTCTATAAACGGAAGGCTATATCTAACATGCTCAGTCGCGGGCGAAGAAATTATAACAGCGTCTGGCGCAAATGAGATTGCATCACCAATAGAGCCGAGCAATATGTCAGCGCCGACAGGAACAACACCGTCATTTTTAGTATATTGACGAAAGACAGCAATTTCTGCATTTGGAAGCAGCTCACGGGTATTTTTTAGATGTCTCCGGCCGATGCTTCCTAAGCTTATGAGAAGAATTTTTTTTTTTTGCATTTCTGTCAAACCTTTATTGGAAGTCGGTCCATTTTATTGGTTCATCGTAAGCCTTGTCTTTTGTCAGACGCAGTCCCACGACTTTATCGATATCGCTCGGGACAACGGCTCCGGTTGTTGCTGGTCGTTTAATGCCAATCATATCCTTGGTTAATACGGTACCTTTCAGCAAAAGAGGTGCATTTACTGTCAACGTTTTTCTGATGAGAGGCCTGTTTGAGCTTTCACACGACATAGGACGCTTGATCCCATCACCAACGCTCTTCACAGCCCCTTTGACAGCCTCAACTAAAATCTTTAGCTCTGCAATATCACTAGAAGCTTTGTGATCAGGTCCAGGCAGAGACTTGTCCAACGTATAGTGCTTTTCGATCATGGCCGCCCCCAAGCTGGCAGCTGCAATTGAAGCAACAATGCCATCGGAATGATCCGAATAACCCACAGGAACATTCAAGGCGCTACGCAAGGTAGCCATCGCGCTCAGATTAAGTTCATTGAGAGGTGCCGGGTATTCTGAGACGCAGTGCATGAATGCAATTTCTCGAGATGCCACTTGTTCTACCCACTCCAGTGCCTGACAGCACTCCGACAAATAGCTTGCACCTGTCGATATCAGAAGGGCATCAAACTTCTCAGCCATGTGTTGTAGCAAGGGCTTGTTATTAAGTTCCGGAGACGGAACCTTAATACTTTTGCAACCCAACGTATCCGCAATGAAATCAACACTTCCGTGATCGAATGCAGCACAGAGAAAACCTATATTTCTCTCATTACAATAGGCGTGCGCCTTTACGATCCACTCGTCGGGAAGCTCCAACTTCTGAGCCATCTGAAGTTGGCTCTCACCCTGACCGGCTTTTCGTTGGTAGTCAGTTGATGACGCAAATTCAGATAACTCATCCTTAGAGGAAAAGCGCTGAAGCTTGATGATATCGACACCAGCCTCGATCCCCGCATCAATCAATTTGAACAGGAGGTCGATATCTCTGTTGTGGTTGACACCAATCTCTCCAATGATTTTACATTCACCGGCTTTCGAGAAGTCGAATTCTGCTGCTTCGAAGTTCATTAAGTCCTCTAGACCTTGTTATCTTATCTGTAAAAAATCAGCCGCGTCGGCTTTTGAACCTGGCCAGTCATATCCATCCACTGATCAACAAGTGCATCATAATCTTGCTGCAACAAAACTCTTTGCCCAATGCGATAATCATCAACAGCAAAAGCATTGCTTTTCTTGAACCGCAACAAGGCATCATGGTCTGCGGTTGTCCGACCTCCGCCTACATTGAGGAATCTTACCCCACTTTCTCGCAGAGCACAGGTCATTGTGTAAAGACCAAGATTGCCGGCACCAAGACGTGAATAATCAGACAAACTGGCACCCAAGTGGTACAACGCGTTGTTCTTATATGTCAGAGCAATTGCAGAAGAAACCATGTCGGCGCCGGCAAAAACTCCGAACAACCGTACCGCACCCTCTGGAAAGTCACTTAGCAAATCGTAATACGCGTCATCGTACAGGAAGAAGCTAGGCGCATTATTGCGTTTCATAGTCTCCTCATAGAGGGTACGAAAATCCCGAAGGCCCCTCTCTAATTCAAGCTCCTTAGCCTCAAAGCCAATTTTTAGCGCTTTTCTAATCATGTTGCGTGTTTTAGACGGCAAAGACATCAGGATATCATCCGATTTATCTGGCAACGCGGAAACCGCAACTCGTCTATTGAATGCAACCTTGCAATCGGGATGAGCCAACTCGTGAGAGCGTGTAAAAACGCTGAAGCGTGTGAATTCGGCGACGACTTTCGTTGCACTGGCCCATTCATCGAAGGCTTGCCAAGCGTTACGAATAAAGTCCTTATCAGCAGTATTGCTCAGCGGACCACCATATCCATACGTGCTTGATATATCGAAGAATTTGGTCTCAATCTTTGTGCTCTCGCTAGACAAAGTGACAGGCGTCAAGACAAAGGGATAAGCAAAACATTTTTCACCATCATTGATGTGCCAGATATAGGACTTCCCCCCAGCCGAGCGAGTGTCATATAACCGGTGATACTCAGGTGTGGAGCAGACATCTACAACCGGAAAATGTTTAAGAACGTCGCCCCATTTCTCAGGGCTATCAACGCTTATCAAGTTAGATTTCATATTCGGGTCTTTGAAAAGACAGTGGATCAACAAACTTTTTTGACAGCAGTTTATTCATGTCTCTTTGAGCCTTTAGAACTTCCAGCATTTCGGCAATACCGCGCGACCTAACATACGGGTTTTTGACGTATTTCATATTGTCTCGAAACGCCTGGCTTGAAACTAACTTGATTGCATTCTGTATAGACGAGACTTCCAAATCCGCATCCACAACATTTTCGGATCGAACACGCCCATTCTGACGAGAGCCAATATTAATTACAGGCAGTTGGAAACTCGGTGCTTCCCACAAACCACTTGATGAATTTCCAATCATGTATCGAGCATAACTCATTGCTGCGTAGTAGTTATCAGCTCCCAAATGTTCGTAGAGACGAACTCGACCATTACTTTTGCGACAGTAATCAACTAAGCCCCTGTAAAATCTTCCACTCCCGGGGTCTGGGTTAGGCGCAGTCAATACAACATTGCCGCGTACCAGATCCAAGGCGGCCAAAAATAGCTTAATCTGATTTTCGAATGACATTGGATCGTATGTGGTAGGATGAAACGTTGCCAGAACGAAGTCTGAACCTACAGGCAAGTTTACCAAGCTGTAAAATTCTTCTTTACTCGAACTTTGCCGCTCTATCTGACTTAACGCTGGCTCTCCAACAGTCCGAATTCGCCAGCTTTCCTCGCCGACCGCCATCAACCGCTTAGCGTGCTCTGGCAATGCAGTAAAATGCAAATGCGCCAAGTTTGTTAGCAAGTAGCGGGTTTGGTTATCAGCTGAGCCTTCTGTGATATCCCCACCAGAATGATGCGCTATCGGTATTCGCATTAGAGATGCTACCGTGGCGACAGCTTGCATTTCCCAGCGGTCTCCAACAATGAAAACACAGTCAGGACGACTCTCGCTAAAAATGTCGAAAAAGCTAAATACGGCGCGAGAGTAAGCAGCTGCCATAGTATCATCTGTATCGTCGGTCTCTTCCATGAACCGAGCTAGATAGTCGATTTTGATTCCGTCGTCTTGAACGACTTTAACTGTATTGCCAAAACGGCTCAGGAGGTGACTTCCGCCTACTGTAACTTCAACCTCAAGATCTGCGTCCTCTATAGCGGCCTGAATAATTGGCTTGGTTGAAGCGTAATCCGAACGACTTAGAGTTACAAAATGAAGACGTTTCATACGGCGAAGTCTGGCTTCTTAAAAACACAATGATATTCTTCTATAGCGCTGATATTTGCCAGAGAATCGCTACGAATATGTCGGTCTATTGCGATCATTTCAAAATCGCCGAAGACGTTTTCGATCTCCTCCATATCAAAGAAATGAGAAACGCCCATATCTTTACAAGGGCCTACTCCAATCTTGTCAAAGGTCTTGGGCTCGATCAAAACGCCTGTGCCAACGCCCTCACAGTTGACCCCCCAAAGCTTGGAGTAAAAGAGAGCACCGGGTTTCATTACCCTGTAAACTTCAGAAACAGTACTATTTATCACTTTTCTGAGATTCGCATAAATAGCAAAGATGTCTATGACAACATCAAAACTACCATCCTCCCACGGCAATACAGAAAAATCTCCGGCCTTTAAATCTGGCTCCGCAGAGTTGATCTCTGCATTTTCCTGCTTTAATCGCTTATGCGCAAGCTCAACGCCATGAGAGGAACCATCAATTCCTGCAACAGCAAAGCCCTCACGGTGCAAGAACCAAAGGTTGGCCCCAGTACCGCAGCCAACCTCCAACACACGTATCTTAGCCTTATCCGCAGAACGAAAACTCCTCCCAAAAAACCTAACAAGATCCTCTGGAGGGTATCGCCCCCAACTTCGCGTTCGGAACTTATGGTCCCAATGCTGAGTGTATTCTGCAATCATGGAGCGATACCTTAAGGCCTGTGACTAGAGGAGGCTACCGATCTCTAGAGAGTCAAGATAGATTTCCCGCCGGTAAAATGGGGTCACATCCCGGAACAGAACATTCTTGGAACGAAGAGAAACGTCGTCCCTGAATTTATCCAATTGCTCGGAATAACCCAATTTCGGCAGCTTGAATGCGACAGGAATCTTGGCAATGTCAAGATGTACGAGTGTTGCATCCTGACTTACAATACCGAGATGCTTGCATTCCCGCCATGCACGTCCAGCAAGAGCTTCTGCGTTGTTCCAATCTTCACTATTTAACTCAACCGGGCATTCGCAGGTAATAAACGAAGTACCATCCTCTTTGACTTGACCACTAAAGATGCCCGCCGACGCGATGCGATAGTTTACAGCTTCTGGGTCAAAGTTCTGTAGGTAGGTAAAATCCTTGATCTTGTCGGCTTCAGTGATCATCGTCATAAGCACCAGTGAGGTCCGATGTTGATAATCCGACAGATCGCATTCAAAACCCATTGCAGAGCTAAGAGCTTTCACATTGTCGTTTGCCCAAATAACTTTATCAGCACAAATCTCGCGCTTGGTTGTTTTAACAACCGCTTTCCCAGAGTTCTCTGTGATCTTAACGACCGATTCACCGAGACATAGCTCCACACCCTTTTTCTGAAGCCACTGCGTAGTGCGCTCGCACCAACCACGCATTGCTTCGCCAGTATCAGGATAAATTGAGACGAAGTCGTCAACCTTCACCTTGAGACTTTTGCGCCTTGCGGCTAGTACGGTATCGAGCCAAGAATGGCTTTTCAGCACGAGCATCTCCTCGTCGGAAAGATGCTTCATACGCCCCATAGATGTCTGAGACAAAGCCTTTGCTTCAAGCTCGTTTGGTTCGACGTGGTAAATATTTTCAAAGATCTTCGAAAAAATACTCCCAGCGGTTTTCCCATATCTCCCGTCAAAAAGCTCTCTCAGAGTCCTAAAGTGGTCATTGGAATGGTCTTCACTAGCGAGCTTTACAAGCTCAGCTGTTATTGCATCTTTGATATTGCAGTCATCCATTGAGGACAAATCTGGCAGGGAATAACCTTGGGTAACTTTGCCATTAAATGCACTCTCGGAAACAAAATCAATTTCCTTTACAGCCCCACCCATTATCTCCGTAATCACGTCAGCTAGATCAACGGGGATAGAGTCGAAAACATGAACACCTTTGTCGACATTGAAGCCATGAACTTCACTCGAGTAAATTACTCCGCCAAAAAACGGAGCGGGATCAACCATATAGACTTTGCAATCTGGTTGTTTCAACAACTCGAGACAATCACAAAAGCCCTTAAACCCAGCCCCAGCAACGACATAAGTCTTAGTCATAACCACCAACCTCTACGGCAATACCTGAAATGTCATTCGCGACACTTACACGCGACACGCAGGACAAATACCACCTCAATCAAAAAAATCAAAAAGAAAAGAAATTTACATTCCTACAATTAAAACAAGCACTGGCTAGATGGTATGTTAATAATAGAATTCGACAATATTTTAGCGTTTCTATTTTTCATCGACGGCATTTCCTGATAACAGCCGACATTACTTAAAATTTTCCATACCTTCCTCGCCATAATATTGCTTTTATTTAAAAAACTCAAAATTTCATCGAGCTCCACCTCGCCATGATTATCTAAGATTAACGCATTAATCCAATAATTGCTTTCCCTGTCAGAAGATTCAGAAAAAAACGTACACCCTTCCATATCGGAAAATGCTTCTGCATATCGGCGAGCCAAAGCTCTTTTACGCCGCAAGAAATCAGGCATCATCTCCAATTGAGCACATCCAAGAGCGGCATTTATATTCGGCATACGGTAGTTATAGCCAACTTGATCATGGTCAAATTCCCATTTATGAGGGATCTTTGCGGTTGTCGTCAAATGCTTGGCTTTGTCGGCTAGTCTTTCATCGTTGGTAAGGATCGCTCCCCCGCCCCCAGTAGTAATTATTTTATTTCCATTGAATGAGAGAGCTGCGGCCACCCCAAAACAGCCAACATGATTGTCTTTGTACTTACTTCCAAGTGCTTCAGCAGCATCTTCAACAATAGGAATGCCCCATTTTTCACTAATGATGGCCAATCCATCCATATCACATGGATGACCAAAGGTATGCATTGGCATCAACGCCGCAATCCTTCGCCCAGTGTTGCGGTTAAAACATCCATCTTCCGTAATCTCTGCAATTTTAGAGAGATAGCCTTCAAGCGCCCGAACGTCTATTCCAAGTGAATCAAGATCGCTGTCAACAAAGTGCGGCACAGCACCCAGATAGGATACTGCGTTGGCAGAGGCAATAAAACTGAGGGCGGGAACCAGCACCTCGTCGCCAGACCTGACGCCAGCGAGTATTAGGCACACTTGAAGCGCAGAAGTTCCGTTAACAACGCTGATCGCACGTTTAACACCGCAGTAAGCGGCCAACTCCTGCTCGAAACGATCTACGTACGTACCGACAGAAGATACCCAACCTGAATCAAGACAATCTTTGACATAGTCCCACTCTTTACCTTCAAACGACGGCCTGTGAAGCGGAACTGGGTCATCTATCTGACCGATTACACTCTCTATTCTTGCCTTGATTTCCAAAGCCAAGATTTCGCTATTACTCATATAACGTATCTATCGGTCTTGTAGAGGGACAGGTTTTTGGGATTGCTAAACCACTCAATGGTTTTCAGGAGCCCCTTCCTGAGACCAGTGGCTCCTGAAAACTCGGGATTCCAGTCCATGTACTTTTCCGCTTTCAAAACTCCAGCACAGAGTCGGTCAACTTCGCTTTTTTCAGGTCTAAGTCTCTGCTCATCGCAGACGACCTGCACCTCTTCCGAACGCCCCATCAACTCAATAATAGCCCCCGCTAACTCACCAATAGATATTTCGTATCCAGTACCAATATTTGTCACAGAGCCGATTAAATCATCGCAAGCAGCTGCCAAAACGAAGCCTTTTGCCGTATCCGTTACATATGTAAAATCACGGGTCGGGGCCAATGAACCGAGTTTGACTTCTTTAGCCCCACTTGCAACCTGTGAGACGATTGCCGGAATCACAGCTCTTGCAGATTGCCGGGGACCAAAGGTGTTAAATGGCCTCAGCAAAGTTACAGGAAGATCAAATGATGCGTGAAATGACAATGCAATCATGTCAGCACCGATCTTGGAAGCAGAATACGGCGATTGCCCTTGAAGGGGGTGCTCTTCGGTAATCGGCACGAATTTGGCTGTCCCGTAAACCTCTGAGGTCGACGTACAAACGACGCGATCGACACCAAAGTCTCTTGCTGCCTGCAGAACATTCAGTGTGCCATGAACATTGGTATCCACGTAGCTCGCAGGCGCAGAATACGAATAGGGTATAGCTATTAGCGCAGCAAGATGTAAGACCACATCACATCCCTTAACTGCGTCGCGTACGCTACCCGCATCTCGAATATCTCCAAGGACGACTTCGATTCTCGATGTTATCTCATTCTCACAATTGTCCAGCCATCCCCAAGCGCCGATTGAATTGTACATGGCAAACGCACGGACGTCATGTCCACTGCGAACCAAAGCTTCCACCAAATGTGAACCAATAAACCCATCAGCACCTGTCACCAGAATTTTCTTATTGCTCAGTTTCATGTCGCTTCGAACCAATTTTGCGGCGCCTGGCCATACTAAATACGTCTTAAAGGAGAAAATCCGACTGCAGAGAAAACATTCTCGAATACACCAGAACGCTCTATTACGGCGTTCCACTCAAGGTCATTTACACTAGGAGTCCGAAAATCAAACTTTTCTAGCATTGAGGCACTAGTCACCTTACCCCCACGATTTAGCCAAAAAAATCTTCCATCTCGTTCACGGACAAACTCATCTACCCATGAATAGTGAGAACTAACCACACCGATCCCTAGGGCGCAATATTCAATCAACTTGGTGGAAGTTTGAATATTATATGGGTACACATCAGGTATAAAATTTAGCCCTGCAATCGCCGATAAAGCCAAATCTGGCAGGACAGACTGATCAACACGACCAGTAAAAACGATATCTTTGTTGCCACGAAACTCGTCAAAAACGCCTCTTTCCGGCTCACCTACCAACAGGATTTTTAAATTGATGCCGCGACAAACCAGACTTTTGACAAACTCGTGCACGCCACGACTTTTTGTCAGACTTCCCATGTAAACTAAATGGTATTCCTTTTTCACATTTCTGGCGGTTTCTGCAGCCAGAAAGAAAGATTTGTCCACTCCCATATCTCTTATAGAAGCTGGCACTTCATCCTTGAACTTAAAACCGGATCTAACCCTTTTATTCAGAAAAACCCGATAATCTGGTCGAGCGTTTGCTACTTTTTTTGCTAAATTTTTAATCTTTGCAAAAGGGGCTGTAGAGAGCGAGTTGTATTCGTGAACCGTGAAAATATGATCTCGTCTCGGCAATAGGCCTGGGAATTTCCAAAGAACATCATATGCAGCCCCCAAGCATTTACAGCTAGAGCAGGCTTCAAACGTCTCGACACCATCAAATTGATCCAGATATCGCCTATAAGCAGTGACCTCGGGCAAGTAGGAACCGGCAGATCGCTCGAACAGGATTTTCATTCTTCGTCTTTCAGATTCATCACGATCAAAAACGCCAAAAAAAATTAAACGCCACTTCCGTTGAGTTCTAGCTCAAGTTTTGAGATTAAAACACATGATTTGAAAACAAACAGATGTTAGAAAGCCAGAAATAGATTTTAAGGAAGTTTATATGCGGGTTCTTGTGACTGGTGGTGCCGGATATATCGGCTCACATGTTGTTTGGATGCTCCTAGATCACGAACACGAACCGGTGGTCGTAGATGACCTATCAACGGGCTACCGACACCTCATACCTGAAGATGTGACCTTCTTCCAAGCAGACATCGGCAACAAACAAAAACTGTTTGAGTTGTTTGCCGCTGTTAAACCTGAGGCAGTTATGCACTTTGCCGGGTCTATCGTCGTTCCGGAATCAGTAAGCAACCCGCTTAAGTACTACGAACACAACACCATCAACACAATCAACCTTGTTGAAGCATGCATCAGGCATAATGTCAAAAATTTCGTCTTCTCCTCAACTGCAGCGGTTTATGGCGATCCAGAGAAGCCTTCAATTGACGAGAAAACCCCCACGCAGCCGACCAACCCTTATGGAATGTCTAAACTTATGGTCGAGAGAATCTTGAGAGACGTATCGAACGCTCACGACTTCAGGCACATAAATCTAAGGTATTTTAATGTGGCAGGGGCCGACCCAATGGGCAGAACAGGACAATCGACGCCTCAAGCTACACACCTTATCAAGGTTGCGACTCAAACACTTTTGGGCATACGACCATCCATGAAGGTATTTGGGACAGATTACGACACGAGAGACGGAACCTGCGTAAGAGATTTCATTCATGTTTCAGATTTGGCCGAAGCGCACATTTTGGCACTCAATCATCTTACGAAAACCAAACAGAACAATACATTCAATTGTGGATATGGCCATGGCTTCTCAGTGCTTGAAATCCTCGATGCAATTCAGAAAGCTGCTCCGGAGAGGCCCTTCACCATCGAAAATGCAGAGCGCCGACCGGGGGATCCACCCGCTCTGGTAGCAAATTCTTCCCATATCAAAAGCACACTTAAATGGGTGCCGAAGTTTGACAACATCACATTTATTGTAAAAACGGCGCTGGATTGGGAAAAACGTCTATTAACCGAGCAAAGTTAGTCTTTTTTCAGTTTTCACGAATGAGAACAAAATGTCTTTGAAGAACAAAATCGACTATTCAATCAATCCTTCCTACAACTCGCGGGAAGAGAGGAATAAGTTTGTTTATAGCCTACTTGAAGGCTCAACAAATAAATCTGTCGTTAATGTAGGAAGTGGGGGCGAGAGGTTTCTGCAAAATTTTGCAAAAGATTTCGATGTTTTTGACATTGATATCAATGGTGATGTTGACCTCAAGGTTAATCTTGAGAGAGATTTGCCGCTTCCACTTAAAGACAATCAATTCGGTTTAGCCGTTTGCCTAGATGTTCTGGAACACATTGAGACTTTCCACGCTGTGTTCTCTGAGATCAACAGAATCACGACCGACAGAATTATAATTTCCTTACCGAACCCACTTCATGAATACATGTTCAACATCATAAAGGGCCAAGACTACCTTAAAGAGGGAGACGACAAGCACCGCTTTGGCCGGCGCTCAAAGTACTATGGCATACCCTTGTCAAAGCCGTGTGACCGACATAAGTGGTTTTTCTCGTTTGACGAGGCATACGATTTTTTTGAACAAAATGCCGATAAATACGGTTACGAAGTCGAAAAGGTGTTTTTTCCGAGAAGAGATACCCTCCTAAAGAACATTATTCGGCGCGTTCATTTTGATCTGTATATCAATTTTGTTCCGAGAGCATTTTGGATCATTTTGAACAAGAAAAAATGAAACAGGCAAAACGACTAGTTCTTTTTTTTACGTTTGACGTATCCCTGCAAACATGGCTTGAGACAGGCCTCTTTGCACGTGAGGTCGAACTTTACCGAAGATTGATTAAAAATGGTTGGGACGTAACGTTTCTGACCTACGGGACGAACAATGACCTTGAACTGGCAAAAAAAATATCGCCGATCAAGGTCGTTCCCCTTTTCAAGAAGTGGCGACCTAGCAACCCCATAATCCGCTTAGTTTTGTCTCCATTCCTCATCTTCAAGGCCAGAAAACTGATAAAGAACTGCAGCGTTTTAAAAACGAACCAAATTTGGGGAGGATGGAACGCAGTTCTTGCTCGGTGGGTATGGGGACGGCCCCTAGTTGTACGCGGCGGCTATGAACCATATGCATTCTCGATACATCAAAACCAACCCAAGCCAAGGCAGATTTTCACCAAATTGATGACCGGGCTCTGTTATCGAAATGCAGATGCTGTCTTTCTGGCAACGAAAGAAGATTTGGACTTTGCCAAAACACACTTTTCAATTCACACGCAGGAAATATACATTAGAAGCAATTGGGTAGACACTGAACACTTTCGTCCAAGCCTCAAAAAACGATCCGCTTTAGAAATCCTCTACGTTGGACGCTTCAACTCTCAGAAGAACCTTACTACACTTATTAAAAGCTTGGCCAATAGTGACTACATTCTGCACTTAGTCGGCGACGGCGAACAAAGACATGAACTTGAGGAACTGGCAGAAAAAGTATCGGTTTCGGCAATTTTTCATGGCCGCCTACCCAACGATGTACTTTCGAAATTTATGGCAGAATTCGAAATATTTGCCCTGCCGTCACTGTTCGAAGGGAACCCTAAGGTTCTGATAGAATCAATGTCGGCAGGACTGGCAATTGCAGCTACAGATAGCCCCGGTATCAATTCACTAATACGCCACAATGAAACCGGCGTCCTATGCCCTCCATCGGAAGAAGGACTGAGGAGGGCAATAGACAGTCTTGCAGCTTCGAAGAACTTCCGAATGTCTATTGGGAAAAAAGCAAGGTCCTATATTTTAGAGCACCACAGCTTAACAAGTTTCGCAAATGAAGAAGAAAGAATTTTATCTAGTTTAGCAGAAAAGAAATACGATGAAACCTGAAGTAACAGTGCTCATGTCTGTTTTCAACGGAAGCAGTACCGTAGCAAGTTCTGTTGAAAGCATACTTAATCAAACATTTAAAAACTTTGAGTTCATCATAATAAATGATGGATCAACAGATGAAACATCTGATATTTTAAATAGATTTGCTAAAGCAGATAGTCGTATTAATTTATTCGAGCAAAAAAACTTGGGGCTAACAAAATCTCTTAATAATGGAATAAATATAGCAAACGGCAAATACATTGCACGTCAAGATGCTGATGATCTATCTAAGCCACAAAGGCTGGAGAGGCAGCTTTTTCTTTTTCAAAACAACCCCTCAATTGCGCTTGTCGGAAGTAATTCCGAAGACCACTACGACAGCCTTGGCGCATCATCTGAATGGGGCTTCTACTCAGATGAAGAACTTAAATCTATTGTATATTTGCAAACACCTTTTCCCCATTCATCAGCAATGGTCAGGACCGACGCATTGAGAGCCGTCGGCGGCTACAATGAGGATTTCAAAACAAGTCAGGATGCAGATCTATGGATGAGAATTGCTTCAAAGTATATGATTTCCATGTGTCCAGAAGCACTTATCGAAAGACACATTCACCCCAACTCAATTAGCTCGAAGAAGCATTTTCGTCAGTGCATTGACAGTTTCAATGCTCGTCGAAGGAGCGGAAAAGTAAATCTGCCGCGCTGTATCTGCATCTTAATTCGACAGCTTGCCGTTGGCTCAATACCTCAGACAACAGCCTTAACCCTCAAAAGGTTTAAAAAAAAGCTCACAGGAAGGCATGCTGAGCCCTAACCATCACACCTTCACCACTGCAGCGAACACAGCCAACGTCTCCTCACTCACATGATGCTCGATGCCCTCGGCATCGAACTCTGCGACTTCGGGGTCGACACCAATGGAGACCAGGAAGTTATAGACGATCTGGTGGCGTTCGCGACATTTTTTGGCAAGCGTCTCGCCTTTTTCTGTCAGGAAGATCGAGCGGTAGGGGCGTGAGGTGACGTAGCCGTCGCGCTCGAGCCGTTTGATGGTGTTATTCACCGTGGCAGCCGTTACGCCAAAGCGCTCTGCCAGGGCGACTGAGCGCGCCTCGCCTTCTTCGGCGATCAGGTCGCCGATCATTTCCACGTAGTCTTCGGTCACTTCGCGGGCGTGCGCGTCGCGCAGGCGCGCAAAAACTTCGGCCTTGTTGTGACGCGGGTTAAGGCTTGTGTCGTCGCCCATTAAACTCTCCAATCCAGACTCCTGAAATCTTCATAACAAGTAAGTTGGCAAATAGCAATTTAGCCTTGACTAACTTTAAAAGTCCGCACATAAATAGGGGACATTTACCAGAGTAATTCCAATTAGCTTTCGGATGCCCTGATGTCGTTTTCCCCCACTGCCCGACCCGTCGCTCGTTATCTTGTTGCACTTGCCTTTGCGCTATTTGTTAGCGCGGGCGCTGCCCATGCGAAGCCGCTGAATGTCGTTGCGACCACATCGATGATTGCCGATGCCGCGCGTCAGGTCGCCGGTGATCGGGCCGAGGTCACAGCACTCATGGGCCCGGGTGTGGATCCGCATTCCTATCGTCAGACGCGAAGCGATATTGCCGCGCTGGCGCGTGCCGATCTTGTTTTGTGGCATGGCCTTTATCTTGAGGCGCAGCTTGAAGAGTTCTTCCTTGATCTTGGCAAACGCCGCAACGTGGTTGCCGTCGGCGAAGCCGTGGCACGCGAGAAGCTTCTGAGCCATGCCGACTATGAAGGCCGGTTTGATCCGCATGTCTGGATGGATCCGAAACTATGGGAAACCGTGGTTTATGCCGTGCGCGATGCCCTGATTGCGACCGATCCCGATGGCGAGGCAACCTATAACGCCAATGCAGACACCCATGTGGCCGAGATCGAAAAACTGGTCGACTATATGACATCCGTCACCGCCACCGTGCCAAAGCAAAGCCGCGTGCTGTTGACTGCCCATGACGCGTTTAGCTATTTCGGGCGTGGCTATGATTTCGACGTATTGGGCATTCAGGGTATCTCAACAGAATCCGAGGCAGGCCTTCGCCGGGTCGAGGAATTGGTCGACACCATTGTCGAGCGCAAGATATCAGCCGTCTTTGTCGAAAGCTCCGTGCCGGAACGCAATGTGCGTGCCCTGATTGAAGGGGCTTCTGCCCGTGGCCAGGACGTTACGATTGGTGGTACGCTATATTCCGATGCGATGGGTGAGCCCGGCACCTATGAAGGCACCTATATCGGCATGATTGATCACAATGCGACATTGATCACCCGCGCCCTTGGCGGCGATGCCCCCGAAGGCGGTTTTCAGGGCAAGCTTGCGGCCGGGTCATAACCGCTTCACATATTAATCGCGATGGCATGACGCAAAACGAAGCAGGACAAACACCATGAGCAGCGCCAAACTGGTTGCAGAATCAGGCAAGATACTGGACGTCGCATCCAAGGACGCGCCGCTGACCGTGCGCGGACTGACGGTATCTTATGGCAATAAGCCGGCTGTTTTTTCCGTTGATGCCTCGATCCCGGCGGGCTCCATGACCGCGATCATCGGCCCGAATGGCGCCGGCAAGTCGACCTTCCTCAAGGGCGCGCTTGGTGTGGTCCCGCGCCTTTCCGGCGAAGTGCGTATTTTTGGCAAGCTGTTTGAAGATGCCCGTGATCGTGTGGCCTATGTACCGCAACGCGCCAGTGTTGATTGGGATTTTCCGGCGCGTGTGATCGATGTCGTCCTGATGGGGCTTTATGGATCGGTCGGGCTGTTTCGCCTGTGGCGGGCACGCCATCGGGAACAGGCAATGGAGTGCCTCAAACGCGTGGGCATGGCCGATTTCGCCGACCGCCAGATCGGCCAACTTTCTGGCGGACAGCAACAGCGCGTGTTTCTGGCGCGCGCCTTGGCGCAGAATGCCGAGTTCTATTTGCTTGATGAGCCGTTTGCTGGCGTCGATGCCGCGACGGAGCGCGCCATTGTTTCGGTGCTGAAGGAACTTAAATCCGAGGGCCGCACAGTGGTTTGCGTGCATCATGATCTTTCGACCGTGGCCGAGTATTTTGACCGGGTTCTTCTGATTAATGTCCGGCGCATTGCCGAAGGCCCGGTCGAGACGACCTTCACCGCCGAGAACCTTCAGGAAACTTATGGTGGTCGACTTGCCGCCACCCATATCGATGAATTGCATCTGGCGTAACGCACATGGGATTTGGTGATTATTTCATAAGCGCCCTTTTCCTGCAGGCTGGCTATAACAGCGCGCTTGTTGCCATTGGTGCAGGTCTGCTTGGCCTGTCGGCCGGCAGTGCCGGGGCGTTTATTTTCCTGCGCAAGCGTGCCCTTGTTTCCGATGCGATCAGCCACGCCACCCTGCCCGGTGTCGGGCTTGCATTCATTATCATGGTGGCGTTTGGCAGTGACGGGCGCTGGTTACCGGGACTTATTCTGGGATCGGCAATTTCATCGGCCATCGGGCTTTTGATGGTCGAATGGATCACACGCAAAACCCGCCTGACAGAGGATGCCGCGATCGGTGCCGTGCTGTCGGTGTTTTTCGGCTTTGGCATCGTTCTTTTGACCGTGATCCAGACCATGTCATCAGGCCGTCAGGCCGGGCTTGAAAACTTCCTGCTGGGTTCCACCGCAGGCATGCTGATTTCAGAGGCCACCACCATCGCCGTTGCCGGGGCCATGGCGGCAGGCTTTGTTTTCCTGCTTCGGCGTCCGATGACGCTTGTGGCGTTTGATCCGGAATATGCCGCGACCACTGGCGTTAATGTCCGTAATATCGACCTGGCAATGATGGGGCTTGCCCTGATTGTCACGGTGATCGGGCTTAAGATCGTTGGTCTTATCCTGATTGTGGCCCTTTTGATCATTCCGCCGGTGGCGGCGCGCTTCTGGACCAATCAGGTCGGCAAGATGATCGGGATTGCCGCCGTCATTGGCGGCCTTTCGGGTTATGTCGGGGCGGTGTTGTCGGCCGCGCACGCGGCACTTCCGACCGGACCGATCATTGTTCTGGTGGCCTTCGGGTTCTTTATGATTTCGGCGCTCTTTTCGCCGTTGCGGGGCGGGCTGGCATCGGCATTGCGGCATCAGCGGTTTCAGCGCCGCGTGCATCGCCGGCAAGGCTTGCTGTCGCTCGCGCGCCGTGAACCGATCTATGATGGACTGACCATTCGTATCCTGCGCCGTGCCGGGATGATCCGTGCTGACGGGGTTGCCACCGCGCGCGGCCGGATTGCCGCAGAAAAGGCCGCCCATGACGAGGCCCGCTGGGCGATGGCGCGCCGGATGCTGCCCGATGATTCGGCCATTGAACGCTATGACGGGCTGACCCCGATTGAACGGATGATGACGCCCGACCAAATCGCCGAGATTGATCGCATGATCCAGAACGCACAAACCACCCAGGGAGCAAAGGCATGATCGATGATCTGATCATTGCCCTTGGCGCGGAGTTTGTCCAGTTGAGCCTAACACCGATTGTGATTGGCACGCTGGCCGCCATTGCCTGTGCGCTTCCGGGTAATTTCCTGTTGCTGCGCAGGCAGGCCCTGATTGGGGATGCGATCAGTCATGTTGTCCTGCCCGGTATTGTTGCGGCCTTTCTGGTGACCGGCACCATCACCGCCGTACCGATGATGCTGGGTGCAGGCGCGGCTGCGATCATTGCCGTGGTGATGATCGAAATCGTCAAGCGCCTCGGTCGGGTTGAACCGGGGGCGGCGATGGGGCTGGTGTTCACAACCCTGTTTGCCGCCGGTGTTTTATTCCTTGAAATTACCGATACCAGTTCGGTGCATATCGATGTGCAGCATGCGTTGCTCGGCAATCTGGAAAGCCTGATCTGGTTTGATGCCGAAGGCTGGGGATCGCTTTTGGATCCGGCCGCGCTTGCGACCCTGCCACCACAATTGCCGCGCCTGGCGGTTGTTCTGGTCGGCATCGGGCTGTTTATTTTCCTGTTCTGGAAAGAATTGAAAATCTCGACCTTTGATGCCGCCTTTGCCGGGGCGATTGGTATTCGTACCCGCGCCCTTGGCTTTGCGCTGGTCGTGGCAACGGCCGTTGCCGCCGTCGCTGCCTTTGATGCTGTTGGCTCAATCATTGTCATCGCGATGTTTGTTTGCCCCCCGGCCAGTGCACGTCTGATGACCAATCAATTGAGCCGTCAGGTTGGCTGGTCGGTTGTCTTTGCAACAATCTCTGCCGTTCTGGGCTATGTGTTTGCCGGCTATGGTCCGGGCTGGTTCGGATCACCCTACGCGGTCAGTGCCGCGGGTATGATTGCCACGGTTTCGGGCGGGATCCTTCTTCTGACCTGCCTGTTTGGTCCGCAACGCAAACGCACCGGTCAGAACGCGGAAGCCTGACAGTTTCCTGTCGCGTCATGCACCGCCGACAGGCATAGTGTCGTGATGATTGCCATGATAATCACTTTGTCCCGAACATACCTGCAGCAAATCGGCCTGATTGCAGCACTGGTTCCGGCCCTTGCCGGGGCCAGTCATGCCCAAACCGAGCACACCGCACCGATCGCTGATCTGGCAGCCGAACTCCGTCAGTTTGGCGATATCGAGCTGTCGATCTTTGACGGGCGGGATGACTTTTTAAGACAGATAGACGCGGCACTTGGGCTTGGCGCGATCAAGGATCCTGATCAGACCTTTGCCAGACTGCCGCGCTCCCCATTTACTGTCACCGGACGCAAAGGGGATACGGCATTGCCGACCTGCCGGATTTTCATTCCGGCGAAAGTCATCCCGGACAGCAGCATCGAAATCTTTGCCGAACTGATGCGCAACTGGTTTGGGACGCGGCTTCACTATGCCAGCACTGCGGAATTGACCTTTCGCTGGCTGATCTTCCATGAAGTACGTCATTGTCAGCCCGATCATTTCGGCGGGGATGCGTTAAAAGACCACCGCGACGAGCACGAAGCAGATCTGTTTGCCTTCCAAGAATTGGCAAATACGCAAAACCGATCTCAACTGGCCACCGATATCATTGCATTTCGAATCATCACATCCGCCCTGATTGCCGAGCCCAGCCACATGACGGGTTTATCCCTCAAGCGTGCACTTGCAGGCACAGAACAGATCGCGCCGCCTCCAGCCAAAATGGAAATGGCCGCCTTCCGGACGGTTCGTGAGATGATCGGCCAACGGGCAAAATCAATCGCCACGGCCGTCACCCCCACCAACCGTGAGCTGATCCGTGCCATTACCGAATTGCGCAATGAAGTCGATCACACAACGGCACGTACAGGCGATCCAATGATTGCCGAAATCCTGATCGCGCTCGACAATGCGATCGCACATTTCTCCCCCGGCCTGCATCAATCCGTTGCAACGATCCGGGAGAATTAATTCGCGCCACCTATTTTGCAAACTGTCATGATCGGATGTTGCGACGTGATCATGGCCTGACCTCGACACGCACAATGACACCTATCCACAATAAAAATTATCATTGTTTTTGCAGCGCCATGATAGATGTTTGGCACATGCGTATGACCAAGTCCCCATGGTAACCCCAACCTTCATCTGATCACCGGAAGTCTGAACAGAACGATGCCTGATAAAATCCGCCGCCTCAAACCATTCGAGTTTCCCCTTGCCGTTGAGTGGGCCGCCAAGGAAGGCTGGAATCCTGGCCTTTCTGATGCGGAAGTGTTTTTCAACACCGATACAGATGGCTTTTGGGGCGCGTTTGACAAACAGGGACTGGCTGCGGTGATTTCAGCCGTCCAGTACAGCTCGGATTTCGGGTTTGTCGGATTTTATATCTGCCGCCCGGATCGGCGCGGTTCCGGTCTGGGCTATCGCCTGTGGCAAGCTGTGCTTGACGACAGCGTGCTTAAAACCATCGGCCTTGATGGTGTCATTGATCAGCAGGACAGTTACCGCCAATCCGGCTTTGAATTCGCCCATCGCAATGTCCGCTATGGCGGCGTGGTTAAGGCCGATATCGAAATCCCGGATGATCTGTTCACGCTTGCAGTGGATGACATTGCCATTGTCGATGCCTTCGAGCAGACCTGCCACCTGTTCCCCGAAAGCCGGATTGAATTCCTGCGCGGCTGGATCGGCAATGACAAGCATACCGCCCTGGCCCTTAAGGGACCGATGGGACTTCGGGGTTATGGTGTAATCCGCCCGTGTCGTGAGGGCCACAAGATTGGTCCGCTGTTTGCCCATAACCGACAAGATGCACAAACCCTGTTCGCCGCCCTTTTACAAAGCCGCGATGATCAGAGCGCCAAAGTCTATCTTGATGTCCCGGAACCAAATCAGACCGCAATTGATCTGGCAACTGCACACGGCATGGTACCGGAATTCGAAACTGCGCGTATGTATAAGGGTCCGGCGCCAAAACTTGCGCATGATATGATTTTTGGGATTTCGTCGTTCGAGTTAGGTTAGCTTTACGCAATCGCTTCCACTAAAGCCCTGCAATATCAGAAAATGTCAGGATTCCGATCCTGCTTTTGTGCGTAGGCTTTTGTATAAAAGCAGTGTGTATATCCATACTTATATGCGCATATTAGTCTTCTCTGGGATTGAGAATTGCACAAAAGTCTGGCAACTAAAGATTGGGCACCAAAAGTATAGCAATAGATAGACCTATGCCGTAGTTTTGAAACTTGGTTGATAATTGGCAGAATGCTTTTCGCCTATTGGGGCAGGAAGTTATTGCAGACATATGGAAAAAGGGTGATGAAAACCCAATTTTTGAAGTGTAATGCGATTTTAATTTGCAGCTTTGAGCTGTCCATACAGGGGGAATTTATCTGCAAGGTATAATACCGATGATGACGTGACGACCCGTTTCGCGTTGGTTGCCGTCAAGCAGCCGCGCATTTTCAGGAATTTGTTTTTAAAAGCCGGATACCACAAACCGACATGGATATAGCGACACTTATTGGAATTATCGCCGGAATGGGCGTTATTTTCGGCGCCATTTTGATGGGCGGCAGCCTTGATTCCTTTGTCGACGTTCCATCAATCATGGTCGTGTTTGGCGGGACTGCGGCAGCAACCCTGATCAAATTCCCGATGCGCGACGTGATCAAGTCACTCAAGATCGGGATCAGCATTGCGTTCAAAAACCCGAAGGAAGACCCGCTTTCGATCTACGAAAAAGCGATCGAACTTGCCGGGCTTGTTCGCAAAAACGGCCTGCTGGGTCTGGAAAATGTCGAGATTGAAAACGAAATCATGGCGCGCGGCATTCGCATGTGCGTGGATGGCCACAGCGGCGAAGTCATCAGAAGCTCGATTTCAAGCGAAGTGGAAAAATCCATCCAGAATGATGAACTTGGCGAACTGATGTTCCGCGGCATTGGCGACACCGCGCCAGCCTTTGGCATGATCGGAACGTTGGTCGGCCTGGTGCAGATGCTCGCCAACCTTTCGGATCCGGATGCGATCGGCCCCGCAATGGCCATTGCAATGCTGACAACTTTCTATGGCGCAGTTCTGGCCAACCTGATCGCCCTGCCGGTTGCCGACAAGCTGGCACTCAAGGTGGACCGCCTGAAGAACACAAAACAACTGATCATTGAATCCGTTGTGCAAATCCAGGCCAGCCAGAGCCCGATGGTCATGAAGGAAATCCTTGGCCCCTATCTTCCCGGTGGTGTTCCGGCTGACGAAGACGCTGGCGGCGGGGAATGATCCGGATGGCAGCGCTTCAACAGGCAACAGGCTGGGCATAGTCCATGGCAAAGAAACCCGCAGCAGGTGCACCGGCCTGGATGGCGACATTCGCTGATCTTATGTCGTTGCTGCTTGTCCTGTTTGTGCTTTTGCTGACCTTTGCTGAGATGGATGTCATCCGCTACAAGCAGATTGCCGGGTCGGTAAAGGCCGCCTTCGGTTTTTCCCAGCAAGATCAGCTTGCCGGGGTGATTGAACTCGATGGTTCGATTGTTGGCAAATCTCTTAAGGCGCCGACCCCCGATACTCCGCGCGTGGTATCGGAAATTCCGCCTGTCGAAACACCCCAGGTCGAAAGCAAGGAAACCGATACCAAGGAACAAAAAGCCGAGGCGCTTGAAGAAACGCTCAGTTCGGTCCTTGATAATATGGGACTTCAGGATCAGGTCGGACTGGAACGCATCGACGGTGAAGTTGTCATGCGTTTTCCCAACGAACTGGCTTTTCCGTCAGGCTCATCGGGCATGACCGATGAATTTGCCGCCATCCTTAACCGTGTTGCGCCCGTCATCAACCAGACAGAAGGCGAAATTAAGGTCGCAGGCCATACGGACAATGTTCCCGTTTCGGCATCGTCACCCTATATATCAAACTGGGATCTTTCAGCTGCACGTGCGACATCGGTGTTGCATTTCCTGATCAACCAGAATGGAACAGACCCCGGACGCATGGTCATTCAGGGATATGGCGACAGTCGGCCGCTTGCGACCAATGACACGCCCGAAGGTCGCGCGACAAACCGGCGGGTTGAAATCACCATTGAAATGGTTGAAAGCAATTACGATCCGGATGGTGCTGCGGCGGCAGGAACCGGCACTGGAACTGACGCTGGCATCCCGACTTCGAACGGAGAGGGCGATGTCGGCGATGGAGAAATCGGCGGGAACACAGATATCAACGATCAGATACCTGAAAGACGGCGCACATTTAGCATTCCGTCCGACGGCCTCTGACGGATATCAGACGACAGGCGCAGAGTGACCAACCTGAAAGCAGAGGAACCCCCGCATCATGGCGAGCCATGACAACAAGAAAAAGACGATCCTCTATGCGGACTACAGTGAACGCAACATCAACGCGGCACGCGTGGCGGTCGAACCTCTTGGTTTTGGCAAATTTGTCACCTGTGATGATCGTGACCGTACCGTTGAACTTGTTGCCGAGCTCAAACCCGATATGGTGTTGATCGGCCTTTACCTTGATGGCATGCGCGGCATTTCGACCATCCGGGCCATTCGTGATTCCGCCACAGATGACACCCCCCACGGGCGCGATGTCCCGATCCTTCTGGGCGCGCCGAAACTTGACCGGCGCGGCATGCGCGATGCCGTCGATGCCGGCATTGAAGGCGTCTTTCGTCAGCCGATTGATGCCAAACGCCTTACAAAGATTATCGAAACAGTCCTGAAAAAGCCACGCCGCTTCGTGCTTGAAGAAAACTATTTCGGCCCGGCACGGCCGCAGGATTTGGCAAAGACAAGCCCCCTTCCCGCCACCAGGACCGAGGCAGCGACAGCCGTTGCCAAGCCGTCGGCAAATCCGCAAACCAAAGAAAAATCTGATACCACCGCCGTTCAGTCCACCAAAAACGCAGCCCCCAAGCGGACGCTGGACAATGATGGTGCGGGCCCTCAAACCCGGACGAAAACGCCAAAGAAATCACCGACCATCGATATCACGCCACTCGTTATCGCGGATACCAAGCCGCGCCTGAATGGTGCCGGACAGACATTTGGCGATGATGAGCTTGTCAACATTCCGGGCACAGATGGGAAAAGCACCCGCGATCAGAACCTTGAAGCGGCTCAATCAGCGCGCGAAGCCCTGGTTCCCGGGGTCGTCAAAACCGAAACCAAGCCCGATGCCATCCCCGACGAAGATGGCATCGAAATCGAAGAAGAAGCACAGATCGAGGACGAAGAACTTGTCGAAATTGATCTGCATGAGGCCCTGATCAGTCACAAACTTTGGGTCGATACCGGCGGGCGCGAGGGTACGGTGATGTCCATCGAACACGCCGATCTACGTGATGCGGAGCTTGAAGGGATCGATCTCAGCCGATGTGGCCTGCCCTTTGCCAGTTTCCAGCGTGCCAATTGCAAGGATGCGGTTTTGCGCCGCTGCAATCTGATTGCCGCCGACTTTGGTGAAAGCAATCTCGATAACGCCAACCTGGCAGCAAGCCGCCTTGCCGGGGCGCGCTTTGGCAAGGCGGTGATGCGTAATACGGTGTTTCTTGGGTCTGATCTTTCAAACGCCAACTTCCGCGGGATGCAGTTGCCAAACTGTGATCTGAGTGGCACCAATCTGGCCGGGGCGGATTTCCGTGATGCGGATCTGAGTGGCACGCGCGGCCTGTTTGCCGAACAGATTCAGCGCGCCCGTGTCAATGCCAACACCCGCCTGCCCAGGAGCCTCAAGCTTCGGGATTAATCCAGCTCACAGACCATATGCAGACTGGGAAAGCTGAAATCCGGTGCAAACGGGACGGCGAAACCTCCGATCACCCGAAAGCCACAGGATTCATAAAATCGTTTGGCTGTAAACGTCGAATAGCATTCGAAGCGGGTTACGTTTTCTGCTGCCTTGGCATCTTTTACACAGCGATCAAACAGCATACTGGCTACGCCTTTGCGGACGTGGTCGGGATCGACGGCGAAATGCCGCATATGGGCAAGGCCACTTTGAACATCGCCCTCGTTGCTTCCCGGCCTAACCGCCGTCCAGCCTCCGGCCCCGACAACATCTCCGTCCTCGGATTTCGCAATATAATAGGTGCCTGAATTCAGAAGATCGGGTTTTGCAAAGGTCAGAAACGGCATAGCGCGCTCAAGGATTTCGGGCGCATAGTCATTGACCAGAAATGTCGAATAGGACCGGGCAAACAATGCACTGACAGTGACCGCATCATCGAGTTTTGCGACATGGATCGTGATCTTTGCCATCAGCCTTCCTACCTCCGGCCAAACATCTTTTCGATGTCGTGAAGCTTCAGCTCAACATAGGTCGGGCGACCGTGGTTGCACTGGCCTGAATGCGGGGTGGCTTCCATCTGGCGGAGCAGTGCGTTCATTTCGTCAGCATTAAGCTTGCGCCCGGAACGCACAGACCCATGGCAGGCCATGGTCGCGCAGACATACATCAGCCTGTCTTTCAACGCCATGCCCTGGCCCAGTTCGGCAATTTCATCGGCCATGTCGCGCACCAGTGCGCTCACATCAACCTTGCCCAGCAGTGCGGGCACTTCGCGCACTACAATCGCACCTGGGCCAAACGGCTCGATCACAAGACCCAGTTCTGCAAATTCCTCTGCCCGATCCGCAATACGATCAGCCGACGCTTCATCCAGTTCAACCACTTCGGGCAGCAACAATCCCTGCCGCTTGACACCATTGGCGGCAAGATCCGCCTTCATGCGTTCATAGACAATGCGTTCGTGTGCTGCGTGCTGATCGACGATCACCAACCCGTCGCGGGTCTGGGCGATGATATAGTTGGCATGCACCTGCCCGCGCGCCGCCCCCAGCGGATGATCGACAAATTTTCCCTCATCGGCAATGTTATCAATCCGCGCGGACGGTGCGGCAGCGTCATAGCCACCCGAAAGGGCTGCCGCCGCGGCCGCAGCAAAGCCGCCCTCGCCACCTGTGATGTTAGCGCTACCACCCGATCCGCCAAACTCGCGCCCGCGATCAAACAGGCCACCATAGTTTCCTTGGCTTTCCATCGGGGATTGGGCGGCGTAATTGCGTTCAATCGCGGCATGGCCCGGCACGCTTGGCTGATATTGTCCGATGTTAAATCCGCTGCCGCCGCCGCTTCGTGCGCCACCGCCATACGGAAGTGAGGGTCCCTCACCTTCGCGGCGCACCGCCCCCAAGGCCATGTCGGCCACCGTGGTCGAGGCCCGATGCCCCGCCCCGGCCAGCGCATGTTTCAGTGCGCCGACAATCAGCCCACGCACCATGCCGGGATCACGGAACCGGACCTCGGTCTTGCCGGGATGGACGTTGACGTCGACATCGCGTGGGGAAAGTTCAAAGAAAAGTGCTAATAACGGATGGCGATCACGTGCCAGAAAATCCTGATAGGCACCGCGCACCGCCCCTTGCAGCAGCCGATCCTTGACCGGGCGGCCATTAACAAACATGAACTGCATCTGGGCATTACCCCGGTTGAGTGTCGGCACCCCGGCATAGCCGGTCAGGCGGATGCCTTCACGCTCTGCCTCGATCTGAAGGGCGTTGTCCTGGAATTCGCGGCCCATCACCGCGCCCAGCCGTTTCAGGCGGGCATCAAACAGATCACCTTCGCAGGCCGGGTAATTCAGGATCGTTTTGTTGTTATCACCACTGAGTGTAAAGCCGACATCCGGGCGCGCCATCGCCAGGCGATCCATGATCTCGCGCGCATACATCTGTTCGGTCCGCGCGGTTTTAAGGAATTTCAGACGTGCTGGCGTGGCATAGAAAAGATCACGCACTTCAACACGCGTGCCATAGGGATGGGCGGCCGGTTCGGGTGCGCCCTTGGCCCCGCCTTCAACCGCCAGCGTCCAGGCATTTTCAGAGCCGCGTACCCGGCTGGTCAGGCGCATGCGCGACACCGACCCAATCGATGGCAAGGCCTCGCCACGAAAGCCCATGAAACCGATATTGAAAAGATCATCATCGGGCAGCTTGGATGTCGCATGACGTTCGACGGCCAGTGCCAGTTCTTCCGGCGTCATGCCCTTGCCGTCATCGGTAACGGATAACAACGTCCGACCGCCATCGCGCAGATTGACATCCACCTTGGTCGCCCCGGCATCAAGGGCGTTTTCAACCAGTTCCTTCAGCGCAGCCGCAGGACGTTCGACCACCTCACCGGCGGCAATCTGGTTGATCAGGTTCTGTGGCAGGACGCGCAGGGTCATGAAGGCGGTGCTCGTGATGTTTGTCTTGGTTGGGATGAACCTATCAAAGCACAAAGCGCGGCGAAATCCCTTTCACCGCGCTTTGCAACTTTTCCGATGTGGTTCTGCGATCAGAAGGCCAGATCACCTTCCGGCTTGCCAACCACGGTCACCGTGACATTGGCCGGGTCCATCAGACTTGCTGCCACCCGGTTGACGTCATCAAGCGTGACGGCATTGACCATGTCATTGCGACGATCAAGGAAGTCCATGCCAAGATCTTCCTTTTGCATGCCGACCAGCATGCCCGACAGATTGCCGAGGCTGGTAAAGCGCAACGGGAACGCCCCGGTGAGGTAGGCCTTGGCATTATCAAGTTCTTCCTGGGTACTGCCGTCCTGCTTCATCTTGGTCCATTCCGTACTGATCAGCGACAGGCTTTGACCAATCGCGTCATTGCGCGTGGCAACCCCGCCCATCATCATGTCGGCATGATCAAGATTGGCGAGGTAGCTATAGACGCCATAAGCCAATCCACGCTTTTCACGGACTTCCTCGGTCAGGCGCGATGAGAAGCCACCACCACCCAGGATATAATTCATCACATAGGCCGCATAGAAATCCGGATCCTGGCGTTCGATGCCCTTCTGGCCCCAGATCGCCTGACTTTGCGGGATGTCCTGTTCGATCACGTCGATATCGCCATAGGTCGGCGTGACATCGGCGATCTTGGGCAGATCGCTTTTGTCTGGCAGGGCGCCAAAGGCCTCGTCGAGCAAAGGACCAAGTTCTTCGGCGGTGATATCACCGGCGACGCCCACAATCAGGTTGTCCTTGGCAAAGGCACGGCGCACGAAACCACGAAAATCATTGGCGCTCAAACCGGCCACGGTTTCAAGCGTGCCCGAGACCGGACGCGCATAGGGATGATCGCCAAAGATCGAGGCAAAGAATGTGCGGCTGGCGATATCGCGCGGATCGGTCTCGGCCCGTTTGAGGCCCGAAACAACCTGTGCGCGGATACGTTCAACCGCCTCGTCATCAAAGCGCGGCTCGGACAGGGCCAGACGCAACAGATCAATCGCCGTTTCGCGTTCACGCGTTAGCGTGGTCAGTGATCCGGCAAAATCATCGCGCCCGGCATCAAAGGAAAGACCGATCGACCGGTTTTCCATTTCACTGCGGAAGGTCTGGCTGTCCATGGCACCTGCACCTTCGTCAATCAGGCCCGATACCATATTGGCCAAACCAAGTTTGCCATCGGGATCGGTTGCCGCCCCGGCACCGGTAAAGGCGATATCCATGGTCATCAGCGGGTTCATGTGATCTTCGATCAGCCAAGCGCGAATGCCGCCGTCTGAAATCACTTCCTGAACTTCGACCGCCTTGGCCTGTTGCGCAAAGCCAAGCGTTGTCGCAAAGGCAACACCGGCAATCTGTTTAAACAGCTTGTTCATATCAGTGCACTCCTTCGCCAGAGGTGATCGGAAGGGCGGCACCAGCGCCCGTGACCGGGCCACCTTCGGGCGGCATCAGCCAGCCGGTGACAGATTTCTTGGCATCAAAGACGCGCTTGGCAGCGTCATTGACCTGATCCACCGTCACGGCCGAAATCCGGTCCGGCCAGCTTTCGACCTGATCCACGGTCAAACCGACCGCAAGCGACTGACCGAGCACACGCGCACCGGCCGATAGCGAATCACGGGCGAAGACCGCACTATCAAGCAGCTTCTGCTTGGCCCGGTCGAGTTCATCCCGGGTGACACCGTCGGCAACAACCTTGGCAATTTCGGCCTCGACCGCCTTTTCAAGGTCGGCCAGATCAACATCACCGCGCGGAACGGCATAGACACCGAAGCTTGCCAGATCGACCGCCACAGGGTCGTAGAAAGTACCAACGCTTGAGGCGATTTCCTGATCGACCACAAGCGCCTTGAAGAAGCGGCTGGTGGTGCCCGATCCGATGATTTCGCTTAGCACATCAAGCGGTGCGGCATCAGCCGCATCGGTATTGTAGGACGGTGCCAGGTAATAGCGCGACCAGGATGCCTGACCGACCTGCGGGTCACGCATGGTGACCTTGCGCGGGGCATGCTGAACCGGTTCCTGAACACGGTTGCGGGTCATGTCCTTGCCACGCGGGATGACGCCGTAATATTTTTCCGCCATCGGCAGCAATTCATCCATGGTGATGTCGCCGGCAACAACCAAAATGGCGTTATTGGGCGCATACCAGTCGCGATAAAATTCAAGTGCGTCTTCGGTGGAAAGTTTTTCCATCTCATGGCGCCAGCCAATGATCGACCGACCATAGGGATGCGCCATATAAAGCGATGCGCGCATCTGTTCGCCCAGAAGCGCCCCCGGGCTGGTATCAAGCCTAGACCGGCGTTCTTCGATGATCACATCGCGTTCGGGCAGAACCACATCATCTGAAAGCTTCAGATTGGTCATGCGGTCGGCTTCCATCTCCATGACCAGATCAAGACGGTCACGTGCGATGTTCTGGAAATATCCGGTGTAGTCCCAACTGGTGAAGGCGTTGTCATTGCCGCCATTGCGCGCAACGATCTTTGAAAAATCGCCCGGTGCCATATTATCAGTCCCCTTGAACATCAGATGTTCCAGGAAATGGGCGATGCCCGAAACCCTTTGGGGCTCGTCGGCCGAGCCGACCTTGTACCAGACCATGTGGGTAACGACGGGTGCACGGTGGTTTTCCACCAGCACGACCTGCATGCCGTTATCAAGGGTGGCAGTTTGCGGGCTGAAAACAGCCGCCCGTGACAAACCGGGCACAAGGGCAAGGGTCAGTGCGACGAGGGCAAGCACAGCCACAGAGCTGCGCGTCATTGATCGGATTGTTCCAGAAATTCTCATTGTGGCGTCCCATTCCAATTCAGGATGGTTAGGGTCAGGACCTACTAATTTGGTTTGATTGGTTCACCGGATTTGTGCGGATACGCGAAGTAAAGCTGCAGACAGATATATATCTTTCAAAGCTTTACGACAAAGTAGCCCGTGCAAATCCGGTTAATCCGAAGGACAGACGTTATATTTGCGAACTCCTACGTCAAACCCCTTGGCCGGGATACCAGCCCGCCCGACGTGCTTTTCCTTGGATTTCACAAATATAACATCTGCCATTCAAATCAAATTAGTAGGTCCTGACCCTGAGCAAACGGTGTGTTTCAATGCAGGTACGGCAGAACGCGGCACTTGCATTCAACAGGCATTTCTTAAGAACCGAATATGACAGAACAAGGGCGCGAAACCATCGCGCCCTTGTCTGAATGCATCAATTTGTCGTGTGTTCGGCAAAGCTTAGAAGATGTCTTCCAGCCAGCCTTTCTGTTTGCGTTCGATCACAGGGGTATCGGCACCACCGGCAACATTGTCACCCAATGCCTGCTGATCGCGGATACGCTTGGCTTCGGCGGCCGGATCGACAACAGTGCCGAATTCCGGCTTTTCCTGCCAGAACAGCAGATCGTCGACGACGCCTTCGCTTTCGGAAATGAAGATCGAGGTTTCACGATCCACCGTGTTGCGGATTTCCGGATCGGCATATTGCGCACCGGATGCCGAAAGAAGGGCAACCTGACCCTTGCTGCGCGTGCCTTCGGTGATGTCACGTTTTACAACGTTGGGATCTTCACCAACCAGAATACGGCGCGCCTGATCGGTGGTCGAACCGGTTTGCGGGCGCGGTGCGCCCGGATCAGGAACACGCAGCGTAAAATCAGGCGGCAGGCTGAGCGGGGCGCGCGAAACAACCGCAAACTCGTCGGGCGACTGTTTGTTCAGGCCAAAGGTTTCACGTGTTGATTCACAACCGGAAACGCCAAGCGCAAGTCCGCCCAGCAATGCAATTTTGAAAATATTGGTCGTCAGTTTCCGGGCCATTTGTGCCTCATTACCACTTCAAAACCGGACCATGTCCGCCCGGCCAAAATTCATCTGGTAGATTTTTTACCGCCAAAAAGGGAATCGATCAACAGTAGCGCCGCACCAACCGTGATTGCACTATCGGCAATATTGAATACCGGCCAGTGATAACCCGCAACATGCAGATCAATGAAGTCGGTCACAGCCCCGTGGCGCAGACGATCAACGAGGTTGCCAACCGCGCCGCCAATGATCATTGCCAGGGCAAAGCGCAGCATGGAATCGCGTGTGCGCCACATCCAGATGCCAAAGCCAATGGTGATGGCAGCGGTCACCGCAATCATCACCCAAGGTGCCTGCCCCTGAAACAGGCCAAACGAAACACCCGGGTTCCAGGCCAGAACAAAGTTCATGAACGGCGTCACTTCGATGACGCGAAGCGGGTTCGACAGACCATCAATGGCAAGCGCCTTGGTCCACTGGTCGACACCAAACACGATTGCAATGACGATCAGACCAAACACAAAGGCACGATGTTTCATCAACACTCTTTCTGACTTGCCGGGATGTGCCCTGCCAACTGGCAGGGCACCCCCGAACGCCACCGTTACTCGGCAGCAATTCCCATTTCATCAACGGCATCCGCACAGCGGTTGCAAACGGTTTTATGTTCAGCGTGGCTGCCAACTTCCGGCAGGGTCTGCCAGCAACGTTCGCATTTCTCGCCATCCGCCAATGCCGGCACAACACCTACACCTGCGACATCATCAAGGGTATAGGCACCGTCCGGTGCGTCACCCGTGATCAGTTCGATGTCAGATGTAATGGCGATTTCGGCAAGATTAAGGCCAGCGAGGGCTTCAACATAATCAGCCGTCGCATAAACCTTTGGTGCGGCATCAAGGCTGGCGCCAATGCGTTTTTCCGCACGTTCAAGTTCAAGCGCACCGGTGACAACCCGGCGAAGCTTGCGGATTTTGGCCCATTTGGCGGCCAGCGCATCGTCTTTCCAGCCATCGGAAACCGTGTTGAAGGTTTCCGAGTGAACCGAGCTTTCGGCACCATAACGCGCACGCCATGCTTCATCGGCGGTAAAGCAAAGAACCGGTGCCAACCAGCGAACAAGGCAATCAAACACGCGATCCATGACCGTGCGGGCCGCACGGCGGCGCAGGCTGCTTGGCGCGTCGCAATAAAGCGCGTCCTTGCGGATATCAAGATAGAACGCCGACATATCAAGCGCGCAGAAGTTATGCAGCTCGATAAACATCGAGTGGAAATCGTAGTCGGCTGTCGTCTTGCGCACCATGTCATCAAGGTGGCTCAGACGATGCAGAACCCAGCGTTCGAGTTCCGGCAGTTCGTTATCTGCGACCTTTTCAGACTGGTCAAAGCCGTCAAGGTTGCCCAGCAGGAAGCGCAGGGTATTGCGCAGACGACGATAGATGTCGGAATGGCGCTGAATGATTTCATGGCTGATGCGCAGATCGTCATGATAATCGGAGCTCACCACCCACAGACGCAGGATATCTGCACCAAGCTTGTCGATGACATCGTTCGGCGCAATGACGTTGCCGAGCGATTTCGACATCTTGCGGCCTTCGCCATCAAGAACAAAGCCATGGGTCAGAACCGCTTCGTACGGGGCGCGACCACGGGTGCCACAGGATTCCAGCAAAGAGCTGTGGAACCAGCCGCGATGCTGGTCCGATCCTTCGAGGTAAAGATCCGCCGGCCATTTCAGGTCCTGACGTTCTTCGAGCACGAAGGCGTGGGTCGAACCGGAATCAAACCAGACGTCAAGCACGTCAGTGACCTGTTCGAAATCATCGGCGTTGTATTTGTCGCCAAGGAAATACTGTGCATCACGGGTGAACCACGCATCGGCCCCTTCTTCGCAGAAGGCTTCGTAGACGCGATCAAGCACTTCCTGATCACGCAGCGGCTGGCGGGTGCTTTTTTCGATGAACACCGTGATCGGAACGCCCCATGCACGCTGGCGCGATACGCACCAGTCCGGGCGGTTGGCGATCATGGAATGCAGACGGTTACGACCGCCTTCTGGCACAAAGCGGGTTTCATCAATCGCCTTAAGCGCCTTTTCACGCAGGTCATTGTCCTGCATGGAAATGAACCACTGCGGCGTGGTGCGATAGATCACCGGTGCCTTGGAACGCCATGAGCACGGATAGGAGTGCTTGAGACGGCCACGCGACAGCAGCGCACCAACTTCGATCAGTTTGGCGATGACCGCTTCGTTGGCACCCGCTTCCTTGCCGTTTTCATCATAGATGCGTTCGCCGGCAAACAGCGGCACGGTCTGATAATAGGCGCCGTCACCATCGACCATTTCCGGAACTTCCAGACCGTATTTCAGACCGGTCTGGTAATCGTCCGGGCCATGGGTGGGTGCGGTATGGACAAAGCCGGTACCGGTGTCGGTCGTGACGTAATCGGCTGCGAGAAGCGGCACATCAAACTCGTAACCCTGCCCGCGGAACGGATGGGCCGAAAGCGTGCCTTCGAGGTCGGCGCCCTTAAAGGTACCGACAACCTTGTGACCGGTAACGCGACCGTTTTTGCACAGGTCTTCAAGAAGATCGGTACAGACGGCCATCTTCTCGCCAACGGTGGCCCAGGCTTCTTCGGCGGTTTCGGTGACTTCGATGACGGAATATTCGATGTCTTCGCCATACGAAATCGCACGGTTGCCCGGAATGGTCCAAGGGGTCGTGGTCCAGATGACGATGGTCGCGTCTTTAAGCAGATCAACCTTGGTCTCGGTGACCGGGAAACGAACATAAATCGTTTTCGACGTATGGTCGTGATATTCGACTTCCGCCTCGGCAAGGGCGGTCTTTTCAACCACCGACCACATGACCGGTTTGGAGCCCATATAGAGCGAACCGTTCATCAGGAATTTGCCAAGTTCACGGGCAATAGAGGCTTCTGCCTTGTAGTCCATGGTGACATAGGGATTGTCCCAGTCGCCCATCACGCCAAGGCGTTTGAATTCTTCGCGCTGAATATCAAGCCATTTCTGGGCGAACTCGCGGCATTCCTTGCGGAATTCGGCAATCGGGACATCGTCCTTGTTCTTGCCCTTGGCACGGTACTGTTCTTCGATCTTCCATTCAATCGGAAGGCCGTGGCAGTCCCAACCCGGAACGTAAACAGCGTTCTTGCCCAGCATCTGCTGGGAACGGGTGATGACGTCTTTAAGGATCTTGTTCAGTGCATGACCAATATGCAGATGACCGTTCGCATAGGGCGGGCCATCATGCAGGACAAACATTTCACGATCGGCCGAAATACCGCGAATTTTGCCGTAGAGGTCCTCTTTTTTCCACTGCTCGAGCAGGGTCGGCTCCATCTTTGGCAAACCCGCCCGCATCGGGAAATCGGTCTTGGGCAGGATAACGGTTTTCTTGTATTCGACACTCATCGTGACGGTCCTGTCGTCTTGAACAAATTAAAAGGGCGAACCCCCGGAGATCTCGCGAAAAGCTGATCTTGCGAAAAGCGCGCGGATCATAGCGGGTTCGTCAACAAATTCAAATCTTGCCGAGCATATCCTTGGCAGCGATCACATCTGCTGCGATCTGGGCTTTCAGGGCATCAAGCCCATCGAACTTCTTTTCCCCGCGGATAAAGCCGTGCAGACGCACGCGCACCCGCCGGTCATAGATGTCCTGATCAAAGTCAAAAAGGTGCGCTTCAAGCCCGGCATCATCATCGCCGCCAAAGCTTGGCCGCACGCCAATATTGGCGACTCCGGGGATCCAGCGTTCGACGGTTTTGCCATCGGTTTTAGAAACCAGTCCAAGCTCGACAGCGTAAACACCGAATTTCGGGCGCAGGTGATTGCCAAGCGGAACATTGGCCGTCGGGAAGCCGATGGTGCGTCCGCGCGCATCGCCATGGGCGACAACCCCGCCAATCTCCCACGGGCGTCCCAACAGATGCTTGGCGTCTTCGGGGCGGCCGTCACGCAGCGCCTGACGGATCGCGGTCGAGGAATAAACAATCCCGTTATCATGGGTGACAGCGGTCACCGCCGTGACGCCAAAACCGGATTTCTCGCCAATCGCGCGCAGCAAATCGACATCGCCTGCCCGGCCCTTGCCGAAACAGAAATCCCAGCCAACCACGACATGTTTGGCGCCAAGACCCGTGACCAGAACACGTTCAATGAATTCCTCGGCCGTCATGGCGGCAAAGTCGCGGTTAAACTCGACCTCAAAGAACAGGTCGATATCAATGCTGCCAGCTGCGGTTTCGCGATCCTCGGCCGAGGTCAGACGGAACGGCGGATCATCGGCGCGAAACAGCATGCGCGGATGGGGCTCGAACGTCAGGATCGCAAGCGGCGCACCAAGATCGCGGGCAATTGCGCGGGCCTGATCCAGAAGCGACTGATGCCCCAGATGCAGTCCATCGAAATTGCCGATCGCCACAACAGCGCCGCGCGCATCATCGGTCAGGTTCTCAAAAGATCGAAAAACGCGCATTCGCGCCGGTCTCTCTTTGCTGCGTTCCATGCCTGCCGACCTTTTGTCGACAAATCCAGCAGGCAGCTATATAGGGCGCAGGCCCGAAGCGTAAAGACTTTTCCGACAAAAAAGCGCAGGCTTTCCGGCATCAGGCGCGTGAAGGCACCATCACGGTTGCCTCGCCCGAGATCACGCAACGATCCCCGACATAGCAGTTGGTTTCCATAATGGCGCGTTTCTTGGCCGGGATCAGTTCACGCACGGTCACACGTGCCGTCACGGTATCGCCGATCCGAACCGGTGCCTTGAATTGCAGGTTCTGGGAAAGATAAATCGTGCCAGGCCCCGGCAGGCGCGTGCCAAGGACCGTCGAAATGAAACCGGCCGACAGCATGCCATGGGCAATGCGGCCTTCGAACATCGTGGTTGCGGCGTAATCCTGATTAAGGTGCACCGGATTGGTGTCACCAGTAATGCCGGCAAACATCACGATGTCGGTTTCGGTTACCGTTTTTCCATAACTGCCCGACAGCCCGATCTCGAGATCTTCGAAATACAGCCCATGAAGTCCGTCGCGTTCATCCATTTCCTAGAAACCCTATGCCTGTTGCGCGGTTGCTTACATTGCAGATGTCGCGCTTATAATTATTTTGCAATGCAATATTTGTAATTTTATTGCGCATTTTTCAAAATGAGCAATGCCTATTTCGTCGAATGCCGTTGCGACTGGCGCTTGAAATTGTCTGAAACGGGGACATATCAGGGCATGCCCACCTGTGATATCAATGATCTAAGCCCTATAAAAACAAACCTTTGGGAAACGCCCCCGATGAACAACACAATTGCAGACACCTATGAAATTGCCATGGGTCGATGGAGCCGCCGTCTGTCGCGCAGCTTCCTTGATTTTGTTGCCGCACCGTCTTGTGGGGCGCTGGTTGATGTCGGATGTGGTACGGGCAGTCTGACCTTGGCAGCGGCCAACCGGTATCCGGATGCGCGGGTTGTCGGCATTGACCTGATCCCCGATTACCTGACAGACGCCTTGCGCGAGGAAGCTTCAAATATCGAACTGAAAACCGGCGATGCGTTGTCGCTGCCGTTCGAGAATAACAGTTTTGATACTGCCTTCTCGCAGCTGTTGATCAATGATCTTGAAGACCCGGAAAAGGCGGTTGCCGAGATGGTCCGCGTTACCAAGCCGAACGGGAAAATAGCGGCGTCTGTTTGGGACCGCGCGGGCGGGTTGACGTTTATCCGCCTGTTTCTCGATGCCGCGGCCATTTTGGCCGGTGTCGAGGGCGAAAAACTGCGCGAAGAGGTTTTCGACGTCCCATATCAGGATGAAGATGACCTTTATGATCTTTGGTCGGATGCGGGATTGGGCGACATTGAAACTGCAACCCTGGCGGTGCGCATGGATTTCATCGATTTCGATGACTACTGGCAGTCGCTGATGGGGGCGCACAGCCTGATCCGCAATTTCTTTAACCGGCAATATGCCGACACGGCCTATGAAATTCAGCAGGCCACACGTCTGGCGTATCTTGGTGGCAAGACAGACGGTCGGCGGTCGCTTGTGGCATCGGCCATGGCGGTGCGCGGCGTGGTACCAGCGTAATCAGCGACGCCGGAATGGCATCCAGAGAACACCCAGCAAACTTTGGCTGTCCATGTCGCGGAATTCCTTAAGGCCGATCTGCATATCGTGATCATTGACCTTGGTGTGATCGATATAGCTGACAAATATCCGGTCCCAGATGGACAGGATATTGCCGTAGTTGCTGTTGGTTTCTTTCATCAGGCTTGAATGGTGCACCCGGTGCATATCGGGTGTCACGACCAATAGTCGCAAGGCGCGATCAAGGCGTTTGGGCAGATGCACATTGCCATGATTAAACAGGGCAAAGCCGCTTAGCATGCTTTCATAAATCACCACCGCCCATGGATCGGCCCCGATCAGCACGACAAAGGTCGATTTGTAGAGTGCCGATGCGACGATCTCGACCGGATGGAAACGCACGGCGGTGGAGACATCAAATTCGGTATCGCAGTGATGCACCCGGTGAAACCGCCAGAACACCGGCACGATGTGGGTCAGGCGATGCTGCCAATAGATCGCACAATCAAGAACAATGATGGTGACCAGCCCGGACAATAATGCAGGCATGCCCAAAAGGTTATTTATCCCCCAACCATTGGCCTGCGCCCAGATGGCGGCGGCAATCATCGCAGCCCCGATGGTGAAACGTGCAAGGGCAGCACTCAGCAACAACAGACCAAAATTGGTCAGCCAGCGCATCGGACGACGCACGGCTTCCTTGGGTCGATAAGGGGCCACCGCCTCCCACAAGGCCATGACCGCCAGAATGGCGGCAAAGATACCCAGCCGAAATAGTCCGCTCTGATCCATTTCATCCTGCCTTGTGTGATAAGGGGCGCGTGTGCGTCACCTTGAACTGATATCGGATATCGCAATGTATAAACAACATCTTGCACTTCGATATCTGATCACCTTTATGTTAGAGAAATTTGATTCATACTGAAATGCCAATGCTTGGCGACAATAACCGATAACGGGGGACTATATGCCAGAACGATCAGGATCCATTCGGACACTCTTTCTTTCCGTGTTCGCGACCCTGTCTTTTGGCAGCATCGCCCATGCAGATGGCCCGCCGTTTGATTTGCCGGTCGTTTGTGCCGGCAACAGCTGTGACATTGTTCACTATGTCGATCATGATACCGGACCGAACATTCGCGACTACGCCTGCGGCACGACAACATATGACGGCCATCGCGGTACTGATTTTGCCATTCCGGACGAAGCCACCATGCTTGATGGTGTTCCGGTCCTGTCCATCGCGGATGGCACGGTCGTTGCCCTGCGCGACGGGGTTGAAGACATTGACTCAGGTCGTATCGCCACCATCAGCCTTGAAGGCATAGAATGCGGCAACGGCATTCTGATTGATCACGATGATGGCTGGCAAAGCCAGTATTGCCACCTTCGTCGCGGGTGGGTTGCGGTCAAACAGGGCGACCGTGTTAGCCGTGGTCAGGTGATCGGGCGGATCGGCATTTCCGGTCAGGCCACCTTCCCGCACCTGCATTTCAACCTGCGCAAGGATGGCGAACTTGTTGATCCGTTCAGTGGCACCGCCATGGGCACCAGCAGTGCCGCCGATTGCAATGTCGGAAATGCGGCTCTTTGGTCATCGTCTGCACGCGCAAAGCTGAGCTATAACGAGATCACGCTTTATGGCCATGGATTTTCGATGGCGCGCCCGAACGCATCGGACCTTAAGCGCGGATACGGCAAGGATCAGGAACTGCCCCGCACAAGCCCGGCACTTTATTTCTGGGCCTATCTGATTGGCGCCAATGACGGTGATGTTATTCGCATGAGCCTGCAAACACCTGATGGCAAGGGCGGACATCGCGACTTTGTCATTGATCTGCCCAACGATGCAGGCCCGCGCGCAAAGTGGTTCTTTATCAATATGGACCGCCCCGGAAGCCAATGGCCAGCTGGCACCTATGACGGCGAGATCACCTTTACCCGTGGTGACAATTCCCCACGCATCATCGGCGAGGGCAAAGTCGTGATCCGCTAAGGATCCCACCCCCGCCCCGGAAAGATCCGATTTGGGTTGCTTCACGTACACCAGCCGACTTAAAATTATACCAGTAAAATTCATTAGTTATTGAAAATATTACATTAATTTTAGATTTGGCGCGTGAATGTACAGAATTTATGACTGTCTGGCACACCAGCACGATATCGTGCTGGTCCTCGTTGCCCTTCTTATTGGACTGGCGGGCATTCATACCGCATTCAATCTGTACGCACGCGCCTACATCGGTCGCCTTCGACAGAAAATCGCATGGCTTTTCCTGACCGGGGTTGTAACCGGCGGGGGCATCTGGGCGACCCACTTCATCGCAATGCTGTCCTATGACCCGGTTGTACCGGTTGGCTATGAGCCCCTTCTGACGGCTGTTTCGCTGGCGATTGCAATTGTGACAACCACCGTCGGGTTTGCGATTGCCTCGGTCGGTGGGCCGCACCTTGTCTTGTCGCGTCTTGTCGGCGGCCTTGTTGTCGGACTTGGCATTTCGGCCATGCATTTCACCGGCATGTCTGCCATCCGTGTTCCCGGCATTATCAGCTGGCACATGGATATTGTGATTGCCGCCATCCTGATGGGGGCCTTGTTCGGCATGGCGTCGCTGTATCTGGCCAAGACCGCACAAACCAACCAACAGAAACTTCTGGGCAAGGCAAACCTGACCATCGCGGTGGCGACCATGCATTTCGGTGCGATGGGCGCGTTGGTGATTACACCCGATCCGACTGTGCCGGTCCCGGCACAGCTTATTTCGCAGGAATATCTTGCGGTTGGTGTCGCCGTTGTTGCCATCGGGCTGATTGCGATTGGTTTTGTCACCGCCCTTGTTGACCGGCAACTTCGCGATCATGTCAGCAACCGCATGCGCATTCTGGGCGATTCCGCCATTGAGGCGCTCGTTCTGACCCAGAATGGGCGAGTGATTGATGCCAATGACAGTTTCCTGAAACTGGGTGGTGTGACCCGCGCAGACATTCTTGATCAGGATTTCCTGACAGAGTGGCTTTCCGATACACCGGCCGAATTCAAATCAGGAAAGGTCGGTTATGCAGAAACGACCCTGTCCTGGAGCACCAATACCGCCATACCGGTCGAGGTCGTTCGTCGCGAAATTCCCGCCGATGAAATATCGGATGCCACCGTCATATTTGGGCTACGTGATCTGCGCGAACGGTATGCTGCAGAAAACCATATCCGCTTCCTGGCAGAACGTGACGCCCTGACCAAGCTTCTGAACCGGTCGACATTCAATGACCGACTGGCCGAGGCACTGACGCAATCGGATGAAACAGGCATACCGTTGACGGTGATGTGCATTGATTTCGACCACTTCAAGGAACTCAATGACAGCTTTGGCCATATTGCCGGCGACCATGCGCTGCGGGAACTGGGTGAACGCCTTGCCGAGCTGTTTAGCGATGATGTGGTGATCGCGCGTGTTGGCGGTGATGAGTTTGTCGCCCTGCTGTCGCATCCTGAACAATCAGATATGGATAACGTTATTGCCCGGTCGCGCGAAACCGCCCAGCAAGTCCTTGATTGTGTCGCGCTCCCGGTTTTCATCAATGCCGAACACCGTGCGAAGCTTTCTGCAAGTATCGGGATTGCTCATTATCCAACCGATGGCAATGACGCCGAAAGCATCCTGTTTCATGCCGACCTTGCGATGTATCGGGTCAAACAATCCGGCGGCAATGACATTGTGTTCTATTCGTCGGAAATGGACGAGGAATACCGTTTCAAGCGCCAGCTTTCATCGAACCTGCGTCATGCGATGGAGAACGGCCAGCTTGAACTTCATTACCAGCCGCAATGCGAGACCGATGGTAATGATCAGGTGATCCACTCGTTTGAAGCCTTGCTGCGCTGGACGGATCCGGAACTGGGATCGATCCCGCCCGGACGGTTTATTCCGATTGCCGAGGAAACAGGCCTGATTGTGCCGCTGGGCGAATGGGTGCTTAGGACCGCCTGCAAAGAGGCCGCACGCTGGAAAAATCCGCTTGGCATCGGGGTCAATCTGTCAGCGGTTCAATTGCAGAAACATGAACTGCCGGAACTGGTCGCCGAGATCCTGAACGAAACCGGTCTTGATCCGAAACGCCTTGAACTGGAAGTCACCGAGACGGCCCTTATTCACAATCCGGCGCGCTCGATGAAGATCCTTTCTGATATCAAGAAGCTGGGTGTGCGGATTGCCATGGATGATTTCGGCACCGGTTATTCGTCGCTTGCGACCTTGCAGAACTTCCCGGTGGATCGCATCAAGATCGACCAGTCCTTTATCAAGAAACTGGTCAGCAACGATCAGGCGATTGCCATCGTCCGTGCAGTGATCAATCTGAGCCGCGACCTCAACCTCGAGGTGATTGCAGAGGGGGTCGAAACCGACGAACAGGCAAGCTTCCTGAACGATCATGATTGCCGCTCTGTGCAGGGGTACAAGTACGGATATCCCAAGCCGATAAGCGACTACGCGCATGTCGTAAATCCGGCGGAATTCCCCGAAACCACTGCGAATCGGGACAGCGGCATCGAAACCGTTTGATTGTTATGGAACCGGAAAAGGCATAATGCGTTTCAAACAGGCAGGGCCATTGCAATTTGTGACAAAACAGGCAGCAAAAACGTGACCTTTTCCATGAGGTTGAAAGTTTTTTGACGTTTTTTGAGCAACAACTCTTGTAACTCGGCCATCTGCCTGCCTATATTTGACGTGTGCCGAGCCCGGCACATTGACACTACCTGTCATAAGACGGAGTAAACATGATGAATAAGCGCAAAGCAGTTGCAATCGCCATTGCCCGTGAACAGCAGATCGCCCGTTCGATGGAAATCCTGTTCGCCGGTACCATTCTGGCCGTCATCGCATCGCTTCTGGTCATCTGACCTACGCTTCGCTTTCATCATTAGCGTCCCCATTCAAACCATCTGGCAAACCAACTGGTTTTGAAGAGACCTTCTTTTAAATAGCTTCATGACACATCACAGCGTCTTTTCGGTCATCATTGCGCGAATTATCAGCCCGGTTGTCTAAGGACACCGGGACGTATCTGTTCGCCTTTTTGATGCACTGAATATCTGTGAGCATTGTCATGACTGATCATGCATTTGCTGCGTCCGCAATGGACGCACATACCCCCAAATCCGTTTACTGTTTTTCCGTTCACGCCGCTGCCGAACCGGACGTGATGCCGCGCGTTCTCGAACTGTTTGCCAAGCGTAATCTGGTTCCGGCCAGCTGGCATTCGACCGTTGCCAATGGGCTGCGCGGTTACGAGGAACTTCAGATCGACATCCAGGTCCAGCAACTTGAAACCAAAGTTGCCGAGCACATCGCGCGATGCCTGCGTCAGATCATCCACGTGAATACGGTTCTGACATCGGAAAAAGGCTATTCAAACTCAGCGCTTAGCGCGTAGGCTGTCTTGGTTGCGGCACTGCAAAACTGGCAGTGCCTCTGCCCGACAGGAGTTCTGAGTTGGCCTATCTTGATCATATCCACGCGTGCAACAACGCCAATCTGTCGCGCTATGCCCGGTTTCGCATTGGCGATCTTCCGGTCGGTGCCATCCGGTCAGAATTTGCCAGCGCCCTTACCGCACTTGGGGATAGCTTCATCCGCGACGAGAACGGCGAATATGGTTTTGGCCCGCACATCAAAACCATTGATGCGCGTAACCAGACCCTGATTGAGGCGACCGAGGCCCTGTGCCAACAAGGCGTAATCAAGCACCTGCATGGCGAAAAGTTTGATATCCGCAATCGGCTTTCCGATGATCCGTTGTGCCAGCTGGATCGGTTTGCCATGCCCTATTTCGGATGCCGGTCGTGGGGCGTGCATATGAACGGCTTTGTCCGCAAGGCGGATGGCATTCACATGTGGATCGCCAAACGCGCGCTGGACAAGCCGACCTACCCCGGCATGCTCGATAACATGGTCGCGGGCGGCCAACCGACCGGCCTTGGTTTCCGGGAAAACATGATCAAGGAATGCGCCGAAGAGGCCGGTATTCCAGCAAACCTTGCTGAAAAAGTCGTGGCGATCGGCACGGTGTCATATCTTTATGAAACCGACGAAGGTTTGAAACCCGATGTGATGGTCAATTTCGATCTGGAATTGCCAGAAGAATTTGTGCCGCATTGCGCCGATGGCGAGGTCGAACAATTTGATCTTTTACCAATCGCCGAGGTGGCCGAAATCGTCCGCAACAGGTTTGACTTCAAGTTCAATTGCGCTCTGGTGGTGATCGATTTTCTGATCCGCCACGGCTATCTCACGGCGGATAACGAGCCATCCTATTGCGAACTCGTCACGGGCCTTCACCGCAGCCTTGAGCCCTGATGCGGCCTTTGCCGATACCGTAAACAAGAATGGCACCATCCCGATCCGGGCGGTGCCATCTTCTTACAGGCTTATAGAAATTTACTGACGCGGCGTGTTTGGTCCGCCCATCAATGCGCCAACGGCCATCACCGTCAGTTTGGCGCGCAAATCGGGATCCAGCTGATCAAGGTCACTTTGTTTGCTGCGCAGCGCCTTGACCGCCTCATTGATCAGTTCCTGACGACGTTCGTCCTCTGGCGTTGCGATCTTGCTTTTCTTTTTGCCAAGCTTGGCATCAGCAGCATTCAGCGCCTTCATGATTTCGGTATGCGGGGCGTCGGCCTGTTCGGTCAGGGTTTCGGCAAGGGCAAGCGCACGGGCTTCTTCCAGCGACATGCCTTCTTCCTGATGGGCAAGGGCGCGGTCTTCGATGCGACGTGCCTGACGCGCCTGAGCGGCTGTTTTTTCCGCAGTGGCGCTGTCACGCATATGAAGGGATTGCGCGTCGTTATAAGCCTGAATCGCATCCCGGCCTTTTTTGCCGACAAAGACGCGCATCAGCGTTTCCTTGAGCAATCCCATCAAATCATCCCTTGATTAAACATCCCGCCTTCGGGTGCAACTGATGTGCAATCAGTATGCGCCCAAAGAGTTTCGAAAACATTGCACCGAAAGACGGCGAAATTTTGCAACGTTCTAAATATGTTGTGCGACGCGGGTTTCTTCAACTGCCAGAATGTAGTCGATCAGTGCCTCGCAGTCGCTTGTTTGCAGATGTTCAAGATCACAGACAAAGTCGACATTCCCCGCGGCCGGATCATCGGCATGACCGACAATACCGACTTTGACATATTCCGCGTCCAGTGCATCGAGTGCGGAAATCAGATCGGCAACACTGACCCGATCTTCTGCCGTCATAGACGTTCGGATCAAAATCAGGATATCGGCGTCGCAATCAATCACCTGCAGGGCAATGGATTGTGCATCGGAATGGCGGGGTGCCACATCGACGTCAAACCCGCCATCGGCAAACAGGGTTGCGACATGTTTGTGGTGTTTTTCTTCGACGGAGGATGCCGTCGCCAGAAGAAGACGCGGGTGGCGTCCTTCCATTTCGGCGAATTTGGCCAGACTGCTCGCAAGTTGAGGAGACGTCATGTTACCTCGCTTGAAACTGCCCTTTGCCATACGATACAGCAAAGCGGGCCAGTGCAGATTTCCTGCACCGCACCCCCAGTATCCCTGTCAAAACCTTGGCTGACAAGCCTTGCGATCAAAACATTATTACCAGCCTGCCATTGCAAGCGGATCGACACCAATCACATGACCATGCCCACCCAGGATCAGGAGATAAAGAACAATCCCGGCAAGGATATCCCGCCCCCGAAAGGCATCCTTTAGGCCTGACAGCGAAAAGCGTCGGGTTGCTGCCAGAAGGATCGCCTGTTCCCCATCCGTCATTCCGCGCAGCCGGATTTTTTCCATCCGCCAGAACCCGATCAGGGCAAAAATGCTGCTGCCGCCAAAGAACAGGACAGCGACGATATCACCATTGACGATCGTGTGTCCGCCCCCCCAAAGGATCATGCCCAACAGCAGTGGATGACGGCAAAACCGATTGATGCCGGGCTTTGCCGGATCAAAGCCGGTTTTTCGACCAATCGACAGCGGACAGGGTTGAAGAATGGCACAGGCCCACAAAATACAGGCAGGCAACATGACAACCACAAGGAGCTGTGCCTGCCAGGTTTGATAGTCCCAAAGCAAAAACGACTCCGCGACCAAAACCTCGTGAATGACCCAGCCAAACAGCAGAACTGACAGGATCGAGAATGCAATAATATAGGGGCGGTAGCCGATACGTCTTACAAGCCTTTCGCGCAGCAAGCCCGGAATAATATGGCCTGCAAGGAAAACGGTCACTGCAATGAAAAACCCTGCCAAAACGCGATCCCCTCTTTACATTGTGGCTTCAACATGCAAATTGCCCTGTTCGCGCAGACGGGCCGGGGTGCGAATCTCCAAGACCCTTGCGTTACACGATATTAGCGGATACCTCTGTATCCCTGTTTGACATCGAACAACAAGCACCTGCCGCCGGATATTCTGACCGGCAGACCAAGAAATACGGAATATACTCGAAATGAGCTGGACGCCGGAAAAGATTGAATTGCTGACCTCGCTCTGGAATCAGGGTTGGACCACGGCACGCATCGGTGAAGAACTGGGCGTTGGCAAGAATGCCGTCGTTGGCAAGGCACACCGCCTTGGACTGCCCAAGCGCCCGTCCCCGATCCAGCGCCGCGCCGAGGAAGCAGAACAGAAAAAAGCACCGGCCCCCAAACAGCAGACCAAAGGCATTTCGATCTTTGATCTTGGTCCGGGCATGTGCCGTTGGCCGTTTGGCGATCCGGGCGATGACGACTTCCATTTCTGCGGCAAGAAAATCGTGCCGAGCAAGCCTTATTGCGACGAACATTGCGCACAGGCCTACCTCAACGGCAAGAACCCGCGCGAAGACAATCCCCCTGCACAGCAGGGTGGCCCCGGCGGCAAAGGCCCGCAGGCTGCAAACCGGAAGTAATCTGCTCTGCGCCTGGCAATCGCCGGCAGCGACACCGAGATACAAAAAAGCCGCCCTGATCAGGGCGGCTTTTTCGTTGGGCGATATCAAGGTTCTGTTGGTTACCTTGTTTGCAGCACGTATTTGGCAAAGCCTTCCTGATCCTCGCCAACGAAGCTGATATTGTCGGGTGCGTTGACAGCCGAGGATGCCTTGGGGCTGGTAACAAACGTTACGTCGGACGCCTCACCGATTGGGGCAAAGGTCCAGTTGCCATCCGCCTTCGGATCAATTTCCTTTTCGGTCAGGATATAGTTGGCAAGCACCGTGCGGTTTTCATCGGGTGCCTCGACAATGATCGTCGATCCATCTAGGCCCGGGAAATTGCCACCACCGCCGGCGCGATAGTTGTTGGTCGCAACGACAAACTTCTGATCGGCTGTTACCGGTTTGCCTTCGAAGCTCAGATTGACGATGCGGTGACTGTCGGGATTGATCACTTCGCCCGCCTTGTTATAGCGGGCCGGTTTGGTGACATCGATCTGGTAGGTCACGCCATCAATCACATCGTAATTATAGGTCGGGAAATCCGGGTTGATCAGAGCCTGTTCTTCGCTGCTGTTCGGATCAATCTGATTGAACTGGCCTGCTGACATTTCAAGCCATTCACGCACCTGATCACCATCAAGCAACACTGCGCGCACGGTATTTGGATAGATATAAAGGTCCGCGACGTTTTTAAGCGCAATCTTGCCTTCGGGGATGTCGGTGAAATAGTCCGGACCACCGCGACCACCGGCCTTGAATGGCGCCCCGGCCGACAGGATTGGAATGCCATCATATTCCGATCCGTTCAGGATCTTTTCGAGATACCATTTCTGGGCGTTAGTCACGATCTGGATCGAAGGATCATCAGCCACAAGCGCAAAGAAGCTGTTGATCGGTGCCGATGTCGTGCCGACACCTTCGCGCATATAGGCAATGGTGGCTTCGTGCTCTTCCTTGACCGCGGCGATGATTTCCGGATCGGCTTCAACCAGCGGCGTCACGGTCCGGCCTTCGCGCTGATAGATCGGACGTGCATCAGACAGACTGTCGGTGACACTCCATTTGCCGTCATCGGTGACATTCAAGGTCAGGTCAATCACGCCAAGATGGCTGCCCCAGAAGCCCGGCATCACCGCCGCAACGCCGTTGATTGTGCCTTTGGCAATATCGACACCTTCAAGATCGGAAAAGGTCTCAGACGGGAATACTGTGTGGGCATGACCAAACAGGATCGCATCGATGCCATCGACTTCGGAAAGGTAATAGGTGGCATTTTCTTCCATGCCATTACGCGCCATGGTCGAAAGCCCCGAATGCGGAACGGCAATGACGATATCCGCACCCTTTTCACGCATTTCCGGGACATATTTTTTTGCCATTTCGACAATGTCTTTTGCGATCACATTGCCTTCCAGATTGGCCTTGTCCCACTGCATGATCTGGGGCGGCACAAACCCGATCACACCGACCTTGGCCTTGTGCACCTTGCCGTCATTATCGGTAAATTCCCGATCCAGCAGCACATAGGGTTCGAAATACGGCTTGTCGTTATCGGGATTGTCATCGCCATCATCAACAAAGACGTTGGCACTGACATAGGGGAAGTTGGCACCGGCCAACGATTTACCCAGGAAATCGAGACCATAGTTAAATTCATGGTTACCGATATTGGCCGCGTCATAGCCAAGCAGGTTCATCGCCTTATAGACCGGATGGACGTCACCATCCTTAAGACCGCGTTCCTTGGCCATGTAGTCGCCAAGCGGGTTGCCCTGGATCAGATCACCATTATCGATAAAGACAACGTTCTCTGCCTCGCCACGCGCAGTCTTAAGCAGGGTCGCGACCTTTGCCAGACCAACCGTGTCTGATTCGCCATCACGGTAATAGTCGTAATTAACCAGATGCGTATGGATGTCGGTGGTTTCGAGAATGCGCAATGACACCGTGCTGTCGGCCAATGCCGTGCTGCTTACCAGTGCAAGTGCCATCGAAATCCCGGCAATCCGGGCAGCTTTTTTGTGAATGAATACCATCGAGCCGTGTCCCTGCTTATGCGTTAAACCGCGACAATCTAATCCCGTTTAAATGTCGGTGTTTTGAAGATTTTGCGAAAAAGGCAGGGCAAACACAAATAGAAACGCCTGCCACGATCGGCAGGCGTTTCTGGTCTGAGACATATTTGGCGATCAGGCTGGCTGCATCACGGTTGACTTGTATCCGCGAATAACCTCGTTTCCGGGCTCTGGATCGTGTGGGACGTTCAGGGCCAACACCAGCGAGACAAAGGCCATGGCGGCCCCGGCAAGGAACACTGCGCCCGGTGATATCAGCCAAAGCAACCCAAAGGCCGCCGGGATGAAAACAGCCGCGATATGGTTGATGGTAAAGCTGACCCCGGCGGTTGAGGAGATGTCAGCCGGGTCGGCGATCTTCTGGAAATAGGTCTTGATGGCAATCGCCAGCGCAAAGAACAGATGGTCAATCACATAAAGACCACCGGCCAGAATGTGGTTTTCGACAAAGGCGTAGGAGACGAAAACAATGAACAGTCCCACATATTCAAAGACCAGCGCACGGCGTTCGCCCCACTTGCCGATCATCTTGCCGATCTTGGGGGCCAGGAACATGTTGATCACGTGGTTAAGCAGATACAGCAAGGTGATGGTTGCTGCGTCATAGCCGAACTTCTCGACCATCAGGAAGCCGGCAAACACGGTAAAGATCTGACGGCGTGCGCCACTCATGAAAGTCAGCGCATAGTAAAGCCAGTAGCGTTTGCGCAGGATCAGCTTCTTGTTCTGCGGATGAGCATCGGCAAATTTCGGAAACGCACCCCAGACAAACAAGGCGGCCAGGACCGTCAATGCACCGCCGAACAGATAGACGTAGCGATACTCGACCGCGAAAACTTCGAGCATCACCCAGACCATGCCAAACATGATCAGCGACGAAATTGATTTTGCCGACAGCTGCCGCCCCATGACCATGGCGGTGCGATCCTTGCGCACCCATTGCAATGACAGGGCCTGCTGCATGGTTTCGAAATAATGGAAGCCGATCGACATCAAAACCGTCGTGCAATAAAGCCCGATCACGGTCGGAAAATAGCCCGATATGGCAACACCAATTCCAAGCACCAGCAGTGACAAAACCGCAAAGGTCTGTTCACGCAGAACCAGCAGCACAAAAATCGCGGTAAAGGCAAGGAAACCGGGGATTTCACGCAAGGACTGCAAGATGCCGATCTCGCGGCCGGTGAAGTCGGCCATTTCGACCGAAAAGTTGTTTAGCAGCGCCATCCAGGTCGAAAAGGACAGCGGCATGGCAGCCGCCATAACGATCAGCAGAACTTCCGGATTGCGCCAACCCTTGTGCACCGGCGCTGTGCTGGCATTATTGGGGGCGTCGGGCGCATCACCAAGTGGGGCCGCGTGATTGCTGGCTTCGGGTATGATTTCCTTGGACATTGTACCTCCGAGGACAGGATCGTTGTGGTGGCGACGCCCCTGTCACATCTTGTGCGTTTTGGAATGCGACCAAGTTAAACCTGTCCGATCCGTCTGTCTTGCGGTAATCTGCCATCATATATCGCAATCAAGACAGTTTTGAATGTCACCGTATCATGGTTCATATCCTCAACACCTTTGACGGACGTCCGGAACATCACAACAAGATCCCCCGCCCGCGCGAACTGCCACGCGCGGTATATGTCCGGGTCAGTGATATGCCTGCTGGCTATCACGTTGCGGCACACAGCCATGACTGGAACCAGCTTTTATATGCGATTGAGGGTACGATGACCGTGGTGACAGAGGCCGGGATGTGGATCGTGCCGCCACAGCGCGCGGTATGGGTCCCACCCCACACGCAGCATGCGGTGACCTGCACCGGCTTTACCCGGGCGCGCCACCTTTATATCGGTCGGGACGTTGCCGCCAACCTGCCCGATCGCTGCATGGTTCTGGAAGTCAGCCCGCTTTTGCGTGAACTGATCCGGGCCGCAACGGAAATTCCGGTCGAATATGGTGAAGATGGGGAGGAAGGTCGGTTGATCCGCGTATTGCTCGATCAGATCAAGGCCCCCGATCAGGACAAGCTTTACCTGCCTGCGCCCAAGGACACACGACTGGCGCGCATTTGCGATCATCTGCAAGGTGACCCGGCTGATAACCGTACGCTTGAGGATTGGGCAAAGGTATGCGGTGCCTCAAGCCGGACGCTTGCCCGGCTTTTTCAGCGCGAAACCGGCATGCCATTCCGCGAATGGCGGCAAAAGCTTCGTCTGCTCCATGCGCTTGAAAAGCTTGCCAATGACCGTCCGGTGACCGAGATCGCACTTGATCTTGGCTATGAGACCCCATCGGCCTTTATCGCCATGTTTCGCAAGGCCACAGGCCGCACACCGGGCAGCTATTTCCGCTAGGCCCGGGATACTCAGTGGTCGTAACGGGTTACGCGAGGTTTCGGCGGAATGATCTCGTGCTCGGGCTCAAGATATGTTCCGTACCGCTTCGTCACTTTCACATGGTCTCTGCAAGGATTCTGTCCGTTGGCACACATGTTGTGAAGCTGAACCATGAATTCCGAGGACAAGCCGTTTCGTTCATGCGTCGCGTTTTCCGACGCACGATTGGTAAACCTGCCATTGCTCAGACGATCAAGGCGTTTATCCGTTTTCAGCGCAACGGCGCCGTCATGATGCATGACGCGGATACCTTCAAGAAACGCCATCATTTCCATCACGGATTTAAGCATCCCGACGCTGTTTTCGAAGGTTCGGGTCACGGCGACCGAAGCTTCTTCTATGTAGTCGACAAATAATCCATCACCGTCTGCATCGGAAGGTTCGTATTTGTGTATGCCCGCTGCCATGCGGCTTTTCCAAGCCTGATGATTGGGCTCATTGACGCGACGCCCTGGAAGAATATGGCTGTTTTGTCCCCAGTCACGTCCATGACCGGTACAGTTAGCCTCACCCTTCCGGCGTGCCGGATGTGGTTCGTACGACATCATCTCTTTCCCCAGAGCGTAATAATTGCGCTTCTCTGATATCCATGCCCTTACTTGAACGCAGATATTCCCACTCTGTGAACGGACATGTGTCTTATTATTTAATCCACAAATACCACAGGTTGTTTGCTGGAATTGCACATTCCATCCATATGAATATGCAAATTGTCCAAAAAACGTGGCAAAACCCAGCTTTTCGACTTTTGACAAGGCTTTCAAAAAGCACGCAGCAGCCAGCAGCACCCAGATACACTATCCGGTCTGACGCGCATTTATGCCTGGATCAGGAAACAGAAATACACACTGCAATACACACCGGGTGATCGCAAGTCAGCCTCTCCTCGGGCAGTGATACTTCCAGTCCTTTACGGTTGGTCTTGAGTTTATTTTTAGTGCGAGACCCGTGATACGACATCATTCGCCGCTTGAATACGGTCGCCATAGGCCATTGCCTTCGCACCATGGTTGAGCGACGGAATGCGTTCCGACGCGCCCAATACGGCCAGCTGGTCAATCACAGCCAGCACCCATGGGCGGGTGTCATTACCTTCGCCACCTGTTGACGCCGCGTCTTTCGTTTGGTCCAGAAGTCGCTCGTCTGCGCTGAAGATATCATTTTCATTGGAAACAGAACGGATGGCTTCCAATACGCGGACCAGTTCAGAAAGCGACTTCATCATATCGAAGGTCGCCGCAAGAGACTGGTTCACAGAAGACGGTTCTGCACCCTCCGCCATCTCAGGATCGCCAAAGCATGACGCTGCTGATGGTTCATCCTCAAAGGATAGGAAAACAGGTTCCTGATCTTCCCGGCTCTGCCAGAAATGATGATTTTTCTCACCTTGACGACGTCCGGGTAACACGTGGCAGTTCTTTCCCCAGTCACGGCCGGGGCCGGCATAGTTCTTCTCCCCCGTCCGGCGTGCCGGATGTGGTTCTGTCGAATGCATCTAATCCCCCAAGGTTCGGTGCACACACTGATAAGGGCCGCCAGCGTTTTCTGTTCTTCGTCATAGGCGGCATCTCTGTTTTTTGGATTTTTACCATGTGCAGCGGGGTGACAATGCACGAAGCGTCCAAAAAAATGTGCGAACCATCCAAAACACCTAATAAAGGGATTTCGGAAAAATAATCCCTAACATCCCGTATAGCCATAAGACCTTAAAACCAAAGGTATAATCCAGATCCCCTTACGCAATCATAATACCTTTGCGTTCATTTTCACCTAAACCTATACCTTTGTGGTTTTGACGAAACGCCCGGTTTCCGCTTAATATGAAAAAAATCTGGTATTAGAGATCTCGAATATTAATCCAGATCAACCCGCGCAAGTAGCGTTGTTTGCAATGAAGCAAAACCGGGAGTCAGGCATGACACAGTCAGCAACCCATACTTTTTTCACGGTCAATGACCTACCTATGTCCAAACGTTATGACGTTTGGCAAAGTAGTATTGACTGCATTTTCAGCGTCGAAACCCTTCCCGACATCCGCAAGAACAACTTCCATGCAACATTGGATGCGGATTTGTTGGGATCGATGATGATCGCCCGCACCAACAGCACACATCAGTTCTGGGAACGCAGTTCCAAGACAATCGCTGCCGACGGCATGGATCATTATATGGTCCAGCTTTACTATAATGGTGGCATGTCGACAGATGATGGCAAGGACGGCCAGGAAATAGAAGCTGACGGCTTGCTCTTTCAGGACCTGTCGCAAGTAGCACGGGCAACAACAAGCGATTTTGATAACCTTGCCTTCATCATTCCTCGCCCCCTTCTTGAAGACCGGCTTACCCTGCCCGAAGATCACAACATGCGGTTCCTCAGCCCGCGTGACCCGATGGTCCGGATTGTTGCAAATCTGATGCGCTCGCTGAAGGCCAATGCGTCTGCGCTCAAGACCGAGCATGCCCATGTGCTTGAAAACAGCTTTGCCGATATGCTGGCCGCCTGCCTCAATTCCGCATATGGCGAAACCAGCGAGACAACCAACAAACGCCAGAACCTTGAAGTCATGACGTTGATCCGGCGTTATTTCCGGGAGAATTTTTCGCGCCCCGATCTCACCCCGGACCGTGCGGCAAGAGAGTTAGGCATTTCACGGTCCAAGCTTTATCAGTTGCTTGAAGAGCATGGCGGCGTTTATCGCTATACACGTGATCTGCGTTTGCGCCGTGCCAAGCAATTGCTTAGCACCACAACGAAGCGTCCCCGTTCCCTTTACGACGTCGCGCTCGAATGCGGGTTTTCCAGCGACACGTCCTTCATCCGGGCATTTCGCGAAAAATTTGACATGACGCCGGGTGATTTCAGACGCAGCCAGCAAAATGCATTGAATAACGTGCAGGACGCGGATGGCAGTGAACGTGATACACGCTATGAAAAGTGGCTGCACACCCTTTGAAACGCCCCTTTTACCGCCAAGCCGTGTCAGATTTACCGCATCTCTGACATGAAATTTTATCAGTATTGCCCGCCACCAACTTACGATATTCCTGAAAACAGGTGCCAAGCACCCGCCACCATTCAGGAAGATCGCAATGAACAGTTTCTGGTCTGGAATTGGGTTACGCCTTGCCGCGACCGGATTGTTCGGGGTCATGAACCTGTTTGTCCGGTTGGCATCGTTTGAGGCCCCGACCGGTCAAATCGTTTTCTGGCGGAGCAGTGTCGCGCTGATCCCGATTGTGCTTTATCTGATGTGGCGCAATCAGTTTCCCAGGGCGCTTAAGACCAAACGCCCGTTTGGACATCTGAAACGCAGCACTTATGGCTGCGTTTCGATGTTTCTGGCCTTTGTGTCGCTGGCTTACCTTCCGCTGGCGCTGGCCACTGCACTTGGCTTCCTTGCCCCGCTTATTCTGATCCCGATTGCGATTATCACGCTGCGTGAAAATCCGGGATGGCTTGTGATCAGTGCAACCATCGGCGGCTTTGCCGGGGTGTTCCTGATGCTGTGGCCGATGCTGTCGACCCCGGGGCTGGATCATAATACCCTGATCGGGATTGGGGCCGGTGTGGCATTTGCTGTCACCACGGCCTTTGCCAAGGTACAGATTAAGTCGCTGACCACGACGGAACCGTCTGGCACGATTGCCTTTTACTTTGCCGTGATCTGTTCGATCGGCGGGCTTTTGACCATCCCGTTTGGCTGGGCCCCGCTTTCAACAAGCAACATTGTCTTCCTGATTGGTGCCGGGCTGACCGGTGGGCTTGCCCACATCGCCATGACCGAAGCCTTGGCGCGTGCACCGGCATCGACCCTGTCGGCCTTTGAATATACCGCGATGATTTGGGCGATCATTCTCGATCTTGTCGTGTTTGGTGTACTGCCTGCCCCGATCAGCCTGATGGGTGGGGTCTTCATCGTGATGGCCGCAGCCCTGGTGATGTTTAACGACCAGATCGTTGCAGCCGTTGCCCGCAAATTCAAAAGAACGACCGAGGCATCAACCGAGCCTGCCAATTCCCCGGCCGAATAACCCGGCGATTACGCCAATTTGGTTTCCTGAAGCTTGGTCAGGGCATGAAGCGCAAGATTGGTCGGCGTTGCGATACCAAGCTCCGCCCCCTTGCGAACGATATACCCGTTCAGGAAATCAATCTCGCTTGCTTTGCCGCGTGCCAGATCCTGCGCGGTCGAGGAAAACTGACCGGGCATGGTTTCAGCGATCTTTTCAATCGCGCCCCAAACATCACCCGGCACCGTCACCCCACATCCCTTGGCAACGGCCAGACATTCATCCACCGCATTGCGCATTACATCCCAGACACCGACACCTTGCACGACTTCACCGTAAGGACGCTGTGTAATCGCGGAAAGCGCGTTATAGGCACAATTCAGGATCATCTTCGCCCACAGGGCGCCTTCGGCATTGTCTGAAACCTCAACCGGAATTTTGGCAGGCACCAGTGTATCGACGACCGACTGACTTTGCGCAGATGGGCCAATGACAAGCTCGCCCCGGCCATGGTGTTTGACGTGGCCCGGGCCGCCCATACTGGTCGCTACATAGACCACCACCGGAATAACTGGTTGATCAAGAACACCGCCAAGTCGTTCGGCGTTATCCACACCGTTTTGCAGGCTCAGCACGATTGTCCTTGGCGAAATGAAGGGCTTGATCTGCTCGCCAGCCTCAATGGTGTCAGTGGATTTGACGCAAAACAGGATCATGTCCGCACCGGCAACACCGGCGGCATCGGTATTCCCGGTGACGGTGACATATTCCTGCGAGGACCCGAAATCGAGCAGCAAACCATCGCGGTTCATCGCCTCGACATGGTTGGGACGCCCGATCAGGGTGACGTCATGACCAGCACGGGCAAGCATCGCCCCGTAGTAACACCCAACTGCCCCGGCACCCATAACCGCGATTTTCATCTTCCGTCTTGCTCCTGATCCTGACTTTGCGTCCGATGTGTCAAACAGGCACCCGTTGGTGCCGCTTGACTTTCCTGCATTCTCGTCCAATCCTGATCAAATCAGAGGAACGTTCAAGCCCTTATAACAAGGGGCCGCGCAAAAGAACCATAACAGACGATCATAAGCGACGCGCTGGCCACCAATATCAGGTAGGCGATCTTGAACAATTCCTCTTATTCCCTAAATCGTCGTCGTTTCCTAACCGGACTTGGCGTCATCGGTGCAGGATCACTTGCATCTGCATCCCTATTTGGATCTGTTCGTACAGCACTTGCTTCGGGCGTGATCGGCAAGAGCAAGGAAGATGTGCTTCTGGTCATTGATGTCCAGAACTGCTTCCTGCCCGGCGGAACCTTGCCCGTCAGTGACGGTGATCAGATCATTCCGCTGATCAACAAGCTTGGTCAGCAGTTCGAAAATGTCATTTTCACCCAAGACTGGCACACGCCGGGTCATGCGTCCTTTGCGTCCAGCCACGAAGGCTAGGCCCCGTTTGAGACCATCGAACTTGATTACGGCACACAGGTCTTGTGGCCTGATCATTGTGTTCAGGGATCAGACGATGCCAAACTTGCCGCCGGCCTTGATATCCCGCATGCGCAACTGATCATTCGCAAGGGCTATCACAGCGAAGTCGACAGCTATTCAACCTTTGTCGAGGCTGATGGTGAAACCAAAACCGGTCTGACCGGCTATATGCAGGAGCGCGGGCTTAAGAACGTTTATGTGTGCGGTCTTGCCACCGATTTCTGCGTTAGCTGGTCGGCACAGGATGCGCGCAAGGCTGAGCTGAATGTCTCCGTGATCGAGGATGCCTGTCGAGCGATTGACCTGAACGGATCGCTTGAGGCGGCATGGAGTGCCATGGAGGCCGCAGGCGTATCGCGCATGCAGTCATCCGACATTCTTTCATCTTAAGCAGACATGCAAAAAGCCCTCCGGATCTGTATCATTCGGAGGGCTTTATTCTTGTCGTCCAAAACTGGATCAGTTGTTCTTGACCACCGACACATGGCCTGCTGTCCAGCCGCCCGGCCAGACTTCGGCCTCGCCATTGCGAAGGGTACGAACCAGACCAATCGGCACGTCCTTGGCAATCAGAACTTCGCCATCTGCACCGTCATCAAAGGTCGGTTCGGTCTCGGCAAAGCGCCCGGTATGACCCAATTGCGGTTCGCACGGGGTATAGACCGAACAGCCGGAATAATTGGTCGGATTGTTGGTGGTGTTGACCGCAGTCCCCGTCGTGCCGCAGGCGGCAACCACGGTCATCAGTTCAACGGCACGCGCCTTTGCACAGCCAAACACCCGGTGATAGCCCGATGGTGTGAGGGTCATGGATGGGACCAGCAACAAATCAATATCAAGTGGTGCAAGCAGGCAAGACAAGGCCGGCATTTCAATATCGAGACAGATCAGCACGGCAACATTCAGCCCACGCCATTTGATGACATTAAAAGCCTTGCCCGGCGTCAGGTTCCAGTTTTCCGGTTCCTGTTCGCCCGGCGTCAGGGACAGCTTGTCCTGAATGATGGCATCGCCTTCGGGGGTAAAAATCATCGCGCTGTTGGTTTGCCCGGCATCCGGATTTTTTGGATCAATGTGCCAGGGCATGCTGCCCGCCACGAGCAGCATGTCATGCTTTTTGGCAAGGTCGGCGGCGTATTTGCGGGCCTCTGGCGCGAGGTCAGCCATCCAGGCGATTTCCTGACCGGTTTGCAGACCATCTGGCTTGAAGGCCAACCATTGTTCGCTGGCATATTCCGGCAGGACAAAGATCTTTGCCCCCTGCTTTGCCGCCTCGGCCATCTGGGTATCGACGTGATTGGCCCACCCCGCCATGTCTTTAACGGGTCGGCCAAGGTTCGTCGCCCACAGGGCAAGGGTTACATATTCGGGGAAGGATGCCGGAGACGTCATGATCAGCGTTCCTGATATTCGGAGGGGCGTTTAGCTAAAATCGGCGTGATCCGGCCATCAACTGACAGCCGGATCAGCTAGATCGGGAATGGAACCAGACTTAGTTTTTAAGTTTGGTCCAGACACGGTTACGAAGATCACGCGCCTTGACCGAGCAGTTCTGCGACGCGATCAAAAGGTCTGCGTATTCTTCTGGCATGTTCACGGCCGGATCGGAATTCAGCGCCGGATCCATGAATTCGCCAGTCCCCTTGATCGAGTTCATGTAACCGGCATAGTTCGAGGCTTCTGCCGCGTTTTCCGGCTGCATCATCCAGTTAATGAAGGTCTTGGCGTTTTCAAGGTTTGGTGCACCCGCCGGAATGACAAAGTGATCGGCCCAATAGGTCAGGCCTTCCTTCGGATAGACAAATACAGCCTCGGGAATGCTTTCCTTGGTCCGGTGGGCGGCACCGTTCCACTGCATGTGCATCTGAACTTCGCGGGCCGACATACGGTCGATGGTGCCCTCAGAGCTGTAAACAGCAATGTAGGGTTTCTGTTTCGTCAGAACATCAAGAACCTTCTGGGCCTCTGCCGGGTCCTCGGTGCATTTTTCAACACCGGCATAATACGACGCCGCATTGAACATTTCGACTTCGTCGTTCAGCGCGCCAATCTTGCCGCGGAATTCTTCACGCGGTTCAAAGAATTCCTTCCAGCTGTTTTCAAGTTCGCCATCAACAGCAGCCGCATCATAGGTAAAGCCGGTGGTGCCCCAAAGATAGGTCACGGAGTATTCGCGCTCCGGATCGTATTTCATGGTGTCGTGCGGCTTGGCAACATTGCCAAAGTTTTCAAGGCTTTTGGCGTCGAACTTGGTTGCCAGACCTTCCTTGATCATCACGTCAACCATGTAGTCGGACGCGACAGCAATGTCATAGCCCGACGCACCGGCCTGAAGCTTTGCCAGCATGGTTTCGTTGGAATCATACACATCAAGGGTCACCTTGATGCCAGTTTCCGCTTCGAATTTTTCCATCAGTTCCGGCGGAAAATAGTTCGACCAGTTATAGAAAAACAGTTCGCCATCCGCCTTTGCCGAACCGACCGACAACAAGGCGATCGCGGATGCTCCCAGAAGCACAGAACGTAGTTTCATCGTGAGACTCCCAAATAAGGACGGTGGGTTGTTTTGTTATTCGGATGGCCGGCCCGTCCGGGAACCGACAATCCCGTTTTGAATTTCAGAGATCAGTATCGAATACGATCAATCAGGAACGAGATGCTGACAAACAAGATTGAGACAATCAGCATCATCGCAGAGACAGCATTGACCTCGGGCGTGATCCCGATCCGGATCATCCCGAAAATATAGATCGGCAAGGTCGTCGCCCCTGCACCGCCAACGAAGTAGGAAATGACAAAGTCATCGAGCGAGATGATGAAGGACAACATCGCGCCCGACAAAATTCCCGGCCACAGCAACGGCAAGGTCACGCGCCGGAAGGCTTTCCATTCATTGGCATATAAATCATTTGCCGCCTCGACCAGTGCCGGATCCATGCCCTCCAACCGCGCGCGGATCGGCAGATAGGCAAACGGAATGCAGAACACTGTATGGGCAATGATCACGGTCAGAAGACCCAGCTTGATCCCCAATGCGACAAAGAACAGAAGGGTCGCAATCGCGGTCACGATTTCGGGTACGAGCAACGGCAGAACCAGCATGGCTGAAACACCTGCCTCGCCCTTGAACCGGCCACGTGACATACCCATCGCAGCAAGGGTGGCGGCAATGGTGGCCAGCACGGTTGCCGAAACCGCAATTACGATGGAATTCTGGGCCGCACGCAGCATGTCATCATTGGAAAGGGCTGTGACATACCAATCCATGGTAAAGCCGGTCCAGATCGTCGCCAGACGGTTTTCGTTAAACGACAGCGCGATCAGAACGACAATCGGCAAATACAGATAGGCAAAGAAAAACATTGCCGTCGAGGTGATCCCGCGAAAACGCCACAGCGGGTTGGAAGCATCGACTTTCATCGGCTTTCCTCCGGCAATGATTTGAACTTGAGCGAATAGACCATCATCGAGATCAGAACGAGCGCCAGAAGCACAAAGCCAAGCCCCGCGCCAAGCGGCCAGTTCCGTGCCGCACCAAACTGGCTGCCGATCAGGTTGGCAATCATCATGAACTTGCCACCGCCCAGAAGTTCGGGCGTTACATAAGCGCCAAGACATGGAATGAAGACCAGAATGCAGCCCGCGGCAATGCCCGGTGCCGCAAGTGGCAGGATCACCCGGCTCATCGCGCGGCGCTTGTCCGCGCCCAGATCGAAGGCCGCCTCAACCAGTCGATGGTCAAGTTTTTCAAGGCTGGCATAGATCGGCAAAACCATGAATGGCAGATAGGTATAAGTCAGACCGATGGAAACTGCGTAGGGCGTGTAAAGGACATCAAGTCCGCCGGTTTCAATCCCCATCCAGTTCAGCGCCCCATCAATCAGGCCGCCATTGCGCAGCAACAGCATCCACGCATAGTTCCGCACCAGAATGTTGGTCCAGAACGGAATGGTCGCCAGAAAGATCAGGAAGTTGCGACGGCTTTGGGGTTGGGTTGATATGTAAAACGCGGTCGGGAAACCCAACAAAAGGGCAAAGACCGTGGTCATTGCCGACAGGCCAAAGGAACGGGCAAAGATCTGAAGATAGTCAGTATTGACCACCAGATTATCCATCAGATCGCGTTCAAAGATGAAACTGATATAGGCGTCCATCGAGAATACGCCCCAGTTCACCCCGCCATAATCGCCGCGCTCCAACATCGAAACATAGGCCATCTGCAACAGCGGCACGGCCATGAAGAAGCCAATATAGACCACCGCAGGTGCGACCAGCCAAAATCGTTTGGATCGTATGATATTACCCATGATCAATCCGCCAGTACCCGAATGGAGTCAGGGGACATGGTGATGCCAACACGTTCGCCCTGGGCGAAATCGGCCTTCGCACCCGATCCGTTTTGCATCCGGACTGTCAAAAGGGCGTCATTACCCAGATCAATCTGATAGGTCGTATCCGTGCCGAAATAGATGACAGTCGAAACAGTCCCGACAAGCTGATTGTCCCCGGCCTGGTTTTCCGCAACCAGTCCAAGACGTTCCGGACGGACCGAAACCGTGACCTCGCCACTGCGTTGATCAGACACATCCTGTGTCAGTTCAATCACCTGACCGCCGCCAAGTTTTACGGCACGTTTGCCAGCACCATCATCGACAAGATTGCCAACAAGGAAATTACTGTCGCCGATAAAGTCGGCAACAAAGCGATGGGTCGGGGCTTCATAGATTTCACGGGGCGCACCGATCTGAAGAATTTCGCCCGATTTCATAACCGCGATGCGGTCTGACATCGCCAGTGCTTCTTCCTGATCGTGGGTGACAAAAACAAAGGTGATCCCGGTTTCTGTCTGCAGGCGTTTGAGTTCGACCTGCATTTCCTTGCGCAATTTCAGATCAAGTGCCGAAAGCGGTTCATCAAGCAGCAAAACCTTTGGCGCCGGGGCCAATGCACGGGCCAGTGCAATACGTTGCTGCTGACCACCGGAAAGCTGGCTTGGCACGCGGTCGCCATATTGGGCGAGCCGCACAAGTTCAAGCATCTCTTCGGCGCGATCATCGGCCTGTTTGCGCGCCACACCCTGCATTTCAAGACCGAACGTGATGTTTTGCCGGACCGTCAGATGCGGGAAAAGTGCATAGGATTGAAACACCGTGTTGATTGGCCGCTTGTAAGGCGGAAGATCATTCAGCGCCTTCCCTTCGAGCAAAATTTGCCCCGAAGTCGCCTGTTCAAACCCGCCGATCAGACGCAGCAAAGTCGTTTTGCCACAGCCCGAAGGACCCAACATGGTGAAAAATTCATTCTGAAATATATCGACAGATACGTCGTCCAATGCCGTGACTTTATCGGCACCCGACCCAAATGTTTTTCCAACAGACTTTGCCGAAATGACTACTTCTGACATGCACTTCCCCGAATTTGTATTTTGTAAAATGATATAAAATCTACAGAGACTTGCAATCTAGTGGTCGAGAAAGCGTCGATATTTACAGAAGTTCCGCAATATCCGCCTTAAAACGGCATCCAAACTGGTTCTGATTGCGTCATATAGACACTTTACAAAATAATGTGCAGCGCACTATTCCCGCAAAACGAGGACTTCAGAGGCAGAAAGACAATCAAAGGAAACCAAACGCACGGAAATGACCGTCAAATCAGACAATGCCGGCGTCACGCAGCTTGGCAATCTGGTCGTCGCTAAGGTCGGCCACCTTGCGCAAGATTTCGTCGCTGTGTTGCCCCAGCATCGGCGGGGCTTTTTCATCCGTGATTGGTGTTTTGGAAAACTTGATCGGGTTGGCAACTGTCGGGACAGTTCCAGCAGTCGGATGGTCAAGCTTCTTGACCATACCGCGATGCTTGACCTGCGGGTTATCAAACACACGATCGAGGGTATTGATCGGACCGCAAGGAACATTGGCCTTTTCAAGTGCATCAATCCATGCGTCGGTGGTTTTGGCCACCATTGCCTGACGGATTAGCGGCACCAGTTCGGTGCGATTGGCCACACGGTTGCGGTTGGTGGCATAACGTTCATCAAGCGGCAAGGCTTCAAGACCCGCAACCGCGCAGAAGCTTTTGAACTGACTGTCATTGCCAACCGCCAGGATCAGATAGCCATCCGCCGTCGGAAAGGCTTCATAAGGCACGATATTGGGATGCGCATTGCCAAGGCGTCCCGGTGCGTTACCCGTCGCAAGATAATTCATCGCCTGATTGGCAAGAACGGCGGTCTGCACATCCAAAAGGGCGAGATCGATATACTGCCCCTCGCCGGTTACATCACGGTGACGGAGGGCGGCCAGAATGCCAATCGTTGCATAAAGACCGGTAAAGATATCAGCAACCGCAACGCCAACCTTCATAGGCTGCCCACCCGGGGCACTATCGGGTGCACCGGTAATGCTCATCAACCCGCCCATGCCCTGGATCATGAAGTCATAGCCCGGCCTGTCCTTATAGGGGCCGTCCTGACCAAATCCGGTGATCGAGCAATAGACAATCTCGGGATTAACCTTCGCAAGCGATGCGTAATCCAGACCGTATTTGGCAAGTCCGCCGACCTTGAAGTTTTCCAGAACCACGTCACTTTCAGCCGCAAGATTGCGCACAATCTCCTGGCCTTCTGGCTTGGTTATATCGATGGTGAGCGACTTCTTGCCACGGTTCGCCGTCAGGTAATAGGCGGCCTCGGTGGTGTCATTGCCATTGGCATCCTTGGCAAAGGGCGGGCCCCAGCCACGGGTATCATCACCGGCACCGGGACGTTCGATCTTGATGACCTCGGCCCCCATATCGGCAAGGGTCTGGCTGGCCCACGGCCCGGCCAGTACGCGCGAAAGGTCAAGAACACGAAGCCCGGAAAGTGCGCCAGTCATCTGAATATCCCGAAATATCGACTTGGAAAAAGGCAGCTGGGAAAAAGCAGCTGGAATCAAATCGGGCGACAACATTTCTGCCGCCGCCCGATCAAGCTTTTGGGATCAAGCCTCTGCGGTGAAGGCCTGAATTCCGGTCTGCGCCCGCCCAAGGATCAGGGCGTGAACATCATGCGTACCTTCATAGGTATTGACCGCTTCAAGGTTCATCGCGTGACGAATAACGTGGTATTCATCGGCGATACCGTTACCGCCATGCATGTCACGGGCAACACGGGCAATATCAAGCGCCTTGCCACAGTTGTTACGCTTCATCAGCGAAATGGCTTCCGGTGCGCCTTTGCCTTCGTCAAGCAGACGGCCAACCTGAAGCGCGCCCTGCAGGCCAAGGGTGATTTCGGTCTGCATGTTGGCCAGTTTCAGCTGGATCAGCTGGTTGGCCGCAAGCGGACGACCGAACTGTTTACGATCCATGGTGTACTGACGTGCGGCGTGCCAGCAGAATTCAGCAGCGCCCATCGCACCCCATGCAATGCCGTAACGTGCCTTGTTCAGGCAACCGAACGGACCACCAAGGCCCTTGGCATTTGGCAGCATGTTTTCTTCAGGCACAAAGACATTGTCCATGACGATTTCGCCGGTGATCGACGCACGGAGCGAAAACTTGCCTTCGATTTTCGGTGCCGACAGACCCTTCATATCCTTTTCAAGGATGAAGCCGCGAATGACGCCTTCGTCACCCTTAGCCCAGACGACGAATACGTCTGCGATCGGGCTGTTGGTGATCCACATTTTGGCCCCCGACAGGGTAAAGCCGCCGTCGGCCTTGCGTGCACGGGTTTTCATGCCGCCCGGATCGGAACCGTGATCCGGCTCTGTCAGGCCAAAACAACCAACCCATTCGCCGGTTGCCAGTTTCGGAAGGTATTTCTTGCGTTGTTCTTCGCTGCCATAGGCATAAATCGGATGCATTACGAGCGAGCTCTGCACCGACATTGCCGAGCGATAACCAGAATCAACACGTTCAACTTCGCGGGCCACCAGACCATAGGCAACATGGTTTACACCCGGCCCGCCGTATTCCTCGGGGATGGTCGGGCCAAGCAGGCCAAGTTCACCCATCTCGGTCATGATTTCGCGATGGAAAATCTCATGACGGTTGGCTTCCAGAACGCGGGTCTGGAGGTTTTCCTGACAATATGCACGGGCCGCATCGCGGATCATGCGTTCGTCTTCGCTCAACTGCTCTTCAAGCAGGAGCGGATCTTCCCAATGAAACGGTGCGCGGCTTGCCATTCACATGGTCCTTTATGAATTTTTCTACAGAAAGCAGGGGCAGCGCCATAGAAGGGCGAGATGACGCTACCCCTGAAAAGCTTAGTTGCTTATGGCTTAAAGCTAGGAACTCACCAGCCAAGTTGCAAATGATAAAAGTGATGCAGATTATGCAAAAACCTCATAAACTATCCTGAATTGATCACATCAGGATATCGTCTTGGCCCGTCGCATTCCCAGCCTGAAGGCACTCAGTTGCTTTGAACAGACCGCCCGGTTTGGCAGCGCATCGCGCGCCGCAGAGGAACTTTATCTGACACAAAGTGCTGTCAGTCGCCAAATACAGGGCCTTGAAACCTGGCTTGGCTGCAAGCTGTTTGCCCGTGAAAAGCAACGACTGGTGCTAACCCCTGAAGGCGAAAGCTATCTGCAATCCATCCGCCCGGCCCTTGATCAGCTTGAAAGTGCGACATTGACCCTTTTGTCTGGCGGATCGGAAAGCGGGGTTTTGACGGTTGCCGCGCCGCCGACATTCGGATCGCGCTGCCTTATTCCATTATTGCCTGACTTCCGCGCCAGATATCCCGACATTGCGATCAATTTCATTTCGCGGATCGGCATGCCCGATTTTGATCGTGAACAGATTGATATCGCGGTTCTGTTCGGCGAAGGCAAATGGTCCGAACTTGATGCCCACATCCTGCATGGCGAGGAAATGGTCCCGATCTGCAGCCCGCAACTGGTTGCCAATCTGGGACGGACGCCACAGCCAGAAGACTTGCGAAACTTCCCGTTGCTGCACATCGCCACCCGCCCGCGCGGCTGGGCTGATTGGCTTGCGGCAAGCGGGCTTCGTGATATTGACGGTGAAAACGGACCGAAGTTTGAGCATTTCACCATGGCCATGCAGGCCGCTGTTGCAGGACTTGGTGTGGCATTGTTACCGACCTTTGCGATCACCGATGAACTGGCAACCGGCCGGATCATCGCCCCGTTCGGCCAACCCAAGGCCAGTCCGTTTCATTATTACGCCTGCTGCCCGAAAAGCCGCGCGCGGCTCCCCAAGATCCGGGCCTTTATGAACTGGCTTGATCAACTTGATACGGTAAAGAATCTTGCGCGTGAAATTGCCACGCAGGCCAAACTGGCCTGATCAGCTTGCCTTTTGATCGGCTGATAGCGCACGCAGTGCGTTCATCCCGCGGCGGCGCAGCACATCGGCATCTTCCGGACCATCGACAATCTCAAGCAAACGCACCGTGGCCATAAGGTTTCGCTGCGCGTTCGGGACTTCTTCGGGTGTCAGTCGACGCATGCTGTCCACACCTGCACGACCGATCTGATTGAGCTTTTTCTTTAGCTCCACCACCGCTTTGGCCGCCGAACTCTGGGCTGCCAATACATCGGAAATACGCGCAGTTTCGGCAATCGCTTCTGCTGATCGTTCGGCGGCCAGGATTTTCTCGTCATCAAATTCCTGTGAGAAGATCGGACGGGCAAGTGCACCACGCCCCGATCCCGGGCCTTGAGCCGCTTCAAGCTTTGGCAAGGCATCGATCACGCGTTCAGGCGTTGCGCCAAACATCGTATCGGCAAGCGCGCGCGATACCCGACGACGGGTTTCAAGCAGCTTTTCACCCCAACGGCCATCCTTGCGGATTTTAAACTCGCGCGTGATGCGGACAAATTCCGAAGCATACCAGCGGGCCAATGACAAAATGTGGGCTTCGTCCTTGCCGGTGCCGACACCTTGTTCAATCTCAGTTACCGTCTCGGCCAACAGGTCAATGATCAGATCACCGGTTTCAGCAAGGTTGGTTTTCTCGATTGTGCGGTCATCAGACTTGGTCGACAGCACACGGATGAGTTTGAACAACTCGCTCGGCCGCAAAAGGCGCGCCAAAACTGCGAGCAGAAACATCGGCTCAAGCCCGGGCTTATCCTTTGAGATCGACATGAACAGGTCACGCAACCATTTCACATCGCTTGCATCAAGCACCCTGATCGGTGCGGACGGGAAGCGTTCACGCAACTGCGCAATTTCGTCGCCAACACGCAAGATCTTGCCGACTTCGGCAAAGGCCGTGAGATGAATGCGCGAGCCAAGCCGGGTTGCCAATGCGCGTTCCTGCTTCACGCCGGTATGAGAATTTTCAAGTTGATTCTCAATCGTCTGCGCCCCGATCTGCCAAAGCTTACGCTCTGCGATGGCAAGCTTTGCAGTGTCGCGGGTCGCAGCAGCCCTGTCGATGTCCTTCATCGCCTGTTGAAACTCAGGACCGCCGGATTCCACCACGACATTCCAGATTGGCATCAGTGATGACCGGCTGATCCGGATGCTTTTGTCATTCGGCTCGCCAGAGGTCAGCAGATCTTCGAACGGATCGCAGAACTGACGCATCGGTGTCGGATAGCGTTCCGGTTTGAGCGATGCCAGACGCGGGCGCAGGATCTGAAGAATGGCTTCATGGGGCAATGGCAATTTTGGATCGGCACGATCACTTTCGATCGCACGCGTGAAGCGGGCAATTTCGTTACTGCTGAGCGATTCAAACAGTTTGCCAAGTTGCGAAACGCCAAGCTTTCCGGCGTCTTCAATCTTCATGCCGACTGTCTCCTGAAGCGTTCGAGACGATCCATCATATCGGCGTCAATTTCACCACTGCCCAGCTTACGCAATTCACCAGCCCAAAGCATCTGATTAACACGAACATCAGCCCAGAACTGCTGTTCGGACTTCTCAATCTCTGAAAGCGGCAAGACCGGCGCAAAACTTGCTACTTCCTCGACTGTTTCGCGCTGTTTTGCGCGATCCGTCAGAGACCGCTTATCCCAGACATCAATCAATTCCTGCCAACCATCAAGCAACCACCAGAGATACTCAATCGTTTCGCCGATGGCCTTTTTGGCAGTTTCCCAATCCGTCAGAACCTTGCCAAGTTCGCTGTTCCAGCTATCAACTTCCTCGATGCGCTTCAAGGCATGATTACTTGTCGAACGGGTCGCACTGACAATACGTCCGGCCATAAAGCGGAAGTCGGACTGTTCGGAATTTGACCATTCCTCAATATCCTGGGCGAACTTCTTAAGCCCGTTGGCCAGAACGCGAAGCTGGCCCTGACATCCCTCAAGGTCGAGACCGACCGGGGCGATCATCTTGCTCCATTCGCCAAGGCTATCAATGATGGTATCGTTTGCGACCTTGTGCTCGGATGCAAAGCGGTTCAGCGCCCGCCGAGCGCGAATCTGACCTTCGGTGGTCATCAATTCTTCGCGCTTCATGTCCTTGACAGCATCACCACCAAGTTGGCGCAGGGCCTGATGGAGAACCGCCATCTGGCCAAGTTCGCGTGATGCTTTTTCCGTCCAGTTGCGCCGGATGCAGGTGCGCGCCAGTTCCACCCCACCAACGCCGGTACTGCCAACGTCGCGGCTATGCTCCAGAACCGTCTGCGGACGGACATCCTCCAACTCGATAAGGCGGTCGTAAAGCATGCGGTCATGAACCGAAAGATCGAACACTTCGCGCAATGTATCGAGCGGTAATTCATAGGTGCCAAGTCCGCCAGACAGACCGGGCAACATGATCATTTTCCGTCCGGCCTTGCCAATGGAAACGCGCGCGTAACGCAGGGTTTTGGTCGTAAAGGGAGTCCTGACACCGCGCGAAGCAAATGTTTGCGGCAAGCACGCCAAAGGATCGTCCGGCACCTCATGCGGTCCAGGAGATTTGTGGCTGACGGAATTTACGATCTTCTGTTTATTCATTCTTGGCTTTGGCTAAGCGGTATCGGCGCTAATGTCTGATGGTCACCCTGACGCCCCTTTAAGGGCAGGATTCCCGGCGTAAGAAAGCAGTACGTAATGAACATTTTGTCATTTTGGCCAGAAATTCTCGGGACAACCCAGACTATCCCGACAAGGTGGTAATTACATTAACAACCTTCCCCGAAATTACCACCATCAACTGGCGGCGCCAAATTGCCATTTTTCACCGAATGTCAGCAAGTCCTTATAGTGTCTCTTGCGCTTTTTCCCACGTTTTCACATACGCCTTCCATTCCGCACCATCAGGAATGGATTCATCAACCGTCAGGAATGCCCGACTGTCGATCATGATGGCCACTTCTTCGGTTTCCACCGGCGCCTTGACCATCTTTGTCTGATAGGCGCTTGGATGCGGTCCGTGCGGGAAACCGCTTGGATGGAATGTTGCCATTCCGGCCTTTATTTCGCCGCGACTGAAGAATTCGCCCCGGTGATAAAAGATGAACTCATCTGCATCTTCGTTCGAATGATAGAACGGCACGCGCATGATGCCGGACTCGCCCTCTCCCACCTTGGGGATGAAGGTGCTGATTGAAAATGTCTCTGTGACAAAGTTGCACGACGCTGCGGGCGGCGTTCTCTGACCGTCGGAGCGATGTTTTGCAAGGTCGCGCCAATTCAGTTTCACCACACAAAGGTCACCTTCCCAACCAACCGCATCCAGCGGATTGAACGGATAGGTCAGGGTCGAAACCTGCCCGCGGCGCTTGATGTGAATTTCCCAGAAGGCATCGTCTTGCTGGGCAATGAAGGCGTCATCAATTCTGGGCAAGGTAAACAGCATCGGATTAATCGCGCTTGGCCCGCCCTGCGATGCATCTGGCAGCTTGAAAGCAGATGCCGTTGCCTCGATCATCATGAATTCTGAAAGTTCAGATGGCTCAATCCGCCAGGCGGTGCCGCGCGGTAAAAGGATATAGTCCCCGTCGCAATAGGGTAGATGACCGTAATCGCAAAACAGCGCCCCGGACCCATTGTGAACAAAGATCAGCGTATCGCCATCCGCATTACGGGCAAGCGCATGCATTTTGCTTTCGGTTTTCCAGTAACGGAGTTCCATGTGATCATTGTGAAGCACCCGACGGGCTTGCAATGGACAGGCCGGCCCTGGTGAGAGCTTGCCAAGGGAAAACGCGCGTGGTCGCAAAGGACCTTCAAATGTCGCCCAGCCGGCCGGCGGGTGACGATGATAAATTTGCGCTGACGGCCCCGCGAAACCGGCACGTCCGACTTCGCGTTGATATGTTTTTTGGTCGCCTTGCCCGTCAGAGCGCGCGACACATTGACCTTCGCTGTTTGGAAGCCTGATCCAGTTCGTCATGTGATCCTCCCAGATCGGTTTTATCGGGAGCCAAACGGAGTGGATCGCAACCAAGCCCCCTTTCTACCGATATGAGAAAGAAGTGGTTGTTTTTCAAGCGTTCCGAATTGCAAACACAAAATCATTGAGCATCTTTCTGCATTCGCAAAATCAACCTATGATATCACTACAGTTCTTTAAGGGCAGTGCGCAGACCAGGGACCGGAAACGATGTCAGATTGTGATACTCAGAAGGCGATTTTCCTGAAGCAAGGCAAGGGCCGCAGCTACGACATGGGTCGAATTAAAGCCGACTTTAAGGCCGATGGTCAGGAAACAGCCAATCAGTATTCCATTTCTGAATGGTGGATGGAGCCAAATACCAAAGGTATTGGCGCGCATTCCCACGATGACGGGAACGAGATTTTCTATGTGCTTGAGGGTACAATGAGCTTTCTGATCGGTGAAGATTGGCAAGAAGCAGAAAAAGGCAGCTTTATATACGTCCCCGCCGGCATTCAGCACGATTTCGAAAACCGCAGCACAGAAAAGGCGGGCGTGCTGAACATTTTTGCGCCCGGCGCCTTTGAAGAAAATATGCCGAAGATCGTTGAATGGTTCAAAGAAAACCCGCCACAGGACGCGGTATGAAATCGGGCTTCAAGCCCTGCACCAGGGCATGCTTTGTTCTTTTGGTCATAGGGGATAAATGGTGCGCCCGACAGGATTCGAACCTGTGGCCCCCAGATTAGGAATCTGGTGCTCTATCCTGCTGAGCTACGGGCGCACTGCCAAAAGGCAGCATTCCATTAGCAGTAAAACTGATGGCGATCAATCCGCGAGGGCACGGATATTACCACCTTGGCGGCCAAAAATTGTCCAAAAAACAAATCAGCCGAGGATGCGTTCACCCTCGGCTGATTAAAACCTTTATCGATGATCGCCTTAGTCAAAAAGGCGCTCGATCGGGAAGGAATAGGTCAGCGACAGGATTTCTGTACCCGGGTTCTCGTCACCGATGCTGGCGTTCGAGATGTGCGAGATACCAAGGCTCAGGCGCTCATGGCTGTCAAAGCGGAAGCCGAGCTCAAGACCCGAACGGAATTCGATCCAGTGACCAAGATCTTCACCATTGCCCTGATGGTATGCACCAACCGAGGTGTAGACGCTGGAAACGAAATGCTCGCCCCACAGAACATCAACTGCCAGACCGCCATAACCGTGAACGGCACCTTCGGAAGTGACCATCACACCACCGATCGGGCGGGTGACATCAAACATCGCGTGCTGTGCACGGTAGTTCAGACGAAATTCAGCTGCTTCTTCGTCCTGCGTGATGTCGACCATACCGGTCGAAAATTCAAGCAGTCCGGAATCGTTATCATTTCCAAGAATTTGCTGTGCTTGTGCGGTGTTCAAAAAACCAAACAGTACGCAAACTGCAAGCAGTTTCCCCAAAACCAACTTCATTAACCAAGTCCCCACTAGATCAATCGGTTCGATATACTACCCAACCGTGTTTCAAACTCAACAACACAATGCTGCTTGTCTGTTAATTTTACACAAACTTCTTGCCATCGAACCGGTTGGTCGCAAGCACCAGTTCCCGGATAATCCCGGGTTCGCTGGCCGCATGCCCGGCATCATCAACGATGACCAGTTCAGAACCATCCCACGCCTTGTGAAGTGCCAAGGCCGAAACTGGCGGGCACACCACGTCATAGCGCCCCTGAACAATGACGAGCGGTGCATGGGAAATGCGACCGACGTTCTTGATCAACTGGTCTTCTTCAAAGAAGCAGCGATGGACAAAGTAATGATGTTCAAGCTTGGCCAGCGCCAGCGCGATCTGGTCACTCTCAAAGACTTCGACCAGACAATCATCAGGCAGAAGCGTACAGCATGTCGCCTCATAGGCTGACCACACGCGTGCAGCATCAATGGCCGCGTCTTCACCATCCTTGCCCGCGAAGATATCGGTATAACGGTCAAGCAAGGGCTGATAACCGGGATTGTCTTTGAAACCAGCAGCATCAAGGAAGCGGCACTCTGCCTCGGGAAAGAACCGTCCCATGCCTTCCATGAACCATTTGATTTCGGACGTAGTGCCAAGAAAGATACCGCGCAGGACAAAGCCTGTGACGCGTTCCGGGCACGCCTGACCGTAGGCCAACGCCAAAGTCGACCCCCACGAGCCCCCAAACACCAGCCAGCGATCAATGCCGCGTTCCTTGCGCAGGGCTTCGATATCGCCAATCAGATGATCGGTCGTGTTGTTTTCAAGGCTGCCGAACGGGCGTGATTTTCCGGCCCCGCGCTGATCAAACAAAATCACTCGGTACTTTTCCGGATCAAAGAAGCGGCGGCTGTTGAGCGAGATGCCCCCACCCGGACCGCCATGTAGGAAGATGACCGGCAGCCCATCGGGGTTACCAACTTCTTCCCAGTAAATCTCGTGACCGTCTTCACGAGGTAACCAACCCGACTGATGGGGCGAAATTTCGGGATAGAGCACGCGAAGGACCTTTTCTTTATTAAATGGGACGCTGTCTTTTCGCCGGTGGTGGCGCGTACAAGAAGTCGCATAAACAACGGTATAAGAACAAGCTCTATTGCGCCCGCGACTAACGGGCGAGGCAGAGCCAGAACGGGTTTTCAAGTGTGATGTAAGGCCCACCGCGATTTTCAATCACGCCACGCACTCGAATTTCCTGCCCGACCCAATCCTGCAGGATGTCTTGAAAGTCTCCGCCGTTGGCGAATGCATCGCGCAAGGTGGCATCGAGTGCGATGGTGAAATCTTCGCGCCAGTTCGATCCGAAGTTAAGGTAACTGCGCCATTCCTGATGTTCGATGCTTCTTATCGTGCCTTCAATCACGGCAAATCTGCCGATTGCATCGCGGGCGGTCGGGATATTCTCTGCCCCCGCATCATGGGCCCGCACATAATAGGCTGTCTCTGGCTCGTGACCGGACCATATGCCAGACTGATTTTTGATTGCGGCGTCCTCGATCCCGATCAGCGCTGACACATCCTGCCCGCTTTCAGGAACCAGCATCGCGAGACCGGCAGCCAAAAGTTCTGCACGCCAATCGCCGATACCTTCACCTTGAATGCGAACCGGTATTCGTCCGAGAAAGTCCGGCTGTTCGGCCAGCGGCGTGATCGAAACCTTGTTCGCACTCGCCTGTTCTAGCCATGCCCTTGCCGCGTCCTCATATCCCGGTACAAACGCAATATCTGCGAGCCGAAATGATTTGCCCGGCAGCTCGGCGGCAGTGAATGCATCAACCGCTTCAATATTGAGCTGCACATCATGCCAAACCGATCCCCGATCCGTTGAAGGCAGCGTTTGTGCGTCGCCCGCGATAATGTCAGCCCCACAGCGCCAATCGGCGGCCATCACGGGTAGATTGGCCCCGCAAAAGGCGACAGCAAGCAGCATGAATGTGCCTTTACGCCACACCAATGTCGATCCGGCCCAAAAATTTCCCCATTTTTGATGCTTTATCGGTGAATGCGAAAAGATTGAATGATCAAGGAACACGCGCTACCAATTCCCGGTTGGTTTCGCAAATATATTGCGCCACAGCTTACGCGGCCAAAGGACACGAGGAAAGATATCAATGGGCTGGCTGAACTTTCGTTCACATAAACATATTGCAGGTGTGCTTGCCGCAATTGCGCTGAGCACTGCCGTTACCGGATGTTCGACCAACCGGGCGACAGGCGAAGACAGCTTTACGGCCTTCATGTCGCCCGAGCAGGAAAAGCAGATCGGCTCGCAGGAACATCCGAAAATGGTGAAGGAATTCGGTGGTCAATACACCGAAAAGGACCTGCAGACCTATGTGACAGAAGTCGGCGAAAAGCTGGTCGCGGTTTCGGAAACCCCGAACGAGAAATTCACCTTCACGGTCCTCGATTCCCCGGTTGTCAACGCCTTTGCCCTGCCCGGCGGATACGTTTATATCACGCGTGGTCTGGCGGCCCTTGCCACCAACGAAGCAGAACTGGCAGGCGTCCTTGCCCATGAGATCGGTCACGTCGTTGCCCGCCACTCAGCACAACGCTATAGCCGCGGTGTGCTTACGCAAATTCTGGCGGGTGGTCTGGCCGTTGCCGTTGGAAACGGTGCTGGCGAACTGATTGGTACCGGGGCAAACGCATATCTCAAGTCCTTCTCGCGCGAACATGAATTCGAAGCAGACATGCTTGGCATTCGCTATATCACGCGTGCGGGCTATGACCCGGATGCCATGGCGACCTTCCTTGAAAAGCTTCGTGCCCATTCACGACTTCAGGCCAAACTTGCCGGCCGGTCGCCTGACGATGTCGATCAGTACGATTTCATGGCAACCCACCCGCGCACCCTTGATCGTATTGAGCAGGCCCATCAAAGTGCCAATGTCACGGCGGTTGCCAATCCGGAAAGTGGTGCAGTGCGCTATATGACGGCAATTGACGGTATTCTTTATGGCGACGGCCCGGATCAGGGTTATGTCCGGGGCCAGGAATTTGTCCATGTGCCATTGAATTTCCGGTTTGAAGTCCCCGATGGCTTCACAATGACCAACCAGCCAAATGCCGTCATCGCCCGCGATGGCAAAGGTGCCCAGATCATCTTTGAGGGTGCCCCGGGCGCAAAGGACATGCGCCTTGATAGCTATCTTCAAAACGGGTTCTCAAAGCAGATCGCCATCCGCAATATCGAGATGCTCGACATCGAAGGCCAGGAAGCCGCCACCGGCAGTGCTGATATCTCATTGCGTTCAGGGCCTGCGCGCCTGCGCGTGGTTGTGATCCGTCATGGCAGCTCGGCCTATCAGTTCCTGTTTGTCACGCCACTTGATCAGGCTGATAACTATAACCTGCCGCTGCGCCGCACGACCTATAGCTTCCGCCCGCTCACCGATCGGGAAAAGAAGATCTATACCCCGCTTCGCATCAAGGTACGTGCCGTAAACCCGGAATATGACCTGCAGACCTTTATCGACGACATGGAAGTCGACAAGGCACCGGCAGATGTCTTTGCCACGATCAACGGCCTTCGCGATGGGCAGGCACCGACCGTCGGGTCGCTGGTCAAGGTGGTTCGGCACTAGAACGCCAACCTATCCAAACCCAAAAACGACAAAAGGCAGCAAATTGATGCTGCCTTTTTCTTTTTCGATTGCTCACTGCCCCGAGGGGATAACGGAAAGTCTAGCTGCTTGTAATCTGCTCGATGACGGCACCTTGGCCATCAAGGGCGACTGCAATCAAATGACCACCGCGGCCTGCACCACCATCCAGAGACAGGGTAAATTCACGTTCCTGCAAGCCTGTCTGGCCTTGGGATGCACCGCGCACAATACGGGCACAGTCGTAATACCGTTCAGTGATGGCCTCAAACATTGATCCGCCCCACCAGAAGGTATCCGTCTGGCCTGTCAGTGGCCGTGAGCCATCCAGACCGGTATGAACAAAGATCAGGCGCCCATCTGTCGAATAGGCCGCGTGCTTGAGATCAGACATCAATGCGTTATGACCACTATGACGACGCACGGCATCCGCAAAGCCCGACGTCCATTGCGAGATCGCATGTGCGCCCTGATGCATGGTTCTTTGGACATGGACCGGGTCAAAGCCATAGGCACGCACTGGTCCGGCGATGCCACGGGTCAGCATCCAGTCAAAAACTTCGCCCGGGTTGGGGGCAAACTGGATCTGCTGCAACTTGGACAGCATTTCTTCGGCTGCACCGCGCAGGAAGGCGATATCACTGATATCAACACCATCCTTGGCAATGAAGAAACGGCGAAACAGCAACAGCTCGTTAATGGTTGCAACGACATTTTCGGCCGTGCCATCGCCCCAGTAATTGCCAAGATAGACAAGCCTGTCGCCCGGCTTCATATGTTGCGAAAGTTTCTGGTGAACGGCACATAATGCGCCATGGTCACCATTGATTGCGCCGACGACCCAGATTCGCTCAGCCGGCTTGATCGGCGCCAGAACTGTACTCATCGCTGTAACCTGCCCAAAACAAAAATAAAACCGGCCCAAGCGTATATCGCGGGCCGGTTTTTATAAATAGTTGTCTGAAGGGGCCTTCGCAATCAGGCAGCCTTCTGCAAAAGTTTTTCGAGTTTGCCAGATGCCTTGTCCTTGTCGATTTTTTCAATCGCGGCAAGTTCATCAACGAGGCGCTCGAAAGCAGCTTCGTAGATCTGACGTTCGGAGAAGGACTGTTCCGGCTGGGTCGCGCTGCGGTGAAGGTCGCGCACGACTTCAGCGATCGAAACCGGGTCACCCGAATTGATCTTTGCTTCATATTCCTGGGCGCGGCGGGACCACATGGTGCGTTTCACACGCGCGCGGCCCTTAAGGGTAATCAGCGCGGAATCCATCTGCTTTTTCGAGGACAGCTTGCGCAGACCGGAGTTGCCAACTTTGTTCACCGGCACGCGCAGGGTCATGCGGCTAGATTCAAAGGTAATTACATAAAGGCGCAATTCCTGCCCCGCAATTTCCTGGGTTTCCAGGCCATCAACACAGCCAACACCATGTGCGGGGTAAACAACGTAATCGCCAACAGCAAACGGCAACTTATCCGACATCAAGCATCCTTCCGGCCCAATCAGGCCTGGTCATTCAACTGCAACACTACAGAACCAGCGACGCAAAGAGCTGCACGCGACCAAGCTTTTTGGCAAAGTCGCGGTTCAGACAGGAAATTCAAATACGGAAATCCGACATTTCGGAACGAGCCTGTCGAGCCCTTAGCGCGAATTGTGAACCATAACACAACACGCCATCAGTTTACAGGAATTTTCCCGGCAAGTCGTTCAATGCAGCCATGCGCAAAACCCACTGGCGCAAACCAGTGGGTCAAAAATCGCATGAAATATCGGGGGTTAGCCCAAAAATCAGTCACCCGTTCCCGGGGCTTCGGACAGCAATTCGGTCTTGCCGGATTTGCCGTTCCATTCATCCGCATCGGCAGGCGCATCGCCCTTGCGGGTAATATTTGGCCAAACCTCTGCAAACTTACGGTTGATTTCCAACCAGTTATCCAGATTCGGTTCGGTATCGGGAATAATCGCTTCAGCGGGGCATTCCGGTTCGCAAACACCACAATCGATGCATTCATCAGGGTGAATCACCAGAAAGTTTTCACCTTCATAGAAGCAATCGACGGGGCAAACCTCGACGCAGTCCTGATACTTACACTTGATGCAGTTTTCCGTCACCACATAGGTCATGGTGTAACTCCGTACAGGTTGCGGGGCCAGATTGCGGCTGCACCCGCTTTCGGCCATGTTCTCTCTCGGGAATTGGGTTATCACGCACAGCTGTTGTGTGCAACTCCAATAAAACCCTAATTTTTTACGTAGTATTTTCTTCACGACGCACTGACAGGCTGCGTGGCGACTGCTTCGAGTTCGCCCTCAACGCTGCAGTGCAGCGCAGAACATACAGATTTCTCGCGGCTTTTCCAGTTCCTAAATCCCGCGGAGAATTGCTTTTACCCCCGCAAAGCCATAGTCTGCTTCGCAAGGGGTATAACAGAAGAAACTGTGGGGATCGGATTGCCGGAAAAAGGCCTTGATCAACAACGGCTTAGATGGCGCGATCGCTTGTCTGTCAAACAGGCAAGGATTGCGGTCGGCCTTACTTTGCTGATCGGCCTGTTATTCAGTGGCATTCAGATTGTCTGGGATCTTCGTGAAGAACAGAACCTGATTGACCGCACCGTAAACCAGGTTCTGGCGACGCTGCGCGAGTCTGCGACCCAGGCCGCATATGGTCTGGATGAAACACTCGCAGCCCGTGTTATTTCCGGCCTGTTTGAATATGAGCCTGTCTACGAGGCCGAGCTTCGCGACAACTTCAAAAATGTTCTGGCACGCAAGACCGAAAAGCCAATCAATTCCAACCGCACATTCCTGACCCAGATCATGTTTGGGGAAAATCAGGAATACGAAATCCCGCTGAATACAGACGGACCAAACGGTCTGGTCGGCCATCTTAGTGTCAAGATCGACACCGACATGATCGCAGAGGGGTTCATCAACCGTGCATCGCGCATTCTGTTATCGGGGATTGTGCGCAACCTGCTGCTCGGTCTGGTTCTGGTTGCTTTTTTCTATATCACACTGACCAAACCGCTTCTGGGCATTGCCGCACAATTACGCCAAATCGATCCGGAAAAGCCCGACTCTGCTGCCATCAACATTCCGCCGCACCATGCCCGCAATGAACTTGGCATGATCCTGCAGACAACACGTGGTCTGGTCGAACGGGTTTCATCAACACTCGACAGATTGCTTGAAAGCCAGCAAAAGGTCCGCGACCGTGAAAGCCGTCTGAGCGCCATCGTTCAAAATGTCGCGGACGGCATTCTGACCATCACGCCGACGGGCCGCATTGTCGAATGCAATGCAGCAACCAAAGAGATCCTCGGCCTGATGCGTGATGAGACACCGAAGGGCCGTACATTACATGAATTCCTGCTGCCGCGTGCTGTGCCGCTTCTCGAACACAGTCTGGAAGAACTCGCCGCACACGCCCCCGGCGCAGAGGCCGTCGAAAAACGCTTTACCCTGCCGATTGTGCGCGCCGATCAGAAGGAAATCGATGTTTCCATTGCATTGCGCCTGATCCCCGATAGCGCAACACCATTGATGACGGCTGTTCTGAACGACATCACCGTGCGAAAACGGTACGAAGAACAACTGGTCTATATGGCCAATCATGACACGCTGACCAACCTGCCCAACCGCAGCATGCTTGAACGCAGCCTGTCAGAAGCCTTGAACACCCATAAAAACAATGCTTCCGAGCACAGCGGTGCCACCGCAATCCTGTTCATTGACCTTGATCGTTTCAAGGTTATCAATGACAGCCTTGGTCATGATGTCGGTGACCTGATGCTCAAGGCCGTCGCACTCAGGTTGCAACGCGTGATCGGGCGACAGGAAATTGTCGGCCGATTGGGCGGCGACGAATTCCTGATCATTATTCCTGACCTTAAGGAAACGCAGGATGCCGTCATCCTGTCGCAGGCTGTGCTTGATGCCTTGGCACCGGCCTTTGACATCAAGGGACGCGTTCTGTTTGTCACACCGTCCATCGGGATTGCCCTTTATCCATCTGATGGGGAGGATTTCCCTGCCCTGATGCGCAATGCCGACACGGCTATGTATAGTGCGAAATCCAGTGGTGGCGGCACCTATCACTTCTTTACCAAGACCATGAACGAAAGTGCCATGGCGCGCCTTGTGATCGAAAATGATCTGCGCGAAGCTTTGGTAAAGGACGAGTTTGAACTGCATTACCAGCCGAAGGTCGATCTGCGGACAAACCAGGTTTGCGGCCTGGAAGCCCTGATTCGCTGGAAACAGCCGGGCCGAGGCTATATTTCGCCAATGCAGTTTATTCCGGTTGCCGAGGAAACCGGCCTGATCAGCAGAATTGGCGAATGGGTTTTCCGCGAAGTCTGTCGCCAGATTTCCGAGTGGGAGGCCCAGTCGCTTCCACCGATGCCGATTGCGGTCAATCTGTCACCAAGACAGTTGATCGAGGGCCACATCACCGAGACGATTTCACGCATCCTTGCCGAGACGGCAACACCAGCCGCCCGTATTGTGCTTGAAGTCACCGAAACGGCGATGATGCAGGAAATCAAGAAGGCGGCTACCATCCTTGATGAGCTGCGCCATCTTGGTTTAAAGATCGCAGTTGATGATTTTGGCACCGGATATTCGTCACTCGCCTATCTCAAACGGTTGCCGATCAATTCCATCAAGATCGACCGTTCGTTCGTTCGGGATGTCACGATCGACACAGACGACGCCGCGATCACGCGCACCATTATTGCGATGGGACATAACCTTGGCCTCAAGGTTGTCGCCGAAGGGGTCGAGACCCAGGAACAAATGAATTTCTTGCGGGAATGCAATTGTGATGAAGTCCAGGGCTTCCTGATCGCAACCCCGCTACCGCCCGAAGAAATTGTCCAATACATTCGACGGCCATCGATCGACATGTCGAGTGAAATCTAGCCCGCCAGACATGCCCAATTGATAGATGCTTCGCCACCACTGCCCCGCAAAATCGAGATGAAAATGCCAAACACCAAATCCGTATTGCTCGTTGATGACAGCAAGTTTGCCCGCCTTCTGGTCAAGGCGTTCATTTCCAGCAATTTTGCCAATTGGGAAATCGACGAGGCCGAGGATGGCGCCAAGGCGCTTGAGATGGTTGATGCCAAAACCTATGACTACATGCTGGTTGACTTCAACATGCCGGGCATGGATGGGCTTGAACTGGGCGAAAAGCTGCGCAGCCGGTTCCCCGGGGCTGTAATTGCGCTTCTGACTGCCAATATCCAACAGGAGATCCAGAACAAGGCCGAGAACCTTGGCCTTGATTTCATCGCAAAGCCCCCGACTGAGGACAAAATTCGCGACTACATCATGTCGCGGGAAGCAACCCGATGATCGAACTGACCGAACTTGAACATGATACAATCAGTGAACTGATCAATATTGGTGTCGGGCGTGCTGCGTCGTCGCTTTCTGAAATGGTTGATCAGCCGGTTGAATTGACCGTGCCTGCCATCTCGTTTGTCGAACGGTTTTCCGACAGCGAGCTGGCCAACGCCCCGACCGAAGTTGTTTCTGCCGTCAGTCAAAGTTTTCATGGCCCGTTTACCGGTGAAGCCATGCTGGTATTCCCGGAAGTTCGCAGTCTGGAACTTGTCCGAAGCTTGCTTAAAGTCGACGTGCCGCTTGATACGCTGACCGATCTTGAACAGGAAGCCCTGATGGAGGTCGGCAACATTATCCTCAATGCCTGCCTTGGCAGTATTTCGAACGTTCTGGGTGAACCGATCAATTGCTCCATGCCGACGTTTCGCAAACGCGAAACGCGTGCATTGCTTGACGACGACACCGCAGGGGGCAGCACCGCAACGAATCCCGTTTTGATGATTTTGCATGTACAATTCATGCTGCGTCAGAACGATATCGATGGCTATGTGCTGTTTGTGATGGACTTGGAGTCCATCCAGATGTTGCGTGAACTGGTGCGGCGTTTTCTGGCCAACTCCCTTGGATAACCGGTGAGAGGTGAATGACAAAGTCGCAATCCGCTAAGGGGGATCACCCCCCGTCATTTGATCTGAACCGTGACAGCGATGCTGCTGATCTTTTTGCAGCACTGCTTGATACGGCAGATACAGGGCTGATTGCGCTTGCCCCGGACGGCACGATTTGCCACTGGAACCAGTGGATGCAAAGCCGGTCGGGCAAGGATGCGGATCAGGTGATGGGCAAGGCGTTGCACGATGTGTTCCCCGACACGAAACTGGGCCGTGTCAGCCTTGCGATTGAAGATTGCCTGAAATTCGGCATGCCGGCTGTCATTTCGCCCTCGCTCAATCAGGGTGCCTTGCCGCTTCGTCCCCTACCGCAATTTGCCGCCAGTTTTGATCGTATGGAACAATCCATTCGTGTTCACCCCATCCAGACCAAGCGGAATGGCACGCTTTGTTCATTGATCATTCGCGACGTCACACTCGCTGTTCAGCGCGACCGTCTTTTACGCCAGCAGGCCGCCGAGCTGGCTGACCTTGTAACGCAAACCAAACGCAGCGAAGACCGCACACGTGCGATTTTGCAAAACACCATCGATGCCATTCTTGTCGCCTCTGATGACGGCAGCATCGAACCGCTTAATTCCCGCGCGCAGGAGCTTTGCGGTCCGACGGGTGATCCGGAACTGCGCAACATCATCCGGTTTTTGCTGCCCGACAGCGAACATACCCCACTGACGCCGCCGCCGCCGAACCGGCTTTTGACCGATCTTGGCACCGGCGTGATCGAAGTGCTGGCATCCACGCTCAGTGGTCGCAATGTGCCGCTTGAAGTCGCGATCAGCCATTTTTCCGCCGATCAGCGTTATCACTACATCATTACGCTGCGTGATATTTCCCAGCGCAAACGCCACGAAAAAGAAATCCAGCGCACGATGCAGGAACTTGAACGTTCGAACGCGGAACTCGAACAGTTCGCCTATGCCGCCTCGCATGACTTGCAGGAACCGCTGCGCATGGTTTCAAGCTACACGCAGTTGCTTGCCCGGCGGTATGAGGGGCAACTCGACGAAACTGCTGACGAATTCATTCATTACGCGGTTGATGGCACGCAACGCATGCAGCGGATGATTGATGACCTCCTGACCCTGTCGCGGGTTGGGCGCCACGGCAAACCGTTCAATCCCGTCCCGCTCGACAATCTGTTTGATGCCATTGTCACCAATTTCAGGCGTGCCGGTTCCACCCCCGAAGGCAACATTATCCGCGAAGGCCACCTGCCGACCGTCATGGGGGATGCAAGCCAGTTGCTGTTGTTGTTCCAGAACCTGGTGTCAAACGGGCTTAAATACAGCGATCCGAAAAATGGTCAGGTCAGGATTTTTGCCTCGGAAACACCCGATAGCTATCGGATCTTTGTCGCCGATAACGGGATCGGCATCGACGCGCAATATCACGAAACCATCTTTGAAATCTTCAAGCGCCTACATGGCTATGGGGACTATGCGGGGACGGGAATTGGTCTTGCGATCTGTAAAAAGATCGTCGACCGCCATGGCGGCGGTATTGATGTCACCAGCAAGCCCGGCCAGGGCAGCACCTTTTGTGTCGAGCTGCCAAAAGAATTGTCGATTGTCGCCGCATCCGAAAGCATGTAGCTTTCAGTTTACGTAAGCGTAAAGATGATTGAGCCCCCATGAGCGACAGCTACACCATCACCGATCTTGCCCGCGAATTCGAAGTCACCACCCGAACCATCCGCTTTTACGAGGATCAGGAACTGATTTCGCCCGAACGGCAAGGTCAGACCAGAATCTACCGCCAGCGTGACCGTGTGCGCCTGCGGCTGATCATGCGTGGCAAGCGGCTTGGATTTTCACTAAAGGAAATTCGCGATTTGCTGGATCTTTATGACGGTGATCGCAGCGAGATCACCCAGCTGACCACACTGGTCGACAAGGTCAATGAACGCCGCGCGACACTTCGCAAGCAGCGTGAAGACATTGACGCAACGCTTGATGAACTCGACAAGCTTGAAGAAACTTGTCAGGAAGAACTGTCGCGCAAGAAGGCAGGCTAAGAGCCCTGCCCTTTGCCAGCGTTATTGACTGCTACCTGTTGGGTTCTGCACCTTGGCCAACCGGGCTTCCGAAGGGCGGGACAGAATAAAACAGCTAACAGGAATGGCGACCAGAAGCTGAATAAACGCCACCCAGCGGTTCTCGATCAGCACCAATGACGCCGTAATCACCACCAGAAACGCCACCATCGCAAGGGTTTTGGCACGGCGATTGATCACGCCATACTCGTTCCATTGACGGATCGACAAACCAAAACGCGGATGATTGCATATCCAGTCATGCAGGCGTGGTGATCCCTTGGCAAACAGCCAAGCTGCCAGCAGCATGAAGGGCGTCGTTGGCAAAAGCGGCAGGAAAATACCGATCACACCAAGACCAACAGAAAGCCACCCAAGGGCCAGATAGATATGCGAGACGCGCAGCATTGATTTCCTGTTTACAGTCGATCCGACCCCTGACAGGTTAGACGGGTGTAATGTAGGCATAGAAATCAGCAAATTCAATCAATCGCCGACCATAACACTCAGTTAATTGATCACCTTGAAACAGTTCGACAATCTGCACGGTTTCCCATGCTTGAAATTGAAAACGGCCTCTATCTGGATGAACGCCATCTGAGTTTTCAGTTTGTCCGTGCCTCCGGCCCGGGCGGGCAGAACGTCAACAAGGTTTCCAGTGCTGTTCAGATGCGTGTGCGCATTGATGACCTGACCGAATTGCCAATGCATGTGCGCAATCGCCTGCGCGAACTTGCCGGCAGCAAATTGACCAATGACGGCGAAATCATTTTTGACGCTCAGCGCCACCGTACCCAGGAACGCAACAAGCAGGATGCGATCGACCGTTTTCTGGCACTTTTACGCAAGGCCGCCGAACGCAAAAAATACCGGGTCAAAACCCGACCCAGTCTTTCTGCCAAACGCAAACGCGTCGATTCCAAAAAGAAGCGCGGTGATACCAAAAAGATGCGGCAAAAACCGTCCTATTGATCGCGCGATACCCATACAAAGGCCTGCCATGACCATCGACTGGAACAGGATTTCAACCGCGTCTCTTCCGGCCAATTGCGGGTGGAAGGGAAGCTATCGCGTTCGTTATTCCGAGATCGGTGACAATGGCAAGGTCATGATGTCTGCATTGGCCGACTATATGCAGGATGCCGCCGGTTGGGGCGCGCGTATCCTGAAACTGGCCTATGACGATACGGTCGATCAGGGCATTGCATGGGTTCTGGCGCGCATGGTCATTCATATGCGCGACTATCCGGGAAATGGCGAGGATATCCTGATTGAAACATGGCCGTCGGGGGTATCACGCCGGGTCGCCACCCGTGACTTTCGCCTGACCAATAGCAAGGGCGAAATCATCGGTGTCGCGCAAAGTTTCTGGGTGATGTTTGACCTTTGCACCCGCCGTGCGGCCCAATGGCCCGATTGGGTGGCCGAACGCCTGCCCGATCCGCCCGGCCCCAAATTGATCGAGCCCCCTTTGCGACCGGCCTTTACCACCGATCCTTTGCCGACCATGGATAACATCAAGGCACGGCCGTCCGATCTTGATCTGTATGGACACGTCAACAATGTGCGGCTGATGCAATGGGTCATGGGGGTTGCGGGGCCGGATGGTCGACCGGATTTTCACCCGGTAAGCCTGGATATTCAGTTCCGCAGCGAATGCCGCGTGCAGGAACGTGTTGCCATTCGTCATGCGGATGGCTTTGCCGCCATCACCCGCGAAGAAGATGGCACCGATCTGGTACGTGCCCATATCGTGCCGTTTAACCAGACCGCCGTGGCCTAGCCCCGAATGCCGTGGAAGCGGACCTATCGGCCATCCATCATCGCCTCAAACAAATCGGCAATCGGCTTGAAGCTCTTGCGGTGATGGGCGGTTGGGCCCACCTCACCCAGTCCCGCCATATGCTTTTTGACCCCGTACCCGGCATTACCTTCCCAGCCAAAGAACGGGTATCGCGTGGCAAGGCGTGCCATGGCGCGGTCACGCACCACCTTGGCAACGATTGATGCCGCAGCAATGGAAAGCGACTTGCTATCGCCTTTCACCACCGTCTCCACCGCACAGGGTAACCCGGGGTCGCGATTGCCATCAACCAATGCCTGATCAGGCAAAGCCCCAAGGCGACTGACAGCACGGCGCATGGCGACATAGGTCGCCTGCAGGATATTGATCTGGTCAATCTCGCGCACGGATGCCGCGCCAATGCCGACTTCAGCACAGTTCATGATGACGCCGTAAAGGTGGTCACGTTTCTTGACCGAGAGTTTCTTAGAATCATTAAGCTCGGACAGCAGCTCCACCGGAAGACGTTCATCGCGCGGCAGGATAACCGCCGCCGCCACGACCGGGCCAGCCAACGGCCCCCGACCGACCTCGTCGATCCCGGCAATACGCCCCTGATACTGATCTTCGATGGAAAAATCCGGCATGGTGATCTCTGTCCCGTCCCTCTCTGTCATTCGTCTTAGCAACTGGGATGCACGCAGGCAACACACCCTAAAAACAAAACGGCACCGGTTTCCCGGTGCCGCTTGAATTCATCAAAGGTCCTGACCCTTTCAGGTTTCCTTTTCCTGATATTCCTCGCTGGGGTCATAGCCTTCGGGTCCGATCGGATCAAAGGTTGCCCAACCTTCATCCTGTTTGCTGGGCGGCAGTTCCTTGTTCGGATCAACATTCAGCAACATATACGCCTTGGCGATCAGATTTGCGGTGATCGGCGCTGTCAGGAAGATGAACAGCGTGATCAGCAATTCGTGAATGGTGAATTTACCGCGTTCAATCCAGAAGAACAGCATGGACGCGATCAAAACACCGCCAAGCCCGACAGTACTGGCCTTGGTCGGTGCATGCAGGCGCGGCAGAAGATCGCGCAACTTGATCATCCCGAACGACCCAACCAGCAAGAACAGCCCGCCGATCACGATCAGAAGCGAAATGATGAGTTCAACAACAAACGGCATCGTTACGCTCCCTTATTCGATGATGTCGCCGCGCAAGACGAACTTGCAATAGGCCACGGTTGAAACAAACCCGAACATCGCAAACAACAATGCCCCTTCGAAATACATCGCGGTTGCCTTGCCAATCCCGTACAGCACCAGAAGGGCAATGGCATTGATCGCCATGGTATCAACCGCCAAAACCCGGTCTGCCGTGGTCGGTCCGACGGTCAAACGATACAGGTTCATCAGAAGTGCCAGCGCAACGCAGATAAAGCCGAAATTCAGTGCATAATCGATCATTCGAAAATCTCCTTCAGACGGCGTTCGTAGCGGTTCTTGATATCGTCCACCACGCTCTGCGGATCGGGTGCATGCAGGCAATGCACAAGCAGGCTTTTGGCATCCGCGCTCAGATCAATCGTCACCGTACCCGGCGTCATGGTGATCGTCCCGGCAAGGGTTGTGATCGCTTCGGGCGAGGTAAGATCAAGCGGAACAACGACCGATTTTGAGTCCAGACTTTCGGTTTTGCGAAACAGGATCAAACCAGCGACAATCACGTTGGCCACGATAATGTCCCACATCACGATCAGTCCATATTCGCAAATCGCATAAGCGTTGCGTACCCTCGGACGATCGGGCCAAAAGTTGGCGGTGATCAACGGAATGATGATCGCCAGAATTAGGCCAAAGATCACGGCACCTGCCGAAATTTCGTTGACCAGAAAGACCCAGACAATCAGCAGTGCGAGGGTCAAAAGCGGATGGGGCAGATAACGTTTCATCATCTTTTCTATCCTCTCCCCTTATTGACCGACCAGTGACAGGGCGTTTTCACCCAGCACCGCTTCGATATAATGTGATGTGTCAAAGAGCTGCACAGACACGCCCTGCAGATAATCACCAATTGGTCCGGCAAAGATCGTCAGCGCAACCAAGGCCGACAGCATGCCGCAGCTTGCGATGATAGGCAGAACCGGCCATTTGGCACCTTCAACCGTGATTTCACCTTCGACCGACGCACTCTTCCAGAACAGGACACTGCCCGCGCGGCCAAATCCGACGATGCACATAAGGGACGTCACCAGAATGATCGACCAGATCCAGATCATCGCATCGCTGTCGCGCGCAGCGTCAAGGATCTGCAACTTCCCGATAAAGCCACTGAGTGGCGGCATCCCGGCCATACCGATCGCCCCGACAAAGAACAGAACAGCAAGGAAGCCGGACTGATGGAAGCGCGGTGCGGTATGCAGACTGTCGCCAAATTGCCCGCGACGTGACACCACAAGATCGGCAATCAGGAACAGGGCAGCCGCCGAGAACGTCGAATGCAGCAGATAATAAAGACCTGCCGAAATGGCGTCCGGCGTGAACAGACCGATGGCAATCAGAAGCGTCCCCATAGATCCGATCACCGAAAAGGCGATCAGGCTATTAAGACGTTTTGCCGCCAGGACCCCGGTCATGCCCAGCACCAGTGTAATCAGGGCCGCAGGCAGGATGTAGGGCTGTGCCAGCCACGCCATGTCACCCGCCGTATCGCCGAAGGCCAGTGAATAGACACGCAGGACCGAATAGGCCCCGACCTTGGTCATAATGGCAAACAGTGCGGCGACCGGTGCCGGTGCATTGGCATAGGTGGCTGGCAACCAGAAATGAACCGGAACCAGGGCTGCCTTGACACAGAACACCAGAAGCAACACCAGCGCGCCTGCACGCAGAATGGCCGCATCACCGGACGCCACATTGGTGACCTGAATGGCAAGGTCCGCCATGTTCAGTGTTCCGGTGACCGAATAGATCATGCCAACCCCAAGCAGGAACAAGGCCGAACCTGTCAGGTTGATGACGACATATTGCATGCCGGCTTTCAGGCGATCCGCCCCCGCACCATGCAACATCAGACCATAGGACGCGATCAGCAGGACTTCGAAGAACACGAACAGGTTGAACACGTCACCGGTCAGGAACGCACCATTGACGCCCATCAGCTGGAACTGGAACAGGGCGTGGAAATGCTTGCCGCGCTGGTCCCATTCGCTTGAGGCAAACAGAACAACACCAAGCCCGAGAAGCGACGTCAGCAACACCATCATCGCCGACAAGCGATCAAGCACCAGAACAATGCCAAACGGTGCGGGCCAATCGCCCAAGGCGTACATTTCTGGATCATGAGCGTTGGCAAAAATCACCAACGCCAGAGAAACGGCGACAAGTGCGACCGTTGCCGTGATGGAAAATACCCGCTGCAGGATAATGTCGTGGCGAACAGCCAGTACAATCAGCGCAGCCATCACCGCAGGCAGCAGTATGGGAACAACAATCCAGTCACCCATCAGTTTTTATCTCCTGCTTCGGAGGACGCGCCAACCGGGCGACCGTCAACATGGTCATTGCCAATTTCAAGGAAAGCCCGGATCGACAACACAACAATAAACGCCGTCATACCAAACGAAATCACGATTGCCGTCAGAACCAGCGCCTGGGGCAACGGATCGGTATATTCCGTGACACCCTCACGCAGGATGGGGGGCATGTTAATCGTCAAACGTCCCATGGCGAACAGGAAGACGTTCACCGCATAGGACAGCAGGGCCAGACCAACAACAACCGGGAAGGTGCGCCCGCGCAGCAACAAATACGTGCCGCACGTGGTCATAAGCCCAATACTGCTTGCTACAAGAAATTCCATATCAGGCCTCCTTGCCCGGTGTTGCCACCGGTGCTGCTGATGCCGACGGATCGTGGTCCATCGGTTCGGCATTTATGTCGACATGTTCGGCCATACGTTCGACCTGCGAGAGTTTGGCAAGGGCCAGCATCACCGCCCCGACCACGGTCAGGAAGACACCCAGGTCAAAGCCCATGGCGGATGCGACTTCAAACTTGCCAACGACTGGCAGGCTGACATAGGCAAAACCACTGGTCAGGAACGGCAGACCCGCAACCCAGGCCGATACCCCGGTAATCGCCGCGGCAATGACACCAAGACCGATCATGCCATGGTAATTGACCTTCATGCGGTTCTGGGCCCAGCCAAAGCCAGAGGCCATATACTGCATGATCAACGCGACCGAAACGACCAGACCGGCGATAAAGCCACCGCCCGGTTCGTTATGACCGCGCAGGAAGATGTAAACACCCACCATCAAAGACAGCGGCAACATCACACGCGTGGCGATAACCATCATCATCGGATGACGGTTTGGCGAACGCCTGCGTTCCACGACCCAGCTGGCAAGGCGTTTTGCCGCCTCCCCCTGGGTCACGGTTTCGATCAATGCAAAGATCGACAGGGCTGCAATCCCCAGAACGATGATCTCGCCAAAGGTATCAAAACCACGGAAGTCAACGAGGATGACGTTGACAACGTTGGTCCCGCCACCTTCGATCTTCGAATTCGCCAGATGATAGGACGAGATCGAATTTGGCAGATCGCGGGTCATGATCGCCCAGATCGCCCCGCCAACACCAAGACCCGCCGCAATCGACACAATGCCATCGCGCATCTTGCGTCCGGGCAGGCTTTCCTTGGGGGTTTCCTTTGGCAGGATGTTAAGGGCAAGCAACATCAGAATGACGGTGACCACTTCGACTGAAATCTGTGTCAGCGCAAGATCAGGCGCCGACAGATAGATAAAGCCAAGCGATACGATCAGACCGATGACCCCGACCAGAAGCAGCGTCAGCAAACGATTGTAATGCATGAAGACCGCAGCCACACAGGTCACGACCAGCAACAGCCAGCCAATGACCGCAGGCGGTGAAACTTCAATAAGCTCCCGCGAGCCCGACTGGAAGTCCGGCTGCGCATAAAAGCCGGACAGGCCGATACCAATCGCACCAATGACCATAACTGCAAGATAACGCTGCAGCGATCCGTTATGCAGATTGTCCGAAACCAGTCGGCTGAGCGCGACGGTCTTGGCCATGCCGCAATCAAACATTGTCTTGGCATCGGGCCGCGACAGGTTGGCGGTTGCCGACATCAGGCCCCCATGGCGCATCAGCAAAAGCGATCCACCGATAATCGCAAGCACACTCATACCAAGCGCCGGTGTAAGACCATGCCAAAGTGACAGGTAATAGTCCGGCAATTCACCACCGGTAACCGCCCCTGCGGTCGCAGCCACCAATGGCCCTGCGATGGTGGCCGGGAACAGACCGATCACAACCACCAGAACCGTCAGCAGCGCGGGCGGTGCCCACATGCCAAAGGGCGGGTCATGGGGATGGTGCGGCAGGTTTTCATCCCGCGGCTTGCCCAGCCAGACATGGAAGATAAACCGGAACGAATAGGCCACCGAGAACAAGGCGCCAATCGTCGCCAATAGCGGCACCACCCAACTCTGGTCAAGCCACATGGTGTGCCATGCTTCTTCGAGCATCATTTCCTTGGAGATGAAACCATTGAACGGAATGATACCCGCCATCGAGGCTGCCGTGATAATGCCGATGGTACCGGCAATCGGCATGACATTCAGCAAACCACCAAAGCGACGAATGTCACGGGTCCCGGTTTCATGATCAATGATCCCGGCTGTCATGAACAGGGCCGCCTTGAACGTCGCATGGTTGATGATGTGAAACACCCCGGCAACGGCCGCCATCGGCGTTCCGAAACCAAGCAACATGGTGACAAGTCCAAGATGACTAACCGTCGAATAGGCCAGAAGGCCTTTAAGGTCATGCTTGAAGATCGCAATCCATGCGCCCAGCACCATGGTCACAAGACCGGCGGTCGCTACGATGTAGAACCATTCCGGCGTACCTGAAAGAACCGGCCACATGCGGGCCATCAGGAAGATGCCCGCCTTCACCATTGTCGCCGAGTGCAGATAGGCCGAAACCGGTGTCGGTGCCGCCATCGCATGCGGCAGCCAGAAATGGAACGGGAACTGTGCCGATTTGGTAAAGCAGCCCAGCAGGATCAGGATCAAGGCCGGCAGATACATCGGCGATGCCTGGATCAGATCGGCGTTCTGCAAGATAACGGTCAGATCATAGGACCCGACAATATCGCCAAGGATCAGCATCCCGGCAATCATCGCCAAACCACCCGCACCTGTCACGGCAAGCGCCATGCGCGCGCCCTGACGCCCCGCCGGAAGATGCTTCCAATAGCCGATCAACAGGAAGGATGACAGCGACGTCAGTTCCCAGAAAATCAGCAACAGCAGGATATTGTCAGACAGAACGATGCCGACCATGGCCCCTTGGAACAGCAGCAGGAACACATAGAACCTGCCCATCGGGTCATCCTTGGAAAGATAGAACCGCGCATAGATGATAATCAGAAGACCGATACCCAGAATCAGGGTGGCAAACAGCAAGCCCAGTCCGTCCAGGAAGAAGGTCACATTCAGACCCAGTTCCGGCAGCCAACTGTAACTGACCTGAAAGACTTCGCCGCCAATGACCGCAGGAGCCTTTGCTATCAGCAAGATCAGGGCAAGCAGCGTGACGGAACCGGTCGCTGTGGCACATGCGTTGCGCCCGGCCCGGATCATGATAGCGGGTAAGACCGCCCCAATGAAGGGAAGCAAAACAATGAGGGTGAGACTCATGAAAGACCCTTATTTTTGGATAGTCGCCGCATCGCCCCGAACGCGAGACAGCAAGAAAATTCCGGCAGAAAGTAGTATTTGTTCAGATAATGGTCAAGAAAACCCAAACAACGCAGTTTTTTACCCTGCGGCTGTCAAGTGAAGACGATCACCCCTGATCTCTATCTTGAGCAGTAAAAATATTATTTCCTGCCACCTGCAAGTTGAATCGCTTCTGGCATCATGCGCAATCGGACCATTGCAACGGTGCCCAAAACCGGGCCAGCCGCCAACATGGCAAATGCCCCCCACCAGCCGGTATGATCGGCAATGACTGGCACAAGATGGATGGAAACAAGCGCAATCAGGAACCCGATGGCATTTTGCAGGGTCAATGCTGTACCAACCTGATGCGGATCGGCCAGTTCAATGACGCAGGATGAAAATTGTGCTGAATCCGCGACGACTGAAACACCCCAAACAACACAGACAACAATAAGGAGGATGACAGGCGCATCGGCCAAGCCACCTGCAATCAGGGCACAGGCACCACTGACCACCATGGCGGCAATAGTCACGGTCGTGCGTCCGATCCGGTCGGCATAATACCCCCCGGCCAAAGACCCAAACGCACCGACACCGACAATGGCAAAGGTTGAAAGGGCCGACCAGACACCGGGGTTTTCGACCAAGCGATCCGAAAACGCCCCATACAAAAACAGCCCGATCCAGCCCCACATGGCATAGAGTTCCCACATGTGCCCGAAATAGCCATAGCAGGCATGACGCAAAGGCCTGTTTGACCAGATTTTTCCAACCATTTTCGGATCAAAACGGGGCGAGCGCCCCGGCGTGCCGCCCAGATGCACAAACAGAACGGCAATCGCGGCGATATAGGCCGTTACACTGGCCGTGATGATCACATATCGCCAGTCAAGCGGGACCGCCACCGCGAACAGATGCGGCATCGCCGATCCCATGGTGAGTGCCCCCACCAGAAGTCCGACCAGAAAGCCGGTATCGCCGCGCGACCAGGTTGCCACCATCTTCATGCCGACGGGATAAATACCTGCCATGCAGACACCCGTGATCAGGCGCAGCACAATCACGATAATCCCGTCTACCGGGACAACCAAGATCAGGAGATTGGCGGTTGCCGCGATGATCGCCGAGATCGCCCAAAACCGCCGGGGTTCGATGCGATCGGCCAACCCAAGGACCGCACTGGTCACCGTCCCCAGCACAAAGCCGAGCAAAACCGCACTGGTAAACAGCGATGACTGCAATGCACCGATGCCAAACTCGCTGCGCAATTGCGGCAGCACGGCCGTTGCCGAAAACCACAAGGCCAGCGCCATCAACTGGCAAATCGTAATCATGGAAACGGCAAAACTCTTGCCCGTGCGCACGTTGCTCTCCCCAAAGCAATTTTTGGTGTTTCGGCCATCATACACAGATGTTGGCAATTGCCTATCTTGGAACAGTTCGTCCTTTCCGTCGTTTCCCAACTATCGCGAAACATGACATCGCAGGAAGGCCACCATGACTTTGCTTGATCAATATTCAAACGGTGTGATCACAGCAGTTGGATTTTTCTGGAACGCACTTTGGGCATTTGTTCTCGGCTACGCCATCAGTGCGGCCATTCAGGTATTCGTTCCCAAGAAACGCCTGACAGCGCATATGGGTACTGCCGATATCGGCAGTGTTTCGCTCGCGGCTCTGTTTGGCGCGATATCAAGTTCATGCTCGTTCGCGGCCCTTTCCGCCGCGCGGTCCCTGTTTCAGAAAGGCGCACATTTCATTGCCACTGTCGCCTTTATGTTCGCATCGACCAACTTGGTCATTGAACTTGGCGTTCTGATCTTTCTGTTTCTGGGCTGGCAGTTTCTGGCCGCAGAAGTCATAGGCGGCATCCTGATGATTGCGATTTCGGCTGTTCTGATCCGCCTGACATATCCCGAGGAGATGATTGAAGCCGCCAAGCAACATGCCGACGCGGAAGCCGGCAGCGAAGAAGATGATTTCGACTGGAAAAAACGCTTTAAGTCCAAAGAAGGCTGGCAGCAGGTCGGCAACCGCTTTGTCATGGAATGGCAGATGGTCTGGCGTGAAATCCTGATCGGTTTCACGATTGCCGGCTTTATTGCCGTCTTTGTTCCGGCCGAGTTCTGGCAAACTGTGTTCCTTGCCGGGGATAGCCATGGAAATGCATCGGATTTGCCGTTTTTGACGGTTCTGGAGAATGCCCTGATCGCACCATTTGTTGCTGCTGCGACCTTTATCGGCTCCATGGGGAACATTCCACTGGCCACAGTGCTGAGTGCCGGGGGTGTCAGCTTTGCCGGGATTATGGGCTTTATCTATTCCGACCTGATGGTTCCGCCACTGGTCAAGGTCAATGCCCGTTATTACGGCTGGAAGACTGCGCTTTATATCGCTGGCATCATGTATGCCAGTATCGTCGCCACCGCCCTTGTCCTGCATTACGCCTTTGTCGCACTTGGTGCCCTGCCCGAAAGCAGCCGCGACATCGCCGAGGTCAGTGCATTTGGCGTCAATTACACGCTGTTGCTGAACATTGCCGCCTTTGGTCTGACTGGCGTCCTGCTGTGGCTGCGTCGCGAAGGCCAAAAGTCAGCACATCATGGCGAACATCATGATCATGGCGGGCACGATCACCATCATCATGGTGACCAGTCTGTGCTTTCGCTCAAGAACGTGATTGTTGGTGCTGCGCTTACGCTGCTTGCCGGCGGGCTGGTACTGCAGGCATCACGTTTGATGTAAGGACAAAAAAGTGCCGCTGGCAAAGCCAAGCGGCACAAGTTTCCCGAGCGGGAATGAAACCTTACGTCAGGATATGTGATCAACCATGATCACGTTGGTCATCAATCACCTTGCCATCATTTGGCAAACTGCCAATTGCCGCCCCCTGCACCGTGCCGCGCAGTTTGCAGACACTGGCGAGTGTGTCGGCAATCGCCTCGATATGACCGTCGTCAATGCCTTCGCAGATCAGGGTCATGACGTCGTTATCGTTTTCGCGGGTCACGACAAGGCGCGCCTTGGCAATATCACCGTGGCGTTTGACAATTTCACCGATCTGTTGCGGATGAACAAACATCCCCTTGATCTTGGTGGTCTGATTGGCACGCCCCATCCAGCCCTTGATACGGTGATTGGTGCGCCCACAGGCACTTTGGCCGGACGCAATCGCCGACAAATCGCCGGTCGCAAAGCGGATCAGGGGATAATCCATATTCAGTGTGGTGACGACAACTTCGCCCACTTCGCCCTCGGCAACCGGTTCCCCGGTACCGGGACGGACGATTTCAAGAATGATGTCCTCGGCAACGATCATTCCGTCCTTGGCATCGCTTTCATAGGCAATCAGGCCAAGGTCGGCACTGGCGTAGCATTGCAGCATCGCAATATCGCGATCTGCAAACCACGACCGCAAACTTTCCGGCAGGGCTTCGCCCGACACCAGCGCGCGCTTGATCGAGGAGATATCAGCACCAAGTTCCTCGGCCTTTTCGATCAGTATTTTCAAGAAGGACGGCGTACCGCTGTAACCAGCTGGCTTGAGATCGCTGATCGCCCTGACCTGGGCTTCGCTTTGTCCAACACCGGCCGGAACCACGACGCAACCACAGGCGCGCGCGCCACTGTCAAAAATAAACCCACCCGGTGTCAGATGATAGGACAGGCAGTTATGGACGATATCCCCCGGGCGGAAACCAGCAGCAAAGAAGGCACGGCCCATCCGCCACCAGTCATCGCCTTTTCCTTGCGGATCGTAAATCGGGCCGGGGCTTTGGAACAGGCGCGCCATCGCCGGGATCGGCGTTGCGTTCAGGCCCGCCAGCGGCGGTTCCTTGGCCTGCGCATCAATCAGATCCGACTTGCGGGTCAGCGGCAGTTTCGCCAGTGCCTCGCGGGTGGTGATTTTTTGCGGCTCGATATCGGCCAACAGTCGACCATAAGCCTTCGATTGCGATTTGGCATGATGCAGGATGCGCGGCAGTGCTGCCATCAAGCCGGCCTCGCGGCTTCCGGGAGTTCGCGTTTCGCGCTCGTCATAGTAAGTTTTAAGCATCATACCCGTCTTTCATTCAAAGGCGTCCACCACACCGATATACGGCCCCGGTGTCTCGATCCTAGAGCCAACGTTTGCGGCGTTTGTAGGACTTGATGTTCTTGAAGCTTTTGCGTTCTTCAGAACCCCCGCCCAGATAGAATTCCTTGACGTCCTCGTTATTGAGAAGCTCTTCCGCCGTGCCATCCAGCACAACCTTACCGCTTTCCATGATGTAGCCATAGTCGGCAACCTTCAGCGCAAAGTTAGCATTCTGTTCGACGATCAGCATGGTGATGCCCTGCTCGCGATTGATCTTTTCAATGATCCCGAACACTTCCTTGACCAAAAGCGGCGACAATCCCATCGAAGGCTCATCAAGCAGGATCATCTTCGGTCGCGCCATGAGCGAACGCCCGATCGCCAGCATCTGTTGCTCTCCGCCGGAAAGGTAGCCCGCAAGACCGGTCCGTTCCTTTAAACGCGGGAAATACTCAAAGACCATTTCGATATCGTCTTTGACCTTGTTGTCCTTGCGGGTATAGGCCCCGAGACGCAGGTTTTCGATACAGGTCATGTCCTCGATGATACGACGACCTTCCATAACCTGAAACAGGCCGGATCGCACGATATCTTCGGGGCTGCCATTGGCAATCTGCTTGCCCATGAAGTTGATATCGCCGCGGGTGACTTCCCCGTCTTCGGTTTTCAGCAAACCCGAAATCGCCTTGAGCGTTGTGGATTTACCGGCCCCGTTCGGCCCCAGCAGGGTCACAATTTTGCCTTGCGGGACCTCAAGCGAGACGCCACGCAGGACCAGAATCACCTCGTCATAGACGACTTCGATGTTATTGACCGAAAGCATCGGTTCGGCGGTTTCGCTTTTGCGGACGGGCTCTGCCATGATGTCCCTTTCGAATGATCGTCTTGTGATCTCCAGCTGTCAGAGACAGGGCATCTTGCGTGTTATGCCCTGCCTCCGAACAGTCTGGGAGACATTGGTCTGTCGTAATATGGCTCTTAGTAACCGAGCCAGTCGTCACGACGCGGCAGGGTTACGGTCGTTACTTTTTCAACCGTGACGTCGCCACCTTTGGCGCTGCCGTTATAGATATTGACGGTGTTGATGCCGCGATGGTCCTCGGCGGTCCAGGTCGCTTCCATGCACACACCTTCAAGACCGGCCGGAACCCAATTCTGGCGGGCATACATGCCTGCCTTGATGTTCTCGCCGGTCAGGCCACCATTGGCTTTGGCCCATTCCATGGCTTCTTTCATGAAATAGACCGAGCAAATGCCACGGATATAGTGGTGAGTGCGGAACTGCTCGCCCGAGCTGTCCGACATCTTGGAGATTTCACGTACCAGGTCCATGCCCGGAACACCTTCATCGGTCCAGAAGCTGGTCATGGCCGGGAAGATGTAGTTATCGACATCACCGATGGTTTTCAGCGTCTCGTAGTCACCTGCCCAAATGTTGGCGAGCCATTTCGGGGTTGCGCCAACCGTGTCACAGGATTTCACCAGCGACACAACCGACGGGCCGAGGTTGCCAAGGTAACCATAGTTGGTCCCGGCTTCTTTCATGGTCAGGCACTGGGCCTTGAAGTCGCCCGGTTTCATCGAAACAACAACCGGCGCGGTCACTTCAAATCCAAGCTCGGTCGCGTATTCTTCGCAAGCCTGTTTCGGTGCATTCGGATAGGGGTGGTTGTCGCCGATATGCGAGAAGATCGGCTTGCCGGAACCACCGGACTGTTTCCAGTCATCAGCCGCCCACTGAACCATCGCACGGCAGGCATCGGAATAGGATGCACCGTAGAAGAAGTTATAGGGTGCAGGCTTGGCGGTTTTCGGGTTCTTCGCAGTCGGATCTGTCAAATGGCCCGAATAGGATGCGGAATAGACCGGCACCTTGTCATTGGCGACAAAGCTGATCAGGGCTTCGGTATCGCCCGTGCCCCAGCCCTGCATGGCGATCATGTCATTGCGCGAACGCCATTTCTTGTAGTTCGCGATCGCCTGCGGAACCTTGTAGGCATAATCGACCGATTCTGAGTCCAGAACCGTACCGTCAATGCCTCCGTTGACGTTCACATAGGACAACGCATCGCGCACACCATCGGCATAGAATTTGCCGATAAAGCCGGTGGCACCTGTAATGTCCATCAGATGGCCGACAAAGACCATGTCGTCATCTGCCTGCGCTGCCGAGAAGGACAGCCCGGTTGCGACCATTGCGGTCGCAGCAATCAATCTTTTCATCACGACGTCTCCCTTGGACGTTTTCACAAAATAAGCCTCCCGGTCGCCCCGTTTTGGTCCCGGCCCTTTGGTTTTTATAAGCGGGCCGGGTTCGGGGTTTTGATCAGTACGAGAAGGGATAAAGCTTCCAGTACGCCCTGATCTGTTGCCAGCGATGGGCCAACCCATCCGGTTCAAAGATCAGGAACAGGATGATGGCCAGACCAATTGCCATCTCCTTGATATAGGCCAGTCCGTCGGTTACAGCCGTCGAATTGGCCCATTCAAAAACGCTGAGTACGCTGACACCGCTTTCCATGACTTCGGGCAAAAGCACCATGAACACTGTGCCCATCAGGGTTCCTTTGACGGAACCAAGACCGCCGATAATGATCATGCCCAGGAACTGGATCGACAGCAGGATGGTAAAGCCCTCGGCCGACACAAAGCCCAGATAGTGGCCATACATGGCCCCCCCGACACCGGCATAGAAAGACGAGATCGCAAAGCTCATCAGACGATATTTCGTGAGGTTGATCCCCATGATTTCCGCTGACAGGTAATGGTCACGTACCGCGACAAAGGCGCGCCCATCACGGGTCCGCATCAGGTTGGTGCCCAGCAGATACATCACCACGAGGAAGAACAGCGACACATAGAAGAAGCTGAAATCATCGAGAACTTCGTAGCCAAACACGTTGATCGGATTGGCTGCCGCCCCATAGGAACCGCCGGTAAACCATTCGGCCCGGGCAAAGAAGTCTTCCAGAATAAATTGCGCAGCAAGGGTCGCAATCGCCAGATAAAGCCCCTTGATACGGGCCGCTGGCAACCCAAACAGCATTCCGACCGCTGCCGTCATCAGACCAGCCAGCGGGATCGACAGCAGCACCGGAATGCCGGTGGTATTGTTGATCCAGGCCGATGCAAAGGCACCAAAGCCAAAGAAGGCAGCGTGGCCCAATGAAATCTGCCCGGTAAAGCCGACCAGAATATTCAGCCCCAGTGCGGCAATCGCAAAATAGGAAATCTGAATGAACAGGTTGACGTAATAGCCATCCAGAACAAACGGGATCATGGCGACAGCAAAGATGCCAAGGATCGCGGCGTTACGGATATAGGTCGTATCAAAGATGCGGGTATCCTGACGATAAGTCGTTCGGAAGTCACCGCAAGGACGTATAGAAAACCCAGCCATAGTATATCTTCCCCGTCCTCTAGATACGTTCGATGTCTTTGGTGCCAAACAGGCCATATGGCTTGATGCACAGAATAATGATCAGCACGTAGAACGGTGCGATCGAGAACAGGTTGCCCCAGTGCAGATACTGGCCGTCAACAAACTCCGCGGTGTTTTCAAGCAGACCAATGATCACACCGCCGACAATGGCACCGATGATCGAATCAAGCCCGCCAAGGATCACCGCCGGGAACACCTTGATCCCGATCACCGAAAGGGCGGACGACACGCCGTTGACCATGCCGATCACGATCCCGGCGACACCCGATACAAGGGCCGAGATTGCCCAGGACATGGCAAATACGGTTTTGACGGAAATACCAAGGCTTTGCGCGACCTGCTGATCAAAGGCGGTTGCCCGCATGGCAAGGCCAAGCTTGGAATATTTAAAGAACCAATAGAACCCGGCCATGATGAACAACGAGATCACGAAGCTCATGATATAGGCCGTCTCGATCTGCATCCCCAACAGGTTGACCGATCGGGTTTCAAACACCTGCGGGTAGGTCGCGGTGGTTGCCCCGAAAATCCACTTGGTTGCTGCCTGGAAGAAGATCGAAAGCCCGATGGTCACCATGATCACCGAAATGATCGGTTCGCCAATCATCGGTCGCAAGACGACCATCTGCAGAACGATGCCAAACGCCATCATGAACAGCAAGGTAAACAGGAAACCCAGCCAGAAGGGCATATGCATTTCGACAAGGAATGCATAACACACCCATGCCCCGATCAGCAGGAACTCACCCTGGGCAAAGTTGACGATCTGGGTCGATTTGTAGATCAGGACAAAGCACATGGCGACAACGCCATAGAGTGTCCCGACAATCAAACCGTTCAGCAGAAGCTGGAACAGAAGTTCGAAATTCATGTTGCCATCCCTGTAATGGCGACCCAGGCCTTTGGCCCGGGCCACAGTTATGCTGCTGCCTTATTCGGCGGCTTTCGGGGCCGTCTGTGCGGCCTTGTCATTATCAAGATCGACGACCTTCACACTCGTCTGGATACGGGTTTTGGACCCGTCCTGGAAGGTGATCATGGTGTCGATATCAACCTTGTCATTGCCGGCATAAACCGCATCGATGATGTCGGCATATTTCTCGGCAACCACACCACGGCGCACTTTGCGTGTGCGGGTGAGTTCGCCGTCATCGGCATCCAGTTCCTTGTAAAGCAGAAGGAACCGCTTGATCCGCTGGGCTTCCGGAAGTGTCTTGTTCACTTCGCGGATTTCCTCGGTGATCATGTCATAGACCTGCGGCTGGGCTGACAGGTTGGTGTAGTTTGTAAAGGCAATCCCGCGCTGCTCGGCCCATTTCGCCATGATCGAATAACGAATACAGATCATGGTCGACAGGAACGGCAGGCCCTTGCCAAGAATCACGGCCTCGGCAATGAAGGGCGAGAATTTCAGTTTATTTTCAATAAACTGCGGCGAATAGCGCACCCCGGTCGAGGTTTCCGCCAGATCCTTCATACGGTCAATCACCACAAGGTGCTTGTTCTCGTCCTTGAAGTAACCGGCATCCCCCGTATGCATCCAGCCATCCCGGACATCTTCGTCATAGGCGGCCTGATTTTTGAAGTATCCGGTAAACATGCCCGACGTGCGCGCAACGATTTCGCCAACACCATTTTCGTCGGTGTTGATCACCTTGATCTCGGAATTATCAAAGGCAACGCCAACCGTATCGAAATCAATATCGCCCGGCTGATGGATGGTGTAGGCGCCGCACAGTTCGGTCTGACCATAAAGCTGACGCAGCGGCACACCCATCGCATGGAAGAACCTGAAGGTTTCCGGGCCAATCGCGGCACCACCCGTCGCGGCAGAACGCAGATTGGAAAATCCAAGACGGTCTTTCAGCGCATTCATCAGGATCACATCGGCCATTTTCGAATGGCCGCCGGCATCCATCGCGGTGCGGGCCAATGCCATGCCGAAATCAAACATCTTTTGCTTGAACGGTGTGGAATCCATCATCCGTGCGCGGACATCGGCCGCGATGGTTTCCCAAACGCGCGGTGCCAGCAGGACGAAGTTCGGACCAATTTCGCGCAGGTCGGCCATCATGGTTTCCTGCTCTTCGACGAAATTAACGATCTGGCGACTGATCAGCGACTGACCAACGACATAGACCTGCTCCATAATCCACGGCAACGGCAGGACCGAGACATAATTGTCGCCCGGATATTTCGGGTCAGCGCGAAGGTAAGCCGCACAGTGATCAAGGAAATCACCGGAATTGAGCATCGCCATCTTCGGCTTGGACGTTGTACCCGAGGTGGTGCACAGAATGGCACATTCATCGCCACGGGTGTCGGCAACCATCTGGTCATAAATGCCCGGATTTTTTGCCTCCAGCTCGCGGCCCAGTTCATAAAGCTTTTCGACATCCAGCAAACGCGGATCGTCGTATTTGCGCATCCCGCGCGGATCGCAATAAACGATATGGTCGACAGTCGGGATGTCTTCGCCAAGCTCAAGCAGCTTGTCACACTGTTCTTCGTCTTCGGCGATCAGAATGCGCGCGCCTGAATAGGTAATCAGATAGGCGACTTCTTCGTGCAGGCTGTCCTGATAAAGACCAACCGACATGCCGCGCAGCGCATGCGCCGCGATTTCGGCCCAAACCCATTCCGGACGGTTTTCGCCGATGATGCCAACAACATCGCCCTGCCCAAGGCCAAGGGCGCGCATGCCAAGCGCCATCCATTTGACACGGTCGTTATAATCCTGCCAGGTAAATTCCTGCCAGATACCGAATTCCTTTTCGCGCATGGCGACTTCTTTGGGCCAGTTGCGCGCGTTGTAGGCCAGCACTTTCGGGAAGCTATCAAGCGACTGAACGTCGGCATATTCCGGGATATTGCTGCTCATGATCAGGCCACCTGCTCGTCTTCGTCCGTGTCGTCGTCTTCTTCGCCGAGATAGGCTTTCTTGACATGCTTGTTGGCCATGACTTCTTCAGGCAGGCCTTCGGCAATCTTGCGACCGAAATCAAGGACCATCACCCGATTGGAGATATCCATGACCACACCCATGTCGTGTTCGATCATGACAACGGTCATGCCCCACTCTTCATTGAGGTCGATGATAAAGCGCGCCATGTCCTCTTTTTCTTCGAGGTTCATGCCCGCCATCGGCTCATCAAGCAGGATCAGGTCCGGACGCAACGCAACAGCACGCGCAAGCTCGACCCGTTTACGCAAACCATAGGAAAGCGTGCCGGCGGTCGCCTTGCGGATATGGGAAATTTCAAGGAAGTCGATGACGTCTTCACAGAAGCGACGATGATCGAGCTCTTCTTTCTGCGCCCCGCCAAACCAGTAAAGCGGCCCGTTCAGGAAGTTGTTCTTAAGCAGGTGGTGCCGACCGACCATAATGTTATCAAGCACATTCATGTGCCCGAAAAGCGCCAGGTTCTGGAACGTACGCCCGATACCAAGTTCGGCACGATCATTCGGCTTGAGCCCGGTAACATCCTTGCCCTTGAAAGATACCGAACCGGTCGTTGGCGTATAACGCCCCGAAACGCAGTTCAGCATGGATGTCTTACCAGCACCGTTCGGGCCAATAATCGAAAAAAGCTCGCCCGGCTGAACGGAGAAGCTGACATCACTCAGCGCACGCACGCCGCCGAAAACAAGCGACACGTCGCTAATCTCTAAAATAGGACTCTGTGACGTCATGCCGTCGCATTCCTCCCTGACTTGGGCCGCAAATGCCGCAGAACCGCATTTCGGGTTCTTTCGCGTGAAAATTTGCAAACCGCTGTTCAGTTTCCCTGATGATGTGTCGGTTTATTTTATGACCCTGACCTTACGGAAACCGGGCCTGACACATTTAATAGGCATTTAAGTACCAATTTCAGCATATTGCGTCAATGCAATGATTCTCAAGGGGTTGGGAGTTTTCTACAAATTCGCACCGCACAATTATTTGACGACAGAACACACCGACCGCTCTACCCTTGATTACGTAGCGTTATCTCAGGTTGCAGGTCGCAGACGGCACGCGAAAACACCGCAATGCAAAAATCTTTCGCAATCATGCACCGCACAATTCGCGCGCATTGGGAACATGTCGCTTTGCAGGCAAATTCGAACCCGCCACCCCGACTCCGGTGCGGAGTCGTTGTTAAAGGCGAGCGGCCCCTGCGCCCCACACCGACATTCATTGCCGCGAATGCCGGCGGCTCTATAACCATGTCAGGAAAAAACAGACTCCGTGTTTTGCCTGTCCTATTGAAAGGCCAAAAGCCACGGCACATATCGTCTAAAGCCGTTTGATTGCTTGTTGGGCTTTGCCAACATGCTGTGATCAACGGGTTTTCACCAATACCCCTTTTCGGGGTCTGGACTTTCAAAGGGAATTGTGGTGTAACCCCGTTGCACATAGATATGTAGCCGTGACCCGCGTCACGCAACACAGATAGCCCACCGCTCGGCGCTCCGACGGTCGGGGTGTCTTGTCACGACAAGCCCTTTTAACCACCTTGAGGAGGGTCTGATGTCCATTTGTGGCAAAGACAACCTGAAAACGCGCCGCACGCTGAAAGTCGGGGACAAGTCCGTCGACTATTACAGCCTCAAAGTTGCTTCCGAGAAATTCGGCGACGTTTCAAAACTTCCCTTCACGCTGAAAGTCGTTCTTGAGAACCTTCTGCGTTACGAAGACGATTTCACCGTTAAAACCGACGATGTCAAAGCTGTTGTTGACTGGCTCAAAGAGCGCAAAAGCAGCCACGAAATCAACTATCGTCCGGCCCGCGTTCTGATGCAGGACTTCACCGGCGTTCCCGCCGTTGTTGACCTTGCCGCGATGCGCGATGCTGTCGTGAAGATGGGCGGCGACGCCCAGAAGGTGAACCCGCTTTCACCGGTTGACCTCGTCATTGACCACTCGGTCATGATCGACTTCTTCGGCACCGACGACGCACTCGACAAAAACATGGAAGTCGAGTTCGAACGTAACGGCGAGCGTTACGAGTTCCTGCGTTGGGGCCAGAACGCCTTCAACAACTTCCGCATTGTTCCGCCGGGGGCTGGTATCTGCCACCAGGTCAACGTCGAACATCTTGCAAAGGTCGTCTGGACCGGCAAGGACGAAGACGGCAAAACCGTTGCATATCCGGACACGCTGGTCGGTACCGACTCTCACACCACCATGGTGAACGGCCTTGCTGTTCTCGGTTGGGGCGTTGGTGGTCTGGAAGCCGAAGCAGCAATGCTTGGTCAGCCGATCTCGATGCTGATCCCGGAAGTTGTCGGCTTCAAGCTGACCGGTTCCATGAAAGAAGGCATCACCGCAACTGACCTTGTTCTGCGCGTCGTTCAGATGCTGCGTGAAAAGGGCGTTGTTGGCAAATTCGTCGAATTCTATGGCGATGCGCTTGACCACATGAGCCTTCCGGATCGTGCGACCATCGGTAACATGGCACCGGAATATGGTGCGACCTGTGGCTTCTTCCCGATCGATGACGAAACGCTCAACTACATGCGTTCGACCGGCCGTGACGAAGACCAGATTGCACTGGTCGAAGCATATGCCAAAGAACAGGGCATGTGGCGTGACCCGGCACATGAAGCCGAATACACTGCAACGCTTGAACTTGACATCTCGACCGTCGAGCCGGCCCTTTCGGGTCCGAAGCGTCCGCAGGACCGTGTTCTGCTGAAAGATGCCGTTTCGAGCTTCACCAAGACCTTTGCCGACATGGCACCGGGTGTTGATGCTGATCGTTCTGTTCCGGTTTCGAACGAAAACTTCGAAATGAAGGACGGTAACGTCGTCATCGCCGCGATCACCTCTTGCACCAACACTTCGAACCCGAGCGTTTTGATCGCAGCAGGTCTTCTGGCGAAAAAAGCTGTCGAACTCGGCCTTCAGAGCAAGCCGTGGGTGAAAACCTCGCTCGCACCGGGTTCGCTGGTTGTTGCCGATTACCTCGAAAAAGCAGGCCTTCAGGATTACCTGGATCAGCTTGGCTTTAACGTGGCCGGTTTCGGTTGCACCACGTGCATCGGTAACTCCGGTCCGCTGGCAGCACCGATCATCGACGCGATCGACGGTAACGACATGCTCGTCACCGCCGTTCTGTCGGGTAACCGTAACTTCGAAGGCCGTATCAGCCCGCAGGTCAAGGCAAACTACCTTGCCTCCCCGCCGCTGGTTGTTGCCTATGCGCTTGCCGGTAACCTGAAGATCGATCTGAACAAAGATCCGCTCGGTAAGGACAAGAACGGCAAAGACGTCTTCATGAAAGACATCTGGCCGACCAACAAAGAGATCGCTGACACCATCGCGTCCTCGATCTCGGCGTCCATGTACAAAGATCGTTACGACAACATCTTTGCCGGTCCGAAACCGTGGCAGGAAATCGAAGTCACCGAAGGCGAGACCTTCGCGTGGGATGGCAAGTCCACCTACGTTCAGAACCCGCCTTACTTCGTCGACATGGCGAAAGAGCCGGGTGACTTCTCTGAAGTTCATGGCGCACGTCCGCTCCTGATTCTGGGTGACTCTGTCACCACCGACCACATTTCCCCAGCCGGTTCGATCAAGGAAGAAAGCCCGGCAGGTGAATACCTCAAGGCACACGGCGTTGCTGTTCGTGACTTCAACTCCTATGGCGCACGTCGTGGTAACCACGAAGTCATGATGCGCGGTACCTTTGCCAACATTCGTATCCGTAACGAAATGGCACCGGGCACCGAAGGTGGTGTTTCGGTTCATTATCCGTCGGGCGAACAGGGCTGGGTCTATGACGTCGCAATGCGTTATCAGGCCGAAGGCACCCCGCTGGTTGTCATCGCTGGTAAGGAATACGGCACCGGTTCTTCGCGTGACTGGGCAGCAAAAGGCACCAACCTGCTTGGCGTCAAAGCTGTGATCGCGGAAAGCTTCGAGCGTATCCACCGTACCAACCTGGTCTGCATGGGCGTTCTGCCGTTGCAGTTCAAGAACGGCGAAGGTCGTGCGACCTACAAGCTGGACGGTTCGGAAACCTTTGACGTGCTGGGCATCGGTGATGGCATCAACCCGCTTCAGGACGTCACGGTTCGCATCACGCGCAAAGATGGCAGCACCGAGGAAATCGTTGTTACCTGCCGTATCGATACCGAGAACGAAGTTCTCTACTACCAGAACGGCGGCATCCTGCAGTTCGTTCTGCGTAACATGATGAAAGCTGCCTGATTTCAATCTGAAATCTTTGGCTGACACATTGACACCCCACCGGTTTTCCGGTGGGGTGTTCTTGTTTGTACCGAATTTTACTGGGCGACGTTCAATTGAACGCCCCTGACTTGATCCAGAACAATTCTCAAGTACGCCGAACCTGCTAGGAATGGCGCCTTCGCCTCACCCTTAAGAATAAAACCGAAAAAGATCAGTCGAACAGAGCAAACGCGCATGATACGCCCCACATCCTCCGATGGACGCCCGTTTGGTCTGACGGTCGGCACACTTTCCCCCGGAACAGTTTTAAGCTGTACACCGCAAACGTCCCTCGGCGACGCTACGGCAAAAATGCGCAAGGCCAACAGCAGTTCCGTCATTATTGTGGTGGACAACAAGCCTGTGGGAATTCTGACCGAGCACGATTTGCTATCGTTGCCACCGTCGACCATGGCCGCGCTTTCTGAACCGGTTTCAACGCGTATGTCCCAACCGGTACATACCATTTCGGTCCATGCCACCCCGCAATCGGCAATCGTGCGCATGCGCGATCGTGGCGTGCGCCATCTTGTCACCATTGATGCGGATGGCTGCCTTGTCGGGATCATCAGCCAGACCGACCTCATCCGTCATGTCGGTGACAAAAAGCCGTTCATTGCCAACGATGTTGCGGATGCGGTTCGCCAATCCACCGTATTTGCCCACAAGGACATTCGGGTTTGGGAACTGCGTCAGCGCATGCATTCGGAAAAATGCGACAGCGCGATCATTTCCGGTTTCCCGAACGACCAACCGGTAGAACTGCAAACCGGCATCATCACCGAACGTGATATCTTGCGCCATCTGGCAGAAGAACATGAAAACCTGACTGCGGGCGATATTGCCACCCGACCGGTGACTTTCATTCGTCAGGATATGAACCTTGATGACGCGCGCAGAATGATGATGCGCGACAATTTCCGTCATCTTGTAGTTCATAACCACAACGGTGAAACCATCGGGGTTTTGTCATTTGCCGATCTGCTTGAATTTATCGAACAGGATTACCTGATCCATCTAAGCAGTCTGGCCGAAGACAGTGGCAGCGAAATTACCAAGGCGCGCCAGTCCCTGGCCCTTGCCAACAAGCTGATCGAAAATTCCCCTGACTGTGTGATGATCTGCAATGCGCAGTCGGAGATCGAGGCCGTCAATCCGGCCTTCACGCGCGTCACCGGCTATCAGGCCGAAGAAGTGATCGGCAAGACACCGGCGATTTTGAAGTCTGGACGCCAGAACAAGGCTTTCTATGCCAAGCTTTGGGCAGATTTGGCGCGCACCGGAAAATGGGAAGGCGAAATCTGGAACCGGCGCAAGTCGGGCGAGATTTATGCCGAATGGCTTTCGATCATGGCGGTTCGCGATGGCGAAGGTACAATCACCCACTATGCTTCGATCTTCACCGACATCAGCGGGCGTGAAAAAAACCGCGAAGATGTCCTGCGGATTGCCTTTACCGATGAACTGACCGGCATGCCAAACCGTCGCCGGTTTTCGGAACTTTTGTCGCTTCATATCGGTCGCGCCCGCCGGGTCGGACGCCCACTCACGGTTGCCATGCTCGATATCGACAACTTCCAGCGCGTCAATAATGCCCTTGGCCATAATATCGGGGACGATGTGCTGGTCGAAGTATCACGCCGCATCAGCCGCGAACTTGGTCAGGATGCTGTCATCGCCCGTATCGGTGCCGATGAATTCGCCGCTATCCTGCCAAATGTGAACACTGAACAGGAAGCCGTCGGGATCGCAGAAAGTCTTCTGATGCGCCTTGGCGAAGCCCATCTGACCCGCAAGGGTGAAGACGTTTACCTTTCGGCAAGCATCGGCATTGCGTCCTTCCCCGAAGATGCCAATGACACCAGCAACATCATTCGTTGTGCCGAACTGGCAATGGTTCAGGCCAAGGAACAGGGACGCAACCGGGTCGGACTTTACAGCGTCAATCTGCACAGTCAAAAGGGGGCGGATCTTGCCCTTGAAACCGCCTTGCGCCGCGCGATCGACAACGAGGAACTCCATCTTGTCTATCAGCCGCAATTTGATGCAAAAACCGGTGAAATTGCGGGGGTCGAAGCCTTGCTGCGCTGGACGACGACCGATGGCAAAACCATTCCGCCCTCGACCTTCATCCCGATTGCCGAGGAAATGGGCGTGATTGGCGAACTGGGCCGCTGGGTCATTCGCACCGCCTGCAAGCAATTGGTTGCCTGGCGTCAGGAAGGCTTACATAACCTGCGCCTTGCGGTGAATGTGTCAGTTCAGCAGTTCTATGGATCGATGGATTTTGCCGAACAGCTTCGCGCCATCATCGTTGACAAGGGTGTGGCTGCCGACCGGTTGGAAATCGAAGTCACCGAAAGTCTGTTCATGCGGAATATTGATGACATGCGGACCAAATTACAGCGCCTGCGTGATCTTGGTGTGCGCATCGCGCTTGATGATTTCGGGACCGGATTTTCGAGCCTGAGTTATCTGCGCACATTGCCCTTTGATGTGATCAAGCTTGATCGCAGTTTTGTCTGGGATATCGAAGACGGCCCAGATGGTGAAACTTTGCCAATTACGATCATCAACATGGCGCGCAACCTTGGCAAAACCTGCGTTGCCGAAGGGGTCGAAAACCAGCATCAGCTTGACGTGCTGCGCAAGGCCGGATGTGACTTGATCCAGGGGTATCTGCTGGGTCAACCCATGAGCGCAGAATCCGTTTCCAAGCTTGCCAAGGAAGCTGCCCTCTAGAACCAAACCGAACGGCAAACGACAAAAAAGGGCGGGGAAATTCCCCGCCCTTTCGCATTAGCCTATCGGCAGGTCTGACTTAGAAAACACCAAGACCTTTAAGCAGAATAAAAGCAATCGCCAGCGGTGCGACGAACTTGACGATCAAGCCCCACGCACCGATCCATACCGGTACAATTCCGTTATGTGCTGCGATTTCTTCCTGGGCCTTGCCCCAAACGATCCAGCCAACAAACAACGAAATCAACAAACCGCCAATCGGCAACAGCAGGCTTGAGCTGACGAAGTCCATAAGGTCAAAGAAGTTCTTGCCCCACAGGATTTCAACATCCGCCATGACCCCCATCGAAAGCGACGACGGAATACCAAGCAGGAAGATCACGAAACCAAGAACCACAGCCGCCGTTTTGCGATTGATCCCACGATCATCGACGAAATAGGCAACAACCACTTCAAGGATCGACACCGCAGAGGTCAAAGCCGCAATCGCCAACAGCAGGAAGAACAGGAAGGCAAAGAACGAACCAAACGGCATCTGGGCGAACACAGCTGGCAGCGTGATAAAGGTCAGGCCCGGACCGGCACTCGGATCAAAGCCGAAGGCAAATACCGCCGGAAGAACCAGAAGGCCGGCCAGAACGGCAACAGCCGAATCAAGCAAGGTGACCCAACCGGCAGATCCCGGAAGGTTTTCTTTCTTCGCAAGGTATGAGCCATAAGTGATCATTGCCCCCATCCCCAACGACAACGAGAAAAAGGCCTGTGACAGCGCATCCGAAACCGTTGCCCATGTCACTTTCGAGAAGTCCGGTGACAGCAGGAAGGCCACACCTTCCATACCACCCGGAAGCGTAACCGAGCGCACGATCAGAACGATCAAAAGCGCGAACAGTGCGGGCATCAGGATTTTCGACGCGCGCTCGATACCGGCACCAACACCGGAAAGCACGACGAAAATGGTCAGCGCCATGAAGATCGCGTGGAAAATCAACGGCGAGGTCGTATCACTGATGAAGCTGCCAAAGATGTCACCAAGGGCAGCTGGATCTTCGATCGCAAGCGCCCCGGTGACGGCCTTGATCATGTAGGACAGCGTCCAGCCGGCAACCACCGAGTAAAACGACAAAATCATGAAGGCGGCAGCAACGCCAAACAAACCAACGATCGGCCAAAGCCCACCTTTAAGTTTGGCAAATGCGCCAATCGCGTTCTTTTCCGACATGCGGCCGATCACGAATTCGGCCAGCATGACCGAAATACCGATGGTAAAGACCAGCGCAAGATAGATCACCAAGAATGCGCCACCGCCATTCTCGCCAGCCATATACGGGAACTTCCAGATGTTCCCCAGTCCAACAGCCGACCCGGCGGCCGCCAGAATAAATCCAAGGCGTGAGCCCCAGTGTTCGCGTTTCATCATTCGCTTGCAAACCTCGTATTGGACCGATCTTGCCAGATTAAGCTCCCACCAGCAGATCAGTTCCGCATTTTTCATTTAACGCAAAGGTCGTTTGTTCCTTTGCAATGGACAGCTCCCTAGAACTGGTTCCGATTGGTCCGCAGCTCATAGCATCAATCTTTGGAAATCTCCTTTCAAAGATCCACGCAAGCGCGCAAATATCTTCCACTTTACACCTACTGCTGATTTCAAGGCCTTGTGATTGGTCGGTGATGGTGGTTTTCAGGCATGATCAATGTCATGAAAAACCCTCGCCCCCTTTTAAGTGCGCTTGCACTGTTGCTCATGACCGTATCTTCACCCGCAAGGGCTGCTGAAAGTGTTTTGCCGCGCGCGGTCGTCGAACTTTACACGTCCCAAGGATGCAACTCCTGCCCGCCCGCCGATCAGGTCCTGCATGATATGGCAGATCAGCATGATGATCTGCTGTTGCTGTCCTATCATGTTGATTACTGGAACTACCTTGGTTGGGAAGATCCGTTCTCCGACGCCCGATACAGCGAACGTCAACGCGACTATGCCAATCGCATGCGCGAACGTTACGTCTATACCCCGCAGGTCATCATCAATGGTGATCACGTGGTACGCGCCACCGCCAGACAGCAGATCGAAACCACCAGTACCACGGTTGCCCCGTTACGCGATCTTGCGGATATCCATCTAAGCACCATTGATAAAACACAACCGGCAAAGGGCACTGTTTCCTTGCACGGTGTTGGCAAACCAAACCCGGGACAGATTTCACAGATCTGGTTGATCGGCTTTGATCGCGAACATCAGCGCGATGTGCTTTCAGGCGAAAACGCCGGCAAGCGACTGGTAAATGCCAATGTTGTGCGCGACATGATCAGCCTTGGCCAATGGGATGGCAGCAGTCAGCAGAAAATCCCGTTTGCCATGAAAGCCGCCTATGACGGGGGTATCGCCGTCTTGATCCAGAACGGGCGTGGCGGCCCCATCATCGGTGCATCCATGGTCCGTTTCGACGACTGATTCCCTGTTGGATCGTGAGTTTGGATTGATTTGAAACAATGCCAACCAGTCGATTGTCGGTTATTGCATGAATAATACGCTGTAACGCGTTATATCATGACGTGTTACAGAATGAATTTCAGACAATCTAACGGGTTATATGGCTGATTTTAGCGGTTCTGATCTGACCTGCCTCCGTGGCGAAAGACTGGTATTTGGCGGCCTGTCCTTTTCGGCCAAATCCGGTGATGCCGTGATGCTGCGCGGTCGAAATGGTGCCGGGAAATCAAGCCTTTTGCGCCTGATGGCAGGCCTTGTAGCACCGCGTTCTGGCGATCTTCGCTGGAACGGTGAAAACATCGCAGAGGATCGCACTGCCCATCATGCGCGCACCCATTATCTTGGCCATCAGGATGCGATCAAACCGGTTCTGACGGTACGCGACAATCTGCGTTTATGGGGCCAGTTGCGCGGCGTGCGTGATCTTGACCCTGCGATTGACCGGGCGTTAACAGCCCTTCAAATCAATCATCTGGCACGGGTTACCGGTCGGTATCTTTCAAGCGGCCAGAAACGGCGCACCGCCCTTGCCCGCGTTCTGATCGGGCAAAGCGATCTTTGGTTGCTCGATGAACCCACCGTCGGGCTGGACCGCGAAAGCTGTGCTGAGCTGGCCCAACTGATCACCGAATTTCGTGCCCGCGGTGGCATTGTCGTCTATTCAACCCATATCGATCTTGATGTCGAAAACCCGACCATTCTCGATCTTGATGATTTTGCCATCCCGATGGTCGAATGGCTGGCCGAACAGGACGAACTCGAAGACATGGCCCCGACAAAGCGGGCAGCCTCATCGCAGGAGGCCGCGCAATGAACGGTTTTCTGGCCATTCTGCAACGCGATCTGCGCTTGGCCCTCCGGCAGGGTGCTGATTCCGTGATGGTCGTGGCGTTCTTTATCGTCACCACCACCCTGTTCCCGTTCGGTGTCGGGCCGGAGGTCAATATTCTGGCACGTATCGCATCGGGGGTGATTTGGGTCTCTGCCCTGCTGGCAGCCATGCTATCACTCGAACGCGTGTTTCAGGCCGATTACGAAGACGGGACGCTTGAACTTTTAACCCTGTCGCCGGTGTCACTCGAACTTCTGATCCTGGGCAAGGTGCTTGCGCATTGGCTGACGACCGGGCTTCCGTTGATTATTGCAGCCCCCCTGATGGCGGTGATGCTCAATATGGATCAGGACGGTTTTGTCACTTTGATGATCGCCATGTTGCTTGGCACACCGGCACTCAGCCTGATCGGGGCGATTGGCGCAGCCCTCATACTTGGCGCGCGACGTGGCGGAGTTCTTGTATCACTTCTAGTTTTACCACTATATATTCCGGTACTGATATTCGGGGCCGGTGCAGTTGAGGCGGCCCTGCTTGGAATTTCGGCAACCGCGCAATTACAGATCATGGCCGCCATCCTGCTTTTGACATTGGCAGCCGCACCCTTTGCTACCGCCCATGCCGTACGCCAGGCCATGGAATAGAACAACAAGACGACGAGACGGGATGACCCTTTGCGGATTTCCGCACCAAGGATAAGAAAAATGCATCGCTTTGCTAAACCAAGTGTGTTTTTGAAATTTACAGCCCCGATCCTGCCGTGGCTGTCGGCTCTGACCGTGGTCCTGATCGCGGCCGGGCTCTATTTTTCCCTGATCGGATCGCCGGTTGACTACCAGCAAGGCCACACCGTGCGGATCATGTATATCCATGTCCCGGCCGCATGGATGGGGCTGTTTTGCTATGTCGGCATGGCGATTTGCGGCGCGATGAGCCTGATCTGGAAACACCCGTTGGCTGATATCTGCGCGCGCGCCACCGCACCGGTTGGCGCGACCTTTACCGCCCTTTGCCTGATTACCGGATCGCTGTGGGGCGAACCGATGTGGGGCACCTGGTGGGTGTGGGATGCGCGTCTGACATCGATGCTGATCCTGTTGTTCCTGTATCTCGGTTACATGGCGCTGGTGAACGCCTTTGATGATCCGGAACGCGGATCAAAGGCCGGATCGGCGCTGGCTCTTGTCGGTGCGGTCAATGTGCCGATTGTCAAATTCTCGGTCGACTGGTGGAATACACTGCATCAACCAGCCTCGATCGTGCGCATGGATGGCCCGGCCGTCGATCCGAGCATGCAATTGCCACTTGCCCTGATGATCCTTGGTTTCACCTGCTATTACTTCGTTGTTCTGATCCTGCGGGTCAGACTGGAACTGAACGAACGACGCATTCGCGCCCTGCATCTGTCAGGCATGTTTGAAGATCCCGAAACCCCGGCATCGGCAAAGGAACAAGCCTATGAAGCGGGTCACAATGCGGAGGCCAAGCAATGAGTGAATTCTTCTCAATGGGCGGCTATGGCGGCTATATCTGGGCAAGTTACGGCGTTACTGCCCTTGCCATGATCGTTTTGCTGATTGCAACGCTACGCGGTTTACGCAGCAGCCGGATCGAACGCGAACAGCTTGAAGCGGTTTTGCAATCACGGCGCCCCCGCCGCACCAAAAAGACCCAACAGGCATCCTGAACGGAGAACGACTGTGTCACTTTCCCGCGCAAAAATCCGTAAACGCCAACGCATGTATGTCATCGGGGCCATATTGCTCGCGGTTGGCAGTGCTGCGGCCCTGATGCTGACGGCATTTGAAGATTCGGTGGTGTTCTTCTTCAGCCCGACCGAAATCGCCGAAAAATCACCGATTGACCCCGATCAGCGTTTGCGGATTGGCGGCCTTGTGGTTGAAGGGTCGGTGGCAAAACAGGATGATGGCCAAACCATTGCCTTCGTCGTCACAGACATGGCCGAAAGTGTGCCGGTTTCATATCGCGGGATTTTGCCCGATCTGTTTCGCGAAGGTCAGGGTGTCGTCGCCGAAGGTCACATGAACAGCGACGGCACCTTTGTCGCATCGGAAGTTCTGGCCAAGCATGATGAAAACTACATGCCGCCTGAAGTCGCCGAATCGCTTAAGAAAAGCGGCTATTGGGAAGAAATCGAAGCCAAGAACGCCGAACAAATGCGCAATTAAGCCACATTCTGCCGCCATAAAGCCCGACCATACGCGCAAGAAAAACATAGCCGCGACCATTGCCCCTTGATCTGTACCCGACCGATCGGGCAATAGGGCGCAGGGGAACTATTGGGGAAGTCATAGACGCACATGTTTGCAGAGTTAGGACATTTTGCCCTGCTGCTGATGGTGGTCACGGGAATTGGACAGGCGGTTCTGTTCAGCCCGCTTTGGCTACGTGCATCGCTGCGCATGCTCACCCCACACAGGGCTTCTGCCACACCGGCAGGCGGCCCCGCCTTTTCCGATGACGATGATGATGACGGTGCCTTCGGGCAGGCCGCGGCAAAACCGGCCAGCCTTTTTCTGCTGCCTGGCGTCATTCTGTTGCTTGGCCTTCTGGCCGAGGGGGCGTTGCTCAATGCCTTTATCGTCAGTGACTTCACCCTGCCCATCGTCTCGAACGTCAGTCATTCATCGACCCCATTGCTTTATCGCATTGGGGCGGCCTTTACCCCCGACGGCGGGGCCATGCTGCTGTGGCTTCTGGCGCTTTCACTGGTCAATCTTCTGATTGCCATTCAGTTGCGCAGTTCTGCTGCCATCTGTACCGATCGCTTCGCGCGCAATGCCCTTTCCGTTCTTGGCGCATTGATCACAATTCTTGGTGTCGTGACACTGATTGATGCCGACCCGTTCCTGCGCGTCACTATTGCGCCGCTTGATGGTCGGGGGATGAACCCGCAAAGCCAGGACCTTCTTAAAGTCCTTCGCGAACCGTTCCTTTATCTTGGTCTGGCGGGCCTTGCCGGTATCTTTGCCATGACACTGGCCGGGTTGCTTGACCGCAAGATTGACCGCCGGTTTGCCGAAACCATGCGATCCTGGACCATCATTTCCTGGGTCTGCCTTGGCACCGCGATTGCGATCAATGCCTATCGTTCCTACAGCGAACAGGCATGGGGTGGCTGGTGGTACTGGGACACGGCGGAAAACAGCCTTCTATTGCCATGGTTGCTTGCAACCGCTCTTTTGCATTGCCGGGCCGTTCTGGAAAAAACCGAAACCCTGCGGGCCTGGACAGCCTTTCTGGGCATCACGACGCTCGCGGTGGGATGGTTCGGGGTTTACCTGACCCGATCGGATCTGTTTGCGCCCCTGCCCGAAACACAGCTTCTGCCAATTGACAGCACCGGTCTTCTGGTCGCGTTTTGTCTGGTGTTTGCCGTCGCCTATTACCTGTTTTGGCGCTCTGTCGATCAGATGGGCGATGGTCGCGGTTTTGATGTCATTTCGCGCGAAAGTGCGATGTTCCTTAACAGCGTGATGCTGTCTCTGGTTGCTGCCGTCGTGCTGATCGGAACGATTTATCCTCTGGTTTTGCAATGGATTACGGGCGACCCGATCACCGTTGGTGCGCCGTTCTATGTCAAAGCTCTGATCCCGATTGTTCTGCCCTTGCTGTTTCTGATGGCCTTTGCCCCGGCACTGCGCTGGCGACAGGATGAAGTCTGGATGATCGGGCGGCGTATGAAGCTTGCAGCCATTCTGTCGCTCATCACGGTGCTGTTCGTTTCCATCCGCTTTATCGATCTGTCCCCCGCACCGCTGATCGGTATCGGTCTTGCCGGTTGGGTTCTGACCGCGTCGCTAAGTGATCTTTGGGCGCGGCTTTGGCGCCACCCTGAATATGGTGAAAGCAAATATCGCAATCTGCAACTTCTGGGTCCACGCTACATCAGCATGACCCTTTCCCATATCGGCCTTGCAATCCTTATTGCCGGTGGATCGGCCAGCAGCATCTGGGAAGAACAGGTTGTTGTCTCTGCCCGTGCCGGACAAAGCATTCAGGCAGGCCCCTATAACCTGCAATATGAAGGTGTCTCGCTTCTGGCCGGTGAAAACTATGCCACCCGTCAGGCGACCTTTATCCTGTATCGCCATTCCCTGCCGGTCACCGAACTTTTCCCTGAAATTCGTTATTACCCGATCCGTGGCGTTGAAACCCGTGAAGCCGATATCTGGCATGGTCGCGATGGCGATCTGCATGTCTCGATCGGTGACCGTGATGATGACGGCGGCCGGGTGGTAACGGTTCATTATTTGCCCATGATGCCCTGGGTCTGGGGTGGCATGTTATTGATGTTGATCGGTGGATGTTTCAGCATCCTCACGCGCGTAATCCTGCGCTTCAAGAAGACTGGAGTTCCCGCTTCATGAGATTTTCGATCGCTGTCATTCCGCTGGTTTTGTTTGCCGCACTGGCCGGGGTGTTCTTGTTAAACATCGACAAGGATGCATCGGTTGTGCCATCGGTCCTGATCGATAAACCGGCACCGGAATTCTCGCTGCCACCACTGCCGGGCCGGGACAAGGGCCTGTCGCGCGCGGATCTGTCCAAGGGCGAGGTATCGGTTCTGAACGTCTTTGCAAGCTGGTGCGTCCCGTGTCGCGCAGAGCATCCGCTGATCAAACGTCTGTCGCGCGAAGCCGACGTTCCGGTCTATGGCCTGAATTACAAGGAAAAGGACCCCGAGGACGGTGTGAAATGGCTGGCCGAACTTGGTGATCCCTATGCTGCAGTCGGCATGGATCTGTCAGGCCGGACCGGCATTGACTTTGGCGTCTATGGTGTTCCGGAAACCTTCATCATCGATGGCACTGGCCAAATCAGATACAAGCATGTCGGGCCCGTTACGGTCGAAGTCCTTGAGAAGGTCCTGCTGCCGAAAATCGCGGAGTTAAAGGGATGATAAGCCGCTTCAAACTTGTTTTTGGCGCACTTGCCATTCTGGTTCCGGTCATTGCATCGAACCCGGCATTTGCGGTCAACCCCGATGAAATGCTGTCCAACCCGGTTCTGGAAGAACGCGCGCGCGAAATCAGCAAGGAACTGCGCTGCCTTGTCTGTCAAAACCAGTCGATTGATGATTCTGATGCCGAACTGGCGCGTGATCTGCGCGTGCTGGTGCGTGAACGCCTCGTTGCTGGCGACGACAACGAAGAGGTCATTGACTATATCGTTGCGCGCTATGGCGATTATGTCCTTTTGAACCCGCCGCTAAAACCGGAAACCTATATTCTGTGGGCAAGTCCGGCTGTCCTAGTGGTGCTGGCTTTGCTGGCGGTCTTTGCATTCTATCGCCGCAAGCAGCGCGAAGGTTCCCCGGCATCTGCATCCCTGTCAAAAGACGAACAGGACCGTCTGGACGAACTTCTTGGCACCTCGAATGATGACGGCAAGTCCTGATGAAACGTGATCGCCTGACATATCGTCAACCGGTCGGAGGTTTCACGTGATCTGGGTTGGCTTGACGGTTCTGGCAGTTCTGGCGGGTTCTGCACTCTATGCAAGCCTGCCGAAATCCGACGGGCACGGATCGCGTGCACGCCGTGTGACATTTGCCGCACTGCCAGTTATCGCGGCACTGGGTCTTTATGCGATCATTGGCAGCCCAACCCTGCCATCGCGGCCCTATGCAGACCGTGCCGGTGAACGCAACCTCGCCGCCGCCGCGGCCGTTGCCGATAACGCCACCGACCCGGATTTCAAAACCGATCAACAGATCAGGCGTTTGCTTAATCAGATTGTCGTCTCGCTTGAGGTAAACCCGCGCAATCTTCAAGGCTGGGTCGCCCTGGCGCGTGGATCGCTCCGCCTTGGCAATATTGAACGGGCCGTTGCCGCCTTTGCGCAGGCCTATGCCCTTTCGGGTCACAATCCGTTGCTTGCCATTGAATATGCCGATACCCGCATCACCGCACAGGATGGCCAGATCGACAGTACATCACGCGATCTTGTGCTTCATGCCCTTGGGCAAATGCCCAACCATCTGTTGGCGCGCTACTATTACGGCATGATGCTGAAACAAAATGGTAAATCCGATCAGGCACTTCGCGTGCTTAGTGACCTTTATCGCGACCTTCCCAAGGACGACCCGCTTGGCAATGCCACCGAAAGCGAAATCAAGGCCCTGCAATCCAGTGCAGATGCCGTGATCAGCGCGGATTAGTCCGGATAGCGGCATTAAGCCGCGAACAGATAAAGCACCCCAAGCAACACCGCGACAATCAGAACCAATGTCCCGCCCAGTGCCATTAGTTTGATGATCGGATGAAGATTATCAAGTTCGCCCGGCAGCGGTGCATTACCGGTACCATTTGCCGATGACTGCCCCTCGTTAAACCGCCGCAAAGCTTCTTCGCCGCTCATGGGCGGCATCTTGATACGATCAAGGACCGTCCCCTGATCCGGGCGGCGGTCCTTGTCATTGGATGGATGCTTTTGCGGGGTGTCGCCGTTACTGGCTGTCATCTCAGGTGATTGTGCTTAACGCTGCGCTGTCAGGCCGCGATCATTTTCCTGATCCTGCGGCTGATAGGTTGGCCACTCACCGGCCGCCAGAAGATCAAGCGACGGCGTTTCCTGACCGAACCGTGAACGATACATCCAAAGGTTTGCCATCACGCGTTCGATGAACAGTCGGGTTTCACGCGACGGAATGCTTTCGATGAAATATAGCGGATCGACATTGTCCTTAAGCGCCTTCTGCCAGCGGCCAAGATTGCCAATGCCACCATTATAGGCTGCCATCAACTGCAAGAAGCCGTTATCAACGCCATTCTGTTCAAGCAGGTGATCAACATATTTCTGACCAAGCGACAGGTTGATTTCCGGCTGATAAAGCTCAGCACGCTTTTCACCCCGGTAACGGGTATTGCCGATATAGCTTGCAGTTGCCGGCATCAGTTGCATCAAACCACGCGCACCGGCATGACTGCGGGCGTCGGTGTTGAAACCTGATTCCTGACGCATGAAGGCATAAATCACCGCCCGGTCAACTTCGTAACCACCTTCCGGCTCCCATGGCGGGACCGGATAAAGTGCGTTTACAAACACATCACCGGTCTTCTGGGCGATATAGCTGCCGAGGCGCATGGTCAGCGACGCAAAGTTGGCGGTATCGGTCAGCGCCAAAACAGCACGGCGCAGCGAATCATCATCTTTTGCCGCGACCTTGCGCAATTCACGTTCGGCTTCATCGCGCTGCCCGATCTGCAACAGCGAAAGCGCACGACGCCCGTGCGGATCAAGCTTCAGCTTGTTGGCGCGGTTTTCGTCAAGCTCAAGGCTGTCCCAGTCAAAGACATCATCGCGGCCAAGGGCGCGCATCGCCAACTGCCCATAGAACGAGCGCGGATATTCCGCCGCGCGGTTCAACATGGCATCAGCCTCTTCGAACCGGCCTGCGGCCAGATCAATACGCCCCGCCCAGAACGCACCGGCGGTCCGGGTCCAGCTGGATGCATATTTATTTGTGCTCAGGGCTGCGAAATGGGCGTGCGATTCATCCATCTTGCCCAGACGCCAGGCGGTCAGGCCCGCCGTCCAATGCGCCTGCGGCAGGTACTTGCCCGAACGCTTTGCCGCTTCACCGGCATATTTCAACGCAAGGTCCGGTTTACCAAAGTAATAGTAACCAGATGCAATTGCCGCCTTGGCGTGGTCCTGCTCATAGGCATCAAAAAGACGCTGCGCTTCTTCACTTTCAAGAACTTCCAGCGCGCCGGTCGGCCAGCCACTGCCGATACGATGGCGAATACGACTTTTCAGGGTCGCGACGCGCGAACGTTGCTTGGACGACAGCTTCTTGGACGACTTGTGATAATAGGGCGTGATGTTCTCGTAATCATAACCAGCACCCGAAACATAGCTGCCCACAGGCTTTTTCGGATAATTGGCCGATCCGCGACGTGTCAGCGCAAGTTTATAGATGCGCGGTGCCTGCGGATGATCGGCATAACTGGCAAGCCAGTCTTTTAGTTCCTTGTAACGCGAACGGTAGGCCGTCGGATGCAGATAACGCTGCGCCATCACATGCCCCATCAGGACATCATCAGACAGGCGTGAAATCAGGCGGTCGGCATCTTGCCAACGGCCCTGTTCCTGAACGGCAAAAATCTGTTCGTAAAGTTCGGCGTCACGTTCGGAAAGTGGCTTGGGGATTACGGTCGAAAGCGCGTCATCCAGAACCGGGCTGCCAAGGGCGGCCTGTTCCTGCGTGCTCGCAGCAGCAGGTGACGTGGCCCCCATGATGGTCATGGTGCCAAGAAACGCGAAGAATAGGCCCTGCCTTAAGGTGCTTTTGACACCCGGCAGGCGTGTTCTTATTGCTTCGATCAAAATTAGTTTCCCCAACGAGACTTGTTTTCAAGCCGCGTGTTTATCCCGAAGCAGTTTGGTCTCGCAACCCGTTGCCTGCGGTGTTCCCCCTCGTGCAACGGCGTCCCTTATAGCAGCAAACAGCCAAACCGCGAAATCATTTATCTGGAATCAAGCACTTGGCGCACTCCAGAATACGCACCCCGAACGCATGCATATCTCCCATGCATACAGTCAGTTTATCGCCAATTCCTTAAAGCTTTTGTGCAATCGCGCGCAAATCACGCCAGGCAAGGCGTTTCTGTTCCGGCGTACGCAGAAGATAAGCCGGATGGAACATCGCGGTCAGGTCGGCCTTTTTGCCATCGGCAAAGGAAACTTCCTTCCAGGTGCCGCGCAAACGCGTGATCCCGCGATCTTCTTCCATCAGGGTCTTGGCCGAACTGCCGCCAAGACACACCACAACCTTGGGCCCGATCAGCTCAAGATGACGGCGCACAAACGGTTCACACACCGCGACTTCAGCTGTGGTCGGCTGTCGGTTTCCCGGTGGCCGCCATGGCAGGATATTGGTGATGTAAACTTCTTCACGCGCCAGGCCGATGGATCGCAACATGGCATCCAGCAACTTGCCACTTGGCCCGACGAACGGCAGTCCCTGACGGTCCTCTTCGGCACCGGGTGCTTCGCCGACCAGAACCAGCTTGGCCTCGACATTGCCGGTGCCAAAAACGGTATTGCTGGCGGACTTCTTAAGGGCACAGCCTTCAAACTTTTCAATCGCCGCCTTGAGTTCCTCAAGACTGTTTGCCGCGGCGGCCGCATCACGTGCGGACTGGCGTGCTTCATGCGGCGTGTCAGACAGTAAAAATCCACCATCCGCGCCAGCCGGGAATGGTGCCGGACCGGTGCCCGCTGCCTGTGCCGGACGGGCCGACGCCCCAGCCGGACGTTGCGGGTTGGTGCCCGCATTCACGCCAAAGCCCGGTCGGTTGGCCGCGTTCTGACGCAGGCTTTCGGACGCCTTGAAACGGTCAAGCGGCTCGTCGGCGATAGCCTCGTCCGCGCCCATTTCAAATTGCCAGACAAGGGCCTCGAACGGGTCGAGATTATTTACATCAAAGTCTGTAATTGGTTTGCTCATCTACACTAAGGCGATGTATGTTGCACCGCGAACGGGATCACGGCTGCTGCTTGGGACGACCTTATACGATTTTGGGTCCTTTGTGCCAGAGTACAAACGCGACACCGTTCGTGACTATGGATTGTCAACTGATCCCATGATCGGTATAGCTGTATTCATAGAGAATTATGAGAGAATTCAGGGCTTGGGCGAGACTCTGAACGGTGAATACCGGCTCACGGCCAACGAACGGAAACAGTTCGATACGGTCGCCAGCCAAAGGAGAGAGGCCAAATGGAACGGGAATCCATGGAATTTGACGTGGTCGTTGTTGGCGCCGGTGTATCCGGTCTGTCAGCGGCCATCAAGCTGATGCAACTCGCCCAGGAACAGGAAAAAGAAATCACCGTCTGTGTGGTTGAAAAAGGTTCCGAGGTCGGCGCACACACCCTTTCAGGGGCCGTGATGGAGCCGCGCTCGATCAATGAACTTTTCCCGGACTGGAAAGAACGCGGCGCGCCGCTGAACGTGCCGGCTGGCGACGACCAGTTCATGATGCTGAGCGAAACTGGCGCTAAAAAGCTGCCGACCCCGCCGCAGATGCACAATAAAGGCAACTATATCGTCAGCCTTGGCAATGTTTGCCGCTGGCTTGGCGAACAGGCCGAGGCCCTTGGTGTGGAAGTTTATCCGGGCTTTGCTGCCGCCGAAGTTCTGTTTAACGAAGACGGATCGGTCAAGGGTATCGCCACCGGTGATATGGGCCTTTCGCGTGATGGCACGCCGGGCCCGAACCACGAACCGGGCATGGAACTGCATGCCAAATACACCTTCTTTGCCGAAGGGTGCCGTGGTTCGTTGTCCGAACAGCTGATCAAGAAATTTGATCTGCGCAAAAATTCCGATCCGCAAACCTATGGCATCGGCATCAAGGAGCTTTGGGAAGTTGACCCCCAAGTGCACAAGGAAGGCCTGATCCAGCACACCGTTGGCTGGCCGCTGGATAAAGACACCTACGGCGGGTCGTTCCTCTATCACCTTGATAACAATCAGGTGGTTGTTGGTTTCGTGATTGGTCTTGATTACGAAAACCCGCATCTCAGCCCGTTTGATGAATTCCAGCGTTTCAAGACGCATCCGGAAATCCGCAAGATCTTCGAAAACGGTCGTCGCATCTCTTACGGCGCACGTGCGCTGAACGAAGGCGGTTTCCAGTCGATCCCGGATCTTGTCTTCCCGGGTGGTTGCCTGATCGGCTGTTCAGCGGGCTTCATGAACGTGCCGAAGATCAAGGGTTCGCACACCGCGATGAAGACCGGTATGCTGGCCGCCGAGGCCGCCTTTGAGGCCCTGACGGCCGACGAAAGGCCTGCACAGATGGACAGCTACCCGCAGCGTCTCAAAGACAGCTGGGTCTATCCGGAACTGCACAAGGTGCGTAACATCCGACCAAGCTTCGCCAAGTGGGGCTTCTGGGGTGGCATGGCCTACAGTGCGGTTGATACCTATCTGTTCGGCGGCAAGGCACCCTGGACCTTCAAAAACCATGCCGACCATGCCTGCCTGAAACCGGCCAGCGAAATGCCAAAGATCGACTATCCGAAACCGGATGGCAAAATCAGCTTCGACAAGCTGTCATCGGTCTTCCTGTCCAACACCAACCACAGCGAAGATCAGCCGATCCACCTGACGCTGAAAGATGCAAGTGTTCCGGTAAACACCAACCTTGCCGTCTATGACGGGCCAGAGGCACGTTTCTGCCCGGCCGGTGTCTATGAATTCGTCGAAGACGAAGACAATGGTGGCAAGCGCCTGCAGATCAATGCCCAGAACTGCGTGCATTGCAAGACCTGCGACATCAAGGACCCGACCCAGAACATCGTCTGGGTCGTGCCCGAAGGTGGCGGCGGACCTAACTACCCGAATATGTAAGCCTTTTCGGCTTTCCTCATACAAATAAGGGCCGCTTCTTGCGGCCCTTATTATTTAGTCTGATGATTTGATCACTTGGTCATTTGATCATTCCGGCGCATAGCCAAAGGCAACCGGCGGATTTGCCGCGGTTTCGGTCCAGACACTTTTGGGCTGCATATATTCCATCAAGCCTTCCTTGCCGCTGGATCGGCCATAGCCACTATGTCCAAACCCGCCAAATGGCGACATGACATTGATGGTCTTATAGCTGTTAATCCAGAACGTCCCGGCCCGCACGTTCGCAGCCACCCGGTGCGCGCGATCCACCGCACCGGTCCAAACCGCCCCGGCCAGGCCAAATTTGCTGTCATTGGCGATGGCAATGGCTTCGGCCTCGTCATCAAACGGGATGACCGAAACAACCGGTCCAAAGATTTCGTCGCGCGCAATCGACATATCGTTGCGAACATTGCCAAGAACCGTCGGACGCAAGAAATACCCATCGGCACAAGCGCCCCCATCAGGGCGGGCACCACCTGCAAGAATTTCTGCCCCTTCGGCACGCCCCGACGCAATCAGGCGATTTACCGTCTGGTACTGGGCATCATTGTTGATCGGGCCAATCTGGGTTGCGCTATCAAGCGGATCGCCCACAGGAATATGATTGGCACCCGTAACCAGCATTTCCTGGAACTGATCTAACACGGAACGCTGGACCAACAGGCGCGAACCGGCAACACAGCTTTGCCCGGCTCCGCTAAAGATCGCAGCCTGCGCGCCAGTCACGGCACGCTTAAGATCGGCATCTTCGAACACGATGTTTGCCGATTTCCCGCCAAGCTCAAGAACACACGGCACGATATTCTGGGCGGCTTGGGCCGCAATAACAGAACCGGTTTTGGGGGATCCGACGAAGACAACCTTACGGGTGGCATCGTGGGTTGTCGCCGCAACACCCGTGGTATGGCCCAATCCTGCCAGCACCGAAATCACCCCATCAGGCAAACCTGCCTTTTTCGACAAAACACCAAGCGCAACAGAGGTCAGCGGCGTCATTTCCGACGGTTTAAGAACCGCCGCATTGCCCGCACACAAGGCCGGGGCCAACTGCCAACCGGCCGTAAAGACCGGCGCGTTCCAGGGCGTTATTTGCGTAACAACGCCATATGGCTCGGGGCGGGTATAGTTCAGATGGCTGGTCGGGACCGGGATAACATCGCCATGAAGCTTGTCCGCCCAACCGGCATAATATTCAAACATCTCAGCGACTTTAAGCACCTCGACCCGCGTATCGCGGATCGGCTTACCGGCTGAAACGCATTCCAGAAGTGCCAGCTGTTCAAGATGATCGCGGACCTGGGCACCGATTTTCCAGAGAATACGACCACGTTCCGCCGCCGTCATCGCCCACCAGACGCGCTGTCCGGCAACCGCGGTCTTCATAGCTGCATCCACTACATCGCCACCAGCATCCTTGAACGTCAAAAACGCCTTGCCGGTTGCAGGATCGATCAATTCGATATCATCACCTTCGCCCGGCATGATCGCACCATTGACCCAACTGCCAACAACACCATCCGCAAAGAACGGTGCCATGGCCTTGGCATAGTCACGCGTCATCAGTTTATCTGCGCTGCTCATTGTCATTCTCCTGCCTTGGCGGTCTTGGTGTTTGCAGTCAATTCGGTGATGCGATTGAAATCCATGTCATCGGAAAGCGCCGCTGCACTGTCCTGCCAAATCTGTCCCGCCAGTTGACTGACCGGAAGCGCCACGTCCTTTTGCGATGCCAAGGCCATGGCAAGACGCATATCCTTGCGCATCAACCCCATGGTAAAGCCACTGTCAAACTGCCCGGTAAGAACCCATTTCGGATAATTGACTTCGCTGACAGCACTGCGCCCTGAACCGGCATTAAGTGCGGAGATCAGGTAGTTGGTATCCACCCCGGCCGCCTTGCCCAGTGCGACTGCTTCGCGCATGGTCAAAAGATGGGTCGCAACAAGCATGTTGTTGATAATCTTGACGGCGTGACCGGCCCCCACCGGGCCAACATGGGTAATCTTGCCGCCCAGAACTGAAAGGATCGGCATCGCCTTGGCAAAACCGGCATCATCGCCGCCAACCATCATGGTCAGTTGCCCACTATTGGCACCAGCGGGGCCACCACTGACCGGCGCATCAATCAGGACATGACCGATCACACGCAAAGCCGCGTCAAGTTCGCGGGTCACATCTGGTTCAGACGTTGTCGTATCAATGATCAGGCGCGGCGCAAGATCACAAGATGCAAGGCCATTATCCCCGGTCAAAACGGTTTGCACGTGGCGTGCTGTCGGCAAGGAAAGAATGATGGTCTCACAGGCGCTAAAAAGTTCCTGTTGGGTGGCAACGATGGTCACACCATCGCGCGCAGCATCCGCCTGGCGTTCGACGGAAAGGTCAAACCCGGTTACAGCGTGGCCCTCGCGCAAAAGTGTGCGCGCCATACCAAGTCCCATATTTCCAAGCCCAATGACCCCGACGGTTCCGCTGCCATTGATGTGTGTTTGTGTCACGATTGCTGCCTCTTTGCTGCTTTGGGGTCGTTACGCGCTGTATCAAAGGTGACAATCTTCGCCTTTGAACGCCCTTTTCCGCCCTTTTCTGTTTTGATTTCCTGATCAACTTCCGGCGGAAGCATCGCTGTTTCAAGATCAATTGCCGGAACATGTTGTTGCCGAAACAGCAACAGATATGCTCTGATTACGACATCGCCCCACAATTCGAAGCCCCGATATGAAGATCGATGACAAACCTCTCCGTTATTTTTTGGCTGTTTTCGAAGCCGGCTCGATCCGGACTGCTGCCGAGAACTTGCGCATTGCCCCCTCGGCGATCAGTCGACAGATCTCAAGCCTTGAGGCCCATCTGAATACGCTTTTGATGGAACGCACCAAACGCGGGATCATCTTTACCGAAACGGGGCATATGGTTGCGGCACATGCACGCAAGCGCATCGAAATCGACGAAGCATTTGCGGTTGATCTGGCCGCAGCCCGTGGCGCCATTGCCGGGACGGTGCGCATCGCAACCGGGGAGGGCTTTGTTGTCGATCTTGTTAATCATGTGATCCGCCCGTTGCGCGATGAGTTCCCCGATATTCGACTTGAAATCGATGTTGCCGGAACCGAGAAGATCACCCATGGCATTCTGCGCGATGACTATGATCTGGGGCTGGTTTTCAACCCGCCGCGCACGCCGGAGCTTGAATTACTCGCTGAAAACCACAGCCCGCTTTGTGTGCTGGTCCCGCCGGAATTTGCCCTTGCCTCCAAGCAAAGCTGCAAACTGAATGAAACGCTGAATTATCCGGCCGCCTTGCTGGATCAGAATTTCGGGGTGTCCAAACTTTTGGCAAATGCCGATCCGGGAAATCGCGTGGCGCGGGATGCTTTTCTGACCGCCGATTCGATCAATGTTGCCATTCACTTTGTCCTATCGGGGGGCGGTATTACCTATCTGCCCGCGTTTGCGGTATCACGACAACTACGCAGAGGAGAAGTCGTTGCCATCCCGATGACCGATCCCTTCCTGGCGCGTGTTCCTTCACACTTGCTGGTGCGCAAGGAGCGCCCCAAAACCGCCGCGGTGCGGGCGGTTACAGGCATGATCCGGGATCGGATGGAGGCATTTGGCTCCGCCTGGTATCCCGAAGAACATGAATAACCTTGCGCGACCTGTTGCCATTTCGGCAACAGAAGCATCCCAAAATGGCACTTGCCCATGAATCGGCATGTTCCCATTCTCGGTCGGAAATTCCGGATCCAAAAATGGCAAAACGATGAATTTTGCGTCGCCGGATTTTACAGGGATGACAAGGCGCGTTTGGTTTCCCGCATCAATGGGAAAGGTGTCCTTGCGTCGTAAACGCCACTGTCTGTCAAGGAGACTGGGAAATGAATGCGCTTCGGGGACAAATGGGGCTATGGAAGCTCCATTTAGCCGTTATCATCATTGGGGCAATCGCCGAGCTGATCGGCATCCGCAAAATTCCGTTGGGAATTGGGGCAATTCTTCTGTTGCCGCTGCTTTATGCCTTTATCATGGCTGCCCTTATGAATCCGAATGTCATGCCGAAATTTGGCAAGTTCATCGGTGAAAAAGAAGTCAAGGCGGCCTCACCGCTTATCGTCATTGCGATCATGCCGTTCATCGCCAAATTCGGAACCACCATCGGCCCGGCAATCGAAACCATCATCGAAGCGGGTCCTGCGCTGTTGCTGCAGGAACTTGGGAACCTCGGCACGATTGTGCTGGCATTCCCGCTTGCGGTTTGGGGCCTGAAAATGGGCCGTGAGGCCATTGGTGCGACCTTCTCGATCGCACGTGAACCGAACCTTGCCATCATTGCCGACCGTTACACGCTTAAAAGCCCGGAAGGCGCGGGTGTCATGGGCGTTTATGTGATTGGTACGCTGTTCGGCACCTTCATTTTTGCCATTCTGGCGTCGCTGTTTGCCAGCATCGATGTTTTTGATCCGCGCGCCCTTGCAATGGCATGCGGGATCGGCAGTGGATCAATGATGGCGGCCTGCACTGGTGCGCTGACGGAAGTTGTCCCGACCATGAAGGACGAAATCCTTGCACTTGCCGGGGCGAGCAACCTTTTGACCTATGCAACAGGTCTTTATGCAGGACTGTTTATTGCTCTTCCGATCGTTGAAAAACTCTATAACGCGACGGCTGGTAAGCGTGACCTTGCCGCTGCTGACAACAAGGGGGCTTGATCATGTCTGATAGCGTTGTTGCAAAAGAAACCACCCGCCCGAAAATTGATCTTGTCGATCATGCCGTCGTCCTGATCATTGTCTGCCTTGTCGGACTGGTGATGAACACAGTCGGACCGGCGATACCGTTGATGGACGGATTTATGGGCATGATCGTGATCTATTTGATCTCGATGGTTGGCCTTATCCTGACCCGCTTTGCGCCGTTCTATCTGCCAAGCGTTGCATGGATTTCACTCGTCGGCATTGTCGCAACCCTTCCCTGGACCCCGGGTTCGGAATGGATCGTCGCACAGGCCAAGTCGGTTAACTTCCTGGCTCTTGCAACCCCGGCGCTTGCCTATGCCGGCTTTGCGATTGCCAAAAAGGAAATCGAAGTTGCCAAACATTCCGGCTGGAAACTCGCACTGGTTGCCTGCCTTGTGTTCCTTGGCACCTATGCCGGTTCGGTTCTTGTTGCCGAAGCGATCCTGAAGCTTCAGGGTATCTGATCACATCGCGCAACCGGGACCATCTGAAATATGGTGGTCCCGGTGTTAAGTTACCGGGTTCACGCCCGCACATATCATCCAAAATCGAGTATGCAGATGTCTGTCCCTTCTTGCTCCCTTCATCCTCGCGCCACCGAACTTGTCGATGAATTCATCAGCTGGCGTCACCATCTGCATGCTCACCCTGAAACCGCATTTGAAGAAAACCTGACCAGCGCCTTTGTCGCAGAAAAGCTGAAATCCTTTGGCTTGGAAGTCAAAACCGGCATCGCCAAGACAGGTGTGGTCGCAACCCTGCACGGAAATAAGGGACCGGGTGGACGGATCGGGCTTCGCGCCGACATGGATGCACTTGATATCCATGAAACAACCAATCTTCCTTATGCGTCAAAACATCCGGGAAAAATGCATGCCTGTGGTCATGATGGCCATATGACCATGCTGCTTGGTGCCGCCAAAATCCTTGCCGAAAACCCGGATTTTGCCGGAACCGTCGATTTTATTTTCCAGCCTGCCGAAGAAAACGAAGGCGGCGGGCGCGAGATGGTCAAAGAGGGCCTGTTTGACAGCCATCCGGTCGATACGGTTTATGGCATGCATAACTGGCCGGGCCGCGATATCGGCACCATGGCCGTCAAGGCTGGCCCGATGATGGCAAGCTACGACGTGTTTGAAATCGTGATTGAGGGCAAAGGGTGTCACGCGGCCATGCCCCATCTCGGACATGATCCGATTACAACAGCAGGTCAGGTTCTGCTGGCACTGCAAACCATCGTCGCACGCGAAATCAATCCTTTGAAAAGCGCTGTGATCTCGCCCACGCAAATTTTCGGCGGTGACACCTGGAACGTAATCCCCAACAGCGCGACCATTCGCGGCACCGTGCGCACATTTGATCCTGATATTCAGGATGTTATCGAAACCCGTCTGGTCGACACAGCCAAACACACGGCACGGGCCTTGGGCTGCGATGCCCGGGTGAATTATCAACGCCGCTATCCGGCAACAATCAACAGCCCGGCAGAATCCGAAATCGCCCTTGCGGTGGCATCGAAGATTGTCGGCGCAGATCAGGTGGACACCAATCCTGAACCGTCCATGGCCAGCGAAGACTTCGCCTTCATGCTGAATGTCAAACCGGGTTGCTATATCTGGCTCGGCAATGGCCCGACGGATGGCGACCGGTTGCTTCATAACGCCGCATATGACTTCAACGATGACGCAATCACGCATGGTGTCAGCTATTGGATTGCGCTGGTCAAAGAAGCCCTGTCGCGGGACTGAAGACATATTATCCTGCGCTGCGTATTCCCGTGTCATTGATGGCATTCAAAGATAGCGGTTTGCTGTTGTTGCAAATGCTTTGCCTTATAATTGCCGACTGAGTAGGCTAATCCCGAAATTCACTATGGCGATGCGCCAGATCTGGCGTCGCCGAACCCGAATTGCGGACGCAGGAAAAGCCTTTGAAACGTAAATTGTTACATCTCCTCATCCCGATGACGGCTGTTGCGCTTTCGGCCTGTGGTACCATGCCACAGAACAGCGACGATGCCGTTTTCGAGTATCCGCAATCCAACGGGTTTTCGGGCAACTTCCTGGCTGGCAAGGCCGCCCAGATGGAAAGCCGGTCGGACTACGCTGCGCAATATCTTTTGCGCGCCCATCAACTCGACCCCGATAACGCAGAGCTGCGCCGCCGTGCCTTCCTGGCATTGATCAGCGACGGGCGTATCAGCGATGCCGTCGACATTGCCACCAGCTTGCAATCCGAAAACGATCAGGACCTGTTTGCGGCCCTGACCGTGATGGATGCCGCCATTCGCGAAGATCGTTATCAGGATGCGCTTGATATTGTCTCAAGCCTGCCCGAACGTGGCATCAATGCCCTGATTGCGCCGCTGGCAAAGGCCTGGCTTTACACCGGCCTTGATCAAAAAGACGCGGCAATGACCGCCCTTGATGGCATGCAGGGCAATGGCGCGCTTAACCCGCTTTCGGAATATCATCGCGGTCTGATCCTGGCGCATTTTGGTGATTTTGATGCCGCTGAACGCGCGCTTGCCAGTGCCTATGGCGATCCGGCCGACGCGCCGCTTCGCGCCGCTGAGGCCCTTGGCGCAGTTTATGAGCGCAAAGGTCAGGTGCAAAAGGCGTCGCTTCTGTATGAAAGCTATATGGATCGGCATCCGCAATCGCTTGCCATGCCGTTCCATCTCGCACGCCTTGATCGCAAAGAACCACCGATCGCAACCATGCTGACCCCGGCAGAGGGTCTGGCAGAGGCCTATCTCGATATTGCCACCCTGCTTAGTCAGGAAAACGCGGTTGATCCATCCTTGCTGATGGCGCGCTATTCGCTGTCGCTACGTCCCGATGATGACATTACCCGTCTTCTGGTCGGCGAAGTGATGGAAATTCAGAACCGTTTTGAAACGGCAATTGAGGTTTACAAAGGGATCCCGCGCTCATCCCCTCATAGCTGGAACGCACGCCTTCGCACCGCCTCAAGCCTTGAGCAGATTGGCCGCGCGGACGAGGCGATTGATATCCTCAAAGACATGGTCAGCGAACGCCGTGATCGCCCGGATGCGCTGATCCAGCTTGGCGATATCCTGCGCATTCAGCAGCAATATGGCCCGGCGGCAGACGCCTATGACAAGGCGATTGAACGGCTTGGTGGCCAGACGCAGGTTGGCTGGCGTTTGCTGTATCGTCGTGGCATTGCCCATGAACGTGCCGGGGACTGGGCCAAGGCAGAGGCAGATTTCCTTCAGGCCCTCGAAGTCGAACCAGAACAGCCCTATGTGCTCAACTATCTTGGTTATAGCTGGGTTGATATGGGCATGAATTTCGACCAGGCCGAAGACATGCTTAAACGCGCTGTCGAATTGCAGCCTGATGATGGCTATATCGTCGACAGTCTGGGGTGGGTTTACTACAAACTGGGCCGGTTCGAAGATGCGGTCGAACAGCTTGAAAAGGCGGTCGAACTGAAACCCGACGATCCGACCATCAATGATCATCTGGGGGATGCCTATTGGCAGATCGGGCGCTATCACGAGGCCCGCTTCCAGTGGCACCGTGCGCTGTCCTTCAATCCGACCGAAGAACTGCGCAGTACCGTCGAAGCCAAACTCAATGGTCAGGTACCAAGCGTGGCCCCGACCGTCGTAAACTGACGCATTTGGGAAGAAACGTTCATGTCTGCGACCTATCGCCAGCAGGCACCTGCCAAGGTTAACCTGTTTCTGCACGTCACCGGCAAACGCGATGACGGCTATCACCTGCTTGAAAGCCTCGTCTGCTTTACCGCATCCGGCGACGTGGTAAGTGGCGAGGTGCGCGACGATGGCACCATCACCCTTTCGATCACAGGCCCCATGGCCGCCAACCTCGCCCTTGAAGACACCAGTGACAACCTTGTGATGCGTGCTGCCCGGATGCTCCAGGCCGAAAGTGGCACGACACAGGGGGCCGACCTGATCCTTGATAAGCGACTGCCGATTGCATCGGGTATCGGTGGCGGGTCGGCTGACGCGGCGGCGACGATCCGGTTGCTCTGCGAGATGTGGAAGCTTGATCTCAACGCAAACACCCTTTCACGCATCGCGCTAACACTCGGGGCAGATGTCCCGGTTTGCCTGCATGGTAGAACCTGTCTGATGTCGGGCATCGGCGAAGAAATCACCGCACTGCCGGACCTGCCGTCCGTCCCGATGGTCCTGATCAATCCCGGCAAGGCGGTTTCAACACCCGAAATCTTCAAGGCCCGCGCCGATGAGGGGTTTAGTACGACCGGCGCATGGGATACCAAGCAAACCTTTCAAAGTGGTGCGGCCCTTGCCGATGCATTGTCGGAATGCGGCAATGACCTGACCCTGCCGGCCACCGGTATCCTTCCGGAAATTTGTGATGTGCTAAATGCGCTCGCGCGCGAAGAGGGATGCTTGCTGGCCAGAATGTCAGGCAGCGGGGCGACGTGTTTCGGAATTTACGACACAAACGATCAGGCTGAACGTGCGGCAAATGCCATTGCAGCACAGAACCCGGACTGGTGGATTTCGCCCACCCATATCCTGACGGAAAAGAGCCGCGAGCAGGCAGATATGGGCGCGGCCTTCCCCGACTGAGCGCGAGATAAAAAAACCTTCAAATAGAGGGTTGCACTCTTGTCATGAGGGCGCTATTTTCCGCGCCACGCACGCTGATGGGGCGTGGCCAAGTGGTAAGGCATCGGTTTTTGGTATCGTGTACCGTAGGTTCGAATCCTACCGCCCCAGCCAAGACAAACCGCTTTGAGGTTTTCCTCAAAGCGGTTTTCTTTTGCGTGCTTGATGCAACATGGCCGCACATGAATGCGCGGCCACATATTATCCGTTCAGGACTGCTTTGACTGGTGCATTGCGATGCTGGCGCGCGACACCAGTTTATCAAGCGTATCGCCCGCCTCCGCAATGCCAAGGCCGATGCTGAGTGTAAGCTTCGGGTGTGCACTTCCGGCCTCGAAATCCTCGGCACCGACGCGCTCGGTCAGGCGCTGCAGATAGTTAAGCGCACCTGCGGCCCCGGTTTCAGGCATCAGGATAATGAATTCCTTGTCGCTCCAGCGCGCGATGACGTCGGTTTCGCGCTTCATGCCCGATGCCACCTTGGCAAACAGTTTCAACGCCGCATCACCGGCATCATAGCCAAAGTTCTCATTCAGGTTCTTGAGATTGTCGAAATAGACCATCCCGATCACAACCGCATTGCCATATCGGTTTGAACGTTCAAGCTCGGTTCGCAAGATACCTTCCATGTAATGGCGATTGTAAAGCCCCGTCAGCGGATCGGTATTGGCCGAAAGCTCGATATCCTTGCGCGCCTGATCAAGTGCCTTGCGATCATGGATATGGGCAACCGCCTGCCCGATTGAGTCGGCAAAAAGCTGCACCAGATCGATATCGTGCTTGGTAAAGGCCTTCACCGGTACCGGGCTGCCAAATGCAAGGGTCCCGATGCATTCACCTTCGACAACAATCGGTGCGCCAAGATAGGCGGCAAATCCGAATTTTTCGCCCGCCGGATGCGATCCCAGTTCGCTTTCACTGACATCATGAAAGGCAAAGACTTTGCTGGCCGAAATAACCTGACTGCAGAATGTCTCATCAAGATCGAATTCCATGCCCGGGGTCAGGACATTTTCAGGATGAAACACCTGTCGAATTTCATAGGTCTGTTCGCCAATCGCACTAAAGATGCCGACTGGCAGACCGAACTGCTCAATACCGAGCTTCAGGATCGCCTCAACACGCTGTTCGAACATTTTGGCCATTTCGCCCTGATGATCGGTCTCAAACTCGGTGGTCATGTGATTTCCCATTTTTTGACTGGCACCGCCTTGCACGAAAACACCAGTCATAAAGCCTTGTTATACTGCGACAATTAAGTCCGATAATCGCATGCGGCAAATTCTAAACCGTAAGCATACCAAGGCATAGGCCATTCTTCTGATTGGATAATATTTTTCTGATATGACCGGCTCGGTTATCCGGATTTCGGTCGAGCTGTCATCATCTGGTTCAACAGAGCTGCCCCCCGCAAACCGCCATCCCGGGCATAGGCGCCGGGCACCACCAGCGGCCCGTCATAGCGCCCCAAGGCATGCTTTCGCACCCGGGTGTCAATCTCTGCGATCAAGGCGGTCTCGGATGCCAATCCGCCGCCCACCGGGACACAGTCCGGATCGAGAACATTAACCATCAGTGCCAATTCACGGGCAACCAGATCACAATAGATGTCGATAACCCGTGCTGCCTTGTCATCCCCGGCCAGCCATGCAGTTGTGATGTCGTGGCTTGCAGGTGCCTGATCATGGAGTTGCACGTAAATCCGTTCAAGCCCGCGCGCCCCGCCCCAGCTATCAAGGCATCCGATCCCCCCGCAGCCGCAGGCAACCGCCGACAGGCCATGTTTGATGAGGCTACCGGTGACATCATTGCCATGCCCCCATTCGCCACGGATACCGCTGTTACCGCCAACGAACTGACCATCGAACACAATCCCGCCACCAACGCCGGTGCCAAGGATAATGGCAAAGACGGTTCGGGCGTTTTGGGCGGCACCTGTTGTTGCCTCGGCCAAGGCAAAACAATCGGCGTCATTTTCGACCAGAACAGGACGGTCCAGAATGCCTGAAAGCTCGGCCGCCAGCGGCCAATCCTTGATGGCCGGAATATTGGCAGAAATGACCGACCCGGTCTGCGGATCCATCCCACCGGCAAGACTGATGCCGACCGGGCGATTGCCATATTGCTCATCGGCCTCGTGCACAAAGCCCGCCAGGATTTTGACAAAGGCATCGCGGTCATCACGCGGTGTCGATGCCTTGCGATGAAGCACCATCGCCCCACCCGCATCAAAAACACCGAACTCGATATTCGAGCCCCCTATGTCAAAGGCATAGGTCACTTTTTCGAATTCTGAAGGCGCTGCTGTCTCACGATGCATTGTGTGGCATCTTTGTCCGCAAAGCAAAAGGCGCGGCAAATAGCATACCCAAGATTAGCCAAAACACACGCTGATAAAGCAATTCGTGGGCCAAACCCATAATTGCCGCGTTTAATACAAGCAAAACTAGAGTCCTTTGGTAGGGATCAACCCGCCATTGGCCTTTCAGAAATATGAAGGAAACCCAAAATAAAGGTACAACACAAATAATTAAAAATCCTATTCCCCCCATCTCAGCAAGGACCCAAAGAAAGGAATTATGAATTACAAGAGGATGCCCTTTAAGGGCCTGAATTTCGTGAAACACCCCGAGTCCTGCGCCAAAAACGGGGGACTCCAAGAACAACTTCCATCCCTCATATAGACTAGCAATGCGATCGTATTGCATTTCACCAAATTGAGCTACCCGACCCTCGTTAAACCCCGCCACACCAACAGTTGTCTGGACAAACAGTTCGAATATTTCATTTAGACCAATGACAACACACCACAACATCACAGCTCCTAGAACAGATGCTACAACCTTTTTCCAGTCAAATGACAATAGTACTGCTAACAGCACAATCATGGACCCCAAAGCGGCCCTCGACATTGTTAAATAAATAAGAGCCATCACTAGCGAGAGGGTGGCTACTGTTATCCAATCCCTTCGAAGATTAGAAAAATTACGTTCAAATGAGAAAATCAAGCAAAACACTGAGACAAGGAAGAACGCGTATGAATTTGGGTTATTTAGCAGCCCAGTCCACCTAGGACCGTGCCAACCAAGAGACAAAAGGGAATCGTAACCAAACACCATACGAAGAGCGAATTCCATTATAGCGAGCACTACAATCGCCACCGACAGAGCACGAATTGCCGTTCGAACAGAGAAATCTCCCCAAAAAGCAACAGAAACCAGCCCGATAATAAGGTAGCAAAGCAGGATACCACTTCCAACAAGGCGGTTGTAGGAAGCCCACTCGGAAAATCCAATTCTAGTAACCCCTATAATATAGCTGAGTATGACAATCAGAAACGCTGACAAAAGCCAATATGGTATACAATTATTTTTCCACACTTTCCCCCATGCTCGTTGCTGAACTATTACAAGCAGAAAGGTCATACCAAGTACGACTGCTAGCGGATCAGCAATATTAAGTGAGATATGCCCTGCACTTAGTGGGATTGGAAACTGCACAAGTATTAAAATGAATACGACAGGTAACGACACCCAAGAAAGTATCAAGATAAGCCGCCTGCCAAAGACGTCGCGTGATAGTCTGTTACTTTGATAGATATCAAATTTAAACTTACCCAAAACTCTTTGCATAAAAAATATAATAAAAATATTCGTACATAAGGCTACGACTGTCAGTAAGCCGACTCCGATCCCAGCAGAAACACCTAATTCACTGGAAAGAGATGCGGCCTTAAATGCAAAACTAGCTGAGACTTCGCGAGCACCCCACCCACCAAAACTTATCGGAAGTGCTCCGCCTAACATTGTGAGAAGAGATGCAAGTACGGAATATTCATTGACTATTTCGAATCTGGTCATGCCTATGATTAGAGATAAATATGCCGCCAGCATAGAAATATGCATAAGCGATACTATAGAAATAGTAATCCAAAGCTTTGATCCCCACCCATCTTTTAATAAAAAATTAATTTCATTTTTTTGCTTTGGGTACAGCGAAATGAAATAAACACAAACAAAAGACAATAATACAAAAAAAGAACCAAGAATTATTGGTAATACTGGGATATATTCAAACCCAACACCACCAAAAACAAAAATTGCCGCCCCCACTGATGCAAGCAACAATAGCGATAAAGATAGGCCTCTTTCTAGTGCTGTTACAATAAATGATGCTTGCGGGTTCGCACTTTCTTTAATTAAGTACGATCTGGATATGCTTTGCCCAAAGAAATTAAAGAAAAAAACGCCGGACAATATCGAGAAAATATTTACTCTATGACATTCCCAAAAAGGGAGACTAATTCGAAATATAGACAGTACAATTTTAAATCTAAAAGTACTTAAAACTTGATTAAAAAAGATAAAAACAAAAGACAAGAACGCCCAATAAAAATCAATTGAAATATAGTAATCAGCTATATCTTCGATTTCCATGTAAACAGCAATAATTAGAACTGAAAATCCGAGAACCAATATCTTTATTGCCAATCTATTCATTCCCGCCAATCCCTAGAACCAAAACCACTCTTAGATGTAAATGGAATCATTGATATCTTTTACGCCCAAAATTCAAGTTGTGATTTGTTAAAAACTAAAGTCGGGGACTTTACATATTGGCCCCAAATAAGTTGTACTTGGTTTCCCCGTCAAAAGTTTATTTCCAGCGATTTTGACCTTTTCAAGGTCAACACCGTCGATCTTTTCAACGATTTCTTCCATGCTTTGCGGACGGCCGAAAATCTGGATCTGACGGGCCAGTGTTTCACAGCGACCGGAATTGCTTTCCATCGCCATCACCACAGATGCCTTAAGCTGCGCACGTGCACGTGCGACTTCTTCCTCGGTCAGGTCCTCGGTCGCGCGGACCAGTTCATCACACATGACCGGCATCAATTCGCCAACGTCATTGGCACCAGTCCCGGCATAGATCGAGAACAAGCCACCATCGACATAGTGCGACGAGAAGCTGTAGACCGAATAGACCAGCCCGCGCTTTTCACGGATTTCCTGGAACAGGCGCGATGACATGCCGCCACCCAGAAGGGTGTTGAAAACCTGCAGATCATAGAAGCTGTCATCGGTGTAGGACACGGTCGGCAAACCAAAGATCACATGCACCTGTTCAAGCTTGCGGTTTTCGATCCGGCTGCCGCCTTCGTATTTAAGCGGCTCCATCTCGTGATCTTCATGGGCTGGAAGGCTGTCGAATTTCTTGGCCACCATATCGACAACGCGATTATGTTCGACCTTGCCCGATGCCGAAAACACCATGCGTTTCGGGCTGTAACGGCGTGACATGAAATCAAACAAATGATCACGGCTAAGCGACGATACATTTTCCGGACTGCCAAGGATCGAACGCCCCAGAGCCTGATTTGGCAGGGCGGTTTCCTGGAAATAGTCGAAAATGATGTCGTCAGGTGTGTCATTGGCCTGACCGATTTCCTGCAAGATGACCTGACGTTCGCGTTCAAGTTCCTTCGCATCCAGTGTGGAATGCTGAAGAATGTCGGCAATCACATCAATCGCCAGTTCCTGATCTTCGTGCAGGACCTTGCAATAATAGGCCGTGTTCTCGCGCGAGGTATAGGCATTCATCTGCCCGCCAACTGCTTCGATTTCTTCGGAAATCTGAAGCGCGGAACGACAACGCGTGCCCTTGAACGCCATATGTTCAAGCATATGGGAAATGCCGTTAATGTCAGGCGTCTCGTTCCGAGCCCCGACATCAACCCACGTGCCCAAGGCAACCGACTGCACATGATCAAGGCGGTCAGTCGCGACAATCATTCCATTGTCAAGCTGGGTGAGCTCGACTGTCATATAGCATTACTCCTGTTTCGCATTCTTTTCCCAACCATGGCTGGTCTTCAGGCTGCACGCCGGTTCTTGCGGACATGCGCCATCAAGGCCGCCACATCGTTGGACATTGGTTCGACCTTTTCAGGTCGGTCATATAGATCAGAAAGACGCGGCGGCAAGTCCGGGTAGATGCCCGACGCCTGCTTGACCGCATCCGGGAATTTCGCCGGATGTGCGGTTGCCAGTGCCACCATCGGCACCGATTTGTCGCGATTACACTGACGGCCTGACACGATGCCGATCACGGAATGCGGGTCCACCAGTTCGCCACTGGTCGCCAAGACATCCTTGATCGCCGCCTTGGTTTCTTCGTCATCCAGTCGATAGCCATCGAAATGTTCACGCGCCCGGCCAAACTGGCCCTGCGACATTTCCATAACACCGGTTTCGCGGAACTTGGTCAGCATTTCGGCAATCGCCAAACCATCGCGGTCATACAGATCAAACATCAAACGTTCAAAGTTCGAGCTGACCTGAATATCCATCGACGGGCTGAGCGACGGCTCAACGCCTTCCATCTTCATGGTCCCGGTCTCAAAGAAACGGGCCAGAATGTCATTGCGGTTGGCACCAACCACGAACTGCTTGATCGGAAGGCCCATCTGCATGGCGGCATAACCGGCATAAACGTTGCCGAAGTTGCCCGACGGCACCGAGAACGAAATTTCGCGTTCCGGCGAGCCAAGCTGCACCCCCGCCCAGAAGTAATAGGCGATCTGGCACATGATGCGCGCCCAGTTGATCGAATTCACCGCCGACAGGCCAACTTCATCGCGGAAGCCATGATCATTAAACAGCGCCTTGACCAGATCCTGGCAATCATCAAACGATCCTTCGACGGCAATGTTGTGCACATTATCCGACAAGATGGTCGTCATTTGACGACGCTGAACTTCCGAAACGCGGCCTTTGGGATGCAGGATGAAGATGTCGATATTTTCGCGATCCCGGCAGGCTTCAATCGCGGCCGACCCGGTATCACCCGACGTTGCACCAACAATCGTGATCCGCTCGCCACGTTTGGCCAGAACATGGTCAAACAGACGGCCAACCACCTGAAGCGCATAGTCCTTGAACGCCAGCGTCGGGCCATGGAACAGCTCCATCACCCAGTCATTCGGGCCTAGCTGCTTGAGCGGTGCGACCGCTTCGTGATCAAAGCCGCGATAGGTATCTTCGAGAATGGTCTTAAGGGCATCGTCATCAACAGTGCCAGCAACAAATGGCTGGATGACTTTGAAGGCCACTTCGGCATAAGTCAGAGTTCGCAGCGCACGAATGTCATCCTTGGAAAAGGTCGGCCATGTTTCGGGAACATAGAGCCCCCCGTCACGGGCCAGACCGGCAAGAAGAACTTCATCGAACTGCAAAACGGGGGCGCTTCCCCGCGTGCTGACATAGCGCACTAGACCTGCTCCTGCATAAGGCGAATATCGGTTGCGTGCTTTTGGGCGCAAATCGCCCCCAAACAACACGCCAAAGCCTGATTTAGTGAGGGTTTGAGCAGATATAGTCAAGGGACAATCAAGCAAGCCTGCCGTGCTTTACGCATTATCGCGCAAGCCACGGCCCCACCCCGCATTCAGCCCACCCTAACCGTCAAGCGGGATGCCATGTTCCTTGAGCTTCGACTCAGCCAATGCCGCCCGGCGCACAACCGTGCGATAGTTGCCCAATAGGATTCGTAACACGGCTTTGATAAACCGGTCCGAACCCGACATTTTCTTTTCAAACGTCTGACGGCTGATCGCGATCAAAACGGTACGTTCTTTGGCCCGGGCAGAGGCCATGCGCGGCTGATTATCGACAAGTGCGAGCTCACCAAAAAGACCACCGGCCTCGATCGAGCCGAGAATAACCTCTTTGCCTTCGCCCAGCGTTTTGAAGATTTCGACCTTGCCTTCCTGCACCACATAGGCAGCGTTTCCAGGCTTTCCTTCGCGGAAAATAACCTGATCGATGGCAAAGACCTGCCGGTCCATCACCTTCTTGTTGCCGTCGGTTATGCCCATGTGTTTGCAGAGCCCATGAAAGGTTTGGGAACTTCTTGTCCCGAGGACCGATGGCCGCGTGTATCACCGATCAATAAATCAATGCTAGCAGATTGCCGGGCCCATTCAATTGAATTTACTGACCGTACCTATTCTCAAGATGGGCCCTGAAGGCATCCACGCCAAGGGGCTTTCCGGTCGCGGCCTCAAGGATGGCATCGGTGGATTTGCTTGAGGCCTGACTGTGAATGTTTGTGCGAAGCCAGCCCATCAACGGGGCGAAATCACCACGCGACAATGCGTTGGGTATTTCAGGGTTGGATTCCTTGGCCGCGGCAAAGACTTGCGCCGCCGCCATCGCCCCTAACGTATAGGTCGGGAAGTATCCCCATGCGCCCGATGGCCAGTGGATATCCTGCATGCAGCCATTGCGGTCATCTTCGGGGACAATGCCCAGAAGTTTCTGCATCAACTCGTTCCAGGCGCTGGGCAGATCGGCAAGCTTCATGTCGCCTTCGATCAGCGCGCGCTCCAGCCGATAGCGCAAGATCACATGCGCGGGATAGGTCACCTCGTCGGCATCAACACGGATCAGGCCGGGCTCAACGCGGGTATAGAGGCGATGCAGGTTTACAGCCCCCCACGCGGCGTTGTCACCGCCAAAGGCTTCCTTGAACACGGGGCCAGCATAGGTCAGGAACTCTTCCGACCGGCAGGCCTGCATTTCCACCAGAAGCGACTGGCTTTCATGCATGGTCATGCCACGCGCCTTGCCCACCGGCTGGTTTTGCCAATCGGCTGGCAATCCGCGCTCATACATGGCATGACCGGTTTCGTGCAGGACCCCCATGATGGCCGAGGTAAAATCATTCTCGTCATAGCGCGTGGTCAAACGCACATCTTCGGGAATCCCGCCACAGAACGGATGATGGGAAATATCCAGCCGCCCGTGATCAAAATCGAAACCAACCGCCTTCATCAGATCAAGGCCAATCCGGTTTTGGGTTTCAATCGCGAACGGACCGGTTGGTTTAACCGGCTTGTCTTCGGATTTTTGGCGTTCAATCACATCGGCGGTAAAATCGGGCAGGAAGCTTTCCAGTTCGGCAAACAGGCTATCAATCCGATCAGAGCGCATCATCGGATCATATTGATCCAACAGCGCATCATATACCGAGGTACCCAATGCCTCTGCCTTGGCTTTGCCCGCCTCAATCGACAGATCAAGCACTTCCTGCAAGTGCGGCAGAAGCCCTTTGAAATCGTTGTCGGCGCGTGCCTTGCGCCATGCCACTTCACAGCGGGTTTCCGCCCGTGACATCTTTTCCACCAGATCGGCTGGCACCGCCGTGCCATGAACCCATGCACGCTTCATCTCACCCAGATTAGCCTGCTGCCAATCGTCAAGGCGCTCACTTTCCGCACTGCTGATCAGATCACCCAGATCCGGCGCATTGATCAGCTCGTTTTCCAGAACACTCAATGTCGCAAGCTGTTCGGAACGGGCATCTGCACCGCCGTCCGGCATGATGACGGCCATATCCCAGTGCAACATCCCGCCAATACCGGACAGGACACTCATACGGTGAAAACGGGCTTCGAGCTTTTTATACGCTTCGGTCATGGGAACTCCTGCGCGGACAGTCCGGCTGCTGTCCGCAAAATATCAGTCAACTGGTGGTGACAAGATCAGGCTTGCGCGTCTTTTTCGTCATCGCTGCTTGGGCGGCGGTGATAAAGGACAAACATCACGATCAGGGTAAGTGCCAGGCTATACCAGGTGATGGCATATTCCAGATGGTTGTTGGGCAACTCCACCTTGGCCTGCCCGCCAATCGGCAATCCGCCGGGGATCGGCGTATCGTCGAGTTCGAGATAATACGGGCTTGCAAGGTCGGCACCGGTATCTTCGGCCATGTGATTGACATCGACATAGAACCACTGATTCCGGATCGCATCGTTTTCCGGCTGCGCCCAATGCTTTTCACTTGGCAGACGCAACACACCCGATACACGCACCGGACCCTCGATCAGGCTTTCGGGGCGGGTTTCAGGTTCGCGGTAATCCTGCGGAACCCAGCCACGATTGACCAGAATGATCCGACCATCTTCCTGTTCAAGCGGGGTGATCAACTGAAAACCGACATTGCCGCGCCGGGTGCGCGCCATCAGGTATTTTTCCTGATCGTTCAGGTAACGACCTTCGGCATAGGCCGCGCGAAATGCCATATCGGGGTCAAGCACGGTATCGGTCGGCACGGCGATTGGTGGCATTTGTGCCTGCGCCTGGCGCATTTCGATCAGGTCTTTTTTCCAGAACAGTCTGTCAACCTGCCAGGAACCAAGCCCCAAAAGAATGATCAGAGACAGTCCGGCGGAAATTTTCATCGCCAGACTGGGACGCGTTTTAAGAAGTGGCATGAAGGGTCAGTCCTGTTCGGATGTCGATCGGTGGCGGTATTGCAGCGCCACCATGATGCCTTTAAGCGGCCTTAGCAAGACCAGCGTCAAACCAATGATCAGCGGTCCCCACACAACCGCGTGCAGCCAGAGTGGAGGCATATAGGTCATTTCAACCCATAGCGCCATCGGCACCACCAGAAATCCGAGAATAAAGATGATGAAAACAGCCGGACCATCACCGGAATCATGGCCGCGCAAATCCAGTCCGCAAACCTCGCAGGTTTCACGCACTGTCAAATAGCCCGAAAACAACTTTCCCCCACCGCAGCGGGGGCATTTGCATGCCAACCCGGTACGAATGGGGGAAAGGTTTGGATAATAATCATCCATGATCTTTTGTGTCACCTGACGACGGCTTATTCGCCACCCCAGATGTAAACGGCAAAGAACAGGAACAGCCAGACAACGTCAACGAAGTGCCAGTACCAGGCTGCTGCTTCGAGACCAAAGTGATGATCCTGTTTGAAGCCATCTTTCATTGCGCGCACAAGGCAGACCGCCAGGAACACCGTTCCGACAAACACGTGGAAACCATGGAAACCGGTCGCCATGTAGAAGGTCGAGGAATAGATGTTGTCAGAGAAGCCAAATGCCGCGTGGCTATATTCATATGCCTGCAGGAACAGGAAGATGACGCCAAGACCAACGGTCAGTGCCAGACCCTGAACAAGGTCCTTTTTCTTGCCTTCAAGGATCCCATGATGCGCCCAGGTCAGGGTGCAACCCGACAGCAGCAGGATCAGGGTGTTCAGGAACGGCAGATCCCAGGGATCAAGAACTTCAACACCTGCTGGGGGCCATTCGGTCACGCCCGGGCTGAAGATCACAAACGCATTGTGGAAGAACGCCCAGAAGAAGGCGACAAAGAACATCACCTCGGATGCGATGAACAGCGACATGCCATAACGCAGGCCAATCTGAACGACCTTGTTATGATAGATGCGTGATTCGCTGATCACGTTGCTCCACCAGCGGAACATCACAAACAGGATGCCTGCAAGCCCGATTGCCGCCAGCCAGAAATCCGTCGGCGCACGATCCGAATGCATGAACATGACCATGCCACCAGTAAACAGACCTGCGGCTGCGGCTGCTACCAGCGGCCACGGGCTCGGGTCCACCAGGTGGAACGGATGTTTCTGAGCATGATCACTCATTCCTTGTCCCCCTCAATCCTTACAAAAGAAACTCAAGTTCGCTTTGTTAAACAGAGACAGCAAATCGCATGACTGCGATCTGTCAGCCTCCCTGATCTTCGTTCCTGCCAACCGCTTCGAACGATGCCTCGGATTTGAAGAAGGTATAAGACAGGGTAATGGTCTTCACGTCCTGGGTATTGATGTCTTCGGCAATGGCAGGATCAACATAGAAACTGACCGGCATGTCGACGCGCTGACCCGGTTCAAGGGTTTGCTCGTCAAAACAGAAACACGCGATCTTGCTGAAATACTGCCCTGCTTTAAGTGGTGTTACATTGTAAACGGCTTGCCCGGTAATCGGCTTCACAGACATGTTTTCGGCCATGTAATAGGCCAGATTGTCTTCGCCCAGACGGACGGTGATTTCACGTTGTTCGGGTTTGAACTGCCAGGGCAAACCCGAATTGATATCTGCATTGAAACGGATCTTGATGGTTTTTTCCGAAACCTCGACCCCGGCATCCTTGCCAACCTGTGGCGTGCCGCCAAATCCGGTTACCTGACAAAACAGCTCATAAAGCGGAACCGACGCATAGGACAGGCCAATCATGCCGCCAACGACGGCGGCACAACTCAGCATCACGCGCTTGTTGCGCTTCTTTACTGTATCTGTGTGTTGTTGATCAGCCATGGTTTCCTAGCTCATCTTCAAAATGGTTATGGCAAAGAACAGCACAATCAGGCTGGTCAAAATCACCAAAAACGCCCAGTTCTTCTTTTTACGCTTGGCGTAAAACGCTTCGAGTTCGGCTTTGCTCATTTTGGGGTGCTCCGTCATACGATGAACCCGCCAAGCCAGACATCTGCAACCATCGCCCCAAACAGGACAAACAGATACAAAATGGAATATCCAAACATCTTGTGCGGCGCGCGTTCTTCGGCGTTGCGCAAAACCCGTACCGCATGGCGCAGGAACCAAAGCCCGGTCAGACCCGCCGTCACGGCGTAAATCGTTCCTAGCAATCCGGTCGCGACCGGAACAAAGGTCACCGGCAAAAGCAGAATGGTATAAACCAGCATCTGCTTTTTGGTTGCGGCGTCACCGGCAACCACCGGCATCATGGGAACACCGACCTTGGCATAGTCGCCGCACCGAAACAGTGCCAGCGCCCAAAAATGCGGCGGTGTCCACATAAAGATAATCATGAACAGCGCGATTGAATTGATATCAATCCCGCCCGTCACCGACGCCCAGCCGATCATCGGGGGAAAGGCCCCGGCGGCACCGCCGATGACGATATTCTGTGGTGTGCTGCGTTTCAGCCAGATGGTGTAGACGAACACGTAAAACGCTATCGATACAGCCAGCAAAACCGCAGCAGCAATATTGATGGCAACCGCCATGATCGTGACCGAAACAATCGACAGCGCAATGCCAAGAGACAAGGCCTCGTCGGCGGGCACGCGCCCGGCCGGGATCGGTCGGTTTTGGGTACGTTTCATGTGGATATCGATATCACGATCATACCACATGTTAATGGATGCCGCGGCACCACTGGCGATAGCGATACAGGCGATTGCGACGAGTCCCAGAAACGGATGGATCGAACCCGGGGCAATCAGCAACCCCACAGCACCGGTGAAAACCACAAGCGTCATCACACCGGGTTTGAGCAACGCGATATAGTCACGCACATCCGAAACCGGCAGGGATACTGCGTTTTCAAGCGCTAGGGTCTGATCTGCAACCTGCTTGGTCATTGAACTCTGGTCTTCTCGTTTGGGGCGGTAGGATGCCCCCCGCAAACCGGGGCCTGCGGGGGACTTAAACCAGGATCACTTACTTGATACGTGGCAGTTCGTCAAAGGTATGGAACGGCGGCGGAGAGCTGACGGTCCATTCCAGTGTATCTGCACCTTCCCCGTACGGGTTTGCTTCGGCCTTCTTGCCACGGATGAAGGCATGCGCCACCACACCAAGGAAGAAGATCGTCGCCGCAAACGAGATATAGGCACCATAAGACGAAACCATGTTCCATCCGGCAAACGCATCCGGGTAGTCGGCATAACGACGCGGCATGCCGGCAAGCCCCAGGAAGTGCTGCGGGAAGAAGGTCAGGTTGACGCCAATGAAGAAGAGCCAGAAGTGGATCTTCGCACCGAGATCGGAAATCTCGTAGCCCGACATTTTGCTGAACCAATAGTAGAAGCCAGCAAAGATCGAGAAGACAGCGCCAAGCGACAGAACATAGTGGAAGTGCGCCACAACGAAATAAGTGTCATGCAGCGGCAGATCCATGCCCGAGTTCGCCAGAATCACACCTGTCACACCGCCCACAGTAAACAGGAAGATGAAACCGATTGCCCAAAGCATCGGAGCCCGCAAGGTGATCGAGCCCCCCCACATGGTCGCGATCCACGAAAAGATCTTAACCCCGGTCGGCACCGCAATCACCATCGTCGCTGCGGTAAAGTATGCACGGGTATCAACATCCAAGCCCACCGTGTACATATGGTGCGCCCACACGATGAAGCCGACAACACCGATTGCCACCATCGCATAGGCCATCCCGAGATAACCGAAGATCGGCTTGCGCGAGAAGGTCGAGATGATGTGGCTGATGATGCCAAAGCCCGGCAGGATCATGATGTACACTTCTGGATGACCAAAGAACCAGAACAGGTGCTGATACAGGATCGGGTCACCGCCACCGGCCGGATTGAAGAAGTCCGTGCCAAAGTTACGGTCGGTCAGAAGCATGGTGATCGCGCCACCAAGTACCGGCACCGCCAGCAGCAGCAAGAATGCCGTCACCAGCATTGCCCAAGCAAAAAGCGGCATCTTATGCAGGGTCATGCCCGGCGCACGCATGTTAAAGATGGTGGTAATGAAGTTCACCGCACCAAGGATCGAGCTGGCACCGGCAAGGTGAAGGGCAAAGATCGCCATATCCACCGAGGCATCCGGATGGCCAAGCACACTTGAAAGTGGCGGATAAACCGTCCAGCCGGTGCCGGCACCACTGCCGACAACAGCCGACAGCATCAGCAGGATAAAGGCCGGAACAATCAGCCAGAACGAAATGTTGTTCAAACGCGGGAACGCCATATCCGGCGCGCCAATCATGATCGGAACAAACCAGTTGCCAAAGCCGCCAATCATCGCGGGCATGACAACAAAGAACACCATGATCATGCCGTGTGCGGTCACAAGCACGTTAAAGAATTGCGGGTCATCAATGACCTGGGTTCCCGGTTGTGCCAGTTCCATACGGAACCAGACCGAAAACGCACCACCGATCAAACCGGCAAGCACTGAGAAGATTAGATAAAGAGTCCCGATATCCTTGTGGTTGGTCGACAGGAACCAACGGGTAAAGAAGCCGGGGGTATGATCGTGATCATGTGTTTCAGCGTGAGCCATCAATCTCTCCCTCACTCTGCCGATGCCACTGATACCGCAGACGGCAGATCAGCAGATGCGAACTGTTCTTGAGCCTCGGCGACCCAGGCTTCGTATTCTTCCATGGTAACGGCCTTAACCGCGATCGGCATATATGCGTGGTTCACACCACACAGTTCCGAACACTGACCATAGAATGTCGTACCGGCATACTCAGCTGGAATGCGGGTCCAGGTTTCGTTCAGTCGGCCGGGAACGGCATCAAGCTTGATGAACAGCGACGGCATCGCCCAGTTATGGATCACGTCGTCTGACGTCATGATCAGACGGATGTTTTGATCAACCGGCAGGACAACGGGATTGTCCACATCCAGAAGGCGCTTCTTGCCTTCGGCAATGGCGGTTTCCTGATCGATCATAAGCGAATCAAAGGTGAAGTTGCCGTTATCGGGGTACTCATATGTCCAGTACCACTGCTTGCCGATAATCTTGAGCGTAAGATCGGCATCCTCGACACGGTCTGCAAAATACAGCAGGCGGAAAGAGGGGATCGCGATAACAAGAAGAATAAGCACCGGAACAACCGTCCAGACCACTTCAAGAAGGGTATGGTGCGTTGTTTTCGATGGGACCGGGTTGCGTTTCGCGCTGAAGCGATAAAGCACAAACAGCAGCAAAGCCAAGACGATCACGGTAATGATCACCATCAACCACGTAACGAGATTAAAGAATTTCTGGCCTTCAACAGCCACAGGCGAAACCGGATCCTGCAGCCCAAGCTGCCAGGGTTCAGGTTGACCAACAGCCGCAAGTGCTGCGCCATCAAACCCGGTAAGTACCGCCAATCCCAACAGAAGGATGGGAAATAGCTTCTTGATCGACATGCGAATCTGCCCCCTCGCATTACATCTCAAGGCGATATGCCTCAATCGTCTCCACCCCTGACTGACAGTGGCCGAGCTGACAAATACGGCCCACTCTCAAGGACCTTATCACGTCTCAACCAAAGATTACCCTGACAAACAGGCCGGAGCATTTCCTCTGACATATCTTATTCTTAATAAGCCTGCACTCGAAAGTACATTTGTAACGCAGGCAAATAGCGTATCTTCGACACCAGTTCCAGAAAAAACCTCGCTGCATTGCACAAAAAATATATTTTGCCGCCATCAGAATGATCGCTCTGGTTTTGACTGAAATCGCTCTAAATACCCACCCTTGGATAGAAAAACCGCCATTCCGCATGGCCGATTTTCACCTTTCCAACGAATGCTGCTTTGCAATATATGCGCAAAACTCGTTAGAATCACTTCAACCAATGGCTAAAGCCGTTTCTTTTCAAATCCTACGCGATCCGCACATCGGCGGATCAACACGACGTTACGTCATCCTGACAGCGTCCTGATCCGGGCTGATTTTTCGCAACAGACCGCTCCAGGATCGATTTTGCCAACGATTCGGATACTGGCGTGAGGCAGGCCGTAAGAAACCAAATGCAAAAATACTATCCGAACCCTTTAATTGAGCGGACTTTTCCCCAATATCACGGATAGAAATTCGGTTGGATATATCAGCTTTGCCGACTATTCTACCAAAACGTATGCATTCCCGATGTTCCGTGCACCGCAACCAGACAGGTTGCTGCCCGATGCAGACGGTTCAAAGACAGAGGTTCGTCTATGGCACGCTCAGGAAGTAAAAGACTATTTACCGCGGAAATGCGGTTGCTCAATAAACTCGAAACCATGAGCGACATGGTCGCCTTGCCGACCGACATGCCGACTGATGCGAATGGCTCTGTCGGCGGTGCCGACATTTCGAGCCTGCATACCGCGATTGAAGATCTCAAGCTTGAACTGCTTACCGACATCCGCGTGATGATCGAAGAGCAGAAAAAGGCGAACAAGGCAATCGACCCGGAAGACGACGAACAGGCCGACGCCCGCAATGAACTGCGCCTGGTCAAAAACGAAGTTCGCGCCCTTGCCAATTCCATTCAGGAAACAAAACGCGAAATCGCAGCCCTATACACCGCGCCCGAAGATGACAGCGGCACGCGTCTTAATATCGTAAAGGGTGAACTTGATTCTGTCGTCGCCGCAACTGAGGATGCGACTGCCAGCATCCTTGAAACCGTCGAAAAGATTGACGCGGTTGCCCACAATATCCGTTCCGCCGCCCCGGATGACTACACACAAGGGCTGGCCGATGACATTGTCGAACTTGTGGTGAAAGTCTTTGAATCCTGTAACTTCCAGGATCTGACCGGGCAGCGGATTACCAAGGTCGTCAACACCATGAAGTATATCGAGGAACGCGTGAACCGCGTGATCGAAATCTGGGGTGAGGATGACTTTGGCGACTTTGACCTGCCGCCAGACCCCAAAGGCCTCGACAACCTGGACAAAACCGTCACCAAGGCACCGCAGAATGCCAATCGTGTGTCTCAGGATGAAGTCGACCAGATCTTCTCACAGGAAGAAATCGACGCCCTGTTTGATTGATCGATCACGACTGTCCGAAATGCAAAAGCCTGCCAGATTGGCAGGCTTTTCTTTTGACGGGTTCTGAAGGTCTCGGGATAGAACGCCTTAAGCGTGTCCGGCTTCACCCGAAAGCAGTTCCGGCGCAAAGCCAAGCCGTGAAAACGCCTGCTCCCACTTGTCTTCGCAATCGGTATCAAACAGCAGATCCGCATCGGCGTCGACGTGAAGCCAGCCATTGGCAAGGATTTCACTTTCAAGCTGCCCGCTGCGCCATCCGGCATAGCCAAGGGCAAGAATGCGGCTTTGCGGACCTTCGCCGACGGCAATCTGTTCAAGAATATCAACCGTCGCTGTCACCGACACGCCACGATCAACATGAAGGGTCGCCTCGTTCGAGAAATCGGTCGAGTGCAGAACAAAGCCACGGCTGCTTTCAACCGGTCCACCGAAATGGACCTGAATGTCTTCGATGGTCGGTGCCGGGCGCGCAATGCCAAGCTGTTCAAGCAATTCCGGGAAAGTGATGCTGTCGATCAGGCGGTTGATCACCAGCCCCATCGCACCGTCTTTGTTATGCGCACAGATATAGACCACACTTTGCGAAAAGCGCGGATCACGCATGCCCGGCATCGCTACCAACAGCTTGCCGCCGAGATAATCACCCGTGCCTATACCTTCTGCCATGTCGCAACTCTCTTTATCCTGTTTCACAGAGCCTAGCGCGAATACCTGCCCATTTCCATCAAGAACCCGGAAAACCGTGTTTTTTGTCGTTTGACATTCCGGATTGCCATATACCTCATGTAGATAGGAACGCACTGCCATGGCAATGGATCCATCTCGTTTTGCGTTGGATCAGGACAAGCCCCTGCCTGCATGTGCTAGTGATAGGGCGTTCACACAGTCGTGGCTTGATTTGAACGGGGACTGGAATTACGCCTCTTCTGTGCCACAAGTTTGGCCCACACTGCGCAAATCGGTTTTTCGTGCTTAAGGAACAACACGTGCTCCGCCACCTTATCACCCGCTTGGCTTTTTTAATTGCCATCTGCCTGTCATCCATCGGTGCAAGTTCTGTTGCACTGGCGGCATCGGATATGGCAACCGACTGGGTCGATGAGGACTTCGCGTCAGTTCGCCTGATCAGTGCGCAAACCGAAACCGGCGGCAAACAGACACTCCGTCTTGGTCTTGAATACGAACTGCAACCCGACTGGAAGATTTACTGGCGCAGCGCAGGCGATGCCGGTTTCCCGCCGCAACTTGATTGGACCGGGTCCGAAAATGTCGGCGACGCAAACATCCTTTGGCCGGCCCCTCACCGCTTTTCGATCTTTGGCCTCGAAACATTCGGCTACAAGGATCACATCATTCTGCCGATTGATGTTGCGATCCCCGATCCGGCCCAGCCGGTCGCGATCCGCCTTGATGTCGATTATCTGGTGTGCAGCGACATCTGCATTCCGGCAAATGCCAGCTTTGATATTGATATCCCCGCCAGTACCACCGCTGGTGCAGGCACCTCGATCGCCAGCAATCACGCCCACCAGATCGAAAAATTTGTTTCCAAGGTGCCGCTGCGGGGCACCGGCCTTCCCATCGAAGTCACCAGCATTTCCAGCATCAATCAGGGCGATGCGCACAGCCTGCGTCTGGGTGTTCGCGGCATTGATGATGCCGGGGTCGACATTGACGACATCCTGATCGAGAGCGACCTGCGCGCAGGTTTCGGTCTGCCCGAACCGCAAACGACCGCGACGGGCAGCAACGAGGATGTTCAGTATTTCGATCTGACCGTCATGGGCTTGGCCGAAGACCAGACACTGAAAGATCAGCCGGTCACCGTCACCGTCATTGCCGGTCCGCTTTCGGTGGAGCAAAACCTTGTTGTCGGTGATGGCAACGCCACCATAAGCACAGCATCCAGCGCGGCCGCAACGGCGGGCATGAGTTTCGCGATGATCGGATTGTTCGCCTTGCTTGGCGGCTTGATACTGAACGTCATGCCCTGTGTGTTGCCGGTCCTGTCGATCAAGGTCATGTCGGCCCTGAAGGCCCGCGAACAGGACATCAATCGGGTGCGCATCGGTTTCCTGGCCAGTGCCGCCGGGATCATTACATCCTTCTGGGTGATTGCCGCTGTTCTGGTCGGCATCAAACTGGCCGGGGGCACCATTGGCTGGGGCATTCAGTTCCAGCAACCGCTGTTCCTGACCGTTATGACGATCATTCTCGCCCTGTTTGCGCTGAATATGTGGGGGCTGTTTGAAATTTCCGGCCCGGATCAGCTTGGCAACGCGGCAAATGATGCCATCACACGCAGCGAAAGCCACGGCCACCATATCAGCAGCAACTTCCTGACCGGTATGTTTGCCACTTTGCTGGCAACCCCCTGCTCTGCCCCGTTCCTTGGCACGGCGGTTGGATTTGCTTTGGCGGGCAGTGTGTTTGATATCTTCTGGATCTTCACCTTGCTGGGGATCGGCCTGGCGCTACCGTATTTCGCGATTGCCATCCAACCGCGTGTGGCACATATCCTGCCCAAACCGGGCCGCTGGATGAATGGTGTCAAAGTTGTTCTTGGTCTTGCCCTGATCGGCACGGCGATCTGGCTTCTGGGCATTCTGTCGGTTCAGATCGGCATGGGTGGTGCGATTGCTGTCGGGCTTGGCCTTATTTTGGGCGGCGTCTTTATCTGGGCCCGCAAACGCACATCAAACCTGCGTCCGCGCTTTGCCTTTACGTCGCTGGCGGTACTGGGCTTCTTGGTTGCACTGTTTGCGCCCGGCTTTTCGCAGCCGCCGTCGTCGCCGAGCGCATCATCGGACAATGGCACACTTGTCTGGCAGGCGTTTGCGCCTGAAACCATTGATCGTTTGGTTACCGATGGAAAGACGGTCGTGATCGATGTTACGGCCGAATGGTGTGTGACCTGTCAGGTTAACAAAAAGCTGGTTCTCGAAAAGCCCGACGTCCGAAATGCATTGATGCAGGATGATGTTGTCCTGATGCAGGCCGACTGGACCCGCCCGGATCAAAAGATTGCCGATTACCTTGCCTCCTATGGCCGGTTTGGCATTCCGTTCAATGCGGTATTTGGTCCGGGGGCACCGGATGGCATTCTGCTTTCAGAATTGCTCGGTGTGGACGAGGTTTTAGGTGCGCTTGAAGATGCAAACGGTTCGGCAAGCCTTGCCAGTTCCGTTCAGTGATCACATCTGATTGGGAACGCGTAGTGTTTCCGCTCCTCTCAGCGCAGGCGTTAAGGTGCATACAGGCCCAAAATTGCTGCCTATTCAAGTCAGGCAGATGAAACCTGTTAAAAACTCTGCGTGAAAGCATTGAATGCCAAGCAGATTTGGTGTTTGATTCCGGCATGCGATCCAGCGCGCAGTCAACGGGATTGCGCCAAATAACGGAGATACCCATGACCATTTCAGTCGGTTCCGAACTCCCGGAAGTTACCCTTTTCCGCGCAACCAGCGACGGTCCGGAAGCCGTCAATTCCAAGGAATTCTTCGCAGGTCGCAAAGTTGTCCTGTTTGCCGTACCGGGCGCCTTTACCCCGACCTGCTCGGCCAAACACCTTCCGGGCTTTGTTGCCAAAGCCGATGAGATCAAAGCCAAAGGTGTCGATGAGATTGCCTGCCTTGCATCAAACGATGCCTTTGTCCTTCAGGCATGGGCCGATGCGGAAAAGGCCAACGACGTCACCATGCTTTCGGACGGGGATCTGGCGTTTGTCGATGCAACCGGGCTTGGGCTTGACCTGACCGGCCGCGGCCTTGGCAAGCGTGCCAACCGTTTCGCCATGATTGTCGAAGACGGCAAAGTCACCGACATTGCCGTCGAAGAACCAGGCGCGTTTGAAGTTTCAAGTGCCGAAGCTGTTCTGAAAAAGCTTTAAAACCGGAAAGTTTCCCGCAACAAGCGCCTAAAGCTCCGCAATCATTTGCGGAGCTTTTTGCTTTGAATGTAGGGAATATTATTGCCTGATCAGCGCGGAAGCAGAACCGGTATCGGGTCTTCCTTGCTGTCATAATCGCATTCAAAGGTCGGGTTGGTGTGCTTGGCAATGAAATGCACAACACCTTCCCGGAAACTGTCCTTGATCGGTGACCAGCTCATATAGACCCCGCCACGGGTGTCATATTCGCGAATATCCGGATCTCGCATCAGTTCAGAAAAACTGTGTCCAAGATCTTCTGTTGCACCGGCCACCAGCCAAGACGGCTTCAGGCCACCATGCCACAGCAAGTAAACGCCACCGACCCCATTCAGGCTAAGCTCTGAAATATCGTCGATCATGAACAGGCGGTAGTACTCCCCACGTGGGCTTTTTCGCCATTTTATGTCTTGTGCCTTTGGCTGGCGAATAGCACCGAGAGACCAAAATCCCATATTAACCTCCAAGCACGCCAAAACGCGTGCAACCGTATGTTACACGCATCCCAACATAGCTTCTTATTCTTATAGGTAAGAACTTACCTTACATATGTAAACTTTTGATTGACAAATGACTGGGCGAAAACGCCCGAAGCGCTCTTTGCCAAGAAGATATAGCTCACGCTACTACCTTAAATCACAGCACAAAACCAAGCATTTTTCGAATTATTCGAACAACTTGTCGATATCGTCCTGGCTGATGCCTTCCCCTTCGAGCTGGGGACCATTCAGAAGATCTGCATCCTCGGGCCGTGATTCTTCCTCGACCTCGGGAACCGGCAATTCGGCAAACGCATCTTCACCCCAGATCGAGATCATGTTGTGGACGCGCTCTTCAACGAACTCAAGCGTGCTGACCACCTTGTTGATGCGCTGGCCGGTAATGTCCTGGAAGTTACAGGCTTCAAAGATCTTGGTCACGATGAATGCAATCTGTTCAACGTGATCGGCGACAAAATCGCTCGGCGCCGAGTTTTTAAGCGTCATCGTCAGATCGTCAATCTGCTCGGCGGATTCCAGAATGGTATGGGTCGCCATTTCGGTATCTTTGACGATGGCATCAAGTTCCGAGGTCGCACTTACCAATCGGTCATCCTGTGCCTTTGGATGGCGCAGCGATGCAATCTGAACCTTTGCCCTGTGGATGTGCTCGTTCATTTCCGCGATCTGGGTGCGGATCAGTTCCAGATCGTCACGATCGGGCTCTGCCGCCCCCGGGCGATTGGAGTGGCTTGGGTTACTTGAAACCGGTTCGGGCAATTTATCCATCGGCGCATCGTTTGATGCAAACGGGGTGGCGACATCACTGGCCGGAACACCACCGGCTGCCACCACCTGACGCAGTTGTGAAACTTCACCACGCAGGGCTCTGATTTCATCCAGAACAGCCTGGGTAATACCGGATGTTTCCGGGGCACTCGTCGCTGCCGGCAAGGATGCCTGCATCGGTTCCCCTGCCCCCATGCCGCTTTCCAGCGTCGGGTCAAAAAAGGAGTCAGACCAATCCTCAACAACACCACCGGTGCGTTCTTTAAGACGACGTTCGGCAGTGAATACTTTTTGCACGCGACGAGACATAACTGACTTTAACCCTCCGGAACGGACATGCGTCCGATCACTAAATCCCCAAACGCACCATTTTGACGGCGTTCATTACTATTACGGCAAGTATAAGGGTGCAGATTGCGACAAGTCCAATGGGTTTCAAGTCCAAGTCTTTGAAAAAGAACACCCCGGCCAAACGACCGGGGTGCACCAAAAGGTCAGGTTGCGTTGGTTATCAAGCTGTTTCAGGCTTCCAGCGCAAAACCGGCTTACGTGCAGCCGCCGTTTCATCAAGGCGTCTGCGCGGGGTCAGGTACGGTGCATTCTTGAAGAATTCTGCATCGCCCGACTCGGCCTTGGCCACAAGCGACAGAATCGCATCACAGAACTGATCAATCGATTCCTTGGTTTCGGTCTCGGTCGGTTCGATCAGCAACGCCCCATGAACCACCAGCGGGAAATACATCGTCATCGGGTGGAACCCTTCGTCGATGATTGCCTTTGCCAGATCCAGCGTCGAAACACCGGTATCTTTCAGGAAGCCGTCGTCAAACAGGGCTTCATGCATGCAATAGCCCGGGAAGGCCACACTGAGCTTGTCCTTAAGACGCGCCAGCAGATAGTTGGCATTCAGAACCGCATCACCCGACGCCTGACGCAGGCCATCTGCACCATGGCTTTTCATATAGGTCAGCGCACGAATAAACATGCCCATCTGACCATGGAAGCCCTTCAGACGGCCAAACGGCTTCATGCCGTCTTCTTCGTCCGCGGTTTCGACCAGATGGAAGCCATCACCCTTTTTCACGACATACGGTATCGGGGCAAACGGTGCCAGTGCCTCGGAAAAGACAACGGGTCCTGAACCCGGTCCACCGCCGCCATGCGGGGTCGAGAACGTCTTGTGCAGGTTGATATGCATCGCATCAATGCCAAGGTCTGCCGGGCGCACCCGACCGACAATGGCGTTGAAGTTCGCACCATCGCAATAGAAGTAACCACCCGCTTCATGCACCAGATCGGCGATCTTGCGCACATCACGTTCAAACAGACCGCAGGTATTCGGGTTGGTCAGCATGATACCAGCCACGTCGTCGCCAAGCTTGGCTTCGAATGCGGCCAGATCAACACGGCCGTCTTCGGTCGCCGGGATCGAATCAACCGTAAAGCCACAGGCGGCCGCGGTTGCCGGGTTGGTCCCGTGGGCGGATTCCGGCACCAGAACACGACGACGGTTTTCACCGCGCGCATCAAGGGCCGCGCGAATGGCCATCATGCCGCAAAGCTCGCCCTGTGCACCCGCTGCCGGGGACATGGAAACCGCCGGCATGCCGGTCAGGACCAAAAGCCAATGCGCACATTGGTCAATCAGTTCCAACGCACCCTGAACGGTGCTTTCCGGCTGCATTGGATGCAGATCGGCAAGACCGGGCAAACGCGCGACTTTTTCGTTCAGGCGCGGGTTATGCTTCATCGTGCAAGAACCAAGCGGGAAGAAACCGGCATCAATGCCATAGTTCTTCTGCGACAGGCGCGTGAAGTGACGCACGACTTGCGGCTCGGAAAGCCCCGGAAGGCCAACGTCGCGATCACGGCCAAGACCGCCAAGGCGCGATTTGGTGCCCTTGGGCTCCGGCAAATCAACGCCGGTACGGCCGGGCTGGCCCTGCTCGAAAATCAGCTGTTCTTCAAGAACAAGTCCACGGTTGCCGGTATGGGTTGTAAAGGTCATGCCAGCGCCTCCTTCAATGCGGACGCAAGCGCCGCGATATCCTCGTCCGTGTTGGTTTCGGTGACCGCAACCAACAGGTAGTTATCCAGATCCGAACGGTTCGGATACAAGCGCGACAGCGGCACACCGGCAAGGACGCCCTTGGCAACCAGTGCTTCAACCACTTCGGCGGCCGGCTTGGAAAGCTTCACGGTGAATTCGTTAAAGAAGCTGTCATTGACGACAGATGCGCCATCAACGGCATCAATCGCGTCCGCCGCCTTGCAGGCATTTTCATGGTTCAATGTCGCCAAACGGCGATAACCGTCTTCACCCAGCAGGCTCATATGCACCGTAAAGGCCAGTGAACACAGGCCCGAGTTGGTGCAGATGTTCGAGGTCGCCTTTTCACGGCGGATGTGCTGTTCGCGGGTCGACAGCGTCAGAACAAAGCCACGCTTGCCGTCCTGATCGACCGTTTCACCACAAAGACGGCCCGGCATCTGACGCACGAGCTTTTGCGTGGTGGCAAACAGACCGACATACGGTCCACCATAGTTCAACGCATTACCGATCGACTGGCCTTCGCCACAAACGATGTCTGCGCCAAAGCTGCCCGGTGATTTCACCGCGCCAAACGCCACCGCCTCGGTAAAGACCACCACCAGAAGCGCACCCTTGGCATGGCAAAGATCGGCCAGTTGGGTGTGATCCTGAATGCGGCCAAACACGTCCGGGTACTGCACCACGACACATGCGGTCTGATCATCGATCAGATCGTTGAGTTCTTCGGCAGTTGCCTGATGTTCCGGATGCCCATCGCGCCCGGCGACTTCGGTGTCGCTATACTGGCAATAGGTTTCGGTCACTTCGCGGTAATGCGGATGCAAACCACCCGAAAGCACCGCCTTCTTGCGACGGGTCGCACGGCAGGCCATCAGAACCGCTTCGGCACAGGATGTCGCACCATCCCACATCGACGCGTTGGCAACATCCATCCCGGTGATCGAGGCAACCTGGGTCTGGAATTCAAACAGGTATTGCAGCGTGCCTTGCGCGATTTCCGGCTGATACGGGGTATAGGCGGTCAGGAATTCACCGCGCTGGATCACGTAATCAACCGTCGCCGGGACATGGTGGCGATAGGCACCCGCCCCCAGGAAACTGGGCACGCTTGATGCGCCCATATTCTTGGCGGCCAAGGCCATCATATCGCGTTCGACCTGCATTTCGCCAAGGTGGGATGGCAAATCAACAGGTGCATCAAGCAACGCGCCGTCGGGCACATCACAGTAAAGTTCGTCAACCGATGATGCCCCGATGGTATCAAGCATCGCAGCACGATCAGCGCGTGTCAGTGGGAGATAACGCATGTTTTAAAGGCCTTCGACGAAGTCTTTGTAGGCAGCTTCATCCATCAGCTCATCAAGCTGGGATTCATCGGTCAGTGTCATTCTAAAGAACCAGCCGTCTGATTCCGGGGCTTCATTGACCAGTGCAGGATTGTCATCGAGCTCTTCATTGACCTCGACAATTTCACCATCGAGCGGGGCGTAAACGTCGCTGGCGGCCTTGACCGATTCAACAACCGCCGCGTCACCATCCTTGGTCAGTTTCTTGCCAACTTCCGGCAGCTCGACATACACGATATCGCCCAGCGACTGCTGCGCGTAATCGGTAATGCCAACGGTTGCCACACCGTCTTCAAGCTCGATCCATTCATGTTCCTGCGAAAATTTCTTAGTCATTTTCCATTGTCCCTGTTGATCAATTCAGTGCCAATGCAGCGTAGCGCCGCTCTCTCTATGATAAATTCTGGTTCTTAGCCGCGGTAATAACGATGCGGCGCGAACGGAAGTTCGACCACCTCGGCCGGGCGCGCCTTGCCACGCACCATAAGATCGACCTTGGTACCCGGTTCGGCAAATTCAATCGCGACATACCCCATGGCAATCGGGCAATCGACGGTCGGGCCAAACCCGCCCGATGTAATCTCGCCGATGTCTTCGCCATCTGCGTTCAAAATCTGGGTGTGTTCGCGTGCAGGTGCCTTGCCTTCGGGCTTGATGCCGACACGTTTGCGATCCGCACCGTGTTCAAGCTGATCAAGGATCACATCCGCGCCCTTGAAACCACCCTCGGCCCGGCGACGTTTGTTGATGATCCAGTTCAGATCCCCTTCAACCGGGGTCGTGGTGGTATCAATGTCGTTACCATACAGGCAAAGGCCCGCTTCGAGGCGTAGTGAGTCACGTGCGCCAAGGCCGATCGCCTCGACCTCGTCCTCGGCCAGCAGCTTGCGTGCAAGCGCCTCGGCATCGGCGTTGGGCACAGAAATCTCAAAGCCGTCTTCGCCGGTGTAACCCGAACGGGTCACAAAGCACGGACTGCCAGCGATGTCGATTTCGGCAAAGCTCATGAATTTCAGATCGGCAACCGATGGTGCAAAGCGTGCCAGAACCTTGGCCGCATCCGGACCCTGAAGTGCCAGAAGCGCACGGTCATCGATTTCTTCAAGCGATACACCATCGCCAAGATTGGCGCGCATGTGAACGATATCATCGTCCTTGCAGGCCGCATTGATCACCAGAAACAGGCTGTCCCCCGCATTGGTAATCATCAGATCATCAAGGATCGTGCCGTCGTCCTGGGTAAATGCGGAATAGCGGGTGCGACCGTGTTTAAGGATGGCGATATCACCGGGCACAAGCTTTTCAAGCTCGGCCACGCGGTTCTCGCCGGTCAAACGCACCTGCCCCATGTGGGACACATCAAACAGGCCTGCCTTCGCACGGGTATGAAGATGTTCGCCCTTCACACCAAGCGGATATTGCACAGGCATGGCATAGCCAGCAAACGGCACCATTTTGGCACCGAGTTCCTCATGCAAATCATAAAGGGCAGTTTTTAGAAGTTCGGATTCTTGATCCGCCATCAGGTTCTCCAAGACAATCGTTGCGAAATATAGCCGACCAGTGGCCAACCACATTCCCCCTCTGTCTTTGGAGCCTGAAAGAATCACATCCGGGGTAGGAAGCCGGTCTGCTTACATCTTCGGCGAGGTGTTCCTGATCAAAAATTCAGGTCACCTGCTTTCCAGAGTCCCATCTCCACGCGGTCCTGTTGCCTGAGAGTTTCCGGGGTGGTTGCTCCTTCGGCGTCCGCCCATCCGATAAGGACTGCGGCCTCTCCCACGTGCATCATTTGGGTATGTTTCTGTTATACGGGTTTCCGCGCAAACCGACCAGCCCCTATTTTTCGGGCATGATCGGCCTGCCGCGTCTCAAACAAACAAACCCGAATAAAATCAATCGGTTCCGAACCGGCGATTATACTCAAGTTGGTCCGCACTCAGCTGGAAACCAAGATAGATTTCGTAATCCGGACCGGTCCAGACATCGTCCAGCGGCACCGACAGGGTGACCTGTTCGTCACGGATACGTGCCATGTTGAGATTGTCGGCAAACGCCATATTAACGTCAAACACCGACTTCTGAATGAAGGTGCCGTTCGGGTCACGCAGGGCGACGAAATATTTGAATTGAACGTTACGGTTTTGGGCTGCCGGTCCAAGCTCGGCGGTAATGATCGGGCTGATGATGACATCAAGTTCCTTGTCATCAAGGTCATAGCCGCAATCACCAAGGTATCCGGTAAATTCGGCTTCGACGATCACATCGGTCAGGTCGCGGCCAGCACCACTGAACTGAACAAGCTTTGCCGTATCCTTTGGCAGATAGGCCGCCGGACAAACCGGGACCGGCTGTTCTTCGAACGGGTTGCCACCGCCGCATGCGCTTAGCAATCCACCAAGCGAGACCATACCCAATGCATAAACGCGCCGAAGTCCGTTACCGATTGTCATCCAAGCCTCTATCAAACCAAATGTTTTCGGGCCGCATCGCGACGACCGGCCCGCGCGCAGTCTATTCTGTCGCGGATGTCGGCACAACCCGCTTGAACGGCCTTGGGCGGTGTAAAACGTCAAAAATTCGGCCAACCCGCACCGACCATTTACCCCAGAGTCATTGCACCGCATGATCAGGCAGGTTATGTAACGTGAATGTTTGAAAAATGCGTCGGCAACGCCCGCACGCAATTGGGAAAGCCGGACCTGTATCATGTCTGACAAAGCCAGCCTTCGGATCGTTCTTGCCAATCCGCGCGGTTTCTGCGCGGGGGTTGATCGCGCCATCGAGATCGTCGAAAAGGCGCTCGAAAAATATGGTGCACCGGTCTATGTCCGCCACGAAATCGTGCATAACAAATTCGTGGTCAATCGCCTGCGCGATATGGGTGCCGTTTTCGTTGACGAACTTGATGCCGTTCCCGATGGCGTGCCGGTGATCTTTTCGGCCCATGGTGTCCCGAAATCCGTGCCCGAGGCGGCCGAAACCCGCAAACTTGAATATCTTGATGCGACTTGCCCGCTGGTCTCCAAGGTCCATCGCGGGGCGGAACGCCATCACGCTGACGGCAAGCATATTCTTCTGATTGGTCATGCCGGTCATCCCGAAGTCATCGGCACGATGGGCCAGTTGCCACCCGGCAGCATGACCCTGGTCGAGACCGAAGAAGACGCCGAAACCATCGAAATCAGCGATCCGGAAAATCTGGCTTTCGTAACCCAGACGACCTTGTCACTTGATGACACTGCCAAGATCATTGAAATCCTGCAACGGCGTTTCCCGTCAATCGCGGTACCGAAAAAGGAAGACATCTGCTACGCCACGACCAACCGCCAGCATGCAGTCAAACTGATCGCGGAAAAGGCCGATGCAATTTTGGTCCTTGGCGCGCCAAACTCATCGAACTCCAACCGTCTGGTCGAAGTCGCCAAACGCGAAGGCTGCACACGGTCGGTTCTGGTCGAACGGGCAAAAGATATCGACTGGTCCAAGCTTGACGGTATTTCAAGCCTTGGCATCACTGCCGGTGCGTCGGCACCTGAAATCCTGGTCGAGGAAGTCATTGATGCCTGCCGGGAACGCTTTGACGTGACGGTCGAGACAATCACGCTGACCAACGAGAATGTCACCTTCAAACTGCCGCGTCAGCTTGCCAGCTAGGTCTGCGGACATGCTTATTTTCAGATCAGGACGACGATAGAACTCATGGCCGTCTATACCGACGTTTCAGACGAAGATATTTCCCGCTTTGTTGCCGAATACGATATCGGTGACGTGGTATCGTTCAAGGGGATCGCAGAAGGCGTCGAAAACACCAACTTCCTCCTTCAGACGACCAAGGCTCCGTATATCCTGACCCTGTATGAGAAGCGGGTAAATCCCGATGATCTACCCTTCTATCTTGGCCTGATGGATCACTTGTCGGCCAAGGGACTGAATTGCCCGACGCCGATCCACGGCAAGGACGGTGTTGCCTTGCGGCGCCTTTGTGGTCGCCCGGCCGCCATCACGTCCTTCCTGCAGGGCATGTCGCCCAGACGCATTCAACCCCATCACTGTGCCGGGGTTGGCGCCGCACTGGCCGAATTGCACTCAGCCGGTCAGGATTTCGAAATGCACCTGCCAAACGCGCTGAGCATCAAGGGATGGCGTTCGCTTTTTGACAGCTGCGCGGAACATGCCGACGATGTCGAACCCGGCCTTGGCAAGATGATTGGCGAAGAGCTCGCATTTCTAGAGGAAAACTGGCCGCACGCCCTGCCCAAAGGCGTCATTCACGCGGATCTGTTCCCCGATAACGTCTTCTTCTTTCCAAACAAGGAAGCCGTTTCCGGGCTGATTGACTTCTACTTCGCGTGTAATGATCTGTTTTGCTACGACGTTGCCATTTGCATGAATGCCTGGTGCTTTGAACCCGATAACAGCTTCAATGTGACCAAGGCCAAAAACCTTCTGTCGCATTACAGCAAGGTCCGTCCACTTTCGGACGTCGAAAAGGCCGCCCTGCCCATTCTGGCGCGCGGCGCAAGTCTTCGGTTCCTTCTGACACGGCTGTATGACTGGGTGAATACGCCCAAGGATGCACTTGTCACCCCGAAGAACCCGCGCGAATACATCAACAAATTGCGGTTCCACCAACGTGTGGAAAACGCAACAGCCTACGGCCTGGATTAGGCACAAAGGCGGGGAACACGACAATATGACTTCAAGTAACGGTGACGATAACCGCGTCGAGATTTACACAGACGGCGCGTGCAGCGGCAATCCCGGCCCCGGTGGCTGGGGCGCTATTTTGCGCTTCAAGGGTGTCGAAAAGGAAATGTCGGGCGGCGATCCGGAAACCACCAACAATCGTATGGAAATGATGGCCGCCATCAGCGCGCTGGAAGCCCTGAAACGTCCCTGTGTCATCGATATCTACACCGACAGCAGCTATGTCCGCGACGGCATTACCAAATGGATTTTCGGCTGGCAGAAACGTGGCTGGAAAACCGCCGATAAAAAGCCGGTCAAGAATGTGGAACTATGGCAACGTTTGCTGCAAGCCCTTGAACCACATAAGGTCGAGTGGCACTGGGTCAAGGGTCATGCCGGTCACCCGGAAAACGAAAGATGCGACGAATTGGCCCGACAAGCTGTGCCGCGATAACGAATTTTTCGCGGTTATCGGGAAAAATGCTTGAAGCTGAGGGACTTCGCTACAAGATAAATAGCTTTGCTGGCTTGTGTCAGATAATTGAATGTTTAACGAAATCAAACTTGCGTTTTCATCAAGTTGCGGTTTGACTTGAGACTAATTCAAGGGGGTGTTGGCACCCATACAAAGGTCGAGTACATTATATTCGACTAGCCTAAAGTGGGTGTCAGGGAGAGAACGCTTGTCACGCGGATCGTACGGGTTTTTACAACGAAAGTCCTTGAGCAGTCGGCTGCTGTTTATCGCATTGCCGCTTGTTTCGCTGTTCTCGCTCGCGCTTTTCATCGTCTTTGGCTATGTCAGCTACAAGGTGCTGCGCGACGACCTGAATGGCAAGGTCGAACAGACCGCCGACATTAACGCCCGCGTTCTGGCCACACCTTTCTGGTATCTCGACGTCGACAATATTGAATCTGCCCTCAACGCCATGGCGCGCGATCGCGACATCGTTGCCGTGCAGGCACTGGGTGCCGACGGCACCGAATTTGCCCATACCGGCGTTTCCCAATCCGAACTGACCGACACGCTTCGTCTTTCGCGCCGTGTCTATTTCGAACGCAACAACGTCCGCCATGACGTTGGCGAACTGGTCATCTACTTTACGGACGCACGCGTTCAGGATTTGCTCTTCCGCCGTATTGCGATCGACATGATCCTGTTCGGGCTTTTGATCTCGGTCGTGGCTGCAAGCCTTCTGATCGCCAACAAACGCTCGATCAAGGAACCGCTGAACCGACTGCTGCATTCCATCCGAATGACCAAGCACGGCCGACTGCGCCGTCCGGTGGAATGGAACAGCTCGGACGAACTCGGCCTTTTGATCCGCGAATATAATGAAATGGTCGCCCTTCAGGGTCAGGCGCAGGAAGAAGCGCAGCGCAAACAGGCCCTGCTGGAAGCAACCCTTCACAATATCGGTCAGGGCATCTGTCTGTTCGATCAGGACCTGAACCTGATGGTCTGGAACGAACGCTATATCGAGTTGCTTAACCTGCCGCGCGATCTGGTCAAGGAAGGCACCCCGCTTTCTGATATCCTTCGCTATAACGGCGAACGCGGCGAATATGGTGATGTCAGCATTCAGGCCCTGATTTCTGACCGTGTTGCGATTGCCCGTCGCCGTGAACCCTATCGCATGGAGCGTACCCGCCCGAATGGTCGTGTCATTCAGGTTGATCACAACCCGATGCCGGGCGGCGGTTACGTTGCGACCTACACCGATATTACCGAACGTAAACAGACCGAAGCCCGCATGCGTCACCTTGCGGTCCATGACGTTCTGACCAGCCTGCCGAACCGCACACTGTTCCTTGACCGTCTGCGTCAGGCGCTGCTATCGGCCCGTCGTTTCCAGCGCGGCGTGACGGTTCTGTTTGTCGACCTTGACCGGTTCAAGGACATCAACGACCACTTCGGCCACGATGTCGGCGATCTGATGATCCAGGAAATGGGTCAGCGTCTGTCGCGCATCATCCGGGATTCGGATACCGCAGCCCGCCTTGGTGGCGATGAATTCGCAATCATCCAGACCGATGTCCAGAACATCGAAGACACCATCGCCCTTGCCCAACGCATCATTGACGAGCTGTGCCAGCCGTTTGATTGCCGCGGCATCCGCCTGCATTCGACCGCCAGTGTCGGCATCACTCTATTCCCGGAAGACGGCGAAAACCCCGAACAGCTGGTCAAGAACGCCGATATGGCGATGTATGCCGCCAAGGCTGAAGGACGCAACAATTACCGCTTCTTCCTGCCGTCGATGCACGAACGGGTCAAGGAACGCAAAACCATCGAGGAAGATCTGCGCAACGCGCTTGAACACGATCAGCTCGAACTTTACTATCAGCCGAAAATCGATTGCCGCACCGAACGTGTCGTCGGCGCCGAGGCGCTTGTGCGCTGGCATCACCCGGAACGCGGCCTGATCCTGCCCGGCGAATTCATTTCCGTTGCCGAGGAATGCGGCCTGATCAACCGTCTGGGTGCATGGGTTCTTGAAAAGGCCTGCCGTCAGACACGCATCTGGCGCGACTCATCACTTTCCGATCTTCGGATTGCCGTCAACCTGTCCCCGGCACAGTTCCAGGATGCCGAACTGGTTGATAGTGTCACCAAGATCGTCAAGGAAACCGCCCTGCCGCATGGCACGCTGGAACTTGAAATCACCGAATCCATTCTGATGAACAACCCGGAAAAGGCGGTCTCCACGCTTAAGGAGCTCAAGGAACTTGGCGTTCTGATTGCGATTGATGATTTCGGCACCGGCTATTCGTCGCTGAACTATCTCAAACGGTTCCCGGTGACCTCAATCAAGATCGACCGTTCATTCGTGAACGACATTCATGTCGATGTCGATGACAAGGCCATCGTCGATGCGGTCATCGGCCTTGGTCACAGCCTCAATCTCGAAGTCGTTGCCGAGGGCGTGGAAGAAGTCGAACAGCTTGTCTATCTGCAGGAAAAGGGCTGCGACTTTATCCAGGGCTTCCTGTTCTCCAAACCATTGCCTGCCTCGACCTTCGAAAGCTGGGTCAACGAGCGACATGGCACCGAACAGGAAACTGTCTCAGCCAAGTCCTGATCCGGGCACATCCAAAAAGAACCGGTCGCACCCGTTGTTGGGTCCGACCGGTTTTTTTGTCAGATGGTCCTGCCCGCATGGACGTTAATAAAGCGCTGCATCCCCAAGTGCGTCACCGGCACCATTTGATGAAACGGCTGTTTTGTCAGATGACTTGCGATCCACAAGATCAACAATCTCGGAAATCACCTTGGCCAACTGGTAATCCTTGGGGGTATAGACCGCGGAAACGCCCATCTGGCGCAGCACCAGCATATCAGACTCCGGGATAATCCCGCCGACAACGACCGGGATATGACCAGCCCCTTGGGCACGCAGCCCGTTGACCACTTCACGCACCAGCGACACATGCGACCCGGACAGGATCGAAAGACCGATGACATGCGCGCCGTCTTCGATGGCATTACGCACCAGTTCCTCTGGCGTCCATCGAATGCCTTCATACAAAACCTCGATCCCGGCCTCGCCCGCCTTGACCGCAATCTGTTCGGCCCCGTTGGAATGACCATCCAGACCCGGTTTACCGACCAGCATCTTCATGCGTTCGCCAAGCTTGTCGGAAACCTCATCAACGCGTTTGCGCAAATCCTGAAGGTTTTCCGCATCCCCGGTCACAATCATCGATGTAATCCCGGTCGGGGCACGATATTCGCCAAACACGTCGCGCAGGGTTTCCGACCACTCGCCTGTGGTGACCCCGGCATGGGCACAGGCGATGGAGCTTTCCATGATGTTGCGGCCTTCACTGGCGGCTGACTTCAAGTCTGTCAGCGTGGCATCGACTTCGGCCTGATTGCGCTCGGACCGCCAGGCTTTAAGTTTTTCGATCTGGTCCTGTTCGGCCATGTCATCGACGGTCAGGATCGATTTCTCCCCCGATGTCAGCGGTGATGGTTCGGTTTCGGTAAAGGCATTCACCCCGATCACCTTGGTAAGGCCGCTTTCAATATCGGCCAGACGCAGCGCGTTGGACCGCACCAGTTCCTGTTTCATATAGCCGCGATCAACTGCGGCAATTGCCCCGCCCATCTCATCAATCTTTGCAAGCTCTGCCCGCGCACCTTCCTTAAGCGCGCCGACCTTGCGTTCAATCGCCGGGTTACCGTCAAACAGGTCTTCATACTCCAGAAGATCAGTTTCATAGGCCATGATCTGTTGCAGGCGCAGCGACCATTGCTGATCCCACGGGCGCGGAAGACCAAGCGCCTCGTTCCAGGCGGGCAGCTGCACGGCACGCGCCCGCGCATTCTTGGACAGAACCACCGCCAGCATCTCGATCAGAATACGATAGACGTTATTTTCCGGCTGCTGTTCGGTCAGGCCCAAAGAGTTGACCTGAACCCCATAGCGGAACCGGCGATATTTGGCGTCTTCGATGCCGTATCGGTCGCGGGTGATTTCATCCCAAAGTTCGCAGAATGCCCGCATCTTGCAGATTTCAGTAACAAAGCGAATCCCGGCATTCACAAAGAATGAAATGCGCCCGACCACCTTGGCAAAGTCTTCTTCGGGCACCTGACCCGAATCGCGCACCGCATCCAGAACGGCAATCGCGGTTGCCAGCGCATAGGCCAGCTCCTGCTCGGCTGTCGCCCCGGCTTCCTGCAAATGATAAGAGCACACATTCATCGGGTTCCATTTCGGAACCTCGCAATAGGTAAAGGCCGCGACATCTGTAATCAGCTTAAGGCTGGGTGCAGGCGGGAAGATATAGGTCCCGCGTGACAGATATTCCTTGATGATGTCGTTCTGGGTCGTGCCCTGCAGGCTGGCGCGCGCCGTGCCCTGCTTTTCGGCCACCGCAATATAAAGTGACAAAAGCCAGGCGGCTGGCGCGTTGATCGTCATTGATGTGTTCATCTGATCAAGCGGGATGCCGTCAAACAACGTCATCATGTCACCGAGATGCGCGACGGGGACGCCAACCTTGCCGACTTCGCCACGCGCCAGAACATGGTCAGAATCGTAACCGGTCTGGGTCGGCAGATCGAAGGCCACCGAAAGCCCGGTCTGCCCCTTTGCCAGGTTCTGACGATATAGCGCATTTGATGCCTGTGCAGAGCTATGCCCGGCATAGGTCCGGATCAGCCACGGGCGATCGCGTTCCGGCTTTGCTGCGTTGCGCTTGTTTTCCATCGACATCGCGACCTCTTGTATTTTTATTACTCAATGTCTTTACGATAATTACGCCTTAACGTTATTAAATTATCTACTAGACATCACTTGGGTAATTATATAACAATTTGTGCAACGCGATAAAAGCGAAAACAAATATCGCCCAGGTTATCCTTGCTGAAATTCCGCAGGAAACCGGGAGATGCCCGGGGAAAATAAAATAAATTCCGTGGCTTGGAGGATCCGTCGGCCGCAACGCAGCATTGGTAATTTAATTACCCTGCAAACCGGATCGACCCCGAACAAGGAGTGAAGGCCATGAATACGTCTGCTGAAGTGCTGCCTTTCCGTGGCGGTCAGGAAGAAAAAGATCTTTATGAAATTGGCGAAATCCCGCCATTGGGCCATGTGCCAAAGAATATGTATGCATGGGCGATTCGCGAAGAACGCCATGGCGAACCCGATACGGCCATGCAGTGCGAAGTTCTGCCGGTGACCCAACCCGACAGCCATGAAGTGCTTGTTCTCGTGATGGCGGCCGGGGTGAACTATAATGGTGTCTGGGCATCCCTTGGCAAACCGATCTCGGTCTTCAACGTCCATGATTGCCCGTTCCATATTGCCGGATCGGATGCATCGGGCATCGTCTGGGCGGTTGGATCGAAAGTCACCCGCTGGAAAGTCGGCGACGAAGTGGTCATTCACTGCAACCAGGATGACGGCGACGACGAAGAATGTAACGGCGGCGATCCGATGCTGTCCCCGACCCAGCGTATCTGGGGTTATGAAACACCGGACGGATCCTTCGCCCAGTTCACCTGTGTTCAGGCACAGCAATTGATGCCGCGCCCCAAACATCTGACCTGGGAAGAAAGTGCGTGCTACACGCTGACCCTTGCCACCGCCTATCGCATGCTGTTTGGCCATCGTCCGCACATCCTGCGTCCGGGGCACAATGTGCTGGTCTGGGGGGCATCGGGTGGTTTGGGCTCGATGGCGATCCAGCTGATTACAACGGCCGGGGCCAACGCAATTGGCGTCATTTCCGATGAGACAAAGCGTGACTTTGTTCTGGGACTGGGTGCCAAGGCCGTGATCAACCGCAAGGATTTCAATTGCTGGGGGCAGCTTCCCACCGTCAACGGCCCGGAATTTGGCGACTATATGAAAGAAGTCCGCAAATTCGGCAAGGCGATCTGGGACATCACCGGCAAGGGCAATGACGTCGACATCGTCTTTGAACATCCCGGCGAACAGACCTTCCCGGTATCGTGCAACGTTGTAAAACGCGGCGGCATGGTTGTGTTCTGTGCCGGCACCACCGGCTTTAACCTAACCTTTGATGCGCGCTTTGTCTGGATGCGCCAGAAACGTATTCAGGGCAGCCACTTCGCCAACCTGAAACAGGCGGCACAGGCCAACAAGCTCGTGATCGAACGCCGTCTGGATCCGAGCATGTCTGAAGTGTTCAGCTGGGAAGACATTCCGCGCGCTCACATGAAGATGATGCGCAACGAACACAAACCCGGCAACATGGCCGTTCTGGTGCAGGCAAAGCGCCCGGGCATGCGCACCCTTGAAGAAGCAGTCGAAGGCTAGTCCCACATTAATCTTCGACTGATAGCTGGCACCCCGCGCGCATTCTCGCCCGATCTGCGCATGGGGTGCCACCACCCTTGATGCTTTGATGCACTCATAACTGATCCGCGCAATCGCCCCACAGGATTGCACGACGAGGACCTGATCCGAGGACCCGAAGAATGACGAACAACGCCCTTTTGCCTGACCTCGAACGTTTGTGCGATGACGCCCTTGCAGCACTCAGCCCGGTTTATGACGCGGCCGAATATGCGCTGCGGACTGCTGTAACGGTCGATGGCCGGGTTAATGCCGATGCCTTTGATGACAACCAGTTTGCTGCACATGGCTTTGCCTGGTTCACCACCTATGTCACCGCCCTTGGCCAGATGAAGGCATGGGCAAATCGCCTTAAGGATCAGGGCAAGTTCGGCAATCTCGAACAACTGATCCTGCAATCGGCGTTTGGGGAATATCTCGCGCAGATTATCGGTGGCATTCCGATGTCACAGGGCGAGATCATCCGTCTTTCGACCCTTGGCGTTTCTGATGACCTGATTGCATCCCTTGCTGCCGACCCATCGGTCGCGACCCTTGCACGTGGTGGCAATTCCGATGCTGCGCGCCGGGCGATTGCCGCTGAAATCGAAGACAGCCTTGATACCGGTCGCTTTGGCGAAACCGGTCTTGAAGACGAAACCCTTGATATGGTGCGCGATCAATTCCGCCGCTTTGTTGAGGAAAAGGTGTCGCCGCATGCCCATGGCTGGCACGAACGTGACGAGCTGATCCCGATTGAAATCGTCAATGAAATGTCTGAACTCGGTGTGTTCGGCCTGACCATCCCCGAAGAATTCGGCGGCCTTGGCATGGGCAAAACCGCGATGTGCGTTGTCACCGAGGAACTGTCGCGTGGTTATATCGGTGTTGGGTCGCTTGGGACACGTTCCGAAATTGCCGCCGAACTGATCCGCCTTGGGGGGACAGACGCGCAAAAGGAACATTACCTGCCCAAACTGGCATCGGGTGAAATCCTGCCGACCGCCGTGTTTACCGAACCCAACAATGGATCGGATCTCGCCCACCTGCGCACGCGTGCGGTCAAGGATGGCGATACCTACAAGGTCACTGGCAACAAGACATGGATCACCCATGCCGCGCGGTCTGATCTGATGACCCTTCTGACCCGCACCAACCCCGACGAATCCGGTTATCGCGGCCTGTCGATGCTGTTGGCCGAAAAGCCACGCGGCACCGATGAAAACCCGTTCCCGGCCGATGGCATGTCAGGGGGCGAGATTGAGGTGCTTGGTTATCGCGGCATGAAGGAATACGAGCTTTCCTTTGACGGGTTCGAAGTCCCGACCGAGAACCTTTTGGGCGGCGAAGAAGGTCAGGGCTTCAAGCAGCTGATGGCGACCTTTGAGTCGGCCCGTATTCAGACCGCAGCCCGTGCTGTCGGCGTCGCCCAGAACGCGCTTGAGATCGGCATGCGCTATGCCAAGGATCGCATCCAGTTTTCCAAACCGCTTTACGCCTTCCCGCGCGTTTACGGCAAAGTCGCATGGATGGTGGTTGAAACCATGATCGCCCGCCAACTGACCTATTTCTCGGCCTTTGAAAAGGATCAGGATATCCGCTGCGATATCGAGGCCGGCATGGCCAAGCTTCTGGGCGCACGCGTCGCATGGTCGAATGCCGACAACGCCCTGCAGATTCACGGCGGCAACGGCTATGCGCTCGAATATCAGATCAGCCGTGTGCTGTGTGATGCGCGCATTCTGAACATTTTCGAAGGGGCTGCCGAAATTCAGGCACAGGTGGTCACGCGCGGCATTCTGACCCGGTGAATGACATAACATTCTGAAATACTGATAAAATTCTCATCTGAACCGTGGCCCCTGTGAACAACGAGGGCAAACTTGGCCCGCCAACACTGGCGGGCCTTTTTCCATATCAACCTAAAGTATGATATATTTTGGACTTACCAGTAGTGATACACTCCCCAAAAGCACACACAGACTACTAAAAGTCTGTGAAAAAATCGGGCCAAAAGGTCCGCCGGGAATAAGGGAGAGAATGGCAAATGAATCACAGCTCTGCAATGCCAGAAAGTACAATCTATGCGCGTATAAATGCCGCCACGGATTTGTTTGCGCAACATGGAGAACAGCTTGCAGAAAATCTGGTCACCGAACTGTTGGGGACCGGCCAAAGCAGTGCTGCGCCAAGTGATCCGCAACATCATGTTGCCGAACTGTCCCGTCGTTTTGCAACACTGATCAATGCAAACAGCTCTGATGCATTCAACCAATGCTTTAATCAGCACGTTCTGGCCAATGCGGTCATCGGACTGGCCCCCGATCGCATTGTACTGGCCTACCACAAGGTTTCGGCACTTTGCGCAACGCTTGCCGCGCGGTCCAAGGGCGGCACTGCCGCGGCGGATGCGGCGCGATGCCTGCTGATGGCGGATATGGGCAGCCTGATATCGGCGCGCCAGACCGTTTTGGCCAACCAGCGTTCCGCCTCTGAAATCCAGTCGATGTCGGAAATCATCGAACGCGAAACCGACAATATCATTTCCGAGGTCGGCTTCCAGGCCGGGCGCACCAATGACGTGGCGCAGGCCATGGAAAGTGATGCCAGCGAGCTTTCCCAACTGGTCGAACGCATCACTGCCACCACCGAAGTCGCCAGCAGCAATGTCGCAACCGTGGCATCCGCGACCGAGGAACTGCAGGCATCCAGCCACGAAATTGCCGAACGCATCCACAAAACCAATGACATTGCCAGTCAGGCCGTCACCCGCGCCCAGGAAACATCCACCACCATGGGCAGCCTGTCGGAAACCGCGACCGAAATCGGCAAGGTTGTTGATATCGTCAAACGCATTTCCGATCAGACCAAGATGCTGGCACTCAATGCCACGATCGAGGCCGCGCGCGCCGGCGACGCCGGCAAGGGTTTTGCCGTCGTCGCCAACGAGGTCAAGAACCTCGCGACCCAGACCGAAAAAGCCATCCTTGATATCAACGCCCAGATTACCGCCATTCAGGGCGCCACATCCGAGGCGGTTACCGCGATTGAGGGTATCGGTGGCGCGATTGACGAAGTCAGCCAGCTTTCAAGCGATATCTCGGCATCGGTCGAACAACAAACAGCGGCGATCGCCGAAATCTCGACAAGTGCGCAGGAAGTTTCCACCCACATGCAGGGCATTTCCGGCGACATCGAACTGGCCAGCCACAAATCGCACAATGCCAGCCAGACGGCGGAAAACCTTCGCATTCTCTCTTCGAATATCCGCAATGATATCAACGAGATGGAAACGCGCTTCCGCATGGTTCTGCGCAGTGCAGACAACACCAACCGGCGTCACGAAGAACGGGTTCCGATTGCGGTTGATATCAAGGTCGACTTTGGCAACGGTGATGTGCGCCAGGGTGTGACCGCGGACATGTCGCTTGCCGGCCTGCTTGCACGTATTGATGCCAGCGAAGATGACCGCAACAAAGCAATCACGATCACGATGACCGACGGCACCCGGCTTAAGGGGACGGTCAAAGCGTACTCGACACTCGGCACCCACATTCAGTTCACCGAAATCGACGACGAAGCAACCAAGGTCATTTTGGGACTGCTCAAGAAAACCCACGAACATGACGCCAAGATTGCCGATCTCGGCAAGCAATTGGCCGGCGAGTTGGGCAAGGTTCTTGAAGGCGGTTTGCGCAGTCACGAATTCACCCATGATGATCTGTTCAACACCCGCTACGAGCCGATTGACGGCACCGATCCCAAGCAGTTCATGACGCCGTATGTGCCCTTTACCGACCGCAACTTCACCCCGCTGCAAGAAGCCATTCTTGCAAAGGACGAACATATCGTCTTTGCCGCCGGGGTGGATACCAACGGCTATCTGCCGACCCACAACAAGGTCTACAGCCAACCGCAAAGACCGGGCGAACCCGCCTGGAATATGGGCAACTGCCGCAACCGGCGCATCTTTGATGACCGTGCTGGTCTTATGGCCGGGCGCAACACCAAGCCCCACCTGCTGCAGACCTATTTCCGTGACATGGGCAACACCGTCGTCTTCATGAAGGAATGCGACGTACCGATCATGGTCAATGGCGAACAGTGGGGCAACCTTCGAATCGGTTACAAATCCTAGGCATTGCCAAACCAATCAGGATAACGAGCAAACGAAAAGCGGGCGGTTCCATCACGGACCGCCCGCACTCTATTCAGCGCCAAACTCTGGTTTTCCTATCTGAAATCAAACAGCTCCTGATGGAAGGCATTGCGGGGCAATCCGGCTGCGACCAGATCGTTTTTGACATCTTCGCCAAATTGGCGCGGCCCACAGAACCAGACTTGGGCTTCTTGCCAATGGGCCACATCAGAACGGACTTTCTCGCCGGTCAGGAAACCGTCACGCGCATCGCGCCATTCGTGCAAGCGAACACCGGCACGCCCGGCCAGGTCGTTGATCCGCGCCATCAGTTCAGGATCGCAATGCGGGGCCACCTGATAAAAATCGATCTCAAGCTTTGCCGGATTGGCCACCAGATCCTCAAGCCAGGCAACAAACGGCGTCAGTCCAATACCCCCGGAAATCCAGATTTGATGGCGTTTTTCCCGATCCAGTACAAAGGTGCCATAAGGCCCCTCAAGCGCCACCCGGTCGCCCGGCTTCAATGTTTCGTAAAGCGTGCTGGTATAGTCGCCGAGTTTCTTGGCGATAATGGTCAGTCCCGGAACCCCGTCGCGCCAGGCAGATGCAATGGTAAACGGATGCGCTTCGTTGCTATTGCCAAACCGGACAAAGGCGAACTGCCCGGCAAGGTGGCCTTTCCACCCGCCATCCGATCTGATCGCGATCTGAAGCGATTTCATTTCCGGAAGATAATCAACCTCGATCACCTCGCCGGTGGATCGGCGCCCTGCCCCGATTTGGCCAAACAGAACAATGATGGATGACACCGTGCCCACCAGCAATATCGCCGCCAAAACATAGCCGACCGGTGTTGCCCAATTGGTGAAATCAAGCAAGACGATGCTGTGATAAACCAGCACAAGATAGATCACGGCCAGAACGGTATGCGTTTTGGCAAACCAGCGATACGGGATGCGTTTGATCAACGCGATCAGGATCAAGGCAACGGCAATATAGAACGCCCACTCCCCAATGGTTTCCGCCAGCCCGCGCTGCTCATTAAACAGCGATTGCGCCCAATGCAGGCCCGCCCCATCCGGCCCCCCCCGGCCTTGACCCACGCCGCCCCCGCTCCAGAAGGCCAAGCGCAACACCCCATTTCGGCGCCATCCGCCAGGCCCAGTGCAGGGTCGCTACGACAAGCACAGCAATGCCAAGCCACTTGTGCAGGCGATATGCCTTATCAAGCCCGCCCAACCGTCGCGTCAGCCACACAGGCCGAACAGATAACAACAAGATCAGGCTCATCATGCTAATCGCAAGGAAGCCCGAATACTGGACCATGAAATGGCGAAGGCTGATGAAACTGGATGCTGCAAAAAGATCGGGGTTTGAAACCAGCCAGATGCCGGTCATTACCAGAACAAAGCCAACAAAGACCTTTGAAATCGTTCTCATGACCGGCCTCCATCCCCTAATGAGCTATGCCGTGGGCGATTAAGCGCAAATATTTGCGCGCGCCCCGACATCAACCCATTAAGATTAGCAGACCGCACCGGCTGGTTCGTTGCGATTCGTCAGTTCAGCGAAATAGATCAGCTGTGCGATTGCAGGATCGCTTGGGCAATTTCGCGTTCGACATCTTCCGGATAGGGATAAAAGCCCGGCTTGAACGAGGTCGCCCCGCCCGATGCCAGCCAGTCGATCCCGCGGATCAGAATGGCCGAAAACGGATCAAACAGATCCTTGCCCGATCCCCCCATGCCGGGTGCAAGGTTAAGTAGGCTGCCCCGGTTAAGGAGATACACCTCACGGCTGTTATCGAGCTCGAACCGTTCGATATGGCGACGCATTTTCGTGCGCGTCTGGGTATCAAGCCATTTGACATCAATCTCGGTATTGGAATGCCCGACATTGACCAGGATCGCGCCGCGACGGCATTGCTTGATCTGCGCGGCACCCAGAATGCCCGAGAGGCCGGTGGCGGTCACAATGATCGCGTTTTCTTTCAGGCCATCTTCAAGGCTGACAACCCGGCAGCCATGATGCTGCGCCTCAAGGGCGCGAACCGGATCGCGTTCGGCGACCGACACCACCGCCCCCAGATTGCGCGCGCGTTCAGCCACGCCGCGCCCGACCGGGCCAAACCCGATCACAAGAACCGTGCGCCCATAAAGTGCAAGACCCGTGACATTCGAAAAGACCGGCCACATTTCCTGTGCCACATGGTGGCGGTTATGCAGACGGTCCTTGATCGCGATATCGTTCCAGTTAAACACCGGGAAGGAATAATCAAGCTTCTCAACCCGATGTACACCGGTTGTGGTCGCTTCAAGCGCGCCGTCGACCTTATGGCCCTTTTTGACAAACGCCTCAATCAGCTCCCCGCCCATATCGGCAATGATGTCTGCGGGCTCGGACGACAGGATATCGATGCTTTGGGCATATTCATCTGGCGTCATGCCGGAAAAGGCATGGACCTCCACCCCATTGGCGGCAAGGTAAGCGGCGGCCGCATCATCGGTGCTGTCAGGGTTACACGCGCCAACCTTGACCTTGGCACCGGCCTTCACAAACGGCAGCAATGTGGGAATGGTATCTTCAAGAACGTGCTGGAAACTGACGATGGTTTTGTCGCGCAGATCACGCTTGGCGACATAGTTTCCGTATTTCGCCGTCACCGGACAAATCACCTCGCGCCAGGCAAGGGTCTCGTCAGTGATCTGTTGGGCAAGGGCGGCGTCCTTGATGCGGCTGGTCATGAATTGGTCTCTTAACTTCGTGGGACAATAGATCATCCCCTAATTAAGGCCAGCCTGACCGGATGAAAAGCATTTGTCTCCATCCGGTCAAAATCAACGGCGATTAATCGCGGGCCGGGATGTTTAGTCCGCGCTGAACGGCCGGGCGATCAAGGCCACGTTCCAGCCACGCCGGAACGTTTTTGAACTCGTGATAATCAACAAGACTACCCGCGTCATAGAAACCGATCAGGTTGCGCACCCAGCCAAGCGACGCAATGTCGGCAATACTGTATTCATCGCCCATGATCCAGTCACGGCCATCAAGGCGGGTTTCAAGCACACCCAGCAGCCGCTTTGATTCCTTGCGATACCGATCCAGCGGTCGCTTGTCCTCGATCTCCTTGCCGGCAAATTTGTGGAAGAAGCCAAGCTGCCCAAACATCGGGCCAAGCCCGCCCATCTGGAAATACACCCACTGGATCGCCTCGATCCGTTTGGCCGGGTCGACAGGCAGCAACTTGCCGGTTTTTTCCGCCAGATACTGAATGATCGCACCCGATTCAAACAGACCAAGCGGTTTGCCATTTGGTCCATGCGGATCAATGATTGCCGGGATTTTGCCATTCGGGTTCAGCGACAGGAATTCCGGCGTCCAGGTTTCATCTTCGCCGATATTGATCAGATGCGGCTCATAGTCCAGACCGGTTTCTTCCAGCATGATCGAAACCTTCACCCCGTTGGGCGTCGGCAGGGAATAAAGCTGGATAACGTCCGGATTGGTCGCAGGCCAGCGTTTGGTAATCTCGAAGCTCGACAGATCAGCCATGATAAAGCCCTTTTGAAATCGTTATAGCGTTGACCATAACATTTAGATGATCCTTCGAAATGTGCCACCGGCAATCTGGCAACTTATTGTTTCCCGCACGTTATCTCTGCCAATGCGCGCGCCTGAAAAACAAAACCGGCCTGCGTGAAACAGACCGGTTTCGTCTTCTGCGACTGCTCGTACCAGGTGACTGCGAACCACCGATTGGCTTGATTTACCAGGCGCGGTATTTCAGGAATTTGCCATCAAGGGTAATGACAACGCGGTCGCCCTTCGGGTCTTCCTTGCGCTCGATATACATTTCGTAGTCGATCGCGCTCATGATGCCGTCGCCGAATTTCTCGTGGATGATTTCCTTGATGGTCTCGCCGTAAACACCAACGATTTCATAAAGGCGATAGATCGCAGGATCGGTCGGCACCGCCTGATCCCAGATTTTCATCGGGCATTCCTGCATGACAGCCGATGCTTCAGGCGGCAGGTCAAACAGGGCGACTAGCATGTCGGCTTTGTCCTTTGGCGCGGAATTCATGCCAAAACAGACCGAAGTCGTCCATACCGGCGACATGCCGATCTTGCTGGCAACTTCTTCCCAGCCAAGGCCTTTGGCCTTTTTGGCTTCGATGATCATTTCTTTGACATCTGCTTTTTTCACAGCTTTTCTCCTTCTAAGTAATCAGCGTGCAGGTGATTTATTCCACCGGGCTGGTGGCCGGTTTGCGGTTGTCTTTGGGGTCTGAAACCACCCCATGTGCGCCAAAGCGCACGATGGATGGCTCGCTTGGTGTGCCTTCCTCCTGCTTACCGGCAAGCGCCTTGGAGCGGGTGGCAAGGAATTCGACCAAGTGGTTTCGGATGTCGTAATAGTCGGAATGGTGAATGATGTTGGCCCGTTCGCGCGGGCGCGGGATATCGACCTGAACCGATTCTGCGACACGGGCATAGGGCCCGTTGGTCATCAGCAAAATGCGATCCGCCAACAGGATGGCTTCATCCACATCATGGGTGATCATAAAGACGGTCTGGTCCGACCCTGACCAGATGCGGATCAATTCATCCTGAATGCTGCCACGTGTCAGGGCATCAAGGGCCCCGAACGGCTCATCCAAAAGCAACAATTCCGGCTGGATCGCAAAGGCACGTGCGATCGACACACGCTGACGCATGCCGCCCGACAATTGCGATGGCTTGCGAAGCTCCGCCCCGCCAGCCAGCCCGACCATTTCCAGATACTTCATAGAATGGTCGTGAACCTGTTTCTTGCTCCAGGATTTATAGCGCGCCTGAACGGCAAAGGTGACGTTCTTAAGCGCGGACAACCATGGCAGCAGGGAATAGTTCTGAAACACGATCCCGCGATCAAGGCTGGGACCCGACACTTCCTTGCCATTCATGATGACCGCCCCTTCGGTCGGTTCATCAAGACCAGCCAGAATGTTCAGGATCGTCGATTTGCCACAGCCGGAATGGCCGATGATGCAAACAAACTCCCCCTTCTCAATCCCCAGATTGACGTTTTCAAACACCGTCAGGGCTTCACCGCCCTTGGGCGCCTGAAAACGTTTGGTCAGGTTCTGCAAACTCAGGAATGGTTTCGACATATCAGGTCTCCTTATTCCTGGTACTGCACAAGACGTGCGCAGTAGGCAAACGCGGTATCAAGCAACATGCCGACAACACCGATCATCAGGATCGAGAACACCACGCTGGTCAGATCAAGGTTGTTCCACTCGTTCCAGACGTAGTAGCCAATCCCGGTCCCACCCACGAGCATCTCGGCCGCCACAATCACAAGCCACGCAATGCCGATTGAAATCCGCATGCCGGTCAGGATGGTTGGGGCCGCAGCCGGAAGAATGACAATCCAGGCGGTTTTGAGCGGGCCCAGTTCATGGGTGCGCGCCACATTGACCCAGTCCTTGCGAACGCCCGCCACACCAAAGGCTGTGTTGATCAACATCGGCCAGATCGAACAGATAAAGATCACAAAGATCGCCGATGCCTGACTGTCCTGAATGACAAACAGCGCAAGTGGCATCCATGCCAGTGGGGAAATCGGGCGAAGGACCTGAATAAACGGATCAAGCGCCTTGTACATCAGGGGCGACATCCCGATCAGGAACCCGACCGGAATGGCAATTGCCGCCGCAAGGAAATAACCGCTCAACACGCGATAAAGCGAATAGCCGATCTGGATACCGATGCCCTTGTCGTTGGGACCGGCGTCATAGAACGGGTTGCTGAGCTCCTCCCATGCCTTGGCGATCACGTCCGAGGGGGGCGGCACAGCGGCCTTGGGCTCTGCACCGCCCATCAGAAGTTCATATTCCGTAAGTTCGCCAGCGAGTTGTTGTTTTGGGCTGGCGGCCTCCCAAAGACCAAGGAAGACCGCCAGAAGTACAAGTGACAACACCAACGCCCTGGCATTGAGCGATGCCAGCATATCAGCTTACCCCTTTGCCGATGGCAAAGCTGTTGACATAGGCTTCAGGCTGATCTGGATCGAACGTCTTGCCCATGATGGTATAGCTTTTGTAAGTCTCGGTCGGCGCTTCATAGCCAAGCTCTTTCATGATCTTGGCGCAATCGCTCGCGACATAGACTTCTTCGGCGATCTTCTTGTAATCGACATCGCCCTCGATATAGCCCCAGCGCTTCATCTGGGTCAGGATCCAGACACCCATCGAGTGCCATGGGAACGGATCGAAATCGATGCGATCCGGCACGTTTTTGACCTCGCCCAGACCATCGGCGTAACGGCCGGTCAGGACCTGCTCAATCACCGGAACCGGCTGGTTCAGATAGTTCGCCGGTGCGATGGCGGCCGAGATTTCCTTGCGGTTTTCCGCCTTGGCGGCGTACTGGGTCGCATCGACGATGGATTTCAAAAGCGCGCCATAGGTATTCGGCAGTTCTTCGGAAAACGCCTTGGAACATGCAAACGCACAGCACGGATGGCCTTCCCAGATATCCTTGGTCAGCGTGTGCAGGAAGCCGATCTTTTCCCAAACCGCGCGCTGGTTAAACGGATCGGGTGACAGATAACCATCAAGGTTACCGGCACGCAGGTTTGCAACCATCTCGGGCGGCGGAACGACACGGATCTGGATATCTTTATCCGGGTCCAGGCCATGCTCGGCGACGTAATAGCGCAGCAGGAAGTTGTGCATCGAATATTCGAACGGCACACCGAACTTGAAGCCCTTCCACTGCTTGGGATCACGTTTATCAAGGTGATCGTTATGCAGGACAATCGCCTGACCATTGATGTTTTCAACGGCCGGCATCAGGAATGGCGTTGCGGTTGACCCGGCCCCCATCGAAATCGCCAGCGGCATCGGGGTCAGCATGTGCGACGCGTCATATTCATTATTTAATGACTTGTCGCGGGCAACCGCCCAACCGGCTGTCTTGATGACATCAACATCAAGGCCGTATTTCTCATAAAAGCCCATCGGCTGGGCCATGATGATCGGCGTTGCGCAGGTGATCGGCACAAAGCCGATATTCAGTTTGGATTTTTCCGGCGTACCCAGATCATCAAGGATGGCGGCCTTGAGCTTGTCGATTGGCAGGACCGAGGCAAGGGCTGCCATCATGGTGCTGCCACCGACCATCTTGGCAAACGAACGACGCGAAATGTCGTTATGACCAAACACCGAACGCACAATTGCGCTGTCGATGGCACGATCAAGCATTTCTTCGCTGCTTTCCGGCGTTTTGGCGTCCATATCGCCCATATCACTATGGGCCGGCATGCTGGCCAAATCGTGTTTTACGCCATGGTCATGGTCTTTATGTGATGCATGTGTATGCCCATCTTTTGACGAACAGACATCACAGCCGCATGATTTGCTGTGACGCAGATCGGTATCGCCACTAAATGGATTGCCCAGACTTTTGACTGACATGTGATCACCCCCTGTGTTGTTACGCCGCCAGAAAGGCAGCACCAGATGTTCACAGTCCCTACAGCAACGGGCGTGCCATTTTGTGCGATGCGTCATTTTTCGTTGAAAACGCTGGACTCTTGCGCCTTTGAGTGAGACGCTAACCACATACGAAAAATCGTAATTCACGAAATGTCGTAGCAAATGTTACGATATTTCGTAGGAGTGTGTGATGAGGATCAGTGAAATCAATCCCCTACCGGTGATGATTGAAAACCTGCACTTGCAGGCATTGCTCGCCCACACCCATCCAACCTTGCTGATTCACCCCAAAACGGACCGGATTGTCTTTGCCAATCAGGCCGCTGCGAACTTGTTGGGGCGCAGCATTGAAGAGCTTCTGGTAACCTCGATGAGTGCGCTGCACAAAGGTCAGGTGCCCAGTCTGGTCGTGTTTAGCGAGGCGGCCTTTTATCACGGATTTGCCTGGACCCGCGGGCTCGACCTGACCCGTCCGGACGGCACGGAACTGAAACTTGAACACGAAGCGCGGCCGCTCATTCTGGACGGCGAAGACTATCTGACCGTGACGATTTCCGATCTCGATGCCCGCCATCGTCGCGATGTGGACTCGGAGGCCGATGATTACCTGCGCGAAGGCATCGCCGAATGGCGCCGTGCCGAACGGTTTTTCCGCGAGATCGAGCGTGAAAACCAGCTGATCCTGGGTGCCGCTGGCGAGGGCATTTACGGGGTTAACAGCGACGGCATCACGACATTCGTCAATCCGGCGGCCGAACGCATGTTGGGCTGGACAGCCGAGGAACTGGTCGGCCGCGAAATCCATTCGATCATTCACCATTCCCACGTCAATGGCGATCCTTACCACGCCGAACAATGCCCGATTTACAACGCCTTTCGCGAAGGCATTGTCAGGCGGGTTGATGACGAGGTCTTCTGGCGCAGCGACGGCAAACCGATCCGGGTGGAATATACCTCCACCCCGATCCGCGACCATGGGCTGGTGATCGGCGCGGTGATTGTTTTTCGTGACATCACCGAACGCAAAATTGCCGAGGAAAAGCTGCACGCCGCCCTTGCCGAAGTCGACCGGCTGCGTGAACGGCTGGAGCTTGAAAACGCCTATCTGCAGGAAGAAATCCTCTCAACCAACAACCATCACGAAATCATCGGCCAGTCCGACGCCATTCAGGGCGCACTCAAACAGATCGACCTGGTCGCCCCGACCGATGCCAACGTTCTGATCACCGGTGAATCCGGCACGGGCAAGGAACTGATTGCACGCGCCATTCATCAGGCGAGCGCGCGATCTGATCGCGTTCTGGTGCGTGTGAACTGTGCCGCAATCCCGCATGAACTGTTTGAAAGCGAGTTCTTCGGCCATGTCCGCGGCGCCTTTACCGGTGCTGTGCGTGATCGTGTCGGGCGGTTTGAACTGGCCGATGGTGGCACGCTGTTTTTGGATGAAGTCGGGGAAATCCCGCTGGAACTTCAGGGCAAGTTGCTGCGTGTTTTGCAGGATCAAAAATTCGAACGCATTGGCGAAGAACGCACGCGCGAAGTCAATGTCCGCCTGATTGCCGCCACCAACCGCGATCTTAAGGAAGAAGTCCGTCAGGGACGTTTCCGCGAAGACCTGTATTTCCGCCTCAACGTTTTCCCGATTGAATGCCGCCCCTTGCGCGAACGGCCCGACGATATTCCACCACTGGCATCACACTTCCTGCGCAATATCTGTCAGCGCCTGAATATCGCGCAGCCCACCCTGACCAAGGGCCAAGTCCGAACCCTGCAAAACTATGGCTGGCCAGGAAATGCGCGCGAACTGGAAAACGTCATCGAACGCGCCGCGATCCTCGCCCATGACGGCAAGCTGCATTTTGACCTGCCCGAACAGGGCGGGCGCGACAGCCGCAAATTAGCAGCCCCGGCGACAGAGCCTGACAGCAAACCGGAAAAAACCGTTCTAACCCGGGGTGAGCTGCGCCAGACCGAATATGACAACATCATCCACGCGCTGACCATGACCAAGGGCAAGGTGTTTGGGGAAAATGGTGCGGCCGCCCTTCTCGATATCAAACCAACCACGCTGGCCTCGCGTATCAAGAAATTCAAAATCGACCGTCGCAGCTTTGCGGCAAACGAAACCATCGACTAATTGCCAAAATTGCCATCGTCTGGTTGCCTGTTGCGTCCGTTTGGCGCAGCATGTCGCCGCCGGGCGCGGTATAAGTCAGCAGGCAGAAACAGGGAAGAAACAGGAATGGCTGGTTTTTTACAGATTGGTGTTTTGCTTGCGATGGCAGCAGTCGCCGGGGTCCTGATCATGGGCATCGTTTCGATGGCACGTGGCAAGGATGCGCGCAAACAAAACAAACTGATGCAAATGCGCGTCCTTTTGCAGGGCCTCGCCCTGTTGCTGCTTTTCATCCTGTCGCTGATGGCGGTCGGTTCCTAAGCCAGGCATACGCCTTGAACACACACACCAAGATTACGGACGGCAAATGGTTCAACTGACTCGTATCTATACAAAATCCGGTGACAAGGGCAAAACCGCCCTTGGCAATGGCACGCGCGTTGCCAAAAATGATGTGCGCGTAGAGGCCTATGGCACCGTTGATGAAACCAATGCCGTGATTGGTGTCGCCCGCCTGCACGCAGATGGCGACGTCGATGAGATGCTCGCCCGAATCCAGAATGATCTTTTCGATCTGGGTGCTGATCTGTGCACACCCGGCGATGGCAGCGACGATAACCCCGAACGGCCCGCCCTTCGCATTACCGCCAAGCAAACCGAACGGCTTGAGGCCGAGATTGATCAGATCAACGAAGCCCTTGATCCGCTAAAATCCTTTGTCCTGCCCGGTGGCAGTGCGCTTTCGGCACAGCTGCATGTCGCGCGCACCGTTTCGCGCCGGGCCGAACGGCTGATTGTCGAACTGGCCGGGATCGAGACGATCAATCCCGAGGCCGTGCGTTATATCAACCGGCTGTCAGACCACATGTTTGTTCTCGCCCGCCACGCCAATAATGGCGGCAAGGATGATGTTCTCTGGAAGCCCGGGCTAACCCGATAAACTGACGTGATAACAAGATTATCGGACAAAATCCTTGTTCCCTTGCGGTTTTTTGCCGTATCAAGACGGCGAAGGGCATCAAGATTTTCGTGAAGTAGTTGTCGTTAACGTCAACACCTTTACGTAAATTGACAACCTGCGTAGCACTACCTATTGTGCGTCGCGGGGAAAACATTACCATGCGGGCCAACGCAAACTGCCTTGGCAGGGAGCAAACCCGCAGTTTCGACAACAAAAACGAACAGGTCTGTCATGAAGGTTCTTGTCGCCGTTAAGCGCGTTGTGGATTACAACGTCAAGATCCGTGTCAAACAGGACCAGTCTGGCGTTGAGTTGAACAACGTTAAGATGTCCATGAACCCGTTTGACGAAATCGCCGTTGAAGAGGCCATCCGCCTCAAGGAAGCGGGCACCGCCACCGAAGTGGTTGCCGTGTCGCTCGGCGTTAAACAGTGCCAGGAAACCCTGCGCACGGCCCTCGCCATGGGTGCCGATCGCGGCATTCTGGTTGAAACCGAGGACGAACTCCAGCCGCTGGCTGTTGCAAAGCTTCTGAAAGAAGTCGTTGCCAAGGAAAGCCCGGATCTCGTGATCCTCGGCAAACAGGCAATTGACGATGATGCCAACCAGACCGGTCAGATGCTGGCCGCGCTGCTGGATTGGCCGCAGGGCACCTTCGCGTCCAAGGTTGTCGTTGCTGACGGCAAGCTTGATGTTACGCGTGAAATCGACGGTGGTCTTGAAACCATCAAGATTGATCTTCCGGCAATCGTTACCACCGACCTGCGCCTCAACGAGCCGCGTTATGCGTCGCTGCCGAACATCATGAAAGCCAAGAAGAAGCCGCTCGATACCCTGAGCCCGGCCGACCTTGGTGTTGATACCGCGCCGCGCCTGAAAACCCTGAAAGTTTCCGAACCGGAAGCACGTCAGGCAGGTGTCAAAGTTGCCGACGTCGCAGAGCTTGTCGACAAGCTCCGCAACGAAGCAAAAGTAATCTAAGCGGGGATCAATCAAATGAGCATTCTTGTTATTGCCGAACACGACAATACCGAACTGAAGGGTGGCACGCTTAACACCGTTGCTGCTGCTCAGAAAATCGGTGGCGACATCACTGTTCTCGTGGCTGGCGAAGGCTGCAAGGCCGTTGCCGAAGCCGCTGCCAAGGTCGAAGGTGTCTCCAAGGTTCTCCTCGCAGACAACGCAGCCTATGGCCATTTCCTTGCGGAAAACATGGCGGGTCTGGTTGGTGAACTTGCAGGCGATTACAGCCACATTCTCACCTCGGCTTCTTCGTCGGGCAAAAACTTCATGCCGCGCGTTGCTGCCAAAAAAGACGTCGCCCAGATTTCCGACATCACCGATGTTGTCGATGCCGATACCTTTGTCCGTCCGATCTATGCCGGTAACGCCATGGCAACCGTGCAGTCGACCGACAGCCTCAAACTGATCACTGTCCGTACCACCGGCTTTGATCCGGTCGCCGCCGAAGGCGGTTCTGCATCCATCGAAGACGTTGCTGTTGCATCTGATGCCGGCAAGTCGACCTTCGTTGGTCAGGAACTGACCGAGTCGGAACGTCCGGAACTCACCGCGGCAAGCATCGTCATCTCTGGCGGTCGCGGCATGGGTTCGGGTGAAAACTTCCACCTGATCGAACCGATTGCCGACAAACTCGGCGCGGCAATTGGTGCTTCTCGCGCTGCGGTTGATGCGGGCTATGCCCCCAACGACTGGCAGGTCGGCCAGACCGGCAAAGTTGTTGCACCGCAGCTATACATTGCTGTAGGCATTTCGGGTGCTATTCAGCACCTTGCCGGCATGAAGGACAGTAAGGTCATTGTCGCGATCAACAAGGACGAAGAAGCGCCGATCTTCTCGGTAGCGGATTACGGACTTGTCGGTGACCTGTTCGAGGCCCTTCCCGCTCTGGCGAGCGAACTCGACAAATAATCTGATCCCCTTTAGGGTCAAGGCAACGCATACTCTTGTTTTGACCCTTGGGGACGAGTGGGGAACAAATGGCTTCGTTGGAAGATATCAAAACCATTGGCGTAATCGGCGCCGGTCAGATGGGCAATGGTATTGCACATGTGATCGCACTGGCCGGTTACGACGTCCGAATTCTCGACATCTCGCAAGATGCCCTTGATAAGGCCATCGGCGTGATGGAAAAGAACATGGACCGTCAGGTCAAAAAAGAGATCATTACCGCAGCGCAAAAAGATGCGGCGCTGAAACTGATCTCAACCGGAACGGAATATACCTTCCTGTCGGGCTGTGACCTGGTCATCGAAGCGGCAACCGAGAACGAAGAGATCAAGAAACAGATCTTCAAGGCTCTATGCCCGGTGCTCGGCCCGGAAGCGATCATCGCGACCAACACCTCTTCGATTTCGGTCACCCGTCTGGCGTCCTATACCGACCGCCCGGCGAAGTTCATGGGCATGCACTTCATGAACCCGGTGCCGCTGATGAAACTGGTGGAACTGATCCGTGGTATTGCCACGGACGAAACAACCTATCGCACCATTCATGAACTGACCAAAAAGCTCGGCAAGGACACGGCAAGCGCCGAAGACTTCCCCGCCTTTATCGTCAACCGCATCCTGCTTCCGATGATCAACGAGGCGATCTACACCCTTTATGAAGGTGTGGGGAATGTCGAGTCCATCGATACCGCGATGCGTCTGGGTGCGAACCATCCGATGGGCCCGCTGCAGCTGGCAGACTTTATTGGTCTCGATACCTGCCTGTCGATCATGCATGTCCTGCATGATGGTCTGGCCGATACCAAGTATCGCCCGTGCCCGCTTCTGGTCAAATATGTCGAAGCCGGATGGCTTGGCCGCAAGGCTGGCCGTGGCTTCTATGACTATAGCGGCGACGAACCGACCCCGACCCGCTAAGCGGTTGCACGCCAGGACTGGCGTTACGACATCAAAGCCGCTGCCCCGCAGCGGCTTTTTTTGTTGCATTCCGTGCTTCAACCATCTGGAATGGTGATTACTCTAACCCGCACAATCATGATGTCGGGAAAAATCAAACGGTTCTGGAGGCCGTCCGAACATGTATCTCGGAATTGATGTCGGCACATCGGCAGTCAAGGCACTACTGATTGACGAAAACTCGGTCACCCTTGCCGAGGCTGATGTCCCTTTACGCGTGTCCAGCCCCAAACCGTTCTGGAGCGAACAAAACCCTACCGACTGGTGGGACGCAACCTTGCGCGCCATCGATGACTTGCACCGCCAAAACCCGTCGGCAATCGCCGCAACCCGCGCAATCGGCCTGTCGGGTCAGATGCATGGCGCAACATTGCTAGGCGCGGATGACAAGCCACTCCGCCCGGCGATCCTGTGGAATGATGGTCGCGCCACCCGCGAATGCGCCGAACTTGATGCCGCCCTGCCCGATCTGGGGCAGCGGGCCGGCGTTGCCACCATGTCGGGCATGACCGCACCCAAACTGATCTGGCTGCAAAAACACGAACCGGATGTTTTTGCCAAAATCAAAACCATCCTGCTGCCCAAGGATTACATCCGCTTTTGCCTCTCAGGCGACAAGGCAACCGAAATGTCGGATGCCGCTGGCACGCTTTGGCTTGATGAACAAAGCCGAAGCTGGAACCAAAGCGCGATCGAAGCCTGTGGTTTGACCCGCGATCAACTGCCGCATCTGGTCGAGGGATCGGACGTTACCGGTACGCTGCGCGCAACATTGGTCGACCGGTGGGGCATGCGGGACGACGTCATCATTGCCGGGGGTGGCGGTGATGCGGCGACCGGTGGCATCGGGGTCGGGGCGGTTTCCCATGGCGATGGCTTCATTTCGCTGGGCACCTCGTCACAGATCTTTGTCGCCTCGGACAAATACCGTCCCAAGCCCGAAGAACTGCTGCACAGCTTTGCCCATGCCATCCCGGACCACTGGTTCCAGATGGCGGTCCTGCTTAACGGGGCCAGTTGCCTGAAATGGGCGGCCGACCTTCTGGGCGAGGCCGACATTACCGCATTGCTCAACCGGGTCGAGGCACAACATAACGCCCCATCTGATATCCTGTTCCTGCCCTACCTTAACGGGGAACGCACCCCGCACAACAATCCGCATGCCCGTGGCGTGTTCTTTGGTCTGGGCAGCGATACCGACCGCGAAACCATGGTTCAGGCAGTGCTCGAAGGTGTCGGCTTTGCCCTCCGCGATGCAAAATCCCGCCTGCACAAGGCCGGAACCCAGTGCGACCTGCCCGGTGTGATCGGCGGCGGTGCTCGCAGTCGCTATTGGATCAAGATGATCGCCGACATCCTGGGCAAACCGCTTGCCCGCTATGAGGGCGCGACCAAGGGCCCGGCCTTTGGTGCCGCCCGTCTGGCCCGTCTGGCCCTGACAAACGAACCGGTTGCAGACGTTTGCGTCAAACCCGCAATCGAAGAAGTGATTGAACCTGATCTAACCCGCCATGAGGCCTACCAGCCGCGCTTTGCCAAATTCCAGCGCATTTACGCTGCCTTGTCAGACGAATTTACCCCTGACTGACCGTCTGACCGCCTGATCAGACAGACCGGCTGCAACGCGGATCCATAACATTTTGATGATCTCGATAGATTTTGGCGACATCGCCCTTTAAACCCCTGATCTGAGAACAACATTAACTTAGTGGAATTCATTTATAAACGCGGACGATTATGACGATTGCAGTTGTTGGAAGCTCGAACTTTGATTTTGCGGCCCGTGTGGCGAAGCTTCCTGTTCAGGGACAAACGGTTTCCTCCCGGGCTTACAAGACCGGACCGGGCGGCAAAGGATGCAATCAGGCACTTGCCGTCGCCAGACTTGGCGTTTCCCCTGTGTTCATCTCCAAACTTGGCGATGACATGTTGGGCAAACAACTGATCGAAACCCTTGCCACCGAGGGGTTGGACACCACCAACCTGATCGTCGCCGACGAAGCACAAACCGGCATCGCCCTGATCTCGATTGATGAGGCGGGTGAAAATATGATCACGGTCGTGGGCGGGGCCAACATGACCATGACCCGAAACGACCTTCATGAAAAACAGGAACTCCTGCGCAACTGCGACTATCTGCTGTTGCAGCTTGAATGTCCGGTGGTGGCCATTGACTGTGCGATCAAATACGCCCGCGAAGGCAATGCAAAGGTCATCCTTGACCCGGCTCCGGTCGCCGATCTGGTCGTCATGCGAGACCTGCTGGCCCTGACCCATATCGTCACGCCGAACCAAAGCGAATGCTTGGCCCTCACCGGTATTGACCCGGTGGATGAAGCCACTGCCCGTAGCGCCAGCGTCAAGCTGCATGACATGGGCCCGGAAACCGTCATCATCAAAATGGGCGGTGATGGTGCGTTCTATTCATCGGGCGGGCAAACCGGCATGGTTGCGGGCTTTGTGGTCAACACGGTTGATACGGTGGGCGCTGGCGATTGCTTCAATGCCGGGCTGGCTGTCGCCCTGCATGGTGGTCAGGCGCTCAAGGATGCCGTGCGCTTTGCCTGCGCAACCGGTGCGCTTTCCACCACCAACAATGGTGCAGCCGAGGCTGCACCACGCCTTGCTGATGTTCTGTCCCTGATCGAAGGCAACGTCTAAGACTGCTCACTTGCGCTCAGGACGTCTGATCAATCAACTGATCGAAATAGGTGATGACCTCTGGCGCATCCCAACGCGCAATGCCTTCAAGCTTGCCGCGCAAATCACCCTTGGCGTCATAGACAAAACTGGTCGGAAGGCCGCGTGCCCCCATCTGACGCGCAATCGCTCCACGCGGATCAAGAACGATATCAAGGTTCCCGATTCCATTGGTTTCAAAGAATTCGCGGACGGCATCCGCCCCACCGCGGTCCTGACTAAGCGCCAGAACCCGGAACGGCTTATCGGCCATTTCGACCGCCAACTGATCAAGTTCGGGCATTTCCTTGACGCATGGCACGCACCATGTCGCCCACAGATTGACCAGAACAACCTGTCCTTTCAGGCTGTTAAAGGCGACCTCGTTGCCATTTTCATCGACAAACGCCAGATCTTCGGGCAAAGAACCCCCTTCCGATGGCATAACCATCTTTGAAAGTTCTTGCGGGAATTGCGTATCAGCAAAGGCAGGGGTTGCATAAATGCCCGAGATGGCGACAATCACGCCAAGTTTTACGTAACGAAGCAATGCTTTCACAACACCCACCTTTCCAAGACTGCGGATCACGATGACCGATCAAAACGCCACTGACCAGAAAAACGCAAACTCCCTTTGGGGCGGCCGCTTCGAAGCAGGCCCGTCAGCCATCATGGAAGAAATCAACGCTTCCATCGGCTTTGACAAACGCCTCTACGCCCAGGACATTCAGGGCTCGAAGGCCCACTGCGCCATGCTGGTCAAGCAGAACATCATTCCTGCTGAAGATGGCGAAAAGATCACCAACGGTCTAGACCAGATTCTTCAAGAAATCGAGAGCGGCGAATTCAAATTCTCCGCCGCCCTTGAAGACATCCACATGAATGTCGAAAGCCGCCTGCGCGAATTGATCGGCCCGGCCGCTGGTCGCCTGCATACTGCGCGCTCGCGCAATGATCAGGTTGCGACCGACTTCAAACTCTGGGTCCGTGACGTTGCGCTTGGCGATCTTGAGGTCGGCCTCAAAGGCCTTCAGGAAGCCCTGATTGCACAGGCTGAAACCCACGCAGAAACCATCATGCCGGGCTTCACCCACCTTCAGGCCGCCCAGCCGGTCACCTTTGGTCACCATCTTCTGGCCTATGTCGAAATGTTTGGCCGTGATCGCGGGCGCGTTGCCGATTGCCGCACGCGCATTAATGAAAACCCGCTGGGCTCTGCGGCCTTGGCTGGCACACCATACCCGATTGATCGTCACATGACGGCAAGTGCGCTGGGCTTTGATCGCCCGACGGCGAACTCGCTCGATGCGGTATCGGATCGTGACTTTGCGCTTGAATACCTTAATGCTGCATCGATTGCCGCCATGCATCTGTCGCGCTTGGCCGAAGAAATGGTCATCTGGTGCTCGGCCCAGTTCCGCTTTATCGGCATGTCCGACAAATTCTCGACCGGCTCTTCGATCATGCCGCAAAAACGCAATCCGGATGCGGCCGAACTGATCCGCTCCAAGATCGGGCGTATTGTCGGCTGCTATAACGGCTTGATGCTGTCGATGAAGGGGCTGCCACTGGCCTATTCCAAGGACATGCAGGAAGACAAGGAACCGGTCTTCCAGGCCCATGACCATCTTGGTCTGTGTGTTGCCGCCATGACCGGCATGATCGCCGACATGAAGGTGTTTGCCGACAATATGCGTGCCGCTGCCGGTGCGGGTTACACCACCGCCACCGACCTTGCCGACTGGCTGGTTGCCGAACTTGGCATGCCGTTCCGTGATGCGCATCACGTGGTTGGCGCGACCGTGAAACTGGCCGAAACCAAGGGCTGCGATCTTGATCAGCTGTCGCTTGAAGACCTGCAAGGCATCGAACCCAAAATCACCAATGCGGTTTATAAGGTGCTGACAGTCGAGGCATCGGTTGCCGCCCGCCAAAGCTTTGGTGGCACCGCCCCGGTCCGTGTGAAGGAATCCGTTGCGGCGGCAAAGGAAAGGTTCCTCAAATGAACAACAACCTGTTGAAACGCGGCACCGTCATCACGCTGGCCGTCATGTTGGGGCTTTCAGTTGCGGCGTGTGGCAAAAAAGGCCCGCTCGAACCGCCGACCGACAAAGGTTACGAATATCCAAGGGATTACCCGGCCCAATGAACCATTTTGAATATATCAACGGCGAACTTTACGCCGAAGGCGTCTCGATCCGGGAAATGGCTGACAAGGTCGGAACCCCGTTCTTCTGCTATTCGACCGCGACCCTGGAACGCCATTACAAGGTCTATGCCGACGCATTTGACGGCCTTGATGCCACCGTGTGCTTTGCCGTTAAGGCAAACTCCAATCAGGCTGTCCTGAAAACACTCGCCAATCTTGGTGCGGGTGCGGACGTTGTTTCGGTTGGTGAAATGCGCCGTGCGCTTCGTGCGGGCATGCCCCCGGCAAAGATCATCTTTTCCGGTGTTGGCAAGGCCGATGCCGAAATGCGCGAAGCCCTGGACGCCGACATTGCCCAGATCAATGTCGAAAGCATCCCCGAACTGGTTGAGCTGAACCGTGTTGCCATCGACATGGGCAAAAAGGCGCGCATTGCGCTGCGCGTCAACCCGCATGTCGATGCCAAAACCCACGAAAAGATCGCCACCGGCAAGGCTGAAAACAAATTCGGCATCGACTGGACCCGCGCGATCGAGGTTTACCGCGAAGCCGCCGCCATGGATGGCATCGAGGTTACCGGGATTGCCATGCATATCGGCTCCCAGCTGACCGATCTGGCCCCCTTCCGCGAGGCGTTTACGCGTCTGGCCGGGCTGGTCGAACAGCTGCGATCTGAGGGCATCGATATCCGCAATCTCGATCTCGGTGGCGGGCTTGGCATTGCCTATCAGGGTGAAACACCGCCGCTTCCCGATGCCTATGGTCAGATGGTGCGCGAAACCGTCGGCCATCTTGGCTGCCACATCACGCTGGAACCGGGCCGTTTGATTGCCGGCAATGCCGGGATCATGGTGTCGCGCGTCATGTATATAAAAGACGGCGAAGCCAAACGCTTTGTCATTCTTGATGCCGCGATGAACGACCTGATCCGCCCGACACTGTATGGCGCCTATCACGAAATCATCCCGGTCGATGAACAGACTGACGGTGACAAGCAGGTCAAGGTTGATGTGGTCGGCCCGGTTTGCGAGACCGGTGACACCTTTGGCAAGGACCGCGACCTTCCCGATGACCTCAAGGCCGGTGACCTTGTCGCTGTCATGTCGGCGGGGGCCTATGGCGCGGTCATGTCATCAACCTACAACACCCGCGCGCTGACACCCGAAGTGCTGGTCAAGGGCAACAACTTTGCCATCGTCCGCCCGCGTCAGGAAATTGACGACCTGATCAACATGGATCAGGTACCCTCCTGGCTCAGCAACGGATAAGACCGGCATTCCGTTTCGGTTTTTAACGCTTTCGGGGCGGCTGGCCATTTGTCAGCCGCCCTTTTATTTTGCCCAATCCCGTCGAATTGCTTGACCCGCCCCGCCAAAAGACCAAGCTTTAAAGAAGCGGGTTGTGCCAGAATGCCGGATACAACGCGCAATATGTCGGCAAGCAGGGCTCAAAGGCATGTCCTTGATACCACCCTATCCCAAGATGGAACGCCATGTGCGCAAGACGCGCTTGGTGATGGTGTGGGAATCTGTCTGGCCCTGTCTGATCCCGGCCCTTTCGATCGGGCTCTTGGTCGTTGGTCTGACCCTGACCGGAACATTTGAACTTCTCCCCGCCACCGGGCACATCATGTTGCTGTCCGTCCTGTCGGTCGCGGTCATGGTTGCCGTGGTCGCGCCATGGCGCAATTTCAAAATGCCCACGCGCCGGGACGTCCTGCACCGGATCGAGGTGGACAACCATCTTGATAACAACCCGCTGCAAAGCCTTGAAGATCACGTCCCCGAAACCGACGACCCACTGACCAGCTACCTCTGGCAGCGTCAACTGGGCCTGCATGAAGCCGCACTGGCAAAGCTCCGGCTGTCGCGCCCCCTGCCCGCCATTACCCGCGTTGACCGTTTTGGCCTGACCGCCATTCCAGTATTGCTGGTGTTTGTCGGCCTGATGACCGGCCTTGACCATGCCAAGGAACGCTTTTCAAAGGCCTTCAGCCCGCTTCAGCGCCTTGGTGCCGCCGACTTCAGTGCGACCCTTTGGGTCACCCCACCGGCCTATACCGGGCAAATACCGCGCATCTTGCAGTTCAGTGCCCTGTCCGATACCGATGCCACAGGTGCCCGCCAATCCGAAAATGCAGGTAATACGGCATCAGATAAAAACAGTGACGTCATCCGTGTTCAGGTCCCGGCGGGATCGACCCTTGATGGCAGCATCACAAGCATCTGGGAACCGACCCTGACCACCCCGACCGGCGCGCAATCCTTTACCGAGGGGGCCGAGAATAGTTATGTGCTGTCGACCGCCATTGATCAGCCGGGCCAGTGGCGCATATCGGTCTGGGGAAATGATCGCCTGACCCTTGATATCGAATTGCTGGCCGATAATGTGCCAAGCCTGTCCTTCGTCAGCCCGCCAACCATCACCCGGCGCGATCATGTGCGCCTCGATTACGTCGCCAGCGATGATTATGGCCTCGCCAGTCTTGATCTGGTGATCACGCCTGCGGCCGAAGAAGGCACGATCAAGCAATATGGCCCGATTGATCAGGTGGTGATCGATCTCAAGGGCGACGCGGCTGGCGTTACAAGCAGCGCCGGTGCCATGCCGACCCGCATCGAAGGCCCGCGCTTTATTGATCTTGTAGCCCATCCCTGGGCGGGCTTGCCGGTCAATATCCAGATGGTATCAAACGATAATGCCGATCAGCGCGGCGAAAGCGATGTGCGTTCCCTGATGCTGCCCGAACGGGAATTCAGCCATCCGGTGGCGCAAAAGCTGATTGATATCCGGCGCGGTTTGCTGCGCTATCCGGACCGCGCACTTGAAATGCATCAGGCGCTGTTGCCGATCCTGTTCGCCCCGCAGGCCTTTAACGGCCATCTGGGCGTGTTCCTGACCCTTTCCGTGGCCGAAAGCAGGCTGGCGTCCAACCTGCAAAACCGCGCCACCCATCAGGATGTCGCAGGCCTTCTGTGGCATGTCGCTGAGGAAATCGAACGGGGTTCCTACGGCATTGCCGAACGCAACCTGATGGAGGCCGAGGACCGCCTGCTGGAGGCCCTTGCCAACCCCGATGTCACCGAAAGCGAAATTGCCCGCCTGATCGATGAATACCGTCAGGCGCTGAATGAATATCTTGCCGCCATGATGCGCGAAAGCCCGGAACAGGCAGAGGAAGAACTCCCGCCCGGCAGTGCAACACTTGAACAACAGGACCTGTCACGCATCATCGATCAGATCGATGCCCTGATGCGCGCAGGCGCGCGTGATCAGGCCCGCCAGTTGATCGATCGTCTGCGCGAACTGGTCGAAAACATGCAGGTCACCACCGGTCAGGGCGGCATGGATATTACATCGACGCTCCGCGAAATGCTGGACGGCATGCGCGATCTGTCGCGCCGTCAGCAGGACCTGATGAATGAAGGCGATAATGCCTCGACCCAGAACGGCAATGGTCCGCGTGCAAACCAGCAACAGGGTCTTGCCGACGATGCCGGTGAAATCCTCAACGATCCTGGTCTTGGCCAGTTTGGCGATGTCAGCGGCATGAATTCGGTGATTGATGCAATGCGCGGCGCGGCAGAGGCGCTTGGCAACAACCGGTCGCACGAGGCCCTGCAATATCAGCGACAGGCCATGGATGCCCTGCAACAGGGCATTGGCGAAATCAGCCGCGCGCTCGAAGGGCTGAGCCAGCTCGCCCCGATGCTCGAAGACCTCGAAGGATCCGGGCGCCGTGATCCGCTGGGCCGGCCGGTCGGTGGCGATGGCACCACCACCATCCCGGATGTGAACACTCTCGAACGGGCCTGGCGCATCTTGCAGGAACTCCGCCGCCGGTCCGGTGATCCCGAACGCCCGGAAATCGAACAGGAATATATCGACCGCTTGCTCAAACGGTTCTGATCAGGCCACTGAAACCCCCAAAACAAAAAAGGCAGCACGCGTTGTGCTGCCTTTCTCATAATCAGGATGTTTGCGCGAACCGCTTAGGGCTCGACCGCCTCGCGCGGGTCAAGGAAGGTGACCTGCAGGCGGGTTGCCGTCGGGTTCGGACGCCGGATCTTGGTTTCGACTTCCATGCTTTCGCCAACCGGCAACATCTGTTGCACCATCGGCATCTCCGCACCGGACTGAACCAGCGATTCATCATAAATCAGCGGCACCTTCTTGCGCTGTACCACACGATCAAGCGGATCAAGAAGCTCGATCAGAAGGTAAGGAAGCGCGCGCGGCTCTTCGCTGATATTGACGATCTCGGCGCGAACAACAAGAACGTCAACGCCGTCCTCTTCTTCGCGGGTCGGCGGCAATTCGCGGATATCAAGGCCTTCGCCGACATGCGGGACATCAAGCCCGACCATGTCATAGACCTTGGCAATCGGCGGCCACAGTTCGATGATCTGATCCTTGGCGAAATAGCCACCCGCACCAATCCCGCCCAACACCAGCAGGAAGATGATCCAGCCAACGATGCCCTTTTTCTTTTTGGGCTCCGGCTTTGGATTGTTGCGAATCAGCTGCTGGGGAATCGGGGGCGGATCGGGGATCTTGTCGGCTTCTTCAAAGCCCGGATCAACCGGCCCACCGCCCATCTGGTCTGCATTGAAATCAGCACCCAGCGACCCTTCCTCGTTAAACGGAGCCGGGATATCACTTTCGGGTGCTGGTGCCGGGGCTGGCTTCTTTGCGCCAGGCGGGTCCTGATGCCAGCTATTGCCGCAGCTTTTACAGCGCACGGTTCGGCCTTTCGGACCGATTGCTTCTGTTTTAACTGAGTATTTCTTTGAACACTCTGGGCAAGTAATGATCATTGCAAACCTGGCATATCGATGACGGCGGCATCAAACACGGGGGAAGGCGTGAAACTGTCTGCGACTGACGGTCCCCCTGTGCCGTCAGTGAAGCCTTACACTATATGTAAATAGCGGCGATTTAACAGACTGTTAAGCAGAGATAACAGAAGCTGCCCGGATTTGGGTATCAAACCTCTGGCTGATCGGGCTGTTAATGGTATCCAAAATAGACGACAAACCGTCCAAACCGGTTAATTCATTTTCGATATTGTCACGACAAGGCTACTTTCCAACCCTGTCGGATCATGACGAAAGCCGATATAAACACCGATGTATCAACCGTCATTCGCCCAGATGGAGCAAGAATTTTGACCGACGTTGTCAGTTTCAGGAATGTCGGAGTCCGGTATGAATCCGGGCCGGAAATCCTGCGCGACCTTAATTTTACGCTCGGTCGCGGCAGTTTTCATTTCCTGACCGGGGCATCGGGGGCGGGCAAGTCGACATTGATGCGACTTTTATTTTTGGCATTGCGCCAGACACGCGGCGAAATTTCGATTTTTGGGCGCGATAATATCCGCATCCCGCGCGAAGAACTGCCGGCGATTCGCCGCAAGATCGGCGTGGTGTTTCAGGATTTCCGGCTGATCAACCATCTGACGACCTTTGAAAACGTCGCCCTGCCGCTGCGTGTTGCCGGTGTCGAAGACCTGCAGATTCGCAAAAACGTCACCGAACTTCTCGAATGGGTCGGGCTTGGCGATCACATCAACGCAGTGCCATCGCGCCTGTCGGGTGGGCAGCAACAGCGCGTTGCCATCGCGCGCGCCGTCATTGGCCGCCCCGCCCTGCTTCTGGCCGATGAGCCGACCGGGAACGTCGATGACCGAATCGCCATGCGATTGCTCTATCTGTTTGAAGAGCTCAACAAACTCGGCACCACCGTTCTGATCGCAACCCACAACCGGCAACTTGTCCGGCGGTTTGGCCATACCCAATGGCTGCTTGAAGGTGGTACCTTGCACGACGTCACCAACAGCGGCTGAAACCCGACACACCAAGTCCAAGCTTCGTAAACACGGGATCAACAGGACCAACAAACGATCATGGCATTTCGCGCACCTCCATCGCACCTCCCTCTTGAAAGCGATTCGTCCTCGCGCTTTTTGCCGAGCATCGTCGCCCTGATGGTTGCGCTCCTGACCTTTTCCATCGTCGGGCTGGCGGCCCTGCATGACAGTGTCGGTCAATGGTCGGGCCAGATCGAAGGCAGCCTGTCGATCCAGGTCCCCCCGACCGAACTTGCCAACCGATCCCCCGCCGAACGTGAAGCCGCCCTGCAAGGCACGGTCGACAGCATCATCGAACAGGTTTCCACCCTGCCCGGTATCGCCCGGATCGAGGAACTCAGCCCCGATACCATGGCCGCCCTGCTCGAACCCTGGCTGGGCCCGGATGAGGTCATAAGTGAGCTTCCCATTCCGCGCATTATTGAAGTCACCCCCGAAACCGGGTTTAACTTTGATGCGCTCGAAAGCCGCCTTGGCGTCATCGCGCCCGAGGCCGTGCTTGATGATCATCGCATCTGGATCGAACGCATTGCCGATGTCGCCTTTTCAGTTGAACTGGCATTGGCGCTTTTGATTGTCGTGCTGTTTGGCGCGACCATGCTGTCGGTTGTGTTTGCCACCAGATCAGGCCTTTCGATCCATCATCGCATCATTGAATTGCTGCATCTGATTGGCGCACAGGATGGCTATATCGCCAGTCAGTTCGGCCGCCATAATCGACGCCTTGCCTTCTTTGGCGCACTGATCGGCCTTTTGATTGCGCTGCCGGTTTCGGCCCTGATCGGCTGGCTTGGATTGCGCGCTGGCTGGCCGGTACCGTCACTGGTTCTCAGCCCGACCTTTATTGGCCTGATCGTCGCCATTCCGTTTATTGTCGCATTGGTGGCGGGCATCACCGCCAACCGAACTGTGCTTCGTGTCCTACACCGGATGTTGTAACCCGCTCACGGTCTTCGTATAGTCGGTTGTTACCACTTCCCTTTTGGGATCATGGCCTTGGCCCTCTTTGTCCCCTTGAGGAGATCCGAATTCATGCCAGACCGCCGCTATTCAGGCACGCCTTCATGAACAAGCCCCCGCTGAGTGTGCAACATCGCCGCCGGTTCCGGCGGTTTCGTTTTTTGCTTTCCACACTGATTTTCTGCGCGCTGGTCTGGGCGGCGGGCTTCATCTGGTATGTCGATTACATCCCCAAGACGGTTGAAAACACGACCCAACGCACCGACGCCATTGTCGTTCTGACCGGCGGCAGCGAACGCCTGTCCGAAGGCCGCCGTCTTCTGGTGCGCGGCCTTGCCGACAAACTGTTCATATCGGGTGTCTATCGCGGGGTTGAAGTCGACGAACTTCTGTCGGTCGGCAAATCCGATCCGCGCCTGATTGCCTGTTGTGTTGTTCTGGGCCATGTCGCCGAAAACACGCGCGGCAATGCGATTGAAACCGCTGTCTGGATGTATGAGGAAGGTTTCAAAAGCCTGCGCATCGTGACCGCCAATTACCACATGCCCAGATCCCTTCTGGAATTCAAAAGCCTGATGCCCGATGTTGAAATCGTTGCACATCCGGTCTTTCCCGATAACGTCAAGGTCGACAATTGGTGGCGCTTCCCCGGCAGCAGCGCCCTGATCGCCAGTGAATACAACAAATACGTCTTCGCCAGCCTGCGCAACGCGCTGCTCAACTGGTTGCCAAACGGTGACCGCGCTGCACTGCGCAGCCCCGGTGGTCCTTTGAAGGATGAACCGGACCTTGATGACTATTCCGCCTCAAACGCGGCGCGCAAGGATGGCTGAACAATCGGCATTTTCTGATCGTCATATTGCTGTTACAAAACAGTGAATATTTAAGGTCAGGACCATGGCTGTAAGGAATTTGTCTGAATGATTACCCTGCGCGCGTTACTGTTTAACGTGTTGTTTTTCGGTGGAACGGCGCTTTTGTGCATTGTTCTGTTGCCGCTGATGCTGTTTGGGCGCAAGGCCAACCAGTTCGTCGGCCATGCCTGGTGTCGCCTCATTCAGTTCATGCTGCGCTACTCGGTGGGCATGCGCAAACGCTTCACCGGTCTGGAAAATCTGCCCGACGGTCCCTGCATCATTGTCGCCAAACACCAATCTGCTTGGGAAACCCTGACCTTCCACACAGTGGTTCCTGATCCGGCCTATATCCTGAAAAAGGAACTCACCCGCATTCCGCTCGTCGGGCAGTTCCTGATCCTCTCGGGCCAGATTGCCGTTGATCGGTCGGCGGGTAGTCAGGCCCTCAAAGATATGATCAAGGGTGCGTCCAAGGCGCTTGAGGAAAACCGCCAGGTGATCATTTTCCCCGAGGGCACGCGTACCCCGCCGGGCTCCAACCGTCCGTATCATCCGGGTATTTTTGCGCTGTATAAGGCCTTCCCCGACACCAAGGTTATTCCGGTCGCGCTTAATTCCGGCATGTTCTGGGGCCGCGACAGCTTTATGAAATATGGCGGTCGGGTCACCATGGAATTCCTGCCCGCCATGGAACCGGGCCTTGATCGCAAGACCTTCATGAAGGAAATCAAGCACCGCATCGATACCCGCACGCGCGAGCTTGAGACCGAAGCACAGGCCGAATTCCAGCTGCCGACGCTCACCACCGATGATATCGAAGCCAAGGTGGACGACACCGACAGCGTGGATCAAAAAAGCGCGTCATAACTCTGCCAAGTGCAGATATTAAACCAGCGGCCGACGTGCAATTCGCACCTCCGCCTTTTTCATGGTGGACTGCATTCCATTTCAAATCCGGCGCAACTTCAGCTACCAAGCATCATCAATTTCTGGATGCGTGCAGGCAGATATCGATAAAAGCGCGCAATGGTGCAGGGGCCGACCGGCTGGGATAATAAAGACGCGGACCCTCCATTTCCGGCCAACATTCAGGCAGGACAGGTACAAGGGTTCCAGCCGCGAAGTCTTCTTCCAGCCAGTTGCGGAAAGTATGGATGATCCCCACTCCCGCGTGGGCAAAACGAAGACCCGTATCAAGTGCAGCAACGCTTAGTACCAGAACATTGGATGGCTCCACCTGAACCGATCCTTGTGCGCTCATAATATCCCACGATAATAATGGGCCCCCATCAAGGCGATAGCGGATCGCATCATGATGTATCAAGTCTTCCGCTGTGTCAGGCATCCCGCGCGCTTCCAGATACGCCGGGGCCGCGGCCAACGCCATCTGTTGGCGACGCGGACCAATCGGAATAGAAATCATGTCCTGTTCCAGAACGCTGCCATAACGAATCCCGGCGTCACAGCCCTCCGCAACGATATCGACAAGATCGCTCTCCACGACGATTTCAACCTCTACGGCAGGATGGCGCACACGATATTCGGCAATCAGCGCAGGAAGAATGTCGCGCATGACCGCACCGGGTACGTTCAGCTTCAACCGTCCCTGAACCTGACCACCAAGGGCCTTCACCTCGTTACAGGCCGCATCCAGTCCCGAAAGCAATGGATCGACACGATCCACAAGCAGTTTGCCCGCATCGGTCAGATGCAGGCTGCGTGTCGTACGGCGCAAAACAGGAATGCCCAATTGCTCCTCAATCCGCGAGACCGTCGTACTGACATTCGAGGCGGCCATACCAAGCCGTCGGCCAGCAGCACGAAAGCCACCTTCGCGCACAACCGCAACCAGAACAGCAAGATCATCCGCAGAAACACCGTTCTTCATAGAGAACAACCTGTTCAGAATTTACCCACTTAATTCGATAATCCAGAACAATCATCCTGTCGATGACGAATACAATTAACGCCCGGTGGCGTGACAAGATGATTGGAGATCAAACAATGTTCATCGTAACAGGGGCCTCGGGGAAACTCGGCAGCCTTATCGTCGAAGCACTAAAGCGCCTCGTTCCAGCCCATCAAATCAGTTTGAGCGTGCGCAACCCCGAAAAGCTTCCTGAACGGCTAGCCGCGGGCGTTCGTGTCAGGCGGGGCGACTACAACGATACCGACAGTCTCCGCCATGCTTGGGCGGGGGCCAAACGACTATTGTTGGTGTCATCCAATGCCAGGGCAAGTGGCGACAATCCGCTCGATCAGCATGAAAAAGCAATTTCAGTGGCAAAGGAAATCGGCATCGAACGTGTGTTCTATACCAGTCAGGTATCAAGCAACCCACTCTCTCATTTCCCGCCGGGCCGTGATCACGCCGCGACTGAGGCGATGCTAGCGGACTCCGGCCTGGCATGGACTTCAATGCGCCACGGCTTTTACGCCGACAGTATTCTGAGCATGCATGAACATGGTTTTGCCACTGGCACGCTGACTGGCCCCGAGGATGGCAAGGTTGCCTGGGTAACCCACGAAGATCTGGCAGAGGCTGATGCACGGCTGCTAAGCGGGCATGAAACCATCGAAGGCATCACACCGCCCCTCACCGGAAATCACGCCCTTGACCTTGCAGATCTGGCACAGATGGCAAGCGCGGTCACAGGCAGAACCATCGAACGTCAGATTATCGGTGAAGATATGATGCTCGAAAGCCTGCACCGCGCAGGACTCTCAGGAAACGTGCTTGAAATCATTATCGGTTACTACCGTGCGGCCAAGGCTGGTGAATTCGAAACCGTCGACCCAACACTTAGTCGCATACTGGGGCGTGATCCGCGCCAGATACCCGATTTCCTTAGCGAGAAAATGCCGCGCACCTGATCCCACAAATGTTCGCATTCAGGTCGGCTTTGCCACCCGCCTTTTACGTGTCACAAGCCAGATACCCGACACGATCAAAACAATCCCCGCCAGATGATAAAGATGCAGCGCCTCACCCAGAAAGGCGATGGCAAGGCCGCTTGAACAGACCGGGATCAGATACATGAACACCCCCGCCTTGGCCGGGCCGACCAACGACACACCCCTGTTCCAGAACATGTATCCCAGAAACGCCGGGCCCGCCCCGATATAGAAAATCTTGAGCATATCGGGCCACACCGGATCAAGGCTGGTAAAGAACGGCTTTCCATCCACCACCAGCGCCCAGACATAAAGTGGGGTAAGGAAACACAGACCGATCAGGGCCGATACAAACACCAGGCTCAGCGGATGCACACCCTTGGGCGCGCGTTTCAAAAACATCGAATAGGCCGCCCAGACAATGGCCGACATCATCGCCAGCACATCGCCCAGAACGAAATCCATTCTGGCAAAGACCGACGGGTCGCCCTTGGCGATGATCGTCGCGGTTCCGGCCCCGGCCACCAGCACGCCCAGCCATTGACCAAGCCGCGGTTTGTCTGCCGTCAAAAGGGCTGCAAACAACAACACCCAGATCGGTGTCGTCGCGTTCAGAAGGCCGGTATTGACCGCCGTGGTGTTATAGGCCGCCAGATAAATCACCACCGAAAACAGGTACACACCGGTAAAGCCGATCAGGAACATCGACAATTTGTGGTCCGCCATGATTTTCAGGTCGCGACGCAGATACTTAAAGCAGAACGGCAACAGCAAACAGATCGCAACGATCCAGCGCCAGAATGAAAGTGCCTCGAACGGGACCGTTTCGTTGATGCCGCGCGCCACCACGTGGTTTGATCCCCACATCAACGAACAGGCCACCAACATCAAATAGGCCATCGTCAGTGGCGTCTGCGACCCGGTCTGGGTGGCAGAAACAGTCGTTCCGTTTGACTGGCTCATCAGATCCCCGCCCCCATATTGATCTCGCCATATTCGCGCCGCACCAGATCCATCAGATCGTGCAGGGGCGGATCAATGATGCCCATTTCATCAAGATGGCGCACCGTGTTTTCCAGATATTCAAGGTTCGGCCCGACATTGCCATGGGCCGCAACAATGATTTCAACCGCGATGCGGACCGGCAGGTTACCGGCATATTGTTCATGTGTCGGATCGGCGACATAGGTGTGCGCAATCACCGTGCGCCCGTCTGCAAGCTCAACCTCGACATCGGCGGGGATATAGGTGTTGGTCACAAGTTCGCGCTCATCAAGATAGGCCTTCACCTTTGACCAGTTTTCCTCAGCAATGAGAAACGCGTTGCCAACACATTCCCCGCCCTTGTTCAGGCCAAGAACCAGCCCCGGATTTTCCGGCGTGCCGCGATAATGATGGGAATAGATACAAAACGACCGGTGATAGCCGGGCAGCAACGCACGTGCGCACTCGACAAATTCAAAGCCCGGCCGCCACAACAGCGACCCGTATCCAAACACCCATTTTTCGCGCGCGTCGCTCACGCATTCCTCCGCTAACTAGCTTTCTGATCTCTTAGAATTACGCGAAACTAACGCTTCATGATCACCAATGCCACCCCAAGGGCGGCAATTGCAAACCCGGCGAAGCCAAGCACGCCAAGTTGCTCGTCAAACAGAAGCCACGCAAAGAACGCGGCTGTTGGCGGCACAAGGTAGAACATGCTGGCCACACGGGTGGCTTCGCCCTGCTTGATCAGAACCATCAACAGCATGATCGCCCCGATGGACAGAACCAGCACCAGCCACGCCATCGCCAGAATGAAGTCCATGCTCCATTCAACATGCAGCGGCTCCTTGAACAGCGCGACAACGCCGACAAACACACTGGCAGCAACATATTGAACGACTGTGCCGCTCATCAGTTCCATGCCGGTGCAAAAACGTTTCTGATAAAGGGTGCCCGCAGTCATGCCAAACAGCGCAAAAACCGCAAGTCCGATGCCAAACGGGGTAATGCCAACACCGTCGCCAATCTTGGGCAGCAAAACCAACGCAACCCCGATCAGGCCCAGGATCAAACCGCCCCATTGGCGCATCGAAACCCGTTCGCCCAAAATGGACCCAACGACAGATGCGGTCACAACCGGCTGCAAGCCAACGATCAATGCGGCAAGTCCGGCTGGCAACCCGGTATCAATCGCCCAGAACACCCCGCCCAGATACACCCCATGCACTAGCACCCCGGTGGTACCGATATGGGCCGCCTCACGCCAGGTTTTTGGCCATTTCGCCCCCATCAGGAAGATGACCGGGATCATCAGGATCAGGACGATGACAAATCGGACAAAAAGGAAAACAAACGGATCTGCGTATGGCAGGCCAAACTTGGCGCCCACAAAGCCCGTGCTCCACAGGAACACAAACACAAACGGCATGATCCGGGCGAACGCCGGATGATTGGTGGCAGACATTTCATTCCCCTAAGGTCGGTCCGTCACGCGTGGTGGGGCTGCTTGATGGACCGCACAGGATGACCGACAGAATGCCGGTCACTCCCAAATTACTCAGCAGGCTTTTTCTTGCTCTTTTCGTCGCTTTTGCGGTCTTCGCCTTCGGCCGAGAAATTGGCGAAATACTGACCGGCATCAACAATGCCACGGCGAATTTCACGGGTGCGCGAAAACAGCTCAAACAGCTTGTCGCCCTCGCCCCAGCGAATGGCGCGTTGCAAGGCCATCAGGTCTTCCTGAAAACGTCCCAGCACATCCAGAACGGCTTCGCGGTTGTTCAGGAACACATCCCGCCACATGGTCGGATCAGACGCAGCAATACGGGTAAAATCACGGAAACCGGTTGCGGAAAACTTGATCACTTCCTGACGCAGTGCGTCTTCAAGATCAGTTGCCGTTCCGACAATCGTGTAGGCAATCAGGTGCGGCAGATGCGATGTAATGCCAAGGATACGGTCATGATGATCGGCATCCATGCATTCAACATACATCCCGCAGGCTTCCCAAAGGGCTTTGACCTTGGCAATCGCAGCTTCGTTTTCGCCCGGGATCGGGGTCAGGATGCACCAGCGTTCCTCAAACAGTTCCGGAAAACCGGAATCCGGGCCGGAATGCTCCGTACCGGCCAACGGGTGACCGGGTACGAAATGCACACCTTCGTCCAGATGCGGGGCAATGTCGCGGATGACCGATTGTTTGACCGACCCGACGTCCGAAACAATCGCACCCTTTTTAAGCGCACCGGTCAATTGCGCCCCAATGGCTTCATTGGCACCGACCGGGGCACAGACCATGACCAGATCCGCATCACCAACCGCCTGCTTGATGTCGCAATAGGCCTCATCGGCAATGCCAAGTTCAAGCACCCGGTCACGGGTCGCTTCTGATCGGACCGCGCAAGTGATTTTGTTGGCAAGGCCGTCACGCTTGATGCGACGGGCCATGGACGAGCCGATCAGGCCCATACCGATAAAGGCGACAGTTTCAAACAGCGGCTGGGATGCAGTATTGGTCATTTTATGCGTTCACAAAGTCTTTGATGGTCTGCAGGCAGATTTCCATTTCTTCCTTCGTACCGATAGAAATACGAAGCATCTGCGGCAGGCCATAGGCACCGATTTTGCGCGGGATCACGCCACGGGCCATCATGAAATCATTGGCAGCATCGGCGTTCTTGCCTTCTTCTGCCGGGAATTCAACGAGAACGAAGTTGCCATAGCTCGGATGTGCCTTAAGGCCCGAAATCGCGTTCACCTCGTCGCGGAACCACGAAAGCGTCTCGGCATTGTGGCGCACGCATTCATTAACGAAGTCATCGTCATCAAGGGCGGCGGCACCAGCTTCCTGTGTCGGCAGCGGCACGTTGAACGGGTTGCGCAGGCGTTGCAGCACATCGGCAATCGCCGGCGGCGCATAGCACCAACCCAGACGGATGCCACCAAGACCATAGATTTTGGAAAATGTGCGGGTCATCACGGTGTTGTTGCCCGCTTTCACAAGTTCCTCACCGGCCGAATAATCTTCCTGACCGGTCATGAACTCGGCATAGGCCGCATCAACCACCAGAACAATGTCTTCGCGCAGACCATCGCGCAGGCGCTTCATTTCCGCATCCGAAATATAGGTGCCGGTCGGGTTGTTCGGGTTGGCAACAAACACGATCTTGGTTTTGTCCGTCACCGCCGCCAACAGCGCATCAACATCGGTCGTCATGTTGGTTTCAGGCGCGGTTACCGGCGTTGCACCAACGCCCATGGTCGCAATCGGATACATCAAAAAGCCGTGCTGCGAATACAGCACTTCATCACCCGGACCGGCATAGGCACGGATCAACAGGGTCAGAAGTTCATCAGAACCGTTACCGCAAATAAGCTGATCAAATTCCAGACCGTATTTTTCGGCCAGCTTGTGACGCAGAACGTCGCAACCGCCATCCGGATAACGATGCAAACGGGTTGCCGTGTTACGCAGGGCTTCCATGGCCTTGGGGCTCGGGCCAAGTGCGCCTTCGTTCGAAGACAATTTGATCACGCGCTGAGCACTGTCAGCACTGGATTTACCGCCTTTGTAAGGCGCGATATCAAGAATTCCGGGGCGTGGGGTGGGCGCAGACATCAGGTATATTCTCCCTGGGGAAATTGCAGCCAGTCGCGGCTGCCAAGCATGTTTAACTCAGTGCGTCTTCGGCAAGCGGCACGGCATAGGCACCCACCACCCGCAAACTTTCGGGGCGAAGGCCTTGCGCGTCCAGTGTGCTCTGAAACGCATTGGTGCGATTACAAAAGAATCCCGGCACATCAACAAGCACAAAACGTCGATCCGTCGCCTCATCGTCAGAAAAGCCAAGGATTACCGATCCGTCGATGCCATCCGCAATTTTTTTGCGCACGGTATCCATCGAAATCTCTTTTGACAGGCTGACCACAAACAGAGTCCGGTCATCACCGCTGTCTTCAAGTTCAATCGCTGCCAGAACGAAACCCTCGGTATCTTCGCCGCGTCCAACCGGGCGACCGCCAAAGGGCAGCTTTGACACCACACGTACCGGGCTTTGTTCGCTCAGATGGACCCACCATGGCTGGGCCTCGCCCAGTTGCGGTTTGGGAAACACACCAACTGCTGCCCGCCCGTCTTCAACGGCGTTGAACGCTTCGCGCGGGGTATCAAATTCAATGATTTCGTTAAGGCACCCGAAATTCAGGCGCGCCAGTTCCCAGCAATCCAGCCCGTCGGCATTGCGGCCAAGTGCCACCGTGTACGGCGCTTCAAGGCGTGTTCCGGCCGCGATCATTTCGCGCCAGATCTGGATCAGGGCGGTTTTGGGAAAGGCCCCTTCATGACGTTCGACAAGGGTGCGCATGATACGGGCTTCGCGGGCCGGGCGATAGGGCACCTTGACCTTGCCACCCGCCGCGATCATCCGGTCCTTGTAGGCCCCGACGGCCTGCACAACCTTTGTCCGGCGAATGATCAGCGACTGCAAAGCCTGATCGATCTCGTCGATCTCTCCGCGCAGCTCATTCAGGTCAAGATTTGCCAAATTTTTGTCGTCAGACGCCATAATCTACTCTTCTTTTGAACGGCGCACAGTATTAGGACAGGGCCGCAGAAATGCAAAGAAAAGATTGACTAACCCCGGCTCTGCTTCATAGCTAGGGTCAGGACTCATTAATTTCCGCAAAACCGACGATGAAAGCACGGCGCGTTGTCGGTTTGCCCACGGAAACAAAGAATAACCAAGGAAACCGCAATTCATGTCCACCGCGACCAACACGGAAAAGCGCCCCCCGCTTCCAGGCCACCACATGGTGCTTGGCGAAACGGAAAAGCTGCGCCTTGATAGCGGTGTGGAATTTGGTCCCTTCACCCTGGCCTATCAGACCTACGGCGAACTTAATGCCGACAAATCCAACGCGATTCTGGTTTGCCACGCCCTGACCGGGGATCAGTATGTTGCCGATGACGTCCATCCGATCACCGGCAAGGAAGGCTGGTGGTCTGAAATCGTCGGCCCCGGCAAGATCATTGATACCAACAAGTATTTCGTCATCTGCAGCAACGTGATCGGCGGCTGCCTTGGCAGTACCGGGCCCAAGGAAATCAATCCGGCAACCGGCAAGCCGTGGGGTCTTGATTTCCCGGTGATCACGATTGCCGACATGGTGCGTGCGCAAACCATGCTGATTGACGCGCTTGGCATCGACATGCTGTTTGCTGTCATTGGCGGTTCCATGGGCGGCATGCAGGTTCTTGAATGGTGCAAAAGCTATCCCGAACGGGTTTATGCCGCCGCCCCGATTGCGACCTCGTTCCGGCATTCGGCGCAAAACATCGCCTTCCACGAAGTCGGGCGTCAGGCCGTCATGGCCGACCCGGACTGGTGCGGGGGCAACTACCTGCTCGAAGGCAAGAAACCGTCGCGCGGATTGGCTGTCGCGCGTATGACTGCGCACATCACCTATCTGTCGCAACCGGCCCTTCATCGCAAATTCGGGCGCAAGCTGCAAAATCGTGGTGCCATCACCTATAGCTTCGATCAGGATTTCCAGGTCGAAAGTTACCTGCGCCATCAGGGCAAAAGCTTCGTCGATCGCTTTGACGCCAACAGTTATCTCTATATCACCCGCGCGATGGATTATTTCGATCTGTCGCTTGAATATGACGGACGGCTGGCCGAGGCCTTTCAGGGCTGCAAAACCCGGTTCTGCGTCATTTCGTTTTCCAGCGACTGGTGCTTTACCACCGCTGAAAGCCGGATTGTCGCCCATGCGCTGAATGCCGCATCGTGTAATGTCAGCTGTGTCGAGATCGAAAGCGACAAGGGCCATGATGCGTTCCTGCTTGATGAACCCGATTTCCACATGGTGCTGAGTGGCTTCATCGAAGGTGCCGCCGAAGGCCGGGGACTGAAATAATCATGAATGAGACTTTGAACCCAAACAGCGCAGCCAACGTGGCACATAGCGACCGCATCCGTGTCGACCTGCAACTGATTGCCGACATGATCGAACCGGGCACGCGCGTGCTTGATATCGGCTGTGGCGACGGCGAACTTCTGGGATACCTCACACGCACCAAAAAGGTTGATGGGCGGGGCCTTGAGCTGTCCAACGAAGGGGTTCGCAACTGTGTCGCGCAAGGTCTTCCGGTGATGCAGGGTGATGCGGATCGGGATCTGCGCGATTACCCGGACGGGGCGTTTGATTACGCCATACTCAGCCAGACATTGCAGGCAACCCAGCGCCCGAAAGAGGTGCTGTCGGAGTTGCTGCGCATTGGCACCAAGGCGATTGTGTCGTTTCCGAATTTCGGCCATTGGCGCGCACGGTTTGATTTGATGTTCCGGGGCCGGATGCCGCAGAACCCTAACCTTCCGATCATGTGGTACGAAACGCCAAACATCCATTTCTGCACGGTTCTGGACTTTGTTGCGCTGTGTAAGGCAATGGATTTGACGATTGAACGGTCGATGGTTCTCAATGAAGCGGGATCGAAGCTCAGCCTCGGCAGCCAGACCCGATTTTCCAACTTTTTGGGCAACCAGGCACTTTTCATGTTAAGCAAATAATCAGATCAATTATTCGTTTTCACTGAACAATCCCCCCTGCCCGATCACAAATTGATCGCGCCCCCGTCTGAAATCTGATGCCCGATCGGGCAACTTCATCAGACGGGGCCGATATGACCAATTCAATCCTCATACAATTTGTTCGCCGTACTTTTCTGATCGGTGCGATCACCCTGCTTGCGGCCTGTTCGCAGAAGGCCGAGACGCTGAAACTTTCGGTCACCCAGTTTGGCAGCGCGACCGAGCAGGCGTTTGATCACTATGACGCGGCCTATAGCACGCAATTTGCCCCATTCCCAAAATCCGACACGGCAAAGCGCACCGCGTTCGTCACCAACATCACCGATTTCACCGGCACGATCACACCGGCCAATATCGACACATTACTTGATCCCGATGCGGTAAAAATCGACCCAACGGTCGCGCGCCAGTGGCAGGATACGCTGAAGGGCCTTCGCAGCCAGTATCAGCAGTTTGTTGCGATTTTCGATAATATCGAAGCCGGATCGGCATTTGGTGCCTCGGCGGTCACTGAATCCGGGCCCATCTTGGAAAAACTGCGCGCGCAGCTTTCCACCATCAGCGATGAATTTGCACGCACCCCACCGCAATTCCTGACCCGGCGCAGCACCCTGATTGCCGAACTGAACCTGATCCGCAGCAAGGATCACAACAACCCCGAGGCCGAAAGCCTTCTGATCGAGGCCTGGTGGCAGCAATGGAACAGCCTGATCGCGGCTGAAAGCGCAATGCAGACCGATACCCTGCGCGCCTTTGTGACGGCCTCAGCCCTTGGCAACAGGTTGCAGGGACAGATCGATAACTATGCCAAGCTTGATGTCGGATCGCTGATTACCGCGGTCGAAGACGGCATCAAACTTTCGAGCCAGATCGGCAAGCTGAGCCCAGCGGAACTCGTAACGCAAGGCACCGGCCTGCTTGAAACCGCAACCAACTAGAAAAAAGGGAGATTTCACAATGAGCCAGACACTCGGTGCCCTGATTGCCGATGCACAGGAAGCCTATGCGACTGCGGCTGTGACCTATCAGGGGGCGACGATTGATCAGAAGGTCAAATCCAAACCGGCCCTTGATAAGGCCGCCAGCCAACTGGTCGCCCTTCAGGCCAAGCAGCTTGATGAAGCCAAGGAAGTCGATGCCGAGGACGAAGCGGCGATGAAGCAATTGCGCCAGCAGGTCAACAATGCGGCGACCTTGCAAACCGGGCTGATGACACTGGTTGCGGTGCTGACGAAATTTATCTAACGGGCCGCTGTCGGGCGGTTATTTCCAGCGGTCGGCATCGGCATCATCGGATGCCTTTGCCGTCACCCACTTGTCGCCACCGTCCGGGGTTTCTTCGCGTTTCCAGAACGGTGCGCGGGTTTTGAGGAAATCCATGATGAAGTCGCAGGCCTCAAACGCGGCACGGCGATGGGCGGAGAGTACAATCACCAGAACGATGCGTTCGCCGGGCAACATGCGGCCAAAGCGATGAATGATGCGAATATCGTCAAGCGGCCAGCGATTGGCGGCCTCGTCGGCGATCTTTTCCAGTTCGCGTTCGGTCATGCCGGGATAGTGATCAAGCGTCAGGGCCGAGACGTTTTCGCCGCCATGAATATCACGCACCAGCCCGACAAAACTGACCGCCGCCCCGATATCGGTGCGACCATCGGTCAGGGCCGCAAGTTCGGCGCCCGGGTCAAAATCATGTTGCTGAACAGAAACGCGTGACATGGTCGCCGTCCCGGTTTGCCGGATTACAAAAATTAATCGAGATGTTTCAGGCCGGTGCGCAGATAGATATAGCCGGTCTGCACCGTAACGATCCCGGCAATCCACAGCAGGATATCGCCAATCAGGATCGACGGAATCAGAACAGGCGAGGCATCGCCGACCAGAAGGAACCCGATGGCAAGAATCTGCGCCGTGGTTTTCCATTTGGCAAGGACCGTGACCGGCAAGGGCACTTTAATCTCGGCCAGATGTTCGCGCAGGCCCGACACCATGATTTCCCGGCACATGATGATCACGGCGGGCAATACCGCCAAACCAGAAATGCGTTCAAAGGCCACCATCATCATCAATGCGGCAGCCACCAGCAGCTTGTCGGCAATCGGATCGAGGAACCGACCAAGTGGGGATACCACATTCATCGAGCGCGCCAGATATCCATCAAAGAAATCGGTCACCCCGGCAAAGGCAAACAGCGCAAAGCCGATCCAGTTCCCGACAGGACCATTGATGTAAAACGACGCGATCAGCGCCGGGATTACGAAAATGCGCGACATGGTCAACAGATTGGGAATCTGGTTCTTCATAAACGGGGCCTGTTTGACGGATTTTACGGCAATAACATCAAGGCCCTGATGCGCAATCGCCCAAGGCCGCGCAATTATTAAAGACTTGAAGCACATACCACAAGGGCCGTGTTGATGACGGATTAGCGTCAGAACACGGCCCTTGCGATTTATCATCTCATCGCGTCTGCGCGATTACTCTGCCGCCGCCCCTGCCTCGGCCGGATGGGCGGACTTGCCGCGTCCGATGCTGAGCGCCTGATAGAGGATGATGGCAGCCAGGGTTGCGGTGCCGATCCCGCCCATGGCGAAACCACCGAAATTGACCGTGAAGTCGCCCGCGCCAAAGATCAGCGTGATGCCCACCGTAAACAGGTTGCGCGGATCAGAGAAATCAACGCGGTTATCGACCCACAAACGGATCATGGCAGCCGCAATCAGGCCAAAGACCGCAACACCAAGCCCGCCCAGAACCGGGCCCGGAATGGTGTGCAGCAACGCGCCAAATTTCGGCGAGAAACCCAGCAGAATGGCAATCACGGCGGCAATGACAAAGATCAGGGTCGAAAACACGCGGGTTACGGCCATAACACCCATATTTTCAACATAGGTTGTGACACCGGTACCGCCGCCCGATCCGGCCAGCATGGTTGCCAGACCATCGCCGACAAAACCACGGCCGATATAACGATCCATGTTCTGTTTGGTCATGCCGCCAATCGCCTTGATATGACCGAGGTTTTCGGCCACCAGAATGAAGGCCACCGGCGCGATCAGGAACATGGCCGAACTTTCAAAGCGCGGTGCGACAAAGGATGGCATGCCAAACCAGGCGGCCTGGGAAAGTTCGGTAAAATCAATCGCCGGCATCAGGCCAAAGCCATTACCCAAAACCAGCACCAGCACATAGCCCGCCAGGATCCCAACCAGAATGGATATCCGACGCAGCGCAATCGGCGCGTAAACCGAGACAAAGGCCACCGACAGCAGGGTCAGAAGGGCGACGAGCATATGCATGTTGTCACCCGTGATGCCATTGATCCCGACCGGGGCGAGGTTCAGGCCAATCGCCGCACCAACCGCCCCCGTCACCGCAGGCGGCATCAGTTTTTCGACCCAGCCGGTGCCGGTTGCCATGACGATCAAGCCGATCACGACATAAAGCGCACCAGCAGCAATGATCCCGCCAAGCGCCCCGCCGATATCCGGGTTTGGTCCCGATCCGGCATAACCGGTGGCGGCAATGACGACGGCAATAAAGGCAAAGGACGAGCCCAGATAACTGGGCACACGGCCCGCCGTGCAGATGAAGAAGATCAGGGTGCCGATCCCGGAAAACAGGATCGCCAGATTGGGGTCAAACCCCATCAGAAGCGGACCAAGGATGGTCGCCCCCGACATGGCAACAAGATGCTGCAAGCCCATCGGGAACATAGCACCCCAAGGCAGACGTTCATCAGGCATGACTGTGGAAGACCGGGTCACAGACCAGGAAGGAAAATATCGCATTTATGGCAAGCCGATTATTTATGGACGTTTCGCGCGAGAATGCCCCGCCGGGCGGCAGGGCGTACCGGGTATCGCGCCACGGGCAGCAAAAAGCAAGATGCCATCCGATGCTTTTTTAGTCGTTGCTGTGGAAATGGTCGTAAATCTTGCGCGCCAAGGCGGCACTGATGCCATCGACGGCCTCCAGATCGGATAGGCCAGCATCGGCCACCCCACGGGCGGAGCCGAAATGGTGGAGCAGTGCCTTTTTGCGCGCCCCGCCGACACCGGGGACTGAGTCGAGCACGCTTTTGCCCATCTGTTTGCCGCGTTTGGCGCGATGGGTGCCAATCGCCCAGCGGTGGGCTTCGTCGCGCAGGCGCTGGATGAAATAGAGCACCGGGTCCTTCATATCGAGACGCACCGGAGCCTTGCCGGGGATGTGCAGGACTTCCTTGCCGGCATTACGATCTACACCCTTGGCAACACCGACCAGCATGACGTCCTCAATCCCGAGGTCTTCGAGGACTTCACGTGCCACGCCAAGCTGACCCAGACCACCATCAATCAAACACAGGTCCGGCCACGTGCCGTTTTCGCGGTCCGGGTCTTCTTTTTGCGCCCGGGCAAAACGGCGGGTCAGGACTTCGCGCATCATGGCAAAGTCATCACCGGGCGCGATATCGCCCTTGATGTTGAATTTGCGATAGGCGTTTTTCATGAAGCCTTCGGGCCCGGCGACAATCATGCCGCCGACCATGTTGGTGCCCTGGGTGTGGGAGTTATCGTAAACCTCGATCCGTTCCGGGGTGCTTTCGAGATCAAGTTTGTCAGCAAGGTCTTCAAGCAATTTGCGCTGTGTCGCACTTTCGGCCAGACGACGGCCCAATGCGTCCTTGGCGTTGGTGAGCGCATGTTCGACCAGTTTGCGTTTGCCGCCGCGCTTGGGCACGAGCAATTCGATCTTGCGGTCGTTATTGATGCCAAGCGCGTTTTCGACCAGTTCCTGGCCTTCGATTTCGTGTGACAGGAAGATCTGTTTGGGGGCCGGTTTATCGGCATAGAACTGCCCGACAAAGGCCGAGAGGATTTCGGGGATTTCGGCCGATTGTTCATGGCGCGGGAAATAGGACCGGTTGCCATAGTTCGAGCCCGAGCGGAAGAAGAAGACCTGCACACAGCTTTGTCCGCCTTCCTGATGAAGGGCGATGACATCGGCCTCTTCGACGCCTTCGAGGTTGATGTCCTGATGGGATCGGATCTGGCTGAGCGCGCGGATGCGGTCGCGATACATCGCGGCCTGCTCAAACTCCATCTTTTCAGACGCATCCATCATGTCGGCTTCGAGCTGCTTGAGGATTTTCTGGCTGCGACCGGTTAGGAAGTCGCGGCAGATATCAACAAGCTCGTCATACTCCGGTTTGGAAATGCGATCGACACAGGGGGCGGCACAACGTTTGATTTGATAAAGCAAACACGGACGCGAGCGGTTGGAAAACACCCCATCGGTGCAGGAGCGCAGCAAGAAGGCGCGTTGCAGATGGTTGATGGTGTTATTGACCGCCCAGGCCGAGGCGAACGGGCCAAAGCAACTGCCATCCTTGGCGCGTGCACCGCGATGCTTGACGATGCGCGGATAGTCGTGATCCTCGGTGATCAGGATATAGGGGAAACTTTTGTCATCGCGCAGCAGGATGTTGTAGCGCGGTTTGAGCTTTTTGATCAGGTTGGATTCAAGAAGGAGCGCCTCGGCCTCGGTATGGGTGGTGATGATTTCCATCCGCACCGTCTGGGCCACCATGCGGGCAATGCGGATCGGCAATTGCATGATGCGGGTATAGGCGACCACGCGTTTCTTGAGGTTCTTGGCCTTGCCAACGTAAAGCACGCGTTCCTTGTCATCGATCATGCGATAGACACCCGCCGAACCCGGCATGGTTTTCAGCGCATTTTTGATCGCCTCCACCCCGCGAGCTGCCCCGCCGTCGATTTTATCACCATCAAGCGACAAACCGATTTCCCGTTTCGGGGCGTCATCCCCGGTCGGGTTTTCGGGGGAAACAGGTGGCTTCATCAAGGCACTCCGAGATCACACGAGGCTGCTGCTGGTCAGGCGAGCTGCAATCGACACTAAAATACATTCAAAGTTGTGACGGCCGTCACAGGCAAACGCGAATTGAAACATAGCTGAAAAGATTAACATCGCAACCGTGCCGAGGGGAATCGCCATGCCAAAAAAGATGTCCACCAAGACTGTGGATAACTATGTGGGTAATCGGGGGGTGACTTCCTGCACCCCTTGAGAGTCTTAACGTTCTATGAAGTGCACAATTATTAAGCAAAACAGTTAAGTTATTGATTTTAAACAATAAAAATACTGTCAACGTGAAATCATTCGGTAATAGAGTCGTAAAAAATGAATATTTTCCTTTGAATCATATTCGCCAGATGCTTGTGAATAAGCGCCATAGCGATTCGCGCCAGAGGAATCAAAGAGTCCCTTGGATTGGCCGTCTGGAAAAGTAAATTTTTTCGGGAAATCGCGTATCGATCAGCGCGCGATATTGTGGCGTTCGATTTCCACACCAACCGCAGCTGCATCTTCAAAAACGTCGAGCTTTTCAACCCTGACGATCACCTTGCGGACGCGCGGATCGGCAAGACACATGTCGGCGAGTTTTTCCCCAAGGGTTTCCACAAGGTTGGTGTGACCATCCTGGCAGATGCGGCGCGTGCCGACGACCAGATCCTCGTAGCTCAGCACGGTGGTGATATCATCATTCTGGACACCGTCGCCTTCGAGTACGGCAAGGTCGAGATTGATGCGCACGCGTTGCGGGGCTTCTTTTTCGTGTTCGTAAACACCGATGGAGGTGTGAATGATCATGTCACGCACGAAGACACGGCGCAGGTTGCCTGCACGATCTGCATGGGGCACATCGGCAAATGGCAATGTCGTAATTTTGGCATCCTGTTTAAGGCCTGCGGTCATATTCCGGTCTTCCTTGTGCTGCTTTCCTGTGCAGTTTGATCAACAGAACCACACATGTCCGGCCCGATGTCTGGCAGCGATTTAACGATTACTGCCGGGCATCATTCGTTGGGCGCATCTTCTTCGCCACTGGGCGCCCAATCGAGGTGCTGCCCGCCGTCAAGCGCTAACATTTGCCCGGTGATGGCCGGCGCGGCAAGGAAAAATCGAACCGCGTCGCAAATCTCTTGCGGGTTTGTCCCTATTTTCAGGGGTGTTTTTTCGCACTGCGCGTCGAAATCTTCCTGTGTTTGTCGGCTACTAGGCAGTGCCGGCCCCGGCCCGATGGCATTGACGCGAATTTTTGGTGCAAGGGCCAATGCCAGCGTCTGGGTCAGGGTCCAAAGCCCGGCTTTGGACAGGGTATAGGTCATGAAATGCGGGGTCAGGTTCCAGACACGCTGGTCAATCAGGTTGAGGATCATGCCCTGACAGTTATCTGGCAGGTACTTTGCAAATTGCTGCGAGAGGATAAACGGCGCGCGCAAATTGGTTTCCATATGCAGATCCCAGCTTTCGCGGGTTGCGGTTTGCACATCATCAAATTCAAAGGTCGAGGCGTTATTGATCAGAACCCCGATCGGGCCAAGTTGCCTGGTCGCATCGGCAACCAATTGATGGGTTGCATCCTCGTTGGTCAGATCGGCCGAGACGACGCAGGCCTTTTGGCCAAGGTCGCGCACCTCGTTGGCGACAGCTTCGGCGTCTTGTTTCGAGCTGTTGCAATGAAGGGCGATATCATAGCCGTTGCGCGCCAGATCCAGGGTCAATGCACGACCGATGCGTTTTGCCGCACCGGTGATCAGAACGGATTTCGGGAATTGACCTGTCATTGTTGCCTCGATCCTTCGCAAAGTGTGCGGACCGTCATGAGACAGACGGCCCGCGAACTGATTGAACTGACTATGCTACGACAAGTTGGAAGACATAGACCAGATAGGCAATCACGAATGCAACGCCGGTGATGCGCGAAATCTTGCGCATGGCATAGGCAACACCGAGCAAGCCCACGGTTACCGCCAGCATGATCCAGATATCGGAATTCATAATCTGCTCGGGCACCGGGATCGGTGCGATCAGCGAAACGCCACCAATGATCACAAGCAGGTTCAAAAGGTTCGAGCCAAACACATTGCCCAGTGCCACATCGGAATGCCCGCGGAAGGCGGCAACCACCGATGCGGCGAGTTCCGGAAGCGACGTGCCAAAGGCAACAAGGGTCAGGCCAATCACGGCTTCGGATACGCCAAACTGACGGGCGACCGAAACCCCGCCTTCAACCAGCCATTCGGCGCCAAACATCAGCGCCACAATCCCGATGACGGTGGCGATGATCGGCCTGGTCCAGCCTTTGGGCTTTTCGCCGACTTCGTCGACTTCTTCTTCGTGCAGGTGGCTGGCTTCGCTTGGCGAATTTTTGTCGTGCTGATAGGTGAAGTACCAGATGGCCGCCAACACACAAAGCATCACCGCCCCGGCCCAGCGTTCGATCACGCCAAACATGCAAAAGGCAATAAACAGGACCGTGCCCAGCAACATGGTGCCGCCATCACGCACCACGGTGACCCGCGAGGCCGCCACGGGTTTGAGCAAGGCAACGGCACCCAAAATAAGCAGGATATTGGCAATGTTGGAGCCAACAACGTTGCCCATGGCGATGTCGGCCGTGCCCTTCAGCGATGCATTGAGCGAGACGACAAATTCCGGTGCCGACGTCCCGGCGGCGACAATCGTCAGACCGACGATCACCTTGGAAACGCCCAGCAAAAGTGCAAGACCAACCGCCCCCCTTACGATGAATTCACCACCTGCTGTCAGCAATACAAGGCCCGCGATGATCTGAAGATAGGGGATAAGCTGTTCCAAAATATCTGCTCGTTTCAAAAGCGATTAAACCGGCCCGTTGTCGGGCCCGCGGAAGATGGCATTTGGCAGCGCGAATGGCAAGTCATCAGGCGGTGACAATCCACACAGCACTTTATAGTGCGATTGGGCGGTGAATTTCGCCAATGCCGCAAATTTACCCACGACTGGCAGGGTTATTTTCGTTATCGTTGTAATCTCGTTATTTTCAGGCATTTAGGTCCTGATACCCTTTGATTATTTGACCGCCTTCCGGAACGAATTTCGCCATGCATCACAGCGTCCTGTTTGAGCTGTTTCTTATTCTGACTGCCGCGATCATTGCGGTGCCGATTGCGCACAAGCTGCGTGCGAATTCGATCATCGGCTTTCTGATTGGCGGGTTCTTTATCGGGCCATTCGGCTTTGGCCTGATTTCCGAACGCGAAGACATTTCCACGGTTGCCGAACTGGGCGTGGTTTTCCTGCTGTTCATGATCGGGCTGGAGCTTTCGCGTGATCGTTTGCGCGTCATTGGCGGGCGGTTTGCCGGTCTGGGCGTTTTGCAAATTCTGGTATCGATGGCAGCCCTTCTGGGGCTTCTGGTTGTCATGGAATTCCCGCTGCCGACGGCTTTGGTGATTGCAGGGGCGCTTGCGCTTTCATCGACTGCGATCATCCTCAAACAGCTTTCCGATGACAAGCAGCTCAATACCCGGTTTGGCCGTGCGGCCCTTGCCATTTTGTTATTGCAGGACGTGGCGGTTGGTCCGTTCCTGATCATGGTGCAGGCAGCAGGTGATGCTGGCACGGAAACCAGCCCGTGGATGAGCATCCTGCTTGGTTTCGGGTCGGTTGCGTTGTTGTTACTCGTCGGGCGGTATGTGTTGCCGCGCCTGTTTCGCTATATCGCGTCGCTTAAGAACCCGGAACTGTTTGCCATCGGCACGCTGTTTGTTGTGCTGGCCGCCAGCACCTTGACCGAGGTTTCCGGGCTTTCGATGGCGCTGGGCGCGTTTATCGCCGGGGTGATGCTGGCCGAAACCGAGTTCCGCCATCAGATCGAAGCCGACATTTCGCCGTTCCGCGGCGTGTTCCTGTCGCTGTTCTTTATGTCGGTGGGCATGTCGGTTGATGCCGACGTTGTTTATAACGAATTTGGCACCATTCTGATGTGGCTGGTGCTGTTGCTGGTGATCAAGACGGCGGTTTTGTTCGTTCTGGCGCGTGCGATCCGGTTTGAAACCGGCCTTGCCATACGGGTGGCGATGAGTTTGGCCGCCGGCGGCGAATTTGCCTTTGTGATGTTTGCCCTGGCCGCGCAAAATGGCGCGGTGCCGCTTGAAATGGCCGCCATGCTGATCCCGGTGGTGGCGATTTCGATGGCGCTGACCCCGACCCTGATCAGCCTGGGTCACAAGATCGAGGAAAAGCTTCATCCCAAGGAAGAAGACCAGCTTGGCAAGATTGCAGAGGAGTCCGAGGGCATTCACCAGCATGTTCTGGTGATCGGAAGCGGCCGCGTTGGCCGGGTTCTGGCCCGGTTGCTCAAGACGCGCAACATTCCGTTCATTGTGCTGGATAGTGACGCACAGCAGGTTTCGCGCGGTCGGGCAGAAGGCCTTCCGGTTTACTTTGCCGACGGGTCCAGACCGGAAACTTTCCGGGCCGCACACACCGATGAGGCAAAAATTGCGGTTGTTGCCATGGGGAACCCGCATGCGACCGAGAAGACGGTCGCCCTTTTGCGCCAGCATTACCCGCATCTGAAGATCTTTGCCCGCGCGCAAGACATCACCCATATCGGGCCGCTGTCGCGCCACGGGGCGGATGCGGCCATCCCGGAGGTTCTGGAAACCGGGTTGCGGTTATCTGATCACGTTTTGGCGGCGTGCGACGTGCCGCAGGAAGATATTGATGCCGAAATCGCCAAATTCCGCCGTGCGGACATGCTTTTGATGAACGAACTGGCGCCGCGCCCGCAGCGCAAGCCGTCAGGGTCGGAGAGTTCGGACAAACCGGCGAAAGAAAAATCGTAAAGCCGTTACGCGGTGAAAACAAAAACCCCCGCGGCAAATCGCTGCGGGGGTTTTTTAATCGGATCAGGCTCTAAACCGGCTTAGGCAGCGGTTTCAGAGTCCAGCGCGTAGCCCGCGGCACGGACGGTGCGGATGATATCGCGCGTCCCCTTGACGTCATTGAGCGCCTTGCGCAGGCGACGGATATGAACGTCAACTGTCCGGGTTTCGACATAGATGTTCGGGCCCCAAACCGCGTTAAGCAGCTGTTCGCGCGAGAAAACCCGCCCCGGATGTTCGAGGAAATAGCGCAGCAGACGGAACTCGGTCGGGCCAAGATGGATCGATTTTCCATTGCGGCTGACCCGGTGGGCGGCGAGATCCATTTCGATGTCGGAATAGATCAACTGCCCTTGTGGTTGCGCCGGACCGGACCGGCGCAAAAGTGCGCGGATACGGGCCAGAAGCTCGCCAATGGCAAACGGCTTGGTGACATAGTCATCAGCCCCGGTATCAAGACCGCGGATCCGGTCGCCCTCTTCGCCGCGCGCAGTCACCATGATCACCGGCAAATCGCGGCTTTCAGGCTTGCGGCGGATCTGACGGCAGACCTCGATCCCCGACATCACCGGCAGCATCCAGTCGAGCAAAACCAGATCGACATGGGTTTCAGCCAGAATTTTCAACGCTTCGTCACCGTCACCGGCTTCGACAACCTGCATCCCCTCGCGTTCGAGGTTGTAGCGCAACATGGTTACGATTGCTGCCTCGTCCTCGACGATAAGAACCGTTGGGTCCATCTTCCTATGCTCCCGTGTCAGTCATTCGGTTCGACAACAGCGAAGTTCGCTGCGTCGTTTTTTGGCCGGTCAATCCCCGGCAGGTCTTCGCCCTTGATCCGGTAATAGATCGTTTCGGCGATATTGGTTGCGTGATCACCGATACGTTCGATGTTCTTGGCAATGAACAACAGATGGGTCGATGCGGTAATGTTGCGCGGATCTTCCATCATGTAGGTCAGCAATTCGCGGAACAGCGAATTGTACATATCGTCGACTTCCTGATCGCGTTCCCAGACCCGATGGGCCTTTTCGGCGTCGCTTTCGATATAGGCATCCAGGACATCCTTGATGATTTCCTGGGCCAGCTTGGCCATGTTCGGGATCGCCTGAACCGGGCGGATCGGCGGGATCTGGTTCAGCACCTGCGCGCGTTTGGCGATGTTTTTGGCAAGATCACCAATGCGTTCAAGATCGTTTGATAGCTTAAGGGCCGTCACCACCTGACGCAGGTCATCTGCCATCGGCTGACGCAGGGCCAGAAGACGGACGGCAAAGTCCTGGACTTCCTGTTCGAGCACGTCAATGCGCTGATCGGACAGGATGACTTTCTCGGCCAGTTCGGAATCGCGTTTGACGATGGATCTGATCGAGGAAATAAGCTGGCTTTCGGCAAGCCCGCCCATTTGCGAAATGATGTTGTTCAGACGGGTCAGTTCCTCGTCGAACGAACTTACGATATGGGTATGTTCATCAGCCATTTATGCGTACTCCTGGCGTCGCTTAACCGAAGCGGCCGGTAATGTAACCCTTGGTGCGTTCGTCCTTCGGGTTGGTAAAGATCTGATCGGTTTCACCGACTTCAACCAGCTTTCCAAGGTGGAAGAACGCGGTGCGCTGCGACACACGGGCGGCCTGCTGCATGGAGTGGGTCACGATCACGATCGTGTAGTTCGAACGCAACTCGTCTATCAGTTCCTCGACCTTGGCGGTCGCAATCGGATCAAGGGCCGAGCACGGCTCATCCATCAGGATGACTTCCGGGCTGACGGCAACCGCGCGTGCAATGCAAAGGCGCTGCTGCTGACCACCGGAAAGACCGGTTGCCGGCGATTGCAGACGATCTTTGACTTCTTTCAGAAGACCGGCACGTTCGAGCGAGGTCATGACGATTTCATCAAGTTCATCGCGCGAATTGACCAGACCATGAATACGCGGGCCATAGGCCACGTTGTCATAGATGGTTTTCGGGAACGGGTTCGGTTTCTGGAACACCATGCCGATGCGCGCGCGCAGCTGAACCACGTCGATCCGCTTGTCATAGATGTCGCGACCATCCAGGGTAACGTCACCTTTGATCGTCACACCGTCAATGGTGTCATTCATCCGGTTCAGGCAGCGCAGGAAGGTGGATTTACCACAGCCCGACGGGCCAATCAGTGCGGTTACCTGCTGTTCGGGGATATCAAGGTTGACCTCATAGAGGGCCTGATTGTCGCTATAGAAAAGATCGAGCTTGCGCGCGGTCATTTTCGGTTTTTCGACCGACGGCTCCGCCGTCATTGCGCTCTGGGATACAGCAGCCATTTTACCACTTCCGTTCAAATTTTTTGCGCAGATACACAGCCAGTCCATTCATCAGGACAAGGAAGGCCAGCAACACCATAATCGCTGCCGAGGTTTTCTCGACAAAGGCACGTTCCGGGCTGTCTGCCCACAGATAGATCTGGACCGGCAGAACCGTTGCCGGGTCAAGAGCCCCGCCCGGGATATCAACAATAAAGGCAACCATCCCGATCATCAGAAGCGGTGCAGTTTCACCAAGCGCCTGTGCCATACCAATGATCGTGCCGGTCAGAATGCCCGGCATGGCAAGCGGCAAGACATGGTGGGTGACGGTCTGAACCGGGGATGCACCAAGGCCAAGGGCGGCCTGACGGATCGATGGCGGCACCGCCTTGATCGCCGCACGCGATGCGATGATGATCGTCGGCAAAGTCATCAGCGCCAGCGTCAAACCACCGACAACCGGGGCCGAGCGCGGCAAGTGCATGACATTGAGATAGACCTCAAGCCCCAGCAGACCAAACACGATGGACGGGACTGCGGCCAGGTTGTTGATGTTGACTTCAACAATCTGGGTGAAGCGGTTTTTCGGGGCGAATTCTTCGAGATAGATCGCCGCCAGAACACCAATCGGGAAGGACAATGCCAAAGTCACAAGCAGGGTATAGAACGAGCCAACAGCCGCGCCCCAGATACCGGCAAGTTCCGGTTCGCGGGAATCGCCACTGGTAAAGAAGCGGGTGTGGAACTGTTTTTCCACCGCACCGTCAGCAACCAGTTCGTTATACCAAGCAACTTCCTTGTCATTGAGGCGACGGTCGCCTTCATCAACGGTGGGATCGATATAGCCCTTGTTGAGCATGTCGAAATCATCACCGGAAATCAGCCAGATGGTGCGCGTTTGGCCAATCAGGCTCGGATTTTCGAGAACCCGTTCGCGCAGATCATAAGATGCGCCGCCTGAAACGATGCCATAGAGATCACGTTTGTCACTGCGCGAGGTCACATCCGGGAACCGATCACGCAGCGCCTGTTTGATCAGACCATCAAAGTTCGCGCGCCCGATCACGTCGGGATCGCCGGTCCGTTCCGGATCGATCACAGCCGGATCAAAGGTCACTTCGAGCTGGACATAGGTCTGGTAAAAGGCGCTGTAGCCTTTAGAGCCGATCGAGAGTGCCAGCGTGCAAAGCGCCAGCAGCGCCAAACAGATCGCAACCAGACCATAGCTTTTAAAGCGGCGTTCGGCCGCGTAACGTTTCTTGATGTTACGGGTGATTTTCGGACTATCCCAGTCAACCGGCTTGCGCAGATTGTCAGAGATCACTTTGGCCGCAGCTCTGTCTTCCATAAGAGATGCCATATCAGTCATATTTCTCGCGATACTTCTGAACAACCTTAAGGGCAAATACGTTCAGCCCCAAGGTGACAAGGAAAAGAACCAGCCCCAACGCGAAGGCCGAGAGGGTTTTTGCACTGTCGAACTCCTGGTCGCCGACCAGAAGCGTCACGATCTGCACGGTAACAGTCGTCACCGCCTGAAGCGGGTTCACCGTCATGTTCGCGGCAAGACCAGCGGCCATCACAACAATCATGGTTTCACCAATCGCCCGCGAAATGGCCAACAGAACCGCCCCGACAATACCGGGCAAGGCGGCCGGGAAAATCACCTGCCGGATGGTTTCCGATTTGGTCGCCCCCAATGCATAGGACCCGTCACGCAGCGCTTTCGGCACCTGCGACATCACGTCATCAGACAGCGAGGACACAAACGGAATGATCATGATGCCCATGACAAGACCGGCGGCCAGCGCACTTTCCGAACTGACATCGAGGCCGAGGATCGCGCCATTGTCGCGCAAGAACGGTGCCACGGTGAGCGCGGCAAAGAAGCCATAGACAACCGTTGGCACGCCCGCCAGAATTTCAAGTGCGGGTTTGGCAACAGCGCGAAATTTAGGCGCGGCATATTCGCCCATATAGATGGCCGAAAACAGGCCGACCGGCACCGCGACACACATGGCAATCAGCGTAATCAGCAAGGTACCGACAAACAGCGGAATCATGCCAAACGCCCCCTCGGACGCCACCTGATCGGCACGGATCGCGGTTTGCGGGCTCCATTCCAGACCAAACAGGAAGTCGAGCGGGTTGATCTTGCTAAAGAAATGCAGGGTTTCGAACATCAGTGAAAACACGATGCCGACCGTTGAAAGGATCGCAATCGCCGAACAGACAATCATGATCGCGCGCGAGATGCGTTCAACATTGTTGCGCGCGCGCATATCCGCTTCAATCCGTCGATAGGACAGGACAAGACCGGCAAGCGCAACCGACAGCATGACAACCACCAGCGCCGCATTGGCGATGGTTTGCAAATTGGCAAGTCTGCGCCCGGCATCAACAATTTCCGGCGACACGGTGAGATGTTCACCACCACCGGCGGCGATCTGGGAAATGCTGTTGAGCGCCAGCGACAGACGACCGGAGTCACCAATTACTTCCTGCGGCAGGTCCGACACGATCAGGGCTTCAATCACCGAGCCCTGGAACATGTACCAGATCAGAAGCAGCGCCAGCGCGGGAAGCCCGCACCATGCTGCTGTGTAGGCCCCGTAGTGAACCGGCAAGGAATGAAGATTGCTGTGCCGGCCACCCGAGAGGGCAACAGCCCGCTGGCGTCCGAAATAAAAGGACAGCGCGCAAAGTGCGGCAACCGCGAGCAACAGGAAAGACAGGGACATTATTTGAGATCCGTTCGCCAGATGAGCCTGCAAAGATCAGTTCGTGAGGCCAATAGGACAGAAACAATAAACAAATCAAGCAATGATATAAAGAAACCGGTGGCAGAAAAGGCTGCCACCGGTTGAAAGATCGCGTTACATGCTCAGCGGCGAAAGGTTCATCGCAGCGTTACGAACAGCTTCACGCTCAGCGGCATCCATCGGGATCAGGCCACGGTCAGCAAGGTAACCTTCTTCACCCCAAGCTTTGTCAGCGGTGAATTCAGCAAGATATTCCTTGATGCCCGGAATGGTGCCAACGTGCGCGTTCTTCACGTAGAAGAAGAGCGAACGGGAAACCGGATAGTCACCAGCAGAGATTGCTTCGAAGGTCGGAGCAACGCCACCGATCAGCGAGCCCTGGAGCTTGTCGCCGTTCTGGTCAAGGAAGGAGAAGCCGAAGATGCCAAGTGCATCATGGTTGGCTTCGAGTTTCTGAACGATCAGGTTGTCGTTCTCGCCAGCTTCGACATAGGCACCGTCTTCACGAACGCCAGCGCAGACAGCTTTGTGCTGGTCTTTGTTGGTGTCTTTAAGAGCGGCGATTGCCGGGAACTCATCGCAAGCTTCTTCGAGTACCAGCTCGGTGAAGGCATCACGGGTACCGGAGGTCGGCGGCGGGCCGAGAACTTCGATTTTAACGTCCGGAAGGCTCGGATCGATTTCAGCCCAGGTGCTGTACGGGTTGTCGATCAGCGACTGGCCGTCTTTGGACGGAACGGTTTTTGCCAGAGCAAGGAAGATCTGCTCTTTGGTCAGGTCGAGCTGCGGCGCAGCGTTGGAGTTCGACAGAACGATACCGTCGTAACCAACTTTAACTTCGGTAACTTCCGAAATACCGTTCTTCGCGCAAGTTTCAACTTCGGACTTCTTGATGCGACGCGAAGCGTTGGTGATGTCCGGATGCTGTTCGCCAACACCGGCGCAGAACAGCTTCAGACCACCGCCAGAACCGGTAGATTCGATAACCGGCGTTTTGAAGGAGGTGGTTTTACCGAATTCTTCTGCAACTGCGGTTGCGAACGGGAAGACGGTGGACGAACCAACGATACGAATCTGGTCGCGTGCTTCGGCAGCGCCAGCAAAGGCAACGCTCATAAGCGCCGCAACAGCAAGAGTCTTCTTCATCATAAATTCCCCAATGGTAGTTCCACTTCGGAACGGTGCAACGATCTGCGAGGCGGACTCTACCGCTGGGTGCTTACGGTATTGTGTCGCTTTTGTTAACGTTATGTGACAACGTATCAGAGCAGTAAAAACAGCCACTTATTGCCAACAAAATCAACGAGTTAGTATTTCGCGACAACCATCCGAAAACGGTGGTTTTTCACTTCAACATGGCAAAATCGCGATTGTTTGCGAAAGGCTGTAACAAAAACTGTCACATTTCGCCCAAAGGTGGCCTTGGGTGTCGGGGAATGGTGTGAATTGACGATAATTGCCAGCTAACCCTTTACATGACCCCGTTTCCAAGCAACTCTTGTGCGTAGGGACCAAAAAATGCCGCGCACAAATGTGCGCAGCCATAACAGGAGCACTTGATGAGCACCGCTGCACTCGACGAAATTCAGGAACTGATTCAGAAGCTGTCTGGCGAACTTGGAGATATGTCAGAGGCTGCGTCGCGCCATATTGATGATCTGCATGTTGCGGTCAATAACGTCGCATCGCACGTTCTGGCGATCGAGGCAGTTCTGTCACTGGTGGCCCAGAAGGTCGAGGTAGACGAGGCCGAAGCAATCAAGTGGATTCGTGACAAGACAGCGGCCTATGCCGAAGACAGCAGCGAAAGCTCTGCCGCAGAAGGCATTACAAAAAGCCTGCTTGGCAAGGAAGAGTAAGGCGCCCAGTCGCACGGACTTACGAAATCAAAAGGACGGCAGAAGTTATTCCCTGCCGTCCTTTTTGTTTTCTGATGCGGGTTTGAGAAAACCTAGCCTGCCAGTTCGGTCGGCTTTACCCGGTCGCGCAGTTTTTCCGGCACCGGGCCGCCAGCGGCCCAATCAAGGAGCTGCACCGTGTGCAGAACTTTAAGATCGTCGGTTTCGATCTGGACCATGCAGCCGATATTCCCCGTTGCCACCAGATCGGGCTGGGTTGCACGGATATTGCCGCGTTTGCGTTCCTGAAGCTGACCGGCGATTTCGGGCTGCAACAGGTTATAGACCCCGGCAGAACCACAGCACAGATGGCCTTCGGCGATTTCAGCCACTTCATACCCGGCCTGTTTGAGAAGATCACGGGGTGGTCGGGTGATTTTTTGGCCGTGCTGCATCGAGCAGGCTGAATGATAGGCAACACGGGGATTCCCGTGATTGGCCCCGGCAAACACCGCGGCATCGATGTCAAGGCCAGCCAGATACTCGGTAATGTCCTTGGCAAGGGCCGAGACCGTGGCCGCCTTATCGGCATAGGCCGGATCATGGCGCAGCATATGGCCGTAATCCTTGATCGTGGTGCCACAGCCCGATGCGGTGATGACGATGGCATCAAGGCCTTCGCCCGCGGCCTCGGCCGTCCAGGCATCAATGTTGGCCTTGGCCTGCGCGTGGGATTGTTCTTCCTTGCCCATGTGATGGACAAGCGATCCGCAACAGCCAGCACCCTTGGCAACGACCACCTCAATCCCGAGACGGGTGAGTAGACGAACCGTCGATTCGTTGATTTCGGTTTCAAGCACCTGCTGGGCGCAGCCGATCAGGATGGCAACCCGGCCTTTGCGTTCGCCAACTGCCGGGATCACTTGGGGTTTATCAACCCAGCTTGGCGGATGCATGGGACGTGCGCCCATCTTGACCATGCCCTTGAGCCGACCGGGCATCAGGCGCGCAAAGGGGGCGGCGAATTTCGCCCCGATCAATGACAGCCGGAACAGGGTCGGATTGGGCACAACAATCGACAGCAACTTGCGCAGCAACCGATCGCCCAGCGGGCGTTCATAGTTTTGTTCGATATGGGCGCGCGCATTGTCGATCAGGTGCATGTAATCAACACCAGAAGGACATGTGGTTGTACAAGAGAGACATGACAGGCAACGATCAAGGTGTTTGACCACCTTTTCGGTTGCCGGTTTGTCATTTTCCAGCATGTCCTTGATCAGATAAATGCGGCCACGCGGGCTGTCGAGTTCATCGCCAAGGGTGACGAATGTCGGACAGGTCGCGGTACAGAAACCGCAATGCACGCATTTGCGCAGGATCTGTTCGCTTTCGGCAATCGCCGGATTTTCAAGTTGGGCAGCGGTGAAGTTGGTTTGCATTACGCGCCCTCCCCGTTTTGTGACACTGGCGCAATCCGCCCCGGATTGAGAATCCCCTTGGGATCGAGGTTTTCCTTGATCCGGGCATTGATCCGGGCAAGTGCCGGGTCTTCGGCGTGGAAGACCCGGGTGGCTTGACGGATTTCATCGGATGCGCGCACCAGATTGGCCTGCCCGCCGACATTGGCGACGATATCGCGGATCGTGCCCGCCATTGCATCAGGCGTACCCGCCGCGTCAGACGCGGCAATCTGCAACCAGATCAGGCCACCGGCCCAATCCATCATCGCCCGACCACCGGTTTTTTCGATCAGTTGGGCGCAGATATCACCCCCGCTTGCCGGGGGTACTGATACCCGCCACAAAACGCTGCCGGTGTTTTCCGATGCCACGAACGGCGCGATATTGGCGACGACCTTCCAAATGCTGTGGCTGTGACTTTCGGGGACTTCGTGGCATTCGCCAAAACCGGCAAGCGCCCGGCACAGGGCATCGGCCCGCCATGCCACAGACGGCTTGGGACCTTCGATCCGCAGGGCGACAAGGCCACTGCCATATTCACCGGCCAGTGGCACATCAAGGTGCGGCGCGTCTTCGGGGGCGATCCAGGCGGCGGCGGAGACTTCGTTTTCACTGCCCATGGCAATGGTCATCGCCTTGCCCGCCGCACGCGGGTCACTGCAAGCGACAATCACGGTGGCGGATGTCTCGTCATTTGGCATGACCTTAAGCGTTACGGTATGCATCACGCCCAGCGTGCCAAAGGAGCCCGCCATCAATTTTGACAGATCAAAGCCGGTGACGTTTTTCATCACGCGGCCACCGGATTTAAAATCCTCTGCCCGGCCAGAGACGGCTTCGAAGCCCAGAAGGTGATCACGTGCGGCCCCGACCTTGATCCGGCGCGGTCCGGCAAGGTTACAGGCCACCAGCCCGCCGATGGTTCCGGCATCCGGACCACTTGATCCATCCAGAAGGGCCGGGAAGTTTCCGGGCTCAAAATGGAATTGCTGATTTTTCTCGGCCAGTGCCGCCTTGATGTCGGCAAGCGGCGTTCCGGCACGCGCAGAGATCACCAGTTCTTCGGGCTGATAAAACAAGATCCCCGACAGTTTGGAGCAATCCAGCACTGCGTTGGTTCGAACAGAATGGCCAAAGGCGCGCTTGCTGCCCGATCCGATGATTTCAAGCGGGGTTTCTGATCCAAGCGCCCAACCAACCGCATCGCGCAGCTGGTCTGGCGTGGTGGGGGAAAGTACGTCCACCATAACTCTCTCTTTTCCTCTCCTGAGCCGGGCCAATCGGATTTGCGGGAGCCGATTGGCCGGCCTTTGTTTTATCGTGTTTGTTGTTTCGTTTGAGCGCGCCTTAGGGGCAGGACCCTAGAAGCGCGGGATATCCGGGAACTTGTCGGCCACCGCCTTGGCGTGCAGGGTTTTGAGCTCCCCACAGCCATGCAAGGTCGGGAATACCTTGCCGGGGTTGAGCAACTGGTCCTCGTCAAAGGCCATCTTGATGCGTTCCTGATGCTTCATGTCATCGATTGAGAACATCTCGCCCATCAGGTCGCGCTTTTCGACACCGATGCCGTGTTCACCCGACAGCACCCCACCGACCGCGACACACAGTCTAAGGATGTCAGCGCCGAATGCCTCGGCCTTTTCAAGGTCGCCCGCCTTATTGGCATCAAACATGATCAGTGGATGCAAGTTGCCATCGCCAGCATGGAAGACGTTGGCAACGCCCAGCCCGTGCTTTTTCGACAGGTCCTGCATGCCGGTCAGCACCTCGGACAGGCGACCGCGCGGGATGGTGCCATCCATGCACATATAATCAGGTGAAATGCGGCCAATCGCCGGGAAGGCGTTTTTGCGGCCCGACCAGAACAGCAGGCGTTCTTCCTCGTTCTCGGAAATGCGGGAATAGACCGCCCCGCAATCCTTGGCGATTTTGCCGACCCGGTCGATCAGGTAATCGACTTCGACCTGCGGGCCATCAAGTTCGACGAGAAGAAGCGCTTCGACATCAAGTGGATAACCCGCCTGAACGAATTCCTCGGTCGCCTTGATCGCCGGGGCATCCATCATTTCAAGGCCGCCCGGAATGATCCCGGCGGCAATGATGGCGGCGACACAATTGCCGCCTTCTTCGGATGAATTAAAGCCCAGCAATAGCGCACGGGCGGTTTCGGGTTTGCGCAGAATACGCACCGTCACCTCGGTCACGATGCCAAGCAACCCTTCGGACCCGGTGATGATGCCAAGCAAATCATAGCCCGCCTGATCAAGGCCCTTGCCACCGATGCGCAGGATTTCGCCTTCGATGGTGACCATTTCAACCCCCAACACATTGTTGGTGGTAAGGCCATATTTCAGGCAATGCACCCCGCCGGAATTTTCGGCGATGTTGCCGCCAATCGAACAGGCAATCTGGCTGGACGGATCGGGGGCGTAATAGAACCCTTTATGTTCGACTGCGCGCGTGATGCCAAGGTTGGTGACACCGGGCTGCACGACGGCGGCCCGGTTGTCCCAGTCAATCTCAAGCACGCGATTGAATTTCATCATACTAATGGTGATCGCATCGGCCATCGGAAGTGCGCCACCGGACAAACCGGTACCGGCACCGCGCGGAACGACACGGATTTTATTGGTATGACAATATTTCAGGATGGCTGCGACCTGGGCGGTATTTTCCGGCAGGACCACGATCATCGGCAATTGCCGATAGGCCATCAACCCATCGCATTCATAGGGCCTGAGCTGATCATCATCGACAATAACCCCGCCCGGTGACGGGATGATATCGCGCATGGCGGCGATAATGTCCTTGCGACGTGCAAGTGTGTGTTGATCAGGCTCAGGCATCCTAAGCATCGGTGGGTTACTCCGTTAATTCGACCAGCAGGTCCTTGGCTTCGACCTGTGTCCCGGCCGGGGCGTGGATTTTGGCCACGGTTCCATCCTTTTCGGCGTGAACCGCGGTTTCCATTTTCATGGCTTCGAGCGAGCACATCACATCACCCGACTTGATCTTCTGGCCTTCGGACACGTGGACTTCGACCACCAGACCCGGCATCGGGGCTGCGACATGCAGCTTGTTGCCATCTTCGGCCTTTGGTTTTGTCTTGCCCGTGCCCGCCAGTGTCTTGTCGGCGACCTTGACGGTGCGGGGCTGACCGTTCAGTTCAAAGAACACGGTGCGGTTGCCCTCCTCGTCACCGGCTTCGGACGTGGTCAGATAGCGAATGACAAGGGTTTTGCCCTTTTCAAGATCGACCGAAATTTCATCGTTCTGGTTCATCCCGTAGAAGAAGACCGGGGTTGGCAGAACCGAAACATCGGCGTTGTGGCTGCGGTGTTCGGCGTAATCAAGGAACACCTTGGGATACATCACATAAGATGCAACCTCTGCGTCGGTGATATTGCTGCGATGGGTTTTCTTTTCGATTTCCTTGCGGGTCGCTTCGAAATCAATCGGCGGCAATGATTTACCCGGACGATCCGTTAGGGCCTCGGCCCCCTTAAGCACCTTGCGCTGAAGGGCGGGCGGGAAGCCACCGACCGGCTGACCGATTTCACCGCGGAAGAAGGAAATGACGCTGTCGGGGAAGGTAATGTCCTTTTTAGGATCAAGAACGTCTTCCTCAGACAAACCGGATGTCACCATCATCAAAGCCATATCGCCGACAACCTTGGAGCTTGGCGTTACCTTGACGACATCGCCAAACATCTTGTTGACCGCGGCATAGGCCTTGGAAACTTCGGGCCAGCGATCCTCGATCCCGAGTGCACGGGCCTGCTGGCGCAGGTTGGTGTACTGGCCACCCGGCATTTCGTGGACATAGACGTCCGAGGTGCCGCTTCTGATATCGCTTTCGAAACCGGCGTAATAGCGACGGATCTGTTCCCAATAGGTCGAGATTTCCTTAAGCGCCTCGGTCTTGAGGCCCGGATCACGCGGCTGACCGATATAGTTGTTGGCGATTGAGCCCAGGTTGGGCTGGGACGTCAGGCCCGACATCGAATCCATCGCTGCATCGACCGCATCCACCCCGGCATCAATCGCGGCAATCACGGTTGCAGCCGAGATGCCGCTGGTGTCGTGGGTATGGAAGTGGATCGGGATATTGACGGTGTCTTTCAACGCTGTGATCAGCTCGGTCGCAGCGGCCGGACGCAGGACACCTGCCATATCCTTGAGACCGAGAATATGGGCACCGGCAGTTTCCAGTTCGCGGGCCATATTCACATAGTAATCAAGGTTATATTTCGGGCGGTCCTTGTCATAGATATCGCCGGTGTAACAGATGGTCGCTTCGCAGAGCTTGTCGGTTTTAAGCACCGATTCCATCGCGACCTTCATGTTTTCAACCCAGTTGAGGCTGTCAAACACGCGGAAGACATCCATGCCGTGTTCGGCCGCCTGCTTGACGAAGTAATCGACCGCATTATCGGGATAGTTGGTATAGCCAACCGCGTTCGACGCCCGCAGCAACATCTGGGTCAGGATATTGGGCACGCGTTCGCGCAGCTTGACCAGACGATCCCACGGGTCTTCTTTCAGGAAGCGCATGGCAACATCAAACGTCGCCCCGCCCCAGCATTCGATTGAAAACAGTTCCGGCAGGCCATGCGCGTAATAGGGCGCAATTTCGAGCATGTCATAGGTGCGCATGCGGGTGGCCAGAAGCGACTGATGGGCATCACGCATGGTGGTGTCGGTCATCAGGACGCGTTCCTGATCCTTCATCCAGCGCGAGAAACCTTCCGGCCCCAACTGATCAAGCTTTTGCTTGGTCCCCGGGCGGATTTCGCCAAGATCGATTGATTTCGGCATCACCGGATCATGCAGATTGGTCGGCACCACGCGGCCTTCGACTTCGGGGTTGCCATTGACCGCAACCTCGCCGATGAAGCGCAGCAGGCGGGTGGCACGGTCGCGCCGGCGCACGAACTTGAACAGGTCGGGCGTTTCATCAATGAAACGGGTGGTGTATTCACCGGCGCGGAATTTCGGGTGATTGATCAGGTTTTCAAGGAAGGCCAGGTTGGTGGCAACACCGCGAATACGGAATTCGCGCAAGGCGCGGTCCATGCGGTCCACCGCTTCGCGCGGGGTGCTGCCCCATGCGGTGACCTTTTCAAGCATGCTGTCATAGAACGGTGTGATAACCGCCCCGGAATAGGCCGTGCCGCCATCCAGACGAATGCCAAAGCCGTTGGCCCCACGATACACCTTGATGATCCCGTAATCGGGGACAAAGTTGTTTTCCGGGTTTTCGGTGGTGATGCGGCACTGAAGCGCGTGATCGCGCAGCTTGATCTTGTCCTGCCAGGGGATGCCGGTCTCGGACGGGAAACCGATGCGCCCACCCTGGGCGATCAGGATCTGTGCCTTGACCAGATCAAAGCCGGTCACGCATTCGGTGACGGTGTGTTCGACCTGAATGCGCGGGTTGACCTCGATGAAGTAGAATTTGGATGTATCGACATCCATGAGGAACTCGACCGTGCCGGCATTGACGTAATTGGCGGCCTTGCCAAGGCGGATCGCCGCGTCACAAATCTCGGCACGCTGATCATCATCAAGATAGGGTGCAGGTGCGCGCTCGACCACCTTTTGGTTGCGGCGCTGAACCGAACAATCACGTTCATAAAGATGCACAAGGGTGCCGTGATTATCGCCAAGCAGCTGGACCTCGACATGGCGCGCACGGCGGATCAGTTTTTCAAAGTAAACCTCGCCATTGCCAAAGGCGGCCTCGGCTTCGCGCCGTGCTGCCAGCACCTGACCCGACAAATCCTTGCCATTTTCGATGACCCGCATGCCACGGCCACCGCCGCCCCAGCTGGCTTTGAGCATCAGCGGATAGCCGATTTTCTCGGCGATGCGGGTGACTTCCGCCATGTCTTCGGGAAGCGCGCTTGAGGCGGGCATAACCGGCACACCGGCACTTTCGGCCAGATTACGCGCAGAAACCTTGTTGCCAAGGGTGCGCATGACTTCTGAATCCGGGCCGATGAACTGAATGCCGGCCTCGGCACAGGCATCGGCGAATTCGGGATTTTCCGACAGGAAGCCATAACCGGGATGGATCGCATCGACATCGGCATCACGTGCCACACGCAGGATGTCTTCGATATCAAGATAGGCGCGAATGGGCTTGTTGCCCTTCCCCACCGTGTAGCTTTCATCCGCCTTGAAACGGTGAAGGGCGAAGCGGTCCTCGTCAGAGAAGATCGCAACTGTGCGAATGCCAAGTTCGTTGGCGGCTCGCAGAACACGAATCGCAATCTCGCCACGGTTGGCGACCAGAAGTTTACGGATACGCTTTGGTGCTGAACGCGTCATGGACACCGGGCTCCTACCACAATTTCCTGGCAGGAACGTGCCTGTGCGCGCCTGCCAAAACCAAGTGAAACGCCACGATATGGTCCCGGAATGCGTTGCGGTGCGGGATGCCTGCAACGCCATATCCATTGTGGCGATACGGGATGCCAGCACGCTGAGATCTTGTGCAATGCATCCAGAGCTTTTGGCGCCCGGTGGGCAGGCGACGGTTCTGGTATATGCGCATTGCCCTCTCCCTGTCAAAGCATGATCTCGTAAATTGGTATTACCAATTATTGGAAATCCCGACCAGTTTCTTTTCACCATGCGGAACAGCTCAGCCTGGCTTTCTCAATCAGGGCGATGGGAAAACCGCGATCTTTCAGCGACTTTTGGCGCGGATATGCTATTGTCCGCGATCAGAAAAACGGAAATTCCCGAAACGGTTACGCCCATGCCGAAGCTCAATCTTCGACTAAAGTTTTTGCTGCTCTCGATCCTGCCGCTGGTTCTGGCGGCGTCTGCGATCTCCTGGCTGGTGTTTGCCCAGGCCGAACGCCTTGCCGAGGCCGAGATCAGAACCTTTGAACGCAACATCCTTCAGGCCAGAAAGGACGAGCTGAAAAGCTATCTTGAACTGGCGATGAAATCGATCGACCACATCTATTCGGTGGCAAGCCCGCTGGATGCGGTGTCAAAAGAACGCGTCAAGGCCATCATCGAAGATCTGTCTTATGGCGAGGATGGATACTTCTTTATCTATGACCGCGATGGCACCGCCCTTGTCGATCCGCCGCAACCCTGGCGCCTTGGTCGGACCTATTGGAACCTGCGCGATATCAATGGCAACACAGTCATTCAGGGCCTGATTTTCAATGCGGAAAAGGGTGGCGATTTCATGCGCCACGTCTGGGAAAAGCCATCGACCGGGGAGCCGACCGAAAAGATCACCTATTCCCTGATGCTGGATAAATGGGACTGGATGATCGGTACGGGCATTTATATCGACGATATCGCTGAACAGGTCACCGAGATCGAGGCCGAGGTTTCCACCCATATCCGCGAAACCACGATGTCGATCATCGGGGTGACGATCCTTGCGGTGTTGCTGGTGGGCATATCGGGAACGGTTGTCACATTGTCCGAACGCAAACTTGCCGACTCAAAGCTTAAGGAACTGACACATAGGGTGGTTGATGTGCAGGAACAGGAACGCCTGCGCGTGTCGCGCGAACTGCATGACGGGATCAGTCAGATACTGGTTTCGGTCAAATATGCGGTTGAAACCGCGATTGCGCGCATCACCCAGAAACGCGACAACGCAATCGAACCCATGGAAAAGGCGGCCAATCGATTGCAGGACGCCATCCATGAAGTGCGGCGGATTTCGCGCGATTTGCGCCCGGCCGTGCTTGATGACCTTGGCCTGAAACCGGCCATCGAAAGCATGTGTGCCGAACTTCAGGACCGATCCGGTATCCTGATTGAGGTGAAATGCGACAATGTCGACGGGCAGCTTGATATCGACAAGAAGACAACGCTTTATCGCGTTTTGCAGGAGACGCTGACTAATATCGAACGCCATGCCGATGCGACGGTGGTGAAAATTTCGATCAAACGCGAAGGCAACAGCATCATCATGCGCATTGCCGATAACGGGGTCGGGTTTGAAACCAACCGCTATATCCGCAACCGCGATCCGCGGGCGGGCATTGGTTTGCGCAACATGCGCGAACGCATGGAATTCCATGGCGGCGGGCTTTCGGTGCGCTCCGAACCGGACGACGGGACAAAAATCACTGCATTTATTCCCGCCAACAGCCAGAATGCCCTACCCCATGACGCTATCAGCGGTTAATCTGATGACGCACAACCCGACAGTCACGCGACAGGAACTCGTTTGATCCATGACCAATGCCACCATTGCCAACGAAGTTTATTCCACCCATCGGCCATTGCGGATTTTGCTTTGCGACGATCACGCACTTGTCATGGATGGCATCCGATCGCGACTGGAATGCTTTGAACATATCAATATCGTTGGCGAGGCCGGCAACGGGGCCGAGGCATTGACCATGGCCGGTGACCTGCATCCTGATATCGTCCTGATGGACATTTCGATGCCGGTGATGAACGGGTTGGAAGCAGCCGAGAAATTCCGTGAAACCCTGCCCGATACCAAGGTTGTCATCCTGTCGATGCATGAAAACCCGGAATATCTGCGCACCGCCCAGCAGGCGGGTGCAAAGGGCTTTATCCTGAAAGATGTGTCATCCAATGACATGGTGCGTGCGATTGAAACCATTGCCAATGGCGGTGAGGCGTATAGTTCCACATTCGATCGCATCAGTGATGGCGAAGATAACAACAGCGATGGCGTGCCGCTGACATCGCGTGAACGCACGGTCTTGCGCCTGTTGGCCAAGGGGGCGAGCAACAAGCATGTTGCCCGTGAACTGGATATCAGTGTCCGCACCGTTGAAACCCACCGCCGCAACATCAAGCGCAAACTTGGTATCGACAGTTCGGCCGGTCTGGTGCGCTATGCCATTGAAAAGGGTCTGGTCACCCTTGATTCCAATAGCTGAAATCACGATCTGGATCACAGTTGTGCGCCGACCAGCATGACTTTGCTTTGATTTCACATTCTGGTACGGTACATTAGGTTCAGGATTGGATTGATTAAACTTTTCAATTCCGGCCGTATCCGGGTTTGATCGACCACCCTGATCAGCCCGACGTCATGGGTAGAGAGCGTGAACCATACAGCAAGCTACACATTCCGACCCGAACTTGCGCGGTGCCGCGAATGCGGTGTGCGGAAATTTGCCCTGTTCAACAACCTGACGGACGAGGATTTCAAACTTGTCCATATGCCGGTTGAAGACATCACCCTGCCCAAACGCAATACGCTTTATAATGCCGGTGATCAGGCGCAATCGATCTATACCCTCCGCTCTGGCCTGATCAAACTTGTCCATTACCTGCCAGATGGCAATCAGCGGGTGGTGCGCCTTGTCAAACCCGGCGGCACCATCGGGCTTGAGTCGCTGGTCAGCGAGTGTTTCACCCATCATGCCGAGGCCCTTCAGGACAGCAAGCTGTGCCGCATTCCGATTGCGGTGATTGAAAGGCTTGATAATGAAAGCCCGCGCTTGCACAAGCAGGTGCTTAATCGCTGGCATCAGGCGGTGATGGAATCCGATAACTGGCTGACCCAGATGTCGACCGGTACGGCGCGCGAACGGGTTGCCCGGCTTTGCCTGTTTTTACATGATGACGTGACCGAGACCTGCACCGTTCCGGGCCGCGAAGATATTGGCGCGATGCTTGGCATTACCACCGAAACGGCCAGCCGGATCATCGCCGATTTCAGACGTCACGACCTGCTGGAATTCAAATCACGCAATGTCTTCAAACTTGATCTTGTGGGACTGCGCGACGTTGCGGGAATGGACGCCGCGGATGACGGCAATTACGCCGACTGATCCCCGATAACCCTATCTGGCGGCATCCTGCAAGACAGTCTGAAAGGCCGAGTTTGGCCCACAGGCCAGTGACAGCTTTTCATATTCCTGCGGCGTATCGATCCGTTTGTGTTTTTCCGCACTCCGCCTGCGAATATCGTTCAGCCGTCTTTTGAAATCCCGGCCATATTCCGAAATCAGCCGCCGCATGGCGCGTTGTGCATTGTCCGCTGGCATCGGAAACATGGCACCAACCTGTCTGACCACATCATTGACCAGATCATCGAGGGCGGCACGAATGTCGGCCTCCATGCCCTGATTGATCTTCACATGTTCGCCTTCGTGGGCATAAACCACATCATATTCGCAAGTGCCGCGTTCAAGCTCGGACGCGATATAGACCAAGTGTTTGACGACATCGACCTTGGGATTGACCCGCACCGGATCAAGGCAATAACGGCCAAAGCCGACTTGGCGCGGTTCAAAACGCATATCGAACGATGCCTGAACTTCATATTCAGTCAATCCGGTTACCAGAAAACGCGGACTGCCGCCGGCACGGCTGTTAAGCCAGCGCACCGAGCGGTGCCGATCAAGCATCGGGTCCATGTGATTAAATTCAAGGAAGGCTTCGGGCGCGCTGATTGGCGCGCAGGTGCCTTGGGCACGGGCCAAATTGGGAAGAAACACCAGCGCAGCCAGAACGATCAAAAGCGCGCACAAGATGCGGCCTTTTCCGATCTGATCATTGCGTTGCCCGAAAGCTGGCAAACCGTTTCTCCTGAATTTAAAGAAAACGCTGCGCACAGAAACACCCGCACGCAGCGTTTGCGATATTCCCTTTACGCGCAACGATCAGACATGGCTCACATGATCAGCGCAATCGACGCAAAGCGGTGTGGTCGGATCGAATTCGAGGCGCTTGGCGGCAATCGGTTCACCGCAATTGTGGCAGTGACCGTATTGGTCGTCATCCATGCGCTTGAGGGTTTTTTCGATCTGCTCCAGCTCGACCACGCGGCGGCGTTCCTGTTCAAGATGCATTTCCTGATTTTGCAGGGCATCCATCCGCGACAGACGACCGACCGCCTGCTGATCCAGTTCGACCGGCTTGCGGTAGTCTTCCGAGTGGGTTGAATGTGCCAGAATCTCGGCGCGTCTTTCCTCCAGCCGGGAGCGCAATTTCGCAAGATCAATGTCTGTTCGATCCGTCATCCGAAACCTCATTATACGTTGTTGTTCTTAGCTATTAATATGGGTGCAGTGATCCCTCTTTCGCCAATGCATAGATCAAATTATTCAAAGATTTTGCCGATCACGTGCAATTGCCGCAGGCATCGACGAGTTTTTCAAGCGCTGCCTTGGCTTCATCATCATCGAGGCCTTCGGATTTGATCTTTTTCTGGATTTTGCAGCAAAGGGCGGGCCCATTTGCGAACGGCTTGTCGGTCCAGAAGGGCGCGGTTGTGCCGAAATATCCCGCCTGATCCAGGAACGAGACGCCGTAATAATAGGCGGCCCCGACCGAGTTATAGAAGGTCGGGTCATCGATAAAACCACCATCGGGCGTCATGGATTTGGTCAGGCACCAATCAAGCACCAAGGCGATGTCTTTGGATGCCGCATCTTGTGTCGCACCATCAACCTTTGACCAGCCAAGATCGAAAATCTTGGTGACGTCATAATTGTTGTGATTGTTGAAATCACCATTGTGCTTCCAGCCGAACGGATAGGCATCATCGCGGATCGCAAGGGTGGTGTTGAAAATCTGCGTCCACAAATCGACCTTGCCATGCTGGTAGGAGATATTATGGAACGTCAGGCTGAGATCGCAGCTTTTAAGAACGCCCTGATCGGTGGTGTCAAACCAACCGCCCCAATAGCCACTTTCACCATCCTGCCAGTCATCAAGCCATGATTTGTAGGCCGTGATGTAATCATCGGTCAGATCAAAGCCCTTTACGTTGGTTTTGAAATAATCGCGGATTTCGCTTTTAAAGCACATCTGTGAAAGTGCCGCCGTTACGGCCCCAAGGGCATCACGGCGGTCAAGACCATCGGCAAAAATCCGCGATGTCTTTTGATCATCAAGCCAGGCCGTCATCTTGTCTGGTGTTGAAATCGGTTCCAGAAAACTGAGCGGGTATTCCGGCGCCTTGCCTTCATCGGCCAGCGTATTGACCGCATCAATCATCGCATCGACTTTGAGGAACCATTGATCGTAACACGGCCCCCAGGAACCGTCGCTTGCGACCTGCTTTTCGGCCCAGGCCTGATCGGGATTGTTCAGCGAACTGGCAAAGCCAGCCAGCTTTTGATCAAGCGTTTTCCAGTCGGCGGTGTATTGCAGCAGCCATTTGCATTCGATCATCTGCTGATCGGAGGCCGCCATGCTGTTGCCGGTTTTCTGGGCGGCGATCAGTTTATCCTGAAGCGGGGCCAGCTTTGCGGCATATGTTTTTTGCTGCGCGACATAGTCGGGATCAAAAACGCAGAACTGCGCCGTGATCAGTTTACTAAAATCCGTCAAACCCCTGCCCCCGATGTTTCAAAAGATATCTATCATGTAAAACCATGACAAATACCCTTGCAGATCCAAAGCATTATCGACAAACGGCGTCAAACAGCCGAAGGGATGGCACGGGATGTTGTGGTGGAAACTAGTTGCCCAGCAGCCAGTTGCGGATCACGCGCAATGCCTGTTCGGGGTCGGTATCGACGATCCTGGCGGCCACATTGGCCTTTTTGCGATCAATCATGCCGTCAATGCCGGCCAGATTGAACCGGTCCTGATCGTCGGATCCGGAAACATGCGATACGCCCGCCGTTGTTGCACGCAATCTTTCACGCAACCGCGAATCCGAACCCGATTCGTAACGGGGGATCGGTGCCGCAGGCTTTGGACCGGGTAAAAATGACGGTCCATCCCCTGTTTTATCGCTGTTATCTGATTGCGTCATTGGCACAACTTTCGGTTCGCATTGTGACACAGTCATCATATTGGGCTGCCCCGACAGAGTGCAAATCCAATCGCAGCTTGCAAGGCGGTCTCAGCCACTTCAGATCGTTATATTAGTTTAAAAGAAACTTTGATTTCCGGGCGTTTCGGATGCTAGGGTCGAATTAAAATAAGAAGAAAAAAGATGGGTGCGACGCTGAATTTTTCCCAATCGAGCGGACGGTTTGATCATTTGATCACCGATGAAAATGCGTTTGAAAACCGAAACGCATTTCACATATAGCAATTTCGCCGCGCAATGAATCGATACAAAAAAACGCGCGATTGCAAATTTTGTACTTCCACAACTCGATCACTCTATCTAGTTTGGGAGGATCAACATACCACCACTTTAGGGTAGTTGTCGCAATACTTTAGACCAGAGCACACAAATCCAAAAGGGGGGCCAGGTTTTTGTGAGGCACCATACTCTTATCCTGATTGTTGCACTGACCACAATGCTGACTGGCGTTGCCAAAACGCATGCCGTTGAATTTGGTGAAGCGCCCGAACTTGCCAAACTGGTTGAGGACGGAAATCTGCCGCCGATCAAGGATCGCCTGCCGACCGCACCGATGATCGTCACCCCCAATGAACGGGTCGGAACCTATGGCGGCACCTGGAAAATGGCGCAGCGTAACAGCCGCGACCATGCCCTGCTGATCAGGACGATTGGATATGAGCCCCTTCTGCGCTGGACCCCGCAATGGTCTTCGACCATCCCCAATGTCGCGTTGTCATTCCAGCCCAGCAGCGATGCAACCGAGTTCTTTTTCCGTCTGCGACAAGGCATGCGTTGGTCGGATGGCGCCCCGTTTACCGCCGATGACATCGTTTTCTGGTACGAGGATATCCTGAACAATCCGGCCTTTGCCGATGCTGTGCCGGAATGGCTGACATCAGGTGGCAATACCGTGCAAGTCGACGAGATCGATCCCTATACCGTCGCGTTTCGTTTCAGCAAGCCATACGGACTTTTCCCGACCGCGCTTGCCCGCCCCGAAGGCGTTGAACCGGTAAGCTATCCGGCGCATTTTCTGAAGCCGCTTTTGCCGAAATATAATGCCAATGCCGATGCCGACGCCCAGAAGATGGGTTATGCTGGCTGGAAAGAGCGTTTTATCGACGTATTTGGGCAGCCCGGTACGATTGATGACCCGACGCGCTGGAACAATCCCGACGTGCCGACCCTGAATGCCTGGGTGCTTACCGGGGTATATGGCAAGGACGATCCACTGATCGCCAAGCGCAATCCCTATTACTGGAAAATTGATCCGACCGGCCGTCAACTTCCCTATATCGACACGGTTTCCATGACACTGGTGCCGTCAAAAAGTGCGGCTGGGGATGCGGCAATTGCCGGCAAGGTCAATATGCAGGAACGCCATATCGGCACGCGCGCCAACGAAGTTCTGGCCCAAAACAAGGATCTTCAGGCCTTCACGCTGATTGAGAGCGATATGAATATCATGACCTTGTCGCTTAATCTCAATGACAAGGACCCGGTGCTGCGCGACATTTTCCAGAACAAGGATTTTCGCGTCGCACTGTCATATGCGATTGATCGTGAGACCATCATTGATCGCTTTGTCCCCGGCGCCTTGCCCCATCAGGCGGCACCAAGACCGGAAAGCCCGCAATATCACACGGTGCTGGCGCGACAGTTCATGGCATACAATGTCGAACTGGCGCGGAGCTATATTGCGAAAGCGGGACTGACCACCATCAATGATGACGGCATCCTGTTGCGTCCGGATGGCAAGCCGCTTTCATTCACGATTGATACCGAGGGTGCGGAACGCTTTCAGATGCTCGATGCAGTCATGGGGTATTGGCGCGAACTTGGCATTGATGTCAGAGCCCGGAACCTTGCGCGCGACGAATTTGTCGCTTTGCGCGAACGCAATGAACACAATGCCAGTGCGTGGGGCGGCGATGGCGGCCTTGATGCAATGCTTATCCCGATCAATTACCTGCCGATGTCTTCTGAATCGTCATGGTTTGCAACCGGATGGGCCAACTGGTACCTGAACCCGGAAAGCCCCGATGCCATTACCCCGCCCCAGGATGTTCAGGATCAGCTTGCGCTTTATGACCAGCTGAAAGCGACAGCAAATGCGGAAAAACAAAATCAACTGATGCGCGATATTCTCGACATCAGTGCAAATCAGTTTTACCTTATGGGAATTGCATTACCGCCAAACAGAAAAGGCGTGGTGGCACGGGACTTCCACAACGTTCCCAAGGTCATGCCTGCCGCCTGGAGTTATGCGACACCTGCGCCGACCAATCCAAGTCAGTATTTTATTCAGCCCGAGTAAAATCCACGACAAACACGCATCATTCTGAATGGGGGCAGAATTAACTTGAGGACGCTGTTTGACCGACTGATCGGCAGTCTGGTTTTCAAGATCGCATTTGCGATCATTGTCGTGGAAACCATCCTTTTTGGTCTGTTTGGCGGTTATTATGTGAACTATTTCGGGGCCGAGATTGACCGCAGGATTGCGGAACAGATCAGCACACCCGGACGGCTTATTCAGCAGGAACAACTCAAGGTCTCTATTCTGAGCGATGCCGAGCAGATGGAACTTCTGCTTGGACGGCATTTGCAGCAAGCGCTGGCTGTCGGTTTTGACGGCACCATTTATCATTCCACCGACCCGCTGATGATCGGTGCATCGATCAGCTCGTTACCGGATTTCCCGACCGAACAGCTTCGCGCCGACATGAGAGAGCAGACCCTGTTCACGGTTGATGACGATGCAGGGTCAAGCATGGTCAGCATCACGCCGATCTTTGCGCTGAATGCCAATCAGCCCTTCATGTATGTTTATCTCAAGGTGTCGACCAAGGGCCTTGAAGAAAGCCAACGCCAGATGCAGTCGGTGCTTGTGATCGGCTCCATCCTTTGTGTGTTGCTGACCTCCGCACTGATTTTCCTGTTTACCCAGCACACGGTGCTTAAGCGCCTGATCACGGCGGCACAGTTTGTTAACAAGATCCAGGTCGGCAAGCTGAGTTCACGGCTGACACCGATGGGACGTGACGAAATCGGCATTCTGGAGCGCGGCCTGAACGCCATGGCCGAAAGTCTGGAACGCCGCACGCAGCAACATCAGGCTGCCCAGAACGCCTTGCGCGACAGCGAGGAGCGTTTCCGCGACTTTACCCTGTCTTCCGCCGACTGGTATTGGGAGATGGGCAGCGATTTCAAAATCGCCTTTGCGTCGTACAAGTTTTATCAGCTGATCGAGGAAATCAATGGCTCCCCGCAGGGGCAGTCGTTTGACAAACTTGGGCTTCATCCGGAACACCCGGAGGGGTGGCAATATCTGCAACGCCATCTTGATGAACATACCGCGTTCTATAATGTCGAATTTTCCTGGACATCGCGGGATGGTGAAAAGCAGTTCGGGCGGATCAACGGCGTGCCGGTCTTTGCGCTGGATGGCAGTTTCAACGGCTATCGCGGGACGGGCAGCAACATTACCGAACAGCATCGCGCCGCCGAGGAACAACAAGCCTTGCAGCGCCAGCTTGCCACATCGCAAAAGCTTGAGGCGGTTGGCCAGATGGCCGGTGGTGTTGCCCATGAATTCAACAATTGCCTTGCCGGTATCCTGAGTTTCGCCGAAGTGGCACGTGCCAAGATTGATGATCCCGAACGGGTCAAGGAATATATCGATCACGTCATCTCGCTTGGCGAGCGGGCGACCGGTGTTGCCGATCAGCTTTTGATGTTCTCGCGCCGCAGGATCGATCAGCCGAAGAATGTCCGGGTAGAAAGCATCTTTGCGGAGATGGAAAAACTGCTGGTGACCTTGCTTGAGCACCGGATTGATTTGCAAATCTGGGCCGACGAGGCCGACCTTCATACAAGGGTTGACCCGACGCAATTGTCGGCCTGTATCCTTAACCTTGCGATCAATGCGCGCGATGCGATGCCCGATGGCGGCACGCTTCAGATTTCATGCAGCAGTGCCGATATTCCGCCACTGGCACAGCGCGACGCCGATGAAGACGAGGATATCTATCCGCCAGAGGTCGAAGGACAGTTTGTTGTCATCACCGTGCAGGATACCGGCACCGGAATTCCTGAAGATGTGATCGATCATATTTTCGAGCCCTTCTTTTCGACCAAGGAGCCGGGCAAGGGTACCGGTCTTGGGCTTTCGATTGTTCATAGCTGGGTCGAAGAGGCCCACGGCTTTATCAATCTTGAAAGTGTCGAGGGCGAAGGCACGACGTTCTCGATCTATCTGCCGCGTTCGGAACCCGGCGCAGAGCCCGAGGACGAAGTTGACGAAATCGGCGTGTTCCCCGGCAATGGCGAGCGTGTTCTGATTGTTGATGACGAACAGGCCCTGCGCACCACCGCCCAGATCATCCTGGAAGATGCCGGTTATCGCACCGAGATCGCGAAAAGCACCGAAGAAGCGTTGGTGATCCTGCAAACCAGCACCGGTGATGCGGCATTTGATGTGATCGTGACCGACGTCGTGTTGCCCGGTCGCAGTGGCCCGCAACTGATCATCGAAGCATTGCGCCAAAACCCGCGCTATGGCGTGGTGTTCATGTCCGGTTACCCGGCGCGATCGCGCAAGGAACTGGATAATCTTTTGGGCAATTACGTGTTTGTCAAAAAGCCGTTCCGCCCCGGCAAGTTGCAAAAAGCGGTGCATGATGCGCTCAAACTCGCATCCGAACGGGCGCAGTCGAGCTGACATCGCTGCTCAACGGGTCGAGTCCCCAACCCTGACCATTTCGAAATCGCGGAATTTTCGCCGAATGGTTAAAAAAATCTTACCCGCCTATATTAGTTAAAATGCTTGCAAACCAAGCAATTGGCGGAGTTTGGATTGCGACAGCACTGGATAGTGTGACAACCATCACTTATATCAACCTAACAAGCCCATACCGTGAACTTCAGACAGATTTGAAGAACCCGGTAAAGAGTGATGGGCATCGCCCACCCGGACAGATAAAGAGGTCAGGATGATCGGCTCAGTTCAAGGTTCAGGACTTGGTTCAGCGGCACAGGCCGTGAATGATGCAATTACGCCCAAAGGTGGTGCAGACCCGTCTTTGCCTTTCGCAGCCGCAGAAGGCGCGATCAATAAGGCAACCGGTCTTGCCAAGGTGATCGGCTCGATCGTCACCGAACACCAGCCGCTTGAAACCAGCGGCAATCGTGGCACCAAGGTTAATATCCTAACGTGATTTTTCCCTCTCGTTAGCTTCCTCCGGGGTGGTCTTGTATGGCCACCCTTCTTTCTGTCTGGACCACGGATTGCGCTTTGACACGGCCCGTCACGCGATCATGACAAACGTCTGACCACGTGCTAGGGTAATTCCAACATCAATCGTGGACGATCAGATGACCACCAACAGAATTGGCACAGGCTCCTCCCAGACAGGCCTTCAGGATGCGCGCGCGCGTCCGCAAGGTGGTATGGTTTCGCGGGGTCGCGTTGGCGCCAATTCCGATCAGCCGTCCTCGGACAGTTTCATCGCATCCCAGCTTGCCCGCCTTCGCAACCTGATCGCAACCGATCAGATTGACCATAATGCGCGGCGCGGGACTTACCTGAACATCGTGCTTTAACCAGCAATATCGCAGATCGTTGCGTCGTGACGTTCCCAGCGGGAGCGCAGGTGTTGGCGTGACTTTGCGTCTCCCAGCAAGCTAGCCCACAAAGAAAAAAGCCCCGTACCGAAGTACGGGGCGAGTTCGTTTGTCCAGGTGTGTTGGACAAGGGAGCTTGCGCAAAAGCGTGAGGGATCACGCAGTTGCCTGGTTTTCGCTCTCGGAGCGAATGGGGTGTTCCAGCTTGTCGACGATTTCCTTTGGCACGATCTGCCAGAAGTTGCCGCGTTCACGGTCCCAGTTATCGAGGATGGTGCGCGCGAAACCACTTTCGGTTTCGGCCACATGCTCTTCGATCAGAGAACGGCAATGTTCGTCCCAATGCTGGGTTTCAATGCGCTGATACAGGATGGAGCCATCATTAACGACATCGGCAAAGGTATTGTCGCGGTCATAGATGAACGCCATGCCACCGGTCATGCCAGCACCGAAGTTTTCACCAACGGAGCCAAGGATGACAGCCGTGCCGCCGGTCATATATTCACAACCGTTCGAGCCACAGCCTTCGACCACAACGGTCGCACCGGAGTTACGCACACAGAAACGTTCACCGGCCTGACCGGCGGCAAACAGCTTGCCTGCGGTCGCACCATACAAAATGGTGTTGCCGATGATGGTGTTTTCGTTGGTCTTAAGCGAGCTGCTTGGGCGCGGACGCAGAACAATCGTTCCGCCCGAAAGGCCCTTGCCGACATAGTCGTTGGCATCGCCCTGAACTTCGATCTTGAGCCCCTGCACGGCAAAGGCACCAAGCGACTGACCAGCCGAGCCACGCAGACGGACATGGAGGTGGCCCGGTTTCAGGCCGGTCATGCCGTATTTCTGCGTGATCAGTGACGACATCCGCGTACCAATCGCACGCTGGGTGTTCTGGATGTTGTACTGAAGCTGCATCTTTTCACCGTCTTCCAGAAGCGGACGGGCATCCTTGATCATCTGGGCATCAAGGGTGTCAGGCACTTCGTTACGGCCTTCGATGGTGCAGAAGCGGGCATGATCGCCAGCATCTGCCTGTGCCAGAAGCGGGTTAAGGTCAAGGTCAACAAGGTCCTTGGCACCACGGTGCACCTGCTGAAGCAGGTCTGATCGACCAATAACTTCTTCGAGGCGGGTGTAGCCAAGTTCAGCCAGAACGTCTTTGACTTCCTCGGCCATGAAGGTGAACAGGTTGACCAGCTTGTCTGCTGTACCGACGAACTTGGCACGCAGTGCCGGATCCTGGGTACAGACACCCACCGGACAGGTGTTCGAATGGCACTGACGGACCATGATGCAACCAAGTGCGATCAGCGAAGCCGTGCCGATACCGAATTCCTCGGCACCGAGCATGGCACCGATCACCACGTCACGGCCGGTTTTGAAACCACCGTCAACGCGCAGCTTGACCTTGTCACGCAGGTTGTTGAGCGTGAGCACCTGGTTGACTTCCGACAGACCCATTTCCCACGGAACGCCGGCATATTTGATCGAGGTCTGCGGGCTTGCACCCGTACCACCGTCATAACCGGAAATCAGGATCACGTCGGCTTTTGCCTTGGCAACGCCAGCAGCAATCGTCCCGACACCCGAACGCGACACCAGCTTGACGCAGACGCGGCAGCGCGGGTTGATCTGTTTGAGGTCATAGATCAGCTGTGCCAGATCTTCGATCGAGTAGATGTCATGGTGCGGCGGCGGTGAAATCAGGGTCACACCCGGCGTTGCATGACGCAGCTGGGCGATTTCCACCGTGACCTTGAAGCCCGGCAGCTGACCACCTTCGCCCGGTTTTGCACCCTGGGCGACCTTGATCTGGATTTCTTCGCAGTTGTTGAGGTATTCAGCCGTGACGCCGAAACGACCCGATGCGACCTGCTTGATCGAGGAACGCGCATTGTCACCGTTCGCACGCGGACGGAAACGTTCACGCGCTTCACCACCTTCACCGGAGTTCGATTTCGCACCGATGCGGTTCATGGCAATCGCCAGGGCCTCGTGCGCCTCGGTCGAGAGTGCGCCATGGGACATGCCCGGGGTAACGAAACGCTTGCGGATTTCGGTGATGCTTTCGACCTTATCCTGATGAACCGGGCTATGGTCACTGCGGAAATCAAGAAGATCGCGCAGATGAAGCGGTTCACGCGAACGCAGACCTTCGGAGAACTTGCGGAAGGTGTTGTAGCTGCCAGACGTCACAGCAGACTGCAACGTATGGATCAGCGGACCGGTCCAGACGTGACGTTCGCCACTGCGGCGGTATTTATAAAGCCCCCCCACCGGAAGCGTCACGACATTGCCGTTAAAGGCTTCTTTGTGCTGGGCGATGGTACGGCGCTGAATCCCCTGAAGGCCGATCCCCGAAATGCGCGACGGCATGCCCGGGAAGAATTCAGCCACCAGTGAACGCGAGAGACCAATGCTTTCGAAGTTGTAGCCACCGCGATAGGAGCTGATGATCGAGATGCCCATTTTCGACATGATCTTGAGCAGACCGGCATCAATTGCGGCCTTGAAGCGCTGCATGACTTCGGCGGTGCTGTTCACATTCGGGAACAGGCCGCGCGCATAACGATCCAGCAGACCTTCCTGTGCGAGATAGGCGTTGACCGTCGTCGCACCGACACCGATCAGAACGGCGAAGTAATGCACATCCATGCATTCGGCCGAGCGTACGTTAAGCGAGATATAGGTGCGCAGCGACGTCTTGACGAGGTAGCTGTGTACGCCACCGGTCGCAAGGATCATCGGGATCGCGGCACGGGTTTCGGAAATGCCTTCGTCGGTCAGGATGATGTGCAGGGCGCCGCCGCGCACAGCTTCCTCGGCTTCGCGCTGAATGCGGGTGATCGCATCACGCAGGGCCGTTTGCCCACCACTGATGTCAAAGGTGGTGTCGATTTCAACAGCACTTTCGCCCATATAGCCGCGCATGGCGTCATATTCGGCGTTGGTCAGAACCGGGCTTTCGAGCTGCAACAAGTCACACTGGCTTTCATCCTCATCGAGGATGTTGCCAAGGTTGCCCAGACGGGTTTTCAGGCTCATGACGCGCGCTTCACGAAGACTGTCGATCGGCGGGTTGGTGACCTGCGAGAAGTTCTGACGGAAGAAGTGATGCAAGCCGCGATAACGGTCCGACAGGATCGCAAGCGGGGTGTCATCACCCATCGAGCCGATGGCTTCCTTGCCGTCCTCACCCATCGGGTGGAGGATCAGTTCAAGGTCTTCGTGGGAAAGTCCCATCGCCTTTTGCATACGCAGCAGGCGTTCCTTTTCGAAATGTGCCGGTTCGGCATGTTCCGGTGAAATCAGATCATCAAGCACCTTGGTGCGGCCAACCCATTTCGACCAGTCGCGACGTGCGGCCAGCTGATCTTTAAGCTCGGCATCGTGCAGCAGTTTGCCTTCTGCGAGGTTAACCGCAATCATCTGGCCCGGGCCGAGGCGGCCTTTTTCAACGCAGGCTTCCTCATCGATATGAACCATACCGGCCTCGGAACCAGCGATCAGAAGACCGTTGCCCGTTACTGCATAACGCAGCGGACGCAGACCGTTACGGTCAGTACCACCCATCAGCCATTTGCCGCCATAGGCCGCAAGGGCGGCCGGGCCGTCCCACGGTTCCATCACAGCGTTGCAATAGGCATAGAGGTTTTTATAGCTGTCTGGCGTGGAGGCCTTTTTCGACCAGGCTTCGGGCACCATCATGGTTTTAACCATCGGCAGATCACGACCCGAACGCACCATCAATTCGAACACGGCATCAAGGGCGGCCGAGTCAGACGAGCCCGGCTGGATCACCGGTTTGAGGTCATCGATGCTGTCGGCATAGGCATCATGTGCCATGCGTGCTTCGTGGCTTTTCATCCAGTTGACGTTACCGCGCAGCGTGTTGATTTCGCCGTTATGGGCGAGAACACGGAACGGCTGCGCCAACGGCCAGCTCGGGAAGGTGTTGGTCGAGTAGCGCTGATGATAGACGCAGAAGTTCGAGATAAAGCGGTCATCGCGCAGATCGGGATAGAAGGTATCGACGTCTTCGGCCAGGAACATGCCCTTGTAGATCACCGAACGGCACGACATCGAGCAGATATAGAAATCCTTGATCGCCTCGGAAAGCACTGCCTTCTCGATGCGGCGACGGATGGCATAAAGGTCGATCTCGAACTTTTCTTCGTCGACGTCATCACGGACACCGATCAGAACCTGTTCGATTTCCGGGCGGGTCTGGTTGGCTTTTTCGCCGATGACCGAGACATCAACCGGGACCTGACGCCAGCCAAGAATGCCGTAACCCTGTTTGAGGATTTCGGTTTCAACAATCGCACGGCAACGTTCCTGTGCGGCCATGTCGATACGCGGCAGGAAAACCTGACCGACAGCGATCAGGCTGTCCGGGGCTTCCTGGTTGATGACCTTAAGATATGCCTTGAAGAAATCCTGCGGGATCTGAAGGTGGATACCTGCGCCATCACCGGTCTTGCCGTCGGCATCAACAGCACCACGGTGCCAGATGGCTTTCAGCGCCTCGATACCGGCTTCGACAACTTCGCGACGCGGTTTGCCGTCAATCGCACCGACCAGACCCACACCACAGTTGGCGTGTTCTTCGGCCGGGTCATACATGCCACTGGCTTCAAGATGTGCTGCGTTCTTTTCAAAACGGGCAATGTCAGCAGCGCCACGGTTCTGATCCATTTTATCCTGAACGATCTTGTTCATATCGTCTCTCTCCTAATGCGGCAGCGGGCTTAAGCAGCAGCTTCTTTGCGCGCCAGCAAATACTCATCAATCCGGTCAGCCGCATCACGGCCATCGCGAATTGCCCAGACCACAAGCGAGGCACCACGGGCAATATCACCCGCAGCAAACACGCCATCGAGATTGGTCATCATGGTGCGGAAGTCGATCTTGACCGTGCCCCAGCGCGACACACCCAGTTCCGGTGCATCAAACAGGGTCGGCAGGTCTTCGGGTTCGAAACCAAGCGCCAGGATGACCATGTCGGCATCCATCGTGTAGCTTGAACCTTCGATGATTTCCGGGCTCTGACGGCCACCGGCATCCGGGGCACCAAGGCGCATCTTGACCGCACGCACACCGTTTACCTTGTCATCGCCGACAAAGGCTTCGGGGTTGGTCAGCCAGACAAACTCGACACCTTCTTCCTCGGCATTGGCAACTTCACGCTGCGAGCCCGGCATGTTTGCACGGTCACGGCGATAGAGACACTTAACCGATTTGGCACCCTGACGGATCGCGGTACGGACACAGTCCATGGCGGTATCACCACCACCGATCACGACAACATTCTTGTCCTTGGCATTCAGCGTTCCGTCTTCGTAAGCCGGAACCGTGTCACCCAGGCCATGGCGGTTGGATGTGGTCAGGTATTCAAGTGCCGGATAGACGTTACCAAGACCGGCACCGGGCAGTTTCAGTTCGCGGGCCTTGTAAACGCCGGTCGCGATCAGAACGCTGTCATGTTTCTTGCGCAGGTCATCAAGGGTCGCATCACGGCCAACCTCGAATTCGGTGTGCATGACAACACCACCTTCTTCGAGAAGCTTCACACGACGTTCGACGACATCCTTTTCAAGCTTGAAGCCCGGAATACCATAAACCAGCAGCCCGCCCATGCGGTCATAACGGTCATAGATATGGACTTCATATCCTTTGAGGCGCAGCTGTTCGGCCGCGGCCATACCACCCGGACCACCGCCGATGATGCCAACCGACATGCCATTTTCCTTGGCCGGTTTCGGCGGCTTCACCCAGCCATTCGCAAAGGCGGTGTCGGTGATGTATTTTTCAACAGAACCGATGGTAACAGCACCGTGGGTCGACTGTTCGATCACACAATTGCCTTCACACAGGCGATCCTGCGGGCAGATGCGACCGGTGACTTCCGGCATGTTGTTGGTTGCAGCCGAGATGGCATAAGCCTCTTCAAGGCGACCTTCGGTGGTCAGGCGCAGCCAATCGGGGATGTTATTATAAAGCGGGCAATGCGCCTGGCAGAACGGCACACCACACTGCGAGCAGCGCGACGACTGATCGGCAGCACTATTGTCATCAAACGGTGCATAAATTTCGTTGAAATCCGTGCGGCGCTCGGACGCTTCTCTTTTGTGCGGATATTTTTGTTCAAGATGAACAAATGTCAGCATCTTTTCTGTCATGACGGCCCTCTGGAAGGGTTTTATGTTGCGGGTTTTGCTCTGTATACGTGTCGAACAGGCAAGAATCCAGCACAAAATATCATTTAGGTCAATATTACTGACTTAAATATCCGGACAAATTTTCCGGTTTTTCAAAGAGAGCCTCGGAAAATGACCGCAACATTGTTTCAATAGTACCATAATGGTACTATTTATGCGTTTCGCCAAAATGGGCTAAACTGCTATAAGCGATCAGTTTTTGCAGCGAACAGCCACAGAGGCGGGCGTGACCCTACAGCACATTATTCTTCTGGCGATCGTTCAAGGGATCACCGAATTTCTCCCGATCAGTTCATCTGGCCACCTTGTCCTGGCCCCTGCCCTCACCGGCAGCGCGGATCAGGGTTTGTTGGTAGATGTTGCGGTGCATGTCGGTACTTTGGCTGCTGTTTTGATCTATTTCTGGCGTGATGTGTTTGCCATGCTTGGCGGATTCGTCCGGCTGTTTACCGGGCGAATCAACCCCGGTGCCCGCCTTGCCCTTCATATCGTGCTTGCCACCATCCCGGTGATTGCCGTCGGATTCTATTTCAAGGTTTCCGGGATCGAGGAACAGCTGCGCTCAGTTGAAATCATTGCCTGGACCACCTTGGGCTTTGGCATTTTGCTTTGGCTTGCCGACAAGGTCGGCATGACGATCAACCGTCTTGAACATATGCGCTGGGGCGGTGCCCTGTTTATCGGGCTTGCACAGGTTCTGGCGCTTGTTCCGGGCACCAGCCGGTCGGGCATTACCATGACGGCCGCGCGCTTCATGGGCTATGAACGATCTGACGCGGCGCAGTTTTCGATGCTGATGTCGATCCCGGTCATTCTTGGTGCCGGGTTGCTGGCAGGGATCGATTTGCATCAGACGGGTGACATCAACCTGACCGAAGACGTTCTGCTTGCAGCGGGTCTGTCATTTATTACCGCCCTGATCGCCATCGCCCTTCTGATGAGCTGGCTGAAACGATCCAGCTTCACGCCCTTTGCGATCTATCGCATTTTGCTGGGTGGCGGACTTCTGGTTTGGATTTATGTCTATGGCGGTGCGCCCCTTCCGTTCTTGAGCTGATCAACCACCACCGTCCAACGCCTACCAAAGAGCCCCACATGCTTTTACGTCCCCTTGACCCGGCGGCAGATGGCGCCGCATTGCACCGCATTTTTGGTGATCCGGATTGCTGCCTGTGGCTCCCAGAACCAGCTACCCCGGACATTGAAACCACCATCGCCAAGCTTAAGGAATGGTACGCCGGGTTTGCAGATACTTCATGGGTCGTTTGCGAAACGCCCGATGGACCGGCCCTTGGCGTTATTGCCTTTTATAACACCGGGCGGGATGCGAATATCTGGGAAGCGGCCTGCATGGTGACCCCGGCCGCGCGCGGTCAGAATTACGCCGCACGTGGTCTTTATGCCGCGATCCGGGATCTGTTTGAAAATACCACCGCGCGCCGGGTCTTTGCCGATATCGACCCGGACAATCATGCGTCGATCAGAACATTTGAAAAGCTGGGCTTCACCCGCGAGGGCGTTCTGCGCGGCGAGTGGCAAACCCATATCGGCATTCGTGATTCTGTGATTTTCGGGCTGCTGCGCACCGACAGCCTGACCGATATTGCCAACCCGCCTGAATTAATCACCGCCTAGGCTGGTGTTTTGCCGGGCCGGGGTCAGTCCTGCCAGATCGGGCCGCCGGACAGGACGATCTGGGCGCGCGCCGGATCTTCGGGGGCACAATCCGATTCCTCGACAAAGCGCATCAGAAACGGTTCGTGTGACAGCAGGAATTCAAGCGCACCACACTGCACCTCGTTTGAGGCGATCCCGGCTTTGAGATCATCAAGCCCCATGCCGGTTTGCGCGATCAACCCCTGAAGCAATTCGTCGTCGCCGGCGATATGAGCGATGGCGCGAATGGCGAGAGTTTCGGCTGCTTCCTTGTTCATATGTGCGAATGCCTGCGTGATAGAACTGTTATTTGAACCATTTTGCCTTGGACAAGGCGCGCCAGACGACAAGACCGGCAATCACAATGACGCCAGCGGCAATTGCGCCCAAGCCATTGCCCGCCACCAGCACCAGCCCCCAGAAGCCGACCGTGCCAAAGCCAATTGCCAGACTGAGGAAGGCGGACTTGGTCAGGGTGTCCTGATTTTTCTGGGCCATTTCGGCGCGCTTGATTTCATCGACGATCTCATACCAGGCCAGTTGCTGCCAACGGGAATATTTCAGCCCCTTGCTTGGCCCCTTGCGGAGGAATTCATCAAGCTGTTTGACGATATTGGCTGCGCGCTCTTCGGGGGCAACATATTTGCCAATCCGTTCCTTCTTGCGCGGGCCTTCGTCTTCTTGGTCTGGTAACGGCATAGGGCAGCCTGACACGTGATTACGGCGATGCGTTATGGATAGGCGGCATCTGCTTTACATCCGGTAAACATTACCCTGTCTTGCGTTTCTGCCAGTGTCGCAGGAAAGCCTTTTCAATTTCGACCAGCACAAAGACGCTGAACCCGACCCCGACGGCCATCGCCCAGCCAAGCGGCGGGATGGCGACACTTTCAAACAGATACTGCATCGGCGGGGCATAGGTGTAGATCAGTTGGAAAAGCACGACCAGTGCGACCGCGATCAACACCGCCCGACTGCCCAAAAGCCCTTGTCTGGTGAATGCCGATGCGGTCAGGAAACGCGCGTTGAACAGATAGAACAGTTCAAACATCACAAGCGTGTTGACCGCGACCGTGCGCGATACTTCAAGGTCCGCCCCACGGTTCTGGAACCAGACAAACACGCCGTACACACCGGCCACGAGAATGAGCGAGACAAAAATCGTCCGCCAGATCAGAAAGCCCGATAGCAACGGCGCATCGCGTCGGCGCGGTTGACGTTTCATGACGTTGTGCTCAGAAGGTTCAAACGCCAGCGCGAGGGCGAGCGTCACCGCGGTGATCATATTGACCCACAGGATTTGTGGCGCGGTGATCGGTAGCAATTGGCCCAAGGCCAGCGCCATGACAATGGTCAGGGCCTCCCCGCCGCTGCTGGGCAGGATGAACAGGATCGATTTGACCAGATTGTCATAGACCGTTCGGCCTTCTTCGACCGCGGCGGCGATCGAGGCAAAATTGTCATCGACCAGCACCATTTCGGCCGCTTCCTTGGCGGCCTCATTGCCCTTTTGGCCCATGGCAACACCAACATCGGCGCGCTTAAGCGCCGGGGCGTCATTAACGCCATCGCCGGTCATGGCAACGACATGGCCCTCTGCCTGAAGGGCCTTGACCAGACGCAGTTTATGTTCGGGACTGGTGCGGGCAAATACGTGGGATTTGCTGGCGACGTCACGCAAGGCACCATCATCAAGGCCGTCAAGCTCGTGGCCGCTGACCACAGGTTCGCCATCGCCAAGGCCGAGTTGACGGGCAATGGCACCGGCTGTCACCGCATGGTCGCCCGTGATCATTTTAACTGCAATCCCGGCAGCACGGCATTTGGCAACGGCGGCGATGGCTTCTTCGCGCGGCGGATCGACAAGGCCATAAAGGCCGATCAACACCAGATCCTGTTTGACGTCATCAAAGACCAGCTGGTGATGGCCGTTATGGGTCGGGCGGAAGGCAAGTGCCAGAACCCGCTGGCCATTTTCGGCCATTTCCTGCATGCGGGCTTCCCAATAGGGGCGATCCAGGACTTCCTGATAATCCGGTCCGCCCTGAGAGTTGCACATGGCAAGGATACGTTCGGGCGCGCCTTTGACATAGATGAAGCCATGGCCTTCGGCATGGTGATGCAGGGTCGCCATGAAACGATGTTCGGATTCAAACGGGATGACGTCATGGCGCGGCAATTGACGGTTTTCGGTGCCGGGTTCCAGTTCCGCCTTCATGGCAAGGGCCACCAGCGCGCCTTCGGTCGGATCGCCATCGACCGACCATTGACCATCACTTTCATGCAGACCGGCATCGCTGCACAAAAGTGCCCCGCGTGCCATTTCGGTCAGGCCGGGATGGTCATCCGGTTTGACCGGTTTGCCATCCAGCTCAAAGCCGCCTTCGGGGCGGTATCCGGTGCCGGTGACGGCATAAAGATGCTTGCCGGTGGCGAGCGACTGCACCGTCATTTCGTTGCGCGTCAGCGTACCGGTCTTGTCCGAGCAGATGACGCTGACCGATCCCAATGCCTCCACCACCGGCAGGCGGCGAATGATCGCACGCCGTGCGGCCATGCGTTGCACGCCGGTGGCAAGGGCGATGGTCATGATTGCCGGAAGACCTTCGGGGATGGCGGCGACGGCGAGCGCGACCGCACCGACAAACATCTCAGCCGCCCCGCGCCCATGCACCCAGACACCAATGGCAAAGGTAACAAAGGCGACCGCCATGATGGCGGCACTGAGCTTCCGCCCGAAGGTCGACATTTGCCGCAGAAGCGGCGTGGTAAGGGTGGTGACTTCGGACAGAAGCGCACTGATGCGACCGATTTCGGTTTTGGCACCGGTGGCAACGACCACGCCGCAGCCCTGCCCGTGGGTAACCATGGTGCCGGAATAGGCCATGGAAAAACGATCACCAAGCGCCGCGTCCGCGGCCACCGGGGAAACAGCCTTATCGACGGGAACAGATTCGCCCGTCAGGATGGCTTCCTGAATTTGCAGACCCTTGACCCGGATCAGACGCAAATCAGCGGGCACCTTGTCACCCGATTGCAAATGGATGATATCGCCCGGCACGACGTCTTCGGCGGGGATTTCGATTTTACGCCCGCCGCGTTCGACGATGGCGGCGAGTGACAGCATATTGCGGATTGCTTCAAGCGCGCTTTCGGCCCGGCCTTCCTGCACGAAACCGATGATGGCATTAATCACGACCACCGCCAGAATGACCGACGTGTCGACCCAATGCGCCAGTGCCGCCGTAACAAGGGCTGCCAGCAGCAGGACATAAATCAGCACATTATTGAATTGGGCCAGAAACCGGATCAGCGGCCCACGCCGACGCGGCGGATCAAGCCGGTTGGGACCATATTGCGCCAGACGTTCGGATGCTTGGTCTGCTTCAAGGCCTTGCGGGCCTGTTTGGAAATCTTCAAGGGCCTGATCGGCGGGTAGTGCGTGCCATGCGCCGTCCTGCTGGATCGGAACACCCGAAAGTTCTGTGGATTTGGCAGCGACTTTGTTCATGGCAATGCTGGCCTGTTGATGGCGTGAATACGCGCACCAAGGATCCTATCGCACTGCAGCATCTCATACAAGAAGTCACCGATTGATCATCACGTTACGACCAGTGCGGCTGCGGCAATGACACCAATGGCAATCAAGTGAACCATCTTCATTCTCCTGCATTGGGGATGAAACAACATCCACAGCAAACCTGTGCCGGGATGTTCGCAGGATGAAATACAAAGCAGAGGATTTGATGACAGGAATTCGGCAATTTGATGCCGGGACCGTAAACAGGGTCCGGTTGCCGATGCGCTGGTGCGGGCGGCCGGACTTGAACCGGCAAAGCCTTAGGGCTGACGGATTTTAAGTCCGCTGCGTTTACCAATTTCGCCACGCCCGCGACGCGCGTTGGGACCGGCCAAAGCCGGTGCAAAGCGTTCTAGCGCGGCTTGGTTTTTGACGCAACATTCTATTAGCCATGATCGGCACCTTTACGCGGTTAAACAGCAATGGGGCAGAACTGCCCGTGTTTCTCCATATTCCGTGCATTTTCGTCTGTCATGCTGGACCACTGACCCAAACAGTCACGTTCAAAGTCAGATGCACAGGCGTTTTCAAGCTGCCGTGATTGCCACGGTCTGTCTGGCGGCCGTTACCTATATCCTTCGACGGGAGATAAGCCAGCCGCCCATAATACCGCAGGCCTTTGCCCGCGATGATGCCGCACGGCCTGATGCACCGGTATTGCGCAACAAGACCACCACCCGGACCGCAAATCAGCAACGCCATATGAACCGCCTGTATGACAAGATGGACGAAGATCTTTATGACAGCCGGGTGGCACCCTTGCTGTTTGATGGCTTCCTTTCTCCGCCGCAACAGGCCACCGAACATCTGCAATTTGGCATGGGCACCCCAACACCCAGCGAGATTCTGGCCGGGCGCAATGCGCTTTCATCGCTTGCGCGCAAGCTTGACCTTGATAGTGCGGCGGGGACGTTCCCGACCCAATCGCGCAGCGTGCATGCGCCGATCAGTATCTGGCTTGCGGGCAACCATTCAGAACTTGAAAACCGTATCACCGGGTCGGGCTACGATCCGGGCCTCAGTGGCGACACCATCTCGATTGATAGCGGTGTGGATTATCTGATTGATGACGGGCTTGTGCTTGGCATCGGGGTTGGCTGGGGCAGCACGGTTGGCGAATCCGGCACCCGGCAATTGGGCTATCGCGAAAACAATCTTGCCCTGTCGCCCTATTTCGTCTCGCGGGTGACAGACTGGTTTAACCTGCGCGGCAGCATCAGCCTTGGTCAAAGCACCATCCGCCAATCCCCGATTGGCCCGGTGCCAGATAACCTGCGCTATGCCGAACGGCTTGATAGTACCAGCATTTCAAACAGCATCGGTTTTGGCACCGACTATGAATTCGGGGCGGTGCCGCTGCGCATCCAGCTTGATGGCGATATCACCACCGCGCGCGAATATGTTGATGCGGCGCGCGCCACCAGTGGTGGACTTGTGCCCGGAAGCATCGCGACCACGCAGCTTTTTGATGCTTCGGTCGAGGCGCGCTATCGCCTTGGCTTTGGCAATCATGAAATCATTCCGTTTGCCGGGCAGGACGAGACCATATCGCTTCTGAACCAGAATTACGGGCGCAGCGGATCGACGCGCTATTATGCCGGGGCCGATTATGCCTATGATCCGCTGAGTTTTGATCTCAGCATTCAGGGGTTTCGCGACATCGCCACCGGGTCTGAGGACATTACCGGCATTCGATCGGAGTTTTCCCTGATCCATGATGTGGCACAGTCATCGATGACGCTTGAGCCGTTTGTCAGCATTGAAAGCACCAATCTTTATCTTGATACCGGGGGTGGCATTACCCAGCAATGGGGCAGTTTCCCCGCCAGCGTCAGTTTCGAGTTGCGGCGAAAACTGAGCTATGAAGTGTCGCACGGCAACTATACCGGTTTTCTGACCATAGATGTGCCGTTCTAGGCTTTTGTCAGCGCATGGTGCGCAAAAATCGGCTGTGAAGGATCGATGAGATCATCTTGCTATTGGCGACAGCGGCGCTGACAGGTAGGGTGCAAAACAATTGAAATTTACCTCGCATTTCATCAGGCCCGCGCCATGACCAAACCAGATCAGATTGCCACAAACAGCGCCCCGGAAACGGACCTGACGCCGCCGGTTTTTGACCAGACGTTTCAAAAGCAGTTCATCAATCTTTTGCTGTGGCGGCGTGATGTCCGGCGTTTTCGCACCGACCCGATCCCTAAGGGCGATATCGACGATCTGATCAAGGAAGCCTGCCTGGCGCCCTCAGTCGGCAATTGCCAGCCATGGCGCTTTGTGAAGGTCAATGACCCGAAACGCCGCAAATCAATTCGCGACAGTTTCGAGCGCGCCAACAATGAAGCACTTAATGACTATCACGGCGAACGCGCCAAGCTTTATGCGTCGCTGAAGCTTCAGGGCATGGATCAGGCCCCGGTACAGTTGGCCGTGTTTGCCGATGAAGAAACCGAAGCCGGCATGGGCCTTGGCCGCAAGACGATGCCCGAGATGCTTGATTATTCTGCGGTCGCCGCCGTGCAGTTGCTGTGGCTGGCGGCACGTGTGAAGGGCATCGGGGTTGGCTGGGTTTCAATCCTTGAGCCGGATGTGGTCGGCAAGACGCTTGATGTGCCAGACCATTGGCGGCTGATTGCCTATCTGTGTATCGGATATCCGGAAGAAGATCACGTCGTGCCCGAACTGGTGCGCGAAGGCTGGCAGGATCGCATTGATCCCGACGCGCTGACACTTGAACGCTGATTGCCAAAACATATTTCAGAACGCAAGGAATACCGAATGTCTGGCGAACCAAGCCAACCGAACAATCCCGAACAGCCGCCGCAAAAAAAGGGGCTGTCAAACGGGGTCTATTTCAAGATCATGGGCTATCTTCTGACCGCGGGTTGGGTCGGGATCATTTTGGCGGCGTCGGGCGGGGATTCGAGCCACCCGTTGTTTGATTACATTTTCATCGTGCCGTTGACGGGCTGGATCATCGGCATGCTGATTGCGCGCGTGATCGCCAAGAAATCCGGTGCGGACCGGCCATAAGGCAGGTGTTCAACTTTCCAGAAAGGCGCCACCAAATGGCGCCTTTTTTATTTTCTGTCATCTGAATTGCGATTGCGCGTCCGTTCATCGCGATAGCGGTCATCATCGGAAAAGCCGCCAAGCGTCATGATCCCGATGCCCAGACTGATGCTGCCAAAGGTCACAAACAGGCCGAAAAACAGCAAGAAGATAAAGATCGGCGCATCGCGCGATGACGTCGCAAGACTGTAAATCCCGCCAATATCGAAATACAGAACCAACGCCCCGAACACCAGCGCGCCAAACCCGCCGTAAGCTGTGTGTTCGATCATGAATTTCACAATCGACCGGGCTTCGCGGGCGGCCTGACTGTTGCGCGCGTCATTGTGCGGATCATGGTTCTGATCGGTCATATTGTCTTCCCGTAAAAGGTCAGAACAATTCTAGACACAGCCCCGAAGACATTACCTTGATCAAACGCAATTCAAGGCCACTGGCCAAGGCAATCAGACAGCACCGGTATCCTCGATCACATCCTTGCCGCCTTCGATGATGGCAAGGCGAATGCGATCAGATGCCTGATTGACGTCATCTGGATCCTCACCACGCACTACCAATGTAGTGCCAAGCTTGCCTTCGCGCAGGAACGGATAAGACCCGATATCGGTTTCGGGGAAATCAGCCTGAATTTCGCCAAGCACCTTGGCGATCGTGCCTTCGGGGATATAGCCGCCAACGGAACGCGATACCATCGGCTTGCCGCCAATCAACTGATGTTTGATGCCCTGGAACATGGCCTGCATGATCATCGGCACACCGGCCATGACATAGACATTTTCCATGCGGAAACCCGGTGCCTTGGAAATCGGATTCTGGATCAGCTCCGCCCCGACCGGAATACGTGCCATACGCAGGCGCGCTTCATTGAGGTCTTCGGGGTTTTCATAATGGCTTTTAAGCAAGTCGTGGGCGTCTGCATTGAGTTCAATCGCTACCCCGAATGCCTTGGCGACACATTCCGATGTGATGTCATCATGGGTCGGGCCGATGCCGCCGGTGGTGAAGACATAATCAAATTTTGCCCGACATTCATTGACGGTTTCGATGATGGTGGCTTCGATATCGGGAATGACGCGGGTTTCGGCCAGGCGGACACCAAGCGCATTCAGTTCCTCTGCCAGATAAGGCAGGTTCTTGTCATGGGTGCGGCCAGACAGGATTTCATTGCCGATAATAATCAGACAGGCACGGACCGGATCAGACATCATATCCCCACAACATCATTCAAACTTCAATGCGCGATCTCATACGCCACAAACGGGCAGATGGCTCACAGAAAATCGCGCAGCATCGCCACAAGCGGCACATCAGCCGGCGGCATCGGATAGTCGCCCAGACGGACCGGACGCACCCATTTCACCTGCTGACCTTCCATCGGGGTGATTTCACCCTTCCAGACGCGGCACAGATAAAGCGGCATCATCAGATGGAAATCATCATAGGTGAAAGATGCAAAGGTAAAGGGTGCCAGACAGCTTTCGGTAATATCAATACCAAGCTCTTCCTTGAGCTCGCGCACCAGCGCCATTTCGGGGGTTTCACCCGCCTCGACCTTGCCGCCCGGGAACTCCCACAGGCCCGCCATGGATTTGCCTTCCGGGCGCTGGGCGATCAGCACACGGTGATCGATATCGACCAGCGCGACCGCACTGACGAACACGGTTTTTTCCGGGATTTTGCCCTGGCGCAGGTCAACCGACATGCAGCCTTTATCTGGTTGTTGTATTGTCATGGCACTGTTTTATCGCGCCATCAAACCTTCGCCAAGTGCAGAAAGCATCAAACTGCTTTACTCAAATTGCCGTATTGAGATTACGTCGTTTTTCCAATCAACCTAAGGCAGCTTGAAGCCTCCGGAAACAGCATAACAAACAATGTACAAACCGAACCGCACAAGGCTTTTTGGCCTAGCTGCCAACTCCGTTGTCGCAATGGTGCTTCTGGCCGGATGTGACAAGCTTGGTGCTTACAATCATTGGCAGGCTGGCGATTTAGAACCTGATATCGCGGCACTTTCCTATGGCCCGGAGGAGCGGCAGGTTGTGGATCTTTATCTGCCCGATCCCTCCCTGCAGCCCGCCCCACTTGTGATCTGGTTTTATGGCGGGTCCTGGGATTCTGGTGATCGCGGCAAGTACGCCTTTATCGCCAAACGTTTTGCCGAGTTTGGCTATGCCGTTGCCATTCATGATTACCGATTGGTGCCCGATGTTCGTTTTCCGGACTTTATCGCGGACGGCGCGTCTGCGATCGCCTTTATGAAAAACTACGCGGCACAAAATCCGGGTCAGATCAAAGATGTCCCGATTATGTTGGCCGGTCATTCCGCCGGGGCTTATAACGCCGTTCAACTGGTTGCGGACCAACAATATCTGCAAGCTGTCGGGCTTGATGCCGATGACATTGCCGGCATCATCGGGCTTTCCGGCCCGTATGATTTTTACCCCTATGATGTTGCAGCCACCAAAAATGCATTTGGCGAGACACCGGCCAATCAGAGCCAGCCGGTCGCGATGGATCTTACACATATGCCGCCGCTTTTGTTGATTACAGGCACCCGTGATCACACGGTTTTACCGCGCAACTCGCGCAAACTCGCCGAACTGGCCCCGAATGCAGAACTTGTCGAAGTCCCCGAAACGGGTCATGCAGGAACCCTGATTGCTCTTGGGTTCTATTTGACAACCGATGATGCGGTGTTGGACCCGGTCAAACAGTTCCTGCAAAACCATCTGCCAACCAAGGCCCTGACAGCAAGCAACTGACAAAGAAAAAGCGCGCATCCCGAAGGAGCGCGCTTTTTGTTTCAATTCATGGCCAATACGATCAGTTCAGCTGACCGTGGCAATGCTTGTATTTCTTGCCAGATCCGCATGGGCAGGCCTGGTTACGCGCCACGCGACCCCAGGTCGACGGATCATTGGGATCGAAATTGCCCGGCTGACGCGACTGAACGGTTGCGGTATCGACACCCTGCTCGGTTGCTTCGAGTTCGTCGCGGTTTTCGCGCATTTCCTGTTGCGGACGGCGGGGTGCTTCGAGGTCTTCGGGGCGCGGGGTCGATTGCAGTTCGACATGCGACAGCATCTGGGTCACGCGTTCGCGCAAGGAAACCAACATGGCTTCAAACATGTTGAAGGCTTCACGCTTGAACTCATTGAGCGGGTCGCGCTGACCATAGGCGCGAAGGCCAATGCCCTGACGCAGGTGATCAAGGGCAAGAAGGTGCTCTTTCCACGACTGATCAAGGAGTTGCAGCACGAGGCTTTTTTCGACCTGGCGCATGATGTCAGCACCATAGTTGGCAACCTTGGCCGCCATTTTCGCATCCGCTGCCTTTTCAATGCGTTCGCGCATGACTTCCTGATCGATGCCTTCTTCCTTGACCCAATCAGAAATCGGCAGATCAAGACCCAGAAGACGGGTAACTTCTTCGTGCAGGCTGGCGGCTTCCCATTGCTCCGGATAGACCTTGGCCGGGCAGTATTTGTCGACCATGTCTTCGATGACTTCGGCGCGCATGTCAGCAACGTCTTCGGCGACATTTTTTGCCTGCATCAGATCGCGGCGTTGTTCATAGACGACCTTACGCTGGTCGTTCATGACATCGTCAAATTTCAGAACGTTCTTACGAATGTCGAAGTTGCGTGCCTCGACCTTCTGCTGGGCTTTCTCAAGCGCCTTGTTGATCCACGGATGGTATATTGCTTCGCCTTCCTGCAGACCAAGTTTCTGCAGCATGCCGTCCATGCGCTCGGACCCGAAAATACGCATCAGGTCATCTTCAAGCGACAGATAGAATTTCGATCCACCCGGGTCACCCTGACGACCGGAACGACCACGCAGCTGGTTATCCACACGACGTGATTCATGGCGTTCGGTCCCGATCACAAACAGACCACCGGCGGCGAGAACCTTCTCCTGGTCGGCTTTGACTTCTGCCTTGATCTTTTCAATCGCGGCCGCACGTTTGGCCTCGTCAGTGACGTTGGCCAGTTCGTGCTCAACGCGCATTTCAACGTTGCCACCAAGTTTGATGTCGGTACCACGACCGGCCATGTTGGTGGCAATCGTGATCGCACCCGGCGCACCGGCCTGTGCCACGATCAAGGCTTCGCGTTCATGCTGCTTGGCGTTGAGAACTTCGTGCGGGATCTTTTTCTTTTTCAGAAGATCGGACAGAATTTCCGATTTCTCGATCGAGACCGTCCCGACAAGAGCCGGCTGGCCACGTTTGTGGCAGTCTTCAAGCTGTTCGGAGATCGCAATCCACTTTTCATTGGCAGTGCGATAGATCTCGTCATCGGCATCTTTACGGGCAATCGGGCGATGGGTCGGGATTTCGACAACCTGAAGGTTGTAGATTTCCTCGAATTCTTCGGCCTCGGTCATTGCCGTACCGGTCATCCCGGCAAGGGTCGGATAGAGGCGGAAATAGTTCTGGAAGGTGATCGATGCCAGGGTCTGGTTTTCGTTCTGGATCTTGACCTTTTCCTTGGCTTCGAGCGCCTGATGCAGGCCATCGGAATAACGGCGGCCTTCCATCATACGACCGGTAAATTCATCAATGATGACGACCTTGTCGTCCTTGACGATATAGTCGGTATCTTTCTGGAACAGCTTGTGGGCACGCAGTGCCTGATTGACGTGATGGACCAGATGAACGTTGGCAACGTCATAAAGCGTGCCTTCGGTCAGAATGCCCATTTCCATCAGAAGCTGTTCGGCGTGCTCGGTGCCTTCTTCGGTCAGGGTAACCGCACGCGCCTTTTCGTCCTTTTCGAAGTCTTCTTCGATCAGTTTCGGGATCAGCGCATCAATCGAGCGGTAAAGTTCGGAGCTGTCTTCGGCAGGGCCTGAAATGATCAGCGGGGTACGGGCTTCGTCAATCAGGATCGAGTCGACTTCATCGACGATCGCAAAGTTGAACGGGCGCTGCACCATGTCTTCGAGACGGAACTTCATGTTATCGCGCAGATAATCAAAGCCGAGCTCGTTATTGGTCGCATAGGTGATGTCACAAGCATAAGCCGCACGGCGCTGATCATCGGTCATGCCATGCATGATCACGCCCACAGTCAGACCAAGGAAGCCATAGACCTCGCCCATCCATTCGGCGTCGCGACTTGCCAGATAATCGTTGACCGTCACCACATGAACGCCCTTGCCTTCAAGCGCATTCAGATAAACCGGAAGGGTCGAAACCAAGGTTTTACCTTCACCGGTTTTCATCTCGGCGATTTTGCCAGATGTCAGAACCATGCCGCCCAGAAGCTGCACATCATAATGACGTTCACCACGGACACGTTTGGACGCCTCGCGGATGGTGGCGAAGGTATCAGGAAGGATATCTGTCAGAGTCTCGCCATTCTTGAGACGTTCGCGCAGCCAATCTGTCCGGGCGCGCAGTTCGTCATCAGTAAGCTTTTCGACTTCGGGTTCCAGGGCATTGATTTGCTCGACCGTGGCCCGCAGGGCTTTGACTTCACGATCGTTAGCTGAACCGAAAATTTTCCGGGCAATAGCGCCGAGCATTAATACGTTCCTGAACAAATAAATTAAGACACAATGAGGCCCGACAGAAAGCGGAGCCCGATCACAGATAGAACCCTGCCTGCCATCTGTCAACGGAACGAGCCAATATCGCTAATGTTGGGCTGAAAATTACCGGTTTTCGCCGCCGTCCCCGGACACATCCGGACGGTTTCACGTTTCCGTTTTTGGTTATTGATCCCTTCTTGCTTGAGAAATGCGAGAAATCGGCGTACCATTCGCCTAATAGTTTTAAACCCTAACAGAGCATGTAGCTCGTTTTGGCACGCAGGGTTGCCCCGAAAGCGCTGCCAAATCACATCCTCAGGAGGAGGATTATGGTCGATTTCTCAGCGCTTAATCCATTTCGTCAGGGTCAATCCGCCCTTCAGGATGCGCGTCAGCCGCTTGCCAAAACCAATCCCGATGCCGGTAACAGTGCTGCACAGGCGCGAACTGATGCACGCAATCAGGTTGATCCGGTTGCGTTGTCAGACGATGCGCTTGCCGCACATAATGACAGCCAGAAGCTTGCCCCTGCGGCAGGCAAGTCGCTGTCGAACAAGTCCCTGACAACCGAAGAACTGTTTGAACGCGCACTTGATGCGTCGCTTGAGATGATTCGCGGCAGTGTCGAGGAAATGTTCGCGCTTTCGGGCATGTCCGAACAAGAAGCGATTGTCGCGACCGAGGCCATGTTCACTGGCATTCGCGATGCTGCCAGCGGGCAAGACCAGTTTGAATTTTCCTTTGATCAGGCGATCGCCAGCCACAGCAAGACCGCCATTTCATATGCCGGGGCCAATGGTGCTGCGGTTGGCGTATCGGAATCAGCCATGATGGCGGTCCAGTCGCTGGATATCAGCATCAACAACGAAACCGGTGAGTTCTCGTTTAATTACGAGGCTGCCAAGATCGAAGTTGTCCGCACCGAAGCCATCGCAATTGGCAACAGTGCCGGTGCAGCCCTTGGCGCACTTGGCGCGGTTATGGATGGACTGGGTGGCGGGTCGCTTGTGGATATGCTGGGCAACCCGGCCAGTGCCGAGAATGGCGGACTTCTGTTTGATATCAACGATAACGGAGTCGCTGAATTCATTCGTGAACTGATGAATGCGACAGTCGGTTCTGATGACGCGTCCGAAGAAGGTGACTCAGCCGGTGCTGCGCAGACCAATGGTCAGGCGCTTGCGGCCGAACGGATGGCGGCCCTCAATGCCCAGATCACCGAACAGTTCATGGAACAGGCAACCCTGATCGTACGCAGCATCAATCAGCCGGTTGACGATACTGGCGAGGGTGCAGGTCCGCTTCAGCTGACCGTTGATATGATGATGCCGATGGGCCTCTTTGGTCAGGATGATGGCAAGGCCACCTTCACGTTCCCTGATGGTGAAACTGTGCCCGTCATTGACCCGACACAGGAACAGGATGTTCTGATTTAACTGCGACGGGATGTCGTGACCGGCATCCCGCAGCCCTTCAGGAAGGAGGTGCTGTATGTTTGATTCCTCAACACTATCCAATCCGACCGCCACCCAGAATGCAGCGGCGCTTGCCGCTTCACGTGCCGCGGCAAATGGTGCCGTCAGTTCGGATACCGATGGAAATCAAGATGGCGAACTGTCCCAGCAACGCGCCATCATTGACCAGATTGATCTCAGTATCGAAGCCAACCAACGCATCGAACAAGCAATGGGGTCTTTTCAGCACCCAATTCTGGAATTCGAGACCGATGTGCTTGAAATCTATAAGGGGCTGAAACCCGCATTAGATGATGCCCAGACGCGCCTGAACCGCGAGGCTTTCATTGTTCTTGCCATGATGGGCATTCCGCCAGCCAAGGCCCGCGCGATGGCCAACGCCATGACGGGTGGTGATCCGGGTGACCTGAAGCTTGCCAATACCGGTGGCACCGGCGGCGCTGACTCCGTTCAAGATCTGGCGGTCAGCATGTCGCACGGCAAGGCCAAGGTTAACCTTGGGCAGGTGTCTGTTAGTTCCCGACAGGTACAGATCGATTTCTCATCGATTGAAACCCGGTTTGCCAAGACCGCCGGGAAAATCGACATTTCCGTCTCCGAGTTCAAGGCCCATATCGAAATGATCCGGGTTGAAATCGCGCAAGCGTTTCAGAAGGATCCGTTGATCCTTGATCTGGATGGCAATGGCATCGACATCACAAGTCTTGAAGACGGTGCAAAGTTTGACATTGATGGTGATGGATCGCTTGATCAAACCGCCTGGGTCAGCGGCGGGGATGCGCTGTTAGCACTTGATCGCAATGATGATGGTGAAATCAACGACGGTACCGAACTGTTTGGTGACCAGAACGGTGCCAAAGACGGTTTTGCCGAACTGGCCAAGTATGATGACAACCAGGATGGCGTGATTGACGAAAGTGATGCTGTGTTCAGCTCGCTCGTTTTGCTGCGCGCAAATGGAAGCCAGAGCAGCTTGGCAAGCGAAGGCATCAAATCGATCTCGCTGACCCTGATCACGCCGTTGAACGAACGGCTGATCGGCGGGGATCTGGTGGCCAAATCGGGTTTCACCCGCACAGATGGGTCACAAGGGACGGTCGGTGAAGTGCTGTTTGACGTTCGGGCCTGAACAGTCCCAACCATGTCAAAATTTCACATAACGGTCGTCCAAGCATTGCCCGCCTTGCAGGTGATGCGCGCGTGAACGCAAAGATACACATCACAACATGCTGACACGCAAATTTAGCTTCTTCACATTTTAGACAGAAAGCTTTGCCAAAAGGTGCGACATCCACGGCGAAGCCTTGTGCAGGCACAACTTATGTGTTTTACCCGTGGGCAGAGGCATTGGGCATAAGCCCATCTGAAATCAAAGTCTGGAGAAACTATGCTGCGCAAATCCCTTCTTGCTGCGTCCCTGGCAACCGTCATTTTCGCATCCCCTGCCATGGCACAGGACGCTGCACCGGCAGAAGACCCGGTGCTGGCGACGGTCAATGGTGAGGACATTCTTGAATCAGAAGTCCGCGCAACCCAGCAGGGCCTGCCGCAACAGTATCGCCAGCTTCCGTTTGACATGCTTAAGGCAGATCTTTTGACCCGTGAAATCAATCAGCGCCTGCTGATGGATGCCGGCAGCGAAGCTGGTCTTGCTGACGACGAGGAAGTCAAAGCACAGATCGCAGCGCTTGAGCGCCGCCTGATCGCGGAAACCTATCTGGATCGTGCGCTCAGTGACGCGATCACCGATGATGCGATCGAAGCAAAATACGAAGAATTCATCAAAACCAACGAGCCGGAGCCGCAGGTTCACGCCCGCCATATCCTGCTTGAAAGCGAAGAAGACGCAAAAGCCATCATCGCAGAACTTGACGATGGTGCCGACTTCGTCGAACTCGCCAAAGAAAAATCGACCGGCCCGTCCGGCCCGAACGGTGGTGATCTTGGCTTCTTTAACCGTGCCGACATGGTTGCACCGTTTGCCGAGGCAGCCTTTGCCATGGAACCGGGCACCTATTCGAGCGAGCCGGTTCAGACCCAGTTCGGCTGGCACGTGATCAAGGTTGAAGAGAAAAAAGAAGGCACCCAGCCGTCACTTGACGAAGTCCGTCAGCAGCTGGTGGCCGAAATCAGCCGCGATGCGTTTAACGCACTTGTCGAAGACCTGCGTTCTGATGCCGAAATCGTCAACTATGTCGAAATCGAAGCCGCGAAGGCAGCAGAAGAAGCCGCCAAGGAAAAGCCGGCGGAATAATCCCGCAGACTTCGCGGTCAGTATCAATTGATCGCGACTGGCTTTAGAGAATTCGAAAACGGGGTGCAGCCTTTGGCTTCGCCCCGTTTTTTACACATCACTTGATCGCGTAAATTCATTCTGCCGCTTGCTTTTCGTCGCCATTGCGGCAGGATGGACCGACTTATCCAATAAAGGAAACTGCACTGATGGTTGCGACTGCCATTTCACCGCTTGCCCCTGCGGCATTCCCAGACCTTCCGGCGATTGCTGGCGTTAAACTGCATACCGCAACCCTTGGCATTCGCTACAAGGGGCGCCCGGATGTGCTGTTGGCCGAACTTGAGCCTGGCACGCAGGTTGCCGGTGTCTTCACCACATCCACCACCGCATCGGCGGCGGTCCGCTGGGGACGTGAGGCGCTTAAGGGGGGTACGGCACGTGCCTTTTTTGTCAATGCAGGTAACTCCGTCGCATTCACCGGCAAGGCTGGCGAAAAGTTCGTTGCTGACAAGGTCGAAGCCGCGTCCAAGGCACTTGGCTGTGCAAAAACCGAAATCTTTACCGCATCGACCGGCGTGATTGGTGAGCCGACGACAGCCAACCGCATCACCGATGCACTGGGCGATCTTCTGGCCAATGAGGCCGGCTGGCTTGATGCCGCCAAGGCCATCATGACAACCGATACCTTCCCCAAGGGCGCGTCAGCCACCGCGACCATCAATGGCAAGACCGTGACGATTGCCGGTATCGCCAAGGGATCGGGCATGATCGAGCCGAACATGGCAACCATGTTAAGCTTTGTGTTTACCGATGCCGCCCTACCGCACAGCGTTTTGCAGGCCATTCTGGCCGATTGCAACAACCGCAGCTTCAACGCGATCACGGTTGATAGCGATACGTCGACCTCGGACACGCTTCTGGTGGCTGCCACCGGCAAGGCGGGCAATAACGCGATCAGTGACGTCAACGATCCAGAACTTGCCGCGTTCAAGGCGGCATTTGAAGACGTGCTGCGTGATCTTGCCCATCAGATCGTCCGCGATGGCGAAGGTGCTTCGAAATTCATCACCGTCAAGGTCACCGGTGCCGTGAACGAGAAAGAAGCCAAAACTGCCGCCAAGGCCATTGCCAACTCCCCGCTTGTCAAAACCGCGATTGCCGGTGAAGACGCCAACTGGGGTCGTATCGTCATGGCGGTTGGTAAATGCGGTGTAACCGCCGATCCCAACAAGCTGAGCGTTGCAATTGGTGGCATTACGTTGGCCAAGAACGG